>JBAZNY010000034.1:0-2544 GCA_041649025.1 Bdellovibrionales bacterium | reverse complement strand
GGATCGACCGCCCGTCTGCGCGCAGACGGGCAAGTTCGCAACGTTCTTCCAGCGAGAACTGTTTGTATCTTTTTCCCATGACCGCAACACCTTAACAGGGTGTTGCACTTCGTTTGTGAACTCAGGGTATCCAGCGGAGCGCGTCCACGCGACGCATGACTCAAAGGGCGAAAATGCACTTTTTAGAGCCTTTCTCGCTCAGATAGAACCACCGTCATGCCCGCGAAGGCGGGCATCCCATTTGTTTTCTTGTTTATTTCCATTTTCAGTAGTCAGAGACCGATTCCAACTGAACGGAAAACGCTCTAAATATCCCGTCATTCCGCAAAATTTTCTTTCGCGCATCGCGCGAAAGAAAATTTATGCGAAATCCGATTTGTTTTTTGAGTCATCAATAACCGTAAGGGCGAAGGTGGGGCGGCCTGACGCGAAATTCAACACGCTTCCTTTTGATAGGCTGTGTTTTTTTTATTTCCCTCTCCCCTTGCGGGCGCGAAACGGCAGTCGTCATAAGAGCATTAGTAGTGATAGCGCGGAAGCAAAATCTTGGGCTTGCGATAAGCAAGCCCTTAGATTTTGCAGGTGAGGGGTCGCCTTACTACTCGAGTGGAATAATCGCCGGCCCCGTCATCATAGCGAAATTAGGCACTTCGCCAGCCGCGAGTTTCGCCTTCACCATCGCATCGAGGCGTAAAATGCGCGAATACAAGGCATGGCTGCGCGTCAAAAGATCGCGCAAACCGGCGGGCATATCGGCATCGTCCTCGCCCTTGTCGCTGGAACATTCTTCGGCATCGGTCAACGCATATTGCGGCGAAGAGAATTGTTCGGGAGAAATCTCGCCCGAAAGCAAAGCCTTCATCGCCAGCAGCCACGTCATAACTTGGATAAGACGCGCCGAAACGCGGGTATGATGATACCCGACATGCAAACAGCGCGAGAGTTCGAATTCGCGGCGATCGGATTGTTCATGATACGCAATGTAGTTGCGCACCTCTTGGGTCAAAGCAAGACCCTCGTCAAACGTGCGATCAAGAAGTGTTGTAGCTTTTTGAGCTGGCATAAGGCTTTCCTTTCTTCTCCCCCTCATTACCGCTTTATCCTTAAAAAGAAGTGTAAAAGCCTTTAACAAGGTGTTAATCCAGTAAGATATTTGCGCACAAGGTTATTTGGTCTCCCGCAAAACCCGCTCTGGCGAGATTCTTGAATGGATGAAATCAAAGCCGCTGCACGTACACTTCTTTTCCTCTCCCCTTGCGGGAGAGGTTGCAAAAACTTGGACTTACGTAGTAAGTCCCTAGTTTTTGCTGGTGAGGGGTCATCTTTATGACTGAAAAAACATTTCTTACCGGAGCAACCGGCTTCGTCGGAGCCTCCGTCGCCCGCCTGCTCATCTCTAAAGGACACTCGTTGCGCGTCCTGTCGCGCCCCAACAACGACCGCCGGAATCTCGAAGGCCTCGACGTTGAAATTGTCGAAGGCGACCTGACAAAACCCGAAACCTACAAAAAATCGCTTAAAGGCTGCCGCAATCTTCTCCATGTCGCGGCGGATTATCGAATCTGGGTGCCGGACGCGGCGGCCATGAACCGCATCAATGTGGACGGAACACGGGCGCTCATGCTGGCCGCGCTCGACGCCGGCATCGAGCGCATCGTTTACACGAGTTCGGTGGCGACGCTTGGCGTACACAAAGACGGGACATCCGCGAACGAAGGCTCCCCCGTTTCTTTTTCAAATATGATCGGCACCTACAAGCAATCGAAATACCTCGCCGAAGAAGAAGTGATGCGCCTTATCAGCAAGCACAAACTGCCGGCCGTCATCGTCAACCCGTCGACGCCCATCGGCCCGCGCGACATCAAGCCGACGCCAACGGGACGCATCATCGTCGATGCCGCCAAAGGAAAAATTCCGGCCTTTGTCGATACGGGGCTGAACGTCGTGCATGTCGATGACGTGGCGATGGGGCATTGGCTGGCGCTGGAGCGCGGCAAGATAGGAGAGCGGTACATATTGGGCGGAACCAATCTGGCGCTCAGCGAGATTCTGGCGATCATCGCCGAAATCGTCGGGCGTCCTGCTCCCAAGATCAAGCTTCCGCGCGCCCCGCTTTATTCCGTCGCGCTCGGCATGGAAATCGCGGCGCGCATCACGGGGCGCGAACCCCTGCTCACCCTCGACGGCTTGCGCATGTCGAAAAAGAAAATGTTTTTCTCGGCCGCGAAAGCCGAACGTGAACTCGGCTACGCCTGCCGCCCCGCCCGCGACGCCCTCGCCGACGCCATCGCATGGTTCAAAGCGCAGGGATATTGCTAATTCTTTTTCCCCTCCCCTTGAGGGAGGGGATTAAGGGGAGGGGTTATCGGTTAGGGTAATCCCAAACGTGAAGCGAATTACTCCTGCCCCAACTTATCTCGTCATCCCCGCGAAGGCGGGGAGGTAGATTCACATTCCAAGTGCAACAGATGGAACTGACGGGAAAATACCTCGTTTGGGGTTTTAAAGCCAAGGCATTTTCTTGGAGTGGCATTAAGTATATGG
>JBAZNY010000033.1:0-6115 GCA_041649025.1 Bdellovibrionales bacterium | reverse complement strand
AGCTGTTTCGCGCCCCCAGCGGCGGAGAGGGAAATTTATATGCCGCGCGGACGCGCGGCGCTGGATTCCCGCTTTCGCGGGAATGACGAGAAAGGGAATGGCCTTTGCGGAATGACGGGAGACAATTTGCGGAATGACGGGAGACAATTTACGGAATGACGGGGATTCAATTTAACTTTGGTTTGTCCTAACCAGATTAATAGGTTTGTTCCAACCAGATTAATATTCGTCGTCTTTTTCGTCGTCTTCTGCACTGCTTTCTTTAGCGGCGGGTTTGGTTTCTATGCTGTCGGATTCGGCGGCGGCGTAGTCGATATCATCCACCGGAATTCCATCCACCAATTCCGAGCCCAAGGGTTTCAGAACCTGACGTTCCGTCGCCTCAATCAGGTCTTTCGGAACGGGCGCAATGCCAAGCAAGGGGCCTATCTGCGTGATGACGTTGCTGACTGTCGGCGCGACGACCCAACCCGCCGTTGCATAGCCTCTGGTTTTGGCCGTTCCTTTGGGATTATCGAGCAAAGCGAAAACCAGATACCGTGGCGCGTTGATGGGAAACACGCCGATAAAGGACGAGCGCCTTTCATTCACCATGTACTGATGCTTGGCGTTCAATTTATCCGCCGTTCCCGTTTTGCCTCCGACCATATAGCCTTCGACATCGGCCTTTTTGGCCGTGCCGCGCGTCACGACCAGACGCATGAGGCCGCGAATGCGCGCCGACGTGCGGGGAGAGATGACCGTGTCGGCATCCGGTTCGAACGTGTCGTCGCGCTTAAGCACTGTGGGGTGCACGGGATGCCCGTCGTTGATGACTGTCGCGACGGCGCTGGCCAGTTGGACGGCGTTGACTGCGATGCCGTGGCCGAAGGCTGCCGTGAGGGTTGTCGATTCATTCCAGTCCTTAGCCGAGGGCAGCAAAGGCGTTCCGATTTCCGGCAATTCGAGTGAAATTCTTTCAGTCAATCCGAGGCGTTCAAAGAAAGAGCGTTGTTTGACGCCGCCTAAACGCTGCGCCATGCGGGCGGAGCCGATGTTGGAAGAATGGGTGAAAATCTCCGCGACGTTCAGGTTGCGCTTTTCCTTTTCAAAGTCCCGGATGGTATGGCGGCCGATTTCCAACGGAGTCACCGTATCGAACGTATCGTTCAGGCGAACCGCGCCGATATCCAGCGCCAGCGCCGTGTTAAAAATCTTGAAGGTCGAGCCCATCTCATAGACGCCGAGCGTATTGCGGTTGAAGATCTGATCGTCGGAGGCTGCGCCCGCGCGCCCCGGGTCGAAATCGGGCAGGGAGACCATGCCAAGAATTTCTCCGGTCTGGATGTCCATAACCAATCCCGTCGCGGCTTCGGCGCGGTAATCGGTCATGGCGGTAAACAATTCGCGGCGCAAAACGGATTGAACCCTTAAATCAACGGCAAGCGCGAGAGACTCCGGATTTTCGCTCAGGCGCTTGTCCATCGATTTTTCGACGCCCGCAAGCCCGTTATTATCGATATCGCTGAAGCCGACGACATGGGCCGCCATGTTGGCTACCGGATAAATGCGGCGTTCATCGGGGAGAAAATTTAGCCCTGCGATGCCGAGCTTATTGACTCCGTAATATTGGCGCGGAGTCAAATGGCGGCGAATGACGGCGCACTGCTTGCCGCTTTGCAAATCATCGTCCAGTTTTTTGGGGTTAAGATCGGGAAGAACCGCCAATAGCTGTTTGGCGGCTTTTTCGGGGTCGATGATCGATTTGGAATCGGCGCACAGGGATACCGTCGGCAACGACGTCGCCAGAACCGTTCCTTGGCGATCCGTAATATCGGCGCGGCTGATGGGACTTTCGCCGGGCTGGGCGCGCACGACGGGAGTCTCCGGATCGCCGCTCATGCTTAAATAGGCGAGGCGTCCCCCGATGGTTATCCACGCAATCGAAAAGATGAGAAAGACAATGCCGAGCCGCGATTTTGCCACACCCAAGGCTTGTTCGTGGGGCGTCGCCAGACGGTGCTTTTTAAATTGGGGGAGCAGGCCCGGCAGGATCGGTTCGGACGTTGGCGAAAAACCGGAAAACCTCCATTTACTCATGGACGCAAGCCCAACCTTCCGATGACCGCGCTGATGTTATCCGTCGGCGCTTTGACGCCTGCCGCGCGTTGAATGGTGATGTGATCGTTGATGCGCCCCTCGTTGAGCGAAGCCAAAATGCGCTCTTGCTTGGTGCGGGGCTTATTCGACGCAATCTTGGCTGCCTTCGGCTTCGGTTCCGCGGTGACGGGAGCCGGCGGACTTTTCTGCGCCACTTCAGCAACACGGACGGGGAGCGTCAAGCCTTCCTGCATCGGCACAAGATCGTTTATGTCCCTGAGCGCTGCGATGCGGCGCGGTTCCGTTTGCTTCATGCCCAGATGACGCTTGGCTCTCGTTTCGATGCGGGCGGGGTTGGACAGATAAACCCATTCGGCTTTCAGGACATGCAGGCTTTTCTGTTCGCTCTCGATCTGCGTGTTGAGAGACCGGAGTTGCTTGTCGAGGGCGTGAACTTTGTCGCTCGTCTGATACAGCATGAGGCTCGACATGATAATCATGCCTACCCAGAAAAATATGGAGGAGTATGAGCGAGTCATTATGCTTGCTCCTCCTCTGCCGGCGCCTCGGTGCGTTCGGCGACGCGGAGTTTGGCCGAGCGGGCGCGGGGGTTGGCAGCCATTTCGTCGTCTTTGGGCGTTTCCGGCTTCTTGGTCAGAATGGTGAAGAGAGGCTTTTGCTTTTCGGAGTCATTGGCGGGCAGGTGGCGCGAGGGCGCCGCGCCGCCGCCGCTGTTTTTACGCATGAACTCCTTCACCACGCGGTCTTCCAGCGAATGGAAGGAAACAACCGCCAGACGTCCTTTCGGATTAAGCAAGGTCTTTGCGGCGTCCAGCGCGCGATTGAGTTCGCCGACTTCGTCGTTCACGTAAATACGCAAAGCCTGAAAACTGCGCGTCGCGGGATCAAGGCCGTCCTTGCTGCGCGGCACTGCGCTGCGGATGATTTCCGCCAACTCTGCCGTGCGCATGATGCGATGCTTGGCGCGCTCTTCGGCGACCTTGCGCGCGACGCGGCGCGAAAAACGCTCATCGCCCAGCATATACAAAACATCGGCAAGCTCGCTTTCGTCCATGGTATTGACGACGTCGGCGGCGCTGGGGCCCGACTTGCTCATGCGCATATCCAAGGGGCCGTCGTTGCTGAAGGAGAAGCCGCGCTCGGGGTTATCGAATTGGGGAGAAGAGACGCCGAGATCGAGCGCGATGCCGTCCACGCGCGTGATGTGCTGACCCGCCAAGAGGATATCCATCGCGCCGAAGGGACCCTGCAAAAGCGTCAGGCGGGGCTTGTACGCGGCGACCATTTTCTGGCCCGCGTCGATGGCATCGGGGTCGCGGTCTATCGCGACGACTTGCGTGTTTGCGGCATCCAGCAAAGCGCGCGCATAGCCGCCGCGCCCGAAAGTCCCATCCACATAAATTCCTCCCTCACGCGGCGCCAGCGCGTCGACAACTTCGCGCAGCATGACGGGGATATGGGAGGGGTTTTCTGCCATCAGTTCTTCCCGTTTTCGGATTGCGTGACGGCGGCGATGATTTTGCTGAGCGAGATATCTTTTGCGCGCGCTTTGGTGCGCGCGGCGGTTTCGTGCGCGGCTAGTTTTTTTGGATCCCAAATCTGGAACGTTTTGCGGCGTCCGACAAAGGCGACTTCTTCGGTGATGCCGACGCCCGCCATCAGGATTTGCGGCAGCGTAATGCGGCCTTCGCTGTCGAAGGGCAGTTGAACCGAACCGCCGAAAATCGTCGTTTCGATCAGCTCATAAACATCGGGGGGAAGGTCTTGCTTTTCGAGGCTTTGGCTTAAGAGTTCGAGGTGCGCGATCGAGCAGCCTTCAAGCGCTTCGTATTGAAGGGAACGAAAGACGACGATTCCGGAAGTGTCGGCGCCAAGCGCGGCGCGGAATGGGGCAGGAACAGAGACGCGACCCTTCTTGTCGATCTTGTTCACGAAACTTGACAGGAAAACTGCCATTACTTCCTCGACAAATACAAAACGGTTCTGCGGATGCGAAGAGCATCCTTAGGCGTGGTATGACGTGGGCGAACCCAGTCTCCCTCTGGGTCTGAATGGGATATCATGGGAAATATTGGGAGGTCAAGGGATAAGTGAGTCGAATTCCATAAAAACCTGTGGAAAATCAATCAAGTGATACCGCGGGCGGAACGAGCCGTGGTGGGGCGTGTGCGGCGCAACACAAGGGGTTGGGAGACCCTGTGGATAAGTCCGTGTTTATGTAGAGTGGGTTACGGGGGTGTGTGAAGCGGTTGGGTGAAGATGTAGGCGCACTTGAGACAAGCTTAGAAAAAGAAAATGGGATGCCCGCCTTCGCGGGCATGACGGTAATTGTTGTTATCCCTGCGCCTTGAGGACGACGAGCGCTGCCGCGCAGGCGACGATGCCGAAACTCGCCCACAGGCGGTTCTGGTTCGGCTGGCTCGTGGTGTGTTTCCTGCCGTCACTCCCGCGAAGGCGGGAGTCTCATTTTCTTTTTGTTAAAGAAAAACAAATGGGATGCCCGCCTTCGCGGGCATGACGGTAATTGTTGTTATCCCTGCGCCTTGAGGACGACGAGCGCCGCCGCGCAGGCGACGATGCCGAAACTCGCCCACAGGCGTCCCTGATTGGGGCGGCCGACGATGCGGTAGAAGAAAAAGATAATCACGGAATCCAGATAACGCAGCGTCGGGATGTAGGCGGGGTTATCGATGTGGTAATACGCGTAGAGAACCGATGAAACGGTGAAGGCCGAAACGAGACCCACCGTCAGCCCCGATTTGATCGCGGGAAGCCCGAACATCACCTTCGCGGGCAGGGGTCTTTTAACGGCGTAGTAGACGAGCCACATTGAAACCATCATCAGCGCTTCGCAGAACACATAGCCGAAAACGCCGTTGCTCATGTCCGTCTGCTGCGTGATGAATTTCGCGGCTAGAGAGCCGACGATGGCGGCGCACAGCACAAACCAGATGGCGCGGAGCCCTTTGCGCGTGACGACGCAATCCCTGAGGTTCCACGCGAAAAAAGCGGATAAACAGAAAACAACGATGATTCCCGCGCTGAGCCAAGGCGTTGCGGTGTACTTGGCGATAAGGCTTGGGTCGATGGCGAACCAAAGAAAGAAACTCAGCAGCGGCGCCATCGGCAAGATGCGCGAAACGACGCCTGCGCCGACGACGTTGATGCCGCGCCAGAAAACGACGTCGCTGACGACCCACAATAAAGCCTGCATGGCGAGAAGCGCGTAAAAAACAGGATTGGTCGGCAAGCCCGTCATTAAAACGAGCGGCGTCATGACAATCGCGCAGCCGACCTTGTTCCAAAACGCCATCGCGAAGGGGGGCGTTTTGAACTTCTCGCACAACAGCATCATGGTGGCGGAAAGGCTCGCCGCCAGAAGGCCGAAAACGGCCCAGAGGGGGATGGGGGAGACAATCTCGGCGAGGGTCATACGGGGCGTTCTTAAGCTGTATTGTTTAAAATTAGATTAGGGTTTGTTGTTTCAAATAAACAAATCGGATTCTGTCTCGCGGCTTGGCCGGAATGACGAAGGAAGAAAGAAACCAAATCGGATTCCGCATCTTCGCACAAGGCCAGCGGCCTTGTGCTTCGTGCGGAATGACGGTTCAAGTTAGAGGCGTGGGTTTTGTGGAATGACGAAAAAAGAAAATGGGATCCCCGCCGGAGCCTTCCCCGTTGAAAAACGGGGCGGGGATGACGAAGGAAGAAAGAAACCAAATCGGATTCCGCATCTTCGCACAAGGCCAGCGGCCTTGTGCTTCGTGCGGAATGACGGTTCAAGTTAGAGGCGTGGGTTTTGTGGAATGACGAAAAAAGAAAATGGGATCCCCGCCGGAGCCTGCCCCGTTGAAAAACGGGGCGGGGATGACGAAGGAAGCAAGAAAACAAATCGGATTCCGCATCTTCGCACAAGGCCAGCGGCCTTGTGCTTCGTGCGGAATGACGGTTCAAGTTAGAGGCGTGGGTTTTGTGGAATGACGAAAAAAGAAAATGGGATCCCCGCCGGAGCCTG
>JBAZNY010000032.1:0-7270 GCA_041649025.1 Bdellovibrionales bacterium | reverse complement strand
CGGCCTATCGCGTCAGTCTGCGCCAGCCTCTTGCGGGCGCGCAGCCTGCCGCTTGTGTCGCCGAACAATCCACGTTATTTAACCAAGGGCTCTACCCATGACCGGTCTATAAACGGGGGGAAGGTCACGTGCTATCAAATTTTCCTAAAAATATCAAAACGTTATAAGCTGCGCGCAAGCGTGGCCGAGGCGCTTTTTTGCCTTCTGGAAGCACTGTGGAAGCAAGAGGAAGCGTAATTCTGCGTAATCTCCGTCAGCGGATAAGAATTGCCGAGGGCTTCTGATTGAGCAAATAAGGAAAAATGATGTAGTCTTGGCTTTGGCGCACAAAGGCAACAAAGACAAGCCCATCTGTCATCTGGCTAGTTAGGAAAACCAATGAATACAATAGAGACTGGGCTCCATGATATTATTCTACTCCTACCATCAATGGAGCATTTGATTCAGCTGTTGGATGTTCTTGTTTGGCCATCTGTTGTTTTGTTCGTTATTTTTGTGTTTCGTGGCTCTCTGCAAGAGCTTTTCTCCTTTATTGAGAAGATAAAGTATAAAGATTTTGAAGTTTCTTTTCACAACAGATTAAAGAAAATTCCAGAGGAAGTCGGATTTGATCTTGAAAATCTTCCCGAAGGAGATGTGAGATTTGTTAAGTTGCTCGAGGCGTCTCCATCAGCTGCTGTAATGGAGGCTTGGATTGATATTGAAAGTGCTGCACGTAAGAAAGTTCAAGAGCTAGCGCCAACCAAGACCACGTTTAGAAATATCTTACAAAGACCTGTTCTGTATTTGGAACATATTGGGGCCCTTACGCCTTCAACGGCAAAAGCACTAAGAGAGTTGCAGGCCCTGCGTAATGATGTTGCCCATACAAGGGATCGAGAGCTCTCTAAAGAGGACGCGCTTTCTTACATCTCAATATCGGCTGCGATGCTAAAAAAGATTGAGTCGATAACCGACTTACCCAAGATCAAATTAACCGCACTCACTACACTAATATTCGAATTAAATAGCTTAATCGACTCTGGAAAATTCAAGCACGTCACAATTGATGATGTTTACGCGGTCATACGGGATAAGCGAATAATACCTTTTCTAGATGAACTGACGAACGGTCATGGCACCATTGGTTTTTTCCAAGGGGATGGACCTTATTCAAGTTTCGTGGATTATTATCATGATCGCATGGAGCAAATGCACAATGCATACAGCGGGAATCACCGGAGAAAATGGGGTGTAGAAAATTTTGGGCTTTGCCTTTTATTGGCTTGGACAAATGAACTTGTGCAACAAGGTTCAGGCTGGTATCCAAGCGATTAATCATACATGTTTTGATAAATAAAAGTTGTGGGTATTCGGCAAGTTTTAGGCGTCAAAAGAATTGATTATGTATAGCTCTCCCTCCTTCTCTGAAGCATCTGTGATTATCCATGATATTTTATAATATTGCTGTCCAGACGGCCGTTTTTTGGAAAGTTCCATGCGTGCGATAACTTTTTTTATTCCGGATGTCGGAGACAGTTGGGGGTTAATAACTAAAGGGCAATCCTCAACAATAGAGGCATATAAGAAAATAAATTTAGACCAATCACTGTTCGAATATTGTTGGAGATTAGTATCGCGAGATTTAAGAAAGTTTTGAATTTCTGAAACAAGGCCAGTAAATTTAGAAATGTCTTGAATTGCTGAAGGCAGGTTGTCTTCTTGACTAATCAGTGCGGAATGTCCTTCATTGAAGGAAGATAGGATGCTTTGCGCAGTGCGGCCCGTAAGTTTTGCATGGAGCGCCCAATCACAATAAAACTTCAGTGCATCCCACTGTTCGTTGCCTTCTTCTTGTTCCAGAATCTTTCTGATGCACGTCAGCAAATACACGACTTCACACTCTCGTGTAATGCCGTGATTGATCAGGCTCTTCATCTTTTCACATATACTGGGGATCATCTGCTGAATTCCATTACTAATTCTTTCTCGTCGCTGCCCATAAAGTTTACCACCTCGGCCAAATTCTCGCCAGAATCTTGGAGATGATCTGGTGCTTCCTAAATATATCCTCATAAAGGCTGGGATGGGATACCGCTTAAAGGAACAGTGATTAGTGTGTATCAGAGAAGCAAGCGGTATCGTATGCGAGGATCATTATTCCATAAGCCATATCCCTCCGTTGCTACCAACGATATAGTGCTTTTGAGATAGGGACGCTTCGGTATTCGCATGCCCCAATGCTAAGGCCAAGTTAAATCACTTGCTCCGCTTTATTACAGCACGATGCTTTTTCATCGCCTTTAAAAATTTTGTTTGAACTTCCTTAAACAACGATTCGGGCAATAGACCATAAGCGACGCTTGCGGCACCACCGGCGCGGGTTGGACGTAAATCTGGCCCCGGCCATGTGAAGCGGTTGGCTTCCGTCACGACAATCCAAGAACGATCATCGTCAAGACCAAGTCGTTTTTTCGTCGCTGCGGGAATTTCGACGGATAGGGCGGTATCGCTTGGTGGCGTATGCGTAATTGGCAATACCGTCACTATCTGATTTTTCTCGTTGTCTGTTGTCACCAGAATGACGGAGCAGGGGCGGTCTTTGGAACCTTCCTCAAGGCCACGCGCATGTTCCCTGCGCCACAGATAGGCGTAGCGAATGACGAGGGCGGGAACCGGTTTTGGAAACCCTTTGCTTTGATTAGATTTCGTCATTAAACGCGGCGGCGGCAGATGGGGCTTTGGCTTTCTTTACGGCGGCAATGTCTGCGTCCGTAAAATCATCTAGGCTCATAACCTGCCGGTCACGGCGCTTAAGTCGGCGGTATTCTTCCACCGAGATTAACACCGTTCGATCACGGCCATTGCGGCTCACGATAACGGGGTGGGTTAAAGCCGCGTCCTGATAGCGGCCCACTTCCTTGCTGAAATCCGTCGATGCGACTCTAATTGTGCTGTCCATGTCTTATTCTCCGTATGTTCCGTATAATCCGTATTATACATGGATTCCGTAAAAATTCCAGTTAAACCCCTAAGGAAAGTTATATAAGAAAAAACAAGGGGTTATTCTTTACCTCTTGCCTGTCAAAGCCGTCACATTGCTATTTTCCGCAAGTCCAAGCGTCGGGAAATTCTGCCGGATGGTGTCGGCTACATAGGACGGCGACAAGTGGGCGTAATGTTTTTCCGTCATGCGCGTATCGGCGTGGCCTAGCTGTTTTGCAATAACCGGCATCGGGACGCCCTTCATAGCCAACATGCTGCCGTGCGTATGGCGCAAAACGTGAAAGGATATGGCTGGTTTGATCTTTGCGCGTTTACAAGCCTCGATAAGCGGCCTTTTCTGATGCGATGTTTTCCAAGCTTCATTGTTTCCGTGAGCGAAAATTAAATCGGTTCCCTGTTTGTTGGCTGTGATGGTTTCAAAAAACGTCTTACCTTCGTTGGTTAGAACAACATGGCGGGCTTTGCCGCTTTTGCTCGTGCGTATCGTTACGGTTCCCGCGTCGGGGTTAAAGTCGTTTTTCTTTAATGCGCACAATTCTCCGTACCGGCATCCGGTTAGCAAGGCCCCTTTGACTAACAGGCGAAAATCATCAGGGCAGGTATTCACAAGGCGGGTGCATTCTGCCTCGGTCAGATAGCGTACCACCGGCGCATCGACATTCCGAAACGGTTTCACCTTGCGCCATGCGGTATCGCTTTCCGCCTTGCCTTCCTTCCAAGCGTAATTTAGGGCAGCTTTGAGAACCGTCAGGATACGATTAGCGGTGGCGCGGCGGCTGCGCACGGCGTCGGCGTCATTAGCGGCGTGGGGGCGCGTGTTCTGTTTCTTGGCGGTTTTGCTTGTCCGAAGGAGGGCAGGGGAGGTTGCAATATCGTGGTGCCAGCCAGATATTTTTTTCGTATTGAGGCGGGCAATCGCAATTTTGCCCAAAGCCGGTTTGATATGCGTGTCGATGGTGGATCGCGTGTACGCCACGCCTTTGCCCTCAACTTCGTAATGCTTCAGATAATCGCGCAAGGCATCTTCCACCGTATAGGTGCCGTCATGCGCTTCCTCAACCCCTGCTTCAATACGGGTTTTAGTTTTATCCCACTTGCGGGCGGCTTCCTGTGCTTGATGGAAGTTGAGCGTTTTAATTTCATCGGCGTCTTGAAAATCGTCGGCAAGGCCAAGTTTGCTTTCGACGTAGTGCCCGGACTCGGTAAATCGTCGTACAATCCATGAACCACCCGTAGCTCTGCGCCTATAGCCCAGATGCAAACCGCTATCCAAGGCCCTCCAATAGGGCTTGGGGCGTATCTTTAACGCCCGCCGTGCATTCCGCGTTTCAAGGTTTGTGTCTCTTACCCGCCGTGTCATGAAAACCCCCGTTTTTGGCTCTTAGGAATTCTGCCTAACTTTTGCCTAATATACGGGGAGGAACTTGCTGATACAAGAAGAAACGAATAATGGCCGCAAATATTGGTTCTGTTGAGTTTCTAAAATTTCAGGCTGTCTCTAAAAGTGCCAAATCCATCCCTCTCACGGTGAGAACACGGGTTCAAATCCCGTAGGGGACGCCAATCAGATATGAATCTGCGTACTTCTGCAGATGGGTCGATTTGCCCGCCGTTGGCGACAAGAGCTGCCATCGCTTTATTCTCCCCTCTCAGCTTCAGAAAATCGCCTGTGACGCGGATTTCATTGACCGTTGCCCGTAGGTAGGCGCGGCTGAAAGGCGTCGATGTAGAGAAGCGTTTATTGAGGACGCGAGCCACAGCCTCAATCTTCTGTGGGGTCAGTGTTTGGAGCGGCGTTTGTTTTTTCTGATTCAGGGTCGCCATTTCCGCCGATATCGTCTCGCGGCGTGTCTTATGGTTTTGAACGCGAAGTTTCAGGCGGTCGTCCAGTTCAAGAACGCCTTTCTCTATCGCTTCGAACAGCTTGTTTTCGGCTTCCTCGATATCACGCAACTCGGCTTCCAGCTTTTTGAGCCGGATTTTGTCTTCGCTGCCGTTTTGGTTGGCGTGTTTGCGCAAGTCGTCAATCACGGCGCGGATATATTCTGGCGTGTAGAGTTTTTGTTTGAAAGCATCCAGCACAAGACTTTCAAGTTTCCCCGCCGGATAGTTGGCGGATTGGCAGACGGTATTGCCTTTGCTCAGACGGTTTGAGCATTTGTAATAACGATAGCGGTTGTTCTTAGCCGTAATCATAACCATTGTCGCCCCGCAGCAATCGCATCTGAGCAAGCCCGTAAGAAGATTGGGCGATGTTTCGCGGCGCGGTGCGCACATTTTGGGGGTATAAGCGCCGCGAAGCTTGGTTGCCTTGTCAAAAATATCTTGGCTGATAATCCCCGGAACGGGGATTTTGACCCGTTCACTCTCCGGCTTGATCTGGCGGGTTTTGGAATCCAACTTATTGAACACGTGCCATCCGGCATAGGTCGTGCTGGATAGGATTTGATGGATAACCTGCACCCGCCATGGCTTGCCGCGCATGAGGATGCCGCGTTGGTTGAGGTGCTTGGCGATTTCTTTCATGCCGATGCGTGGCGTATTGCTCTTACCGTTGACGTAGAGAGCGAAGATTTCTTGGACGATCTCGGCTTCGGTCTCGTTGATTGCCAGCTTCTTCTTGATGCGCCCTCTGGTTCCCGTTTGTCCAGCTTCGACAGTTTTATAACCAAACGGAGCCTTGCTGCCGTTAAAGTATCCCTGCCGTGCGTTTTCCTGCATACCGCGCAACGTATGCTTGGCGTTCTCTTTGCTTTGATATTCATCAAACAGCATAATCATGCTGCGGTGCATCTCGCCCGAAGGGTCGTTATTCGTGTGTTGGGTAATGGATTCTACCCTAACGCCGTGTTTACATAACCGCCTTTGATAAATGGCCCCTTCGATATGATCGCGGAAGAAGCGAGAGAAACTATGCACAACGATAAGTTGAAACGGGGATGAGCCTTTCATGGTGGCTTCCGCCATCATGTCCTGAAACACAGGCCGCTTGTCGTCGGTTGCCGTTGCGCCCGGCTCGATATATTCCTTGGCGACGACATGGCTGTTGCGTTCCGCCCATTGCCGCATCTGGCGCAGTTGGTCGGGAATGGAAAGCTCATTTTCGGCTTGGCGGCCTGTTGATACGCGAGCGTAAAGGGCTACTTGCATGGAGATTCCAGTTCTTTGATCGCTTTCTCTTCTTCCTCGATCTCTTTGAGAATCTCACCGATGTAGGCCAAAAGCAATTGGCTTTCTTGTGGACGCAATTTTAGATTCGGAACCAGTGGCTTAAAGGCAAGTTCGATCAGGATATGAGGCTGCAAAGCCGGATCCTGTTTCATTTCTCCGCTCATGTTGTTCCCTCCCACGCAATTTATTGAAGGTGAGCATTTCACGGAAGACGAAAATCTCTTATATGCCTTGTTAGGTACGGAGAGTCCTTATTAGGTATGGAGAGTCCTTGTTAGGCATAACAGCGAAGAAGACACCCCTATTGGGGCCCTGGTGCCAAAGGTAAAGGAATAGATAGGCCGCAAGAGGCTGGTGCTCTGTTCTCATGTCCGAAAACGCCTGAGTGCCCATCAGAAATGTAAGGGCGTAAGGCAAGATAAAAGGAGCCTCCAAGCGAGGCTATCCCGTTGTCTGCACATCACTTTCCCAACAAGTTTTGGAGGCTCGGAGATTTTTCCGCATAACGTGTTGCTTTGACTTTGCATTATCGGAGGCTGTTATTGATGGTAAAAAATTCGAGATTCTGTCTTTGAATTTTTGATCCACCCGATCAAAAAGCAATAGCGTCATTACGTCTTCCGAGGTGTGGGCAACGCGCAGCCGACATTCGAAGCGTTGCCCGCACCTCGAAGGGGAAAGCAGCTTGCCGCGCCCGATGAAGATATTCTCAGCGTGCTTTTTGTTCTTGGTTTCTAAATTTTGCGAGATTTAGGGCGGATTCTTCCGCATCCATGCGCGTCTCCTAAATTATTTAGAATCTTCAATGAATTATAAGAAAAACTACTCTCAGCAACTTGGCGGTACTCGCAAAAAATGATGTGCAGACAACAGGATAGCAACTTTGCGAGACAGTTTCTTTTATCTTGCCTTATGCTGCCCTGACATCAGGCATGTGGCGCAGCACATGTTTGCCTGATACCGGTTCGCTGACTGGGACCACTTGGTTGGTCTACAGCGATATAATCCGGGTTAGGGATAAGCGTGCCGCCAATTTTCTTAGAGGGTATTCCAAGATTATTCTCGTTATCCTTGCCAGCCCCGTTCACGACACAGCCCGGAACGTCTTTTTCTC
>JBAZNY010000031.1:0-7557 GCA_041649025.1 Bdellovibrionales bacterium | reverse complement strand
ACGCTTAAACAGGAAACAGCCAGACCTGCTGGTCAGAACGCTCTTCAGCAACAAGCCAAGTTCGACGATTTTATCGAGACCTTCAACAACGAACGCCCGCATGAGGCTCTCGATATGAAGACCCCGGCTGAGGTCTATGTGCCCTCACAGCGTCCCTACACCGGCTTGCCGGACGTGTCTTATCCCTTCCACGACAAGGTTCTTCACGTCACAAGCTGCGGCCGCGTTTGCATGTACAAGAAAAAGATCAACCTAAGCCAATCCCTTGCAGGCCAAGCCGTCGGTTTAAAAGAAGTCGATCACGGCCTTTGGCTTGTCAGCTTTATGGATTATGATCTCGGTTATGTCGATCTGGAGGAACGGACACTGCAACCTTTAGACAACCCCTTCGGCCCTAAAGTGTTACCTATGTCTTAGGTACATTCTGTTACCTATGTGTCCGGAACGTACCCCTTTTTATATGGTGGACAGGGTAGGATTCGAACCTACGTACTCGTGAGAGGGCAGATTTACAGTCTGCTGCCATTAACCACTCGGCCACCTGTCCATAGTGCGGGAATGGGGAAGTAACGGATTTTGCTTGTTTTTGTCAATCCCTTCCTTACACTTAATCCATGAAAAACAATAAACCGTTCACTTCGCGCCGTAAGCACACAGATTTCCGGCGTTCCTCCCCTTCCGTAAAGACGCGAGAAGACGACGAAAGTCGCCCTCAAAAACGTTTCTATACGGCGGATAAGTCTAAATCCGATTTCCGCTCGGAAGGAAAGCCAAAGTTTGGAAATAAGGCTAGACCCGCCTTTAGGTCTTCTGCTTCTTCTTCAAAAACGCGCGACGGCGAAGAAAGCCGTCCTCATAAACCGTTCTATAAAGGGGCGCGGACTTTAAGCGAGTCCGGCGATAAGCGCCAACCAGAAAAACACAGCCGCTTTCCCAACAAGCGATCAAAAACTGTATTCAAATCAGACTTCCGTTCTGACGAGAGGCCAAGGTTCGGCGGCAAGCCCCGTTTTAAGGACAAGGCGAGACCTGCGTTTCGTAAACCGAAACCCGACGCGAAAGAGGAAGCCTATAAACCCTCCGGCGAAAACGTTTTGATTTGGGGGCTTCATGCCGCGCGCATGGCGTTTTTGAATCCCAAGCGCCGCATCTCGCGTTTGTGGCTGACGGAAGGCGGGCAAAAACTTTTCGAAAAGACCGTGAGCGAAGCGCGTGAAGATGGATTGCTTATACGTCCCGATGCCAAGAAGATGGAACGCGAGGCTTTGGACCGCATCACGCCGCCCAACAGCGTGCATCAGGGCATTGTGATCGAGACCGAGCCTTTGCCCGAAGCCGAATTGCACGACATTATTTCCGTCGATCCCGCGCCCGACCTTATTTTAATGCTCGATCAGGTGACCGATCCGCATAACGTCGGCGCGATCATGCGCTCTGCCGCCGCTTTCGGCGCGGGCGCCGTCGTCATGACCGAACGCAATGCCCCCTCCTCCACCGGCGTTCTGGCCAAGGCGGCTTCCGGCGCTTTGGACGTCACGCCTATGATTCATGTCGTCAATCTGGCGCGCACGCTCGACGATTTGCGCGAAGCCGGATACTGGTGCGTCGGATTGGCCGAAGAAGGCGAGAAAAACCTGAACGATCTCGATTTGTCGGGACGCACGGTTTTGGTGCTTGGCGCGGAAGGTGAAGGATTACGCCACCTGACGCGGCAGAAATGCGACGAATTGGCAAGATTACCCACGCAAGGACCTGTGGGGAGCCTAAACGTGTCGAACGCTGCCGCCGTTGCGATGTATGAAGTCAGGAAGCAGGCGAAGTAATTTTTGGCTTTTGGATTCGTCAGGAACCTAAAGCAAGACGAAGGTTTTCATTCGCTCTTTTGCTGATGGCTTCTGACTCCGGCGCTGTTGGATTAATTCCCTTTTTTTCATCTCTATCAATAAACTGGTTTTTATAAAATTTCTCTTTCGAAATACCTATGCCCGCCTCCTCAGAATACCCCCTAGTTAAATACACCATCGAACCCGTTGCTAACAGACACACCGGAACCGCCACCACAAACAGCACAGTTTTCACTGTGCTTGATTCAACACGGCCCAACACACCCCCAAGCGCAGAAATCCCGAGAAGCACTGCAAAAAAAGAGCCAAAAAGAATACTTGCGTTACGAAAACCAATTTCACCAGCAGCGCCCTTCCAGATTCTTTTCAGGTTTTCAGTTGCAGTTTTTTCGCTGCACTTTTTGGCTGTTTTATATTTTTCTTTGTTGGCTTCGACAAATCCCCAAAGATTGTCTGGCAATTTTTGCCCTGTCAGAGCCACATTGGAGGTCGTTTTGTTATTCATTTTTCAAAATCTCCCTTTGTCAAAGTATAATTTTGTCAAAGTGTAAACAAGTATAGGAAACATCGTATCTTTAAACCTTGATTTTGTCAAAATACTTGCCTGTAACATTGCGGAGCTTCCGATATTCGAAGCTCGCACCTTCCGTGGCGCCGTGGAAGTCAGGAAGCAGGCGAAGTGACGCCAAGAAAATTAGGCGACTAAAATGTACCGCTTAATATTATCGTAATGCCCAGTGGAATTGGGTTGTGCGGGACTTTTGAAGATAATGTCCCGATTGAAAATCTCTCTCGCCACCTCTGCGACGCGTTTCAAATTACCTGAGGTCTTTAAGCTTCCTGAGGCGCTGACGACTGTCCCAATAACGGAGGACAGAACGGCTCCCCCAAACATAATTCTTGGGTCGGACAAAGCTTGTCCCACGACAATTGAAGCGGCAATTCCAAATACCGAGATTTTTACCCCGGCCAGCTCAATGCGACGCGCGTTTTCCTCAGTCGCTTCGTTCCATATTTGACGAAGTTTGAAGCGCGCCTGATATTCGTCGCATTTGTATTCGTCGGATTTGTCTTCGTCGGATTTGTCTTCGTCGCAATTGCACTTTTTCATGCAAAGCGCTTCGTACGCTTCTACAAAATCAGAAAAACTCTTTACGGCGGGCTTTTCCATGTTCATTTCAAAATTGGTTAAATAAAATACCGCCTGTCGGGCGGATGCATAGTTATACCACAAATTGGCCGATGCTTATTTGGTTAATATAGTTTCGCAACGATAATGCCGAAATAAACGGAAGAATTTTCAGTTATTTCGCGCGCGGGTGTGCACTGCGGTAGACATTTGAAAGCTGCTGGATATCTACCTTCGTATAGAGTTGCGTGGTGGAAAGAGAACTGTGACCCAAAAGCTCCTGCAAACTGCGAAGGTCGGCTCCTGAAGCCAACAGGTGCGTCGCAAAGCTGTGGCGCAGGGCATGAGGCGTAACAGTATCGGGCAGACCGAGTTGGCGGCGCAGAGAACGAAGACTGCGCTCTGCTACTGCCGGATTCAGTTTTTCTCCGCGCGCGCCGACGAAAACGGGCTTGTCGCCTTCTATCGCATAGGGGCACGCGGCCAGATATTTTTCGATACATGAACGGACGATAGGAAGCAAAGGGACATTGCGCTGCTTGTTGCCTTTGCCCGTCACTGTAATGCGGTCTTCGCGCCCGACGTCGGCGCAGGTGAGGCTAAGCGCCTCGCCGATACGAAGGCCTGCGCCGTACAAAATCGTGAACAAGGCTTCGTCGCGAAGGCCGATCCAACTGTCTTCCAGAGAATTCGAGGCAAGGGAAACGATGTCCTGCGCTTCTTTCTCCGACACGGGGCGCGGCAGGCGGCGCGAGGTTTTGGGCATTTTGAGCAAATCAATCGCCGGATTGTGCATAAGCCCGCTGCGGTCAAGCCAACGGAAAAAATTGCGGACGCCCGCCACCGCCCGCGCGCGCGAAGCCGCGCCGATATTCTCTGCCGC
Organism: Bdellovibrionales bacterium; assembly: GCA_041649025.1. Classification (GTDB taxonomy): domain Bacteria; phylum Pseudomonadota; class Alphaproteobacteria; order UBA9219; family UBA9219; genus CAIXLI01. The sequence continues at coordinate 3,701 of JBAZNY010000031.1, read as the reverse complement.
GCTATGCGCAAGCCATGCGCGGAAATCTGTGAGCGTGAGAGACGCGAGCATTTTGATTGTAATCTGCCCGCCACGATAGTCGGTCAAAAAATGGAAAAGATTTTGGATGTCGAAACCGTAGGACTCGACCGTTTTAGCCGCGACGCGCTTTTCATCCCGCAGCCAACTGCGCCAACGCTCCAAGGCGTCGATGACGTCTGCCGCAAGCGGCAAGGTGCTGATGTCTTCGGTCACACGGACATCCTTTGAAAGGATTCCTTACTTCTTCGGCAGAATCTTTTGTCCCGACTTCGCCCAGTCCGCCACAAATGCCGCGAGGCCTTTGTCGGTCAGAGGGTGTCCGAACAATTGCCAAATGACCTTGGGCGGGATTGTCGCAACGTGCGCACCCATTAAAGCCGCTTGCACGACATGCTGCGGCCCGCGAACCGAAGCGACCAGTACTTCCGTTTTGAACTGCGGATAGTTCGAGTAAATCTGGCAGATGTCGGAGATAAGCTGCAGGCCGTCTTCGCCAATGTCGTCCAAACGCCCCACAAAAGGCGAGACAAACGTTGCGCCAGCTTTGGCGGCTAAAATCGCCTGCGCCGCCGAAAAACAAAGCGTGACGTTAACCATCGTGCCCTGCTCGGACAGATATTTACAGACTTTAAGGCCTGCGGGCGTCAAAGGCACCTTAACGGCGATGTTCTTCGCGATTTTCGCAATGTATTTGGCCTCTTCCAGCATCGGCTCATAATCGGTTGCGCCGACTTCCGCGCTGACCGGCCCCTCGACAATCGAAGAAATCTCTTTGATTAACTCGATAAAGTTGGCATGACCTGATTTGGCCACAAGCGACGGATTGGTTGTTACGCCATCCAGCAAACCTGTTGCGGCAAGGTCTTTAATTTCTTTAAGATCGGCGGTATCGACAAAAAATTTCACAGCTTTCTCCTTGGTTTTTGTTATCTTAGAAACTAAGAAAATGGGATGCCCGCCTTCGCGGGCATGACGAAGTTTTTCAGAAAAGAGACTCTCGCTTATACCTCATGACTCAGGCTTCCGCCATACCCCCAAAAACGTTAAGCGTGCTGATTCCCGCGCCGCTTTCGGATGCGTATGACTATTTGCCCCTCGACGGCCAAAAGCCGGAAATCGGGGCTTTTGTCGAGGTTCCGTTTGGCGGACGAACGATGATCGGCGTCATTTGGGGCATCGGGTCGGGCGACGTTCCCGAAGTTAAGTTAAAATCCATTCTTCGCGCCCTGCCCCTGCCCGCCGTTCCCGATGTCAGCCGTTCGTTCATCGATTGGGTCGCGGGATACACCCTGACTCCTCGCGGCGCAGTTTTGAAGATGATGTTCGGCAACGCCAAACTCATCGAGCCGAAGAAAAAAGATTCCTTCGCCTGTCCCGTTTTTGATCCGGATTTTCATAAACCCACGCTGAATGAGGATCAGAAGAAGGCAGCGGAGGTTTTAATAGAAAAAGTCGGGGCAGCCAAGAATACCCTCAATTGTACCCAGTCGCCTCCCCCCCTCCCTGACCCTCCCCGCGAGGGGGAGGGGAAAGAAAGAATAACACCGCCTCTTTCCCGCAAGGGGGAGGGAAAACTCTCTTCTTCTGTTTATTCTACTACGTTGCTGGACGGCGTGACGGGATCAGGTAAGACCGAAGTGTATTGCGAAGCTATCGCCGAATGCCTACGGCAGGGAAAACAGGCTTTGGTGATGCTGCCCGAAATCGCGATGACGGCCGCGTTGATCGACAGGTTTGCGGCACGTTTCGGAACGCGGCCCATCGAATGGCATTCCGCTTTAGGCGACAAGAAGCGGCGCTTGCATTGGCAGGCGATTGTCAAAGGCGAGGCTAAATTTATTCTGGGCGCGCGGTCGGCTTTGTTTCTGCCTTATCCCAATTTGGGATTGATTGTCGTCGATGAAGAGCACGAGGCCGCTTATAAACAGGAAGAAGGCGTTATTTATCATGGCCGCGATATGGCCGTCGCGCGCGCGAAGATCGGAAATATTCCCGTCGTTTTGTCGAGCGCGACGCCTTCGCTTGAAACGCTGTTTAATGTCCAGCAGGGAAAATACGGCCATGTTGTTTTGCCGACGCGTTTCGGCGAAGCTAAAATGCCGCGCATCGACTTGGTTGATTTGCGGCAGCATAAATTATCGTCGCAGGAATTTATCAGCCCTCCGTTATTCGAAGGTTTGAAAAATACACTTGCCGCAGGACAGCAGGCGATGTTGTTCCTTAACCGGCGCGGGTATGCACCTTTGACGTTGTGCAGGCGTTGCGGACATCGCCTTGAATGCCCGCGATGCACCGCGTGGCTGACGGAACACAAGCAATCGGGGCGGCTGCATTGCCATCATTGCGATTACACCATGCGCTTGCCTGAAAAATGCCCGTCATGCGAAGCCGAAGGGTGCTTTGCCGCATGCGGCCCCGGCGTCGAGCGCATTGCGGAGGAAGTGAAGGCGCGGCTGCCTGAGGCGCGGTTTGCCGTCATGGCGAGCGACACGCTGGAAAATCCACAGGCCGCGCAGGAACTGATCGATAAAATGGAGCGGCGCGAGATCGATATTCTGATCGGCACGCAGATTATGGCGAAGGGATATCACTTTCCGCGATTGACGCTGGTGGGCGTGGTGGACGGCGATTTAGGCTTGGCGGGCGGCGACCCTCGCGCTTCCGAGCGCACGTTTCAGCTTTTGCAGCAGATGGCGGGACGCAGCGGGCGCGGCGAAGATATGGGGCATGTGTTGTTGCAAACGACGGCGCCGGAGCATCCCGTCATGAAGGCGATTGTAAAGGGAGACCGCGACGCTTTTATGAAGGTCGAATTAAAGGAGCGCGAGGCGTACCACCTGCCCCCGTATTGGAGATTGGCGAGTTTGACAATTTCGGGGGTCGATGCGAACGAGGTTATTCGCGCCGCGCAACATCTGGCGGAAAGCGCGCCCAAAATCGAAAATTTGCGGGTGTTAGGCCCCGCGCCTGCGCCTTTTGCGAGATTGCGCGGGCGCTATCGTCATCGTTTGATGATTCAAGCGCCCCGCAACGTCAATCTCTCATCCGTCTTGCGGACATGGCTGGGATGCGTCAAGTTGCCGAGAAATTTACGGCTGCTCATCGACGTCGATCCGTATAGCTTTATGTAAGTCTAGCTGGCGGACGGAACAAGACCCAACGCGTGCTGCTCAACAGCGGAGAGGCCCAGAAGCTCGGGGTTTGTCACTCTCAAAACTAATCCGTGTGCCCTATTGATGTCTGCTATTTGTCTCGTATACGGAACTGCCGCATCGATTCCGATTCTGCCTTCTCTCATTTGGCCATCTTCTCCTGGCATTTTATAATTGATCCATGCAAAAACGCTCGGGGTGACACGGTCTATAGTGGCCGTTCCTTCACTTCCCATTATTGAAGCAACAACATCTTTAGTGAAACTCTCATGCGGATCAAATTCGTTACTGTAGTTCATCATTGTCTCCCATAATTGTTAGGGTTTTAAAGCTCACTTCATATTTATTGGTAATAACTTGCCAATTATGAGTCGGTCAAATATTTTCATGAGACGAAAAAGTTTGGGGCTGATGTAGCTAAGGCTGTTTAATTTCGGAACGATACCAAGATTTGAGCTGATTTAACAGGGCTTTGTGGCTGCCTCCGTTGAACCGCCACTCACACTCTTTCAAAAACCAGAAAAAACT
>JBAZNY010000030.1:0-10671 GCA_041649025.1 Bdellovibrionales bacterium | reverse complement strand
CCCGTCTGCGCGCAGACGGGCAAGTTCGCAACGTTCTTCCAGCGAGAACTGTTTGTATCTTTTTCCCATGACCGCAACACCTTAACAGGGTGTTGCACTTCGTTTGTGAACTCAGGGGATCCCATTTTCTTTTATCAATGATTATGCAAGAGTCTGCCTAACATCAGTCATAAACCACGAATCTCTTATGTCCTCTCAAAACCTTATCGAAGACCTTCTGACCCTTGCCAGCGATGCCTTGGAACACATCGCGGGCGCACGTCACGAATTAAAGGCGCACGCGAAAAGCCATGTCGAGCGCCTTGCCGGCGATCTCGACCTCGTGAATCGCGAAGAATTCGACGCCGCGTTCGCGATGCTCGCCAAGGCTCGCATGAAGCAAGAAGACCTGGAAAAGCGCGTATTTGCGATTGAATCAATTTTAAATCTGTCAAGCGGGAAAAAGACGGTAAAGACGAAAAAGACAAATTTACCTTCCGTTAAAACAAAGGCGGGGCGACGCGCGCGCAAATGAATCCTTTTGCATCGCAAAAAGCGTGGAATTCCGAGTCATTTGAATCAATTAGCTGCAGCGCAAAAAGAATCGTTTCGTTTCCGTGCCCTGTGACTCAAAAAGCACGACGTTATGCTGTATCGCAAAAAAACAGCGCAAGACTCTTGCAGCATGACTCACAAGTTTGATACGCATTTGGGTCTCATAAGCGGAGTTTGCCCATGTCGTTTCAAGTCGCCCTACAACAACAGAGCATTCCTAATCCTCTCGACATTCTTGAGGAGATCGTTACCGCCAACGAGTGGTTGTTTGATCGAACGAATGACGACGAGCTTATTGTCGAACTTTCAGGCCGCTGGTGCCACTACCGTATGTTTTTTGTGTGGCAGAAAGAAATCGGCGCGCTTCAGTTCTCGTGCCAGTTTGATATGAAAGTGCCGGACGGCAAGCGCGAAGACGTTCACGATTTACTGGCGATGCTGAACGATCGCATGTGGCTGGGGCACTTTAATCTGGATATGCACCAGAATATGCCGCTGTTCCGCTATACGGTTCTGACGCGCGGCGGCCGCATACCGGGCATCGAATCCCTCGAAGACCTGGTTGAAATTGCGCTGACCGAATGCGAACGCTTCTATCCGGCGTTCCAGCTTGTGATTTGGGGCGGCAAGCGTCCCAGCGAGGCAATGGCCTCCTCGATGATCGACGTGGCAGGCTGCGCGTAGTTCGCCGCTATCGCAACAACCTATTTAAGATAACGCCGTTATTCTTTACCAGCGTCGAAACAAGATCTTTCCGTTCGATCGGAGACAGCGCGAGCATTTCATTGACTTTAATAACAACCTGCCTCGTATTCTTTTTTCCCCTGATAGAAAAGTTGTGAACGCCCCATTTATACGGATCGTTTTCGTCAACGAACTTTACCTGAGCCTCAATAGATTCCGAATATCTATGACCCTGTTCCGTTTTTAAAGCTTCTTCGCGCGTAAGATCAAGCGCAACCGCGATGTACTCTTCCAAAGCATGAATCTCGTCGGTTGCTTTCCTCCTGTCCGTATGAGGGATGATAACGGCGCAAGACGAAAGCAGGAACCAAGGATCTAGGTTCATATCAACGCGTCCCATTTCAACGCCGAACGCCACGCCTACAACCTTGGAATTGCGTGAGGATAAAATGGGGTCAAAGACATCATTGATGACCAACTTCAGATCGTCTTTATTTGTAAAATCAGTCATGAGAAAGCCATTTTCTTAAAAAGGAGCAAGCGCCTTATCGTAGAAAATACTGCCTTGAATACGCCTTTCATTATGCCATAAACGCCCATGCCGGCTCAACGCAGAACAATGTTTTCATCACCCGCGTCCTGATCGCGAAAAAACAAAAGATAATAACAGGATACCCTGCCTCCACGCCCCGAAACATAGCTAATTTTTTCTTCATACTTCCCCTTGGCTCATCCGAGGGCATAGGGTACAAGGGCATTTCTCGCCCATAGAATCAAAGGCCCCTTTCAATGATCGACTCTTTCCTCTCCAAAACGGTTGACGATATTTCGCTGTCCCTGCCCAACCCCTACAAGGGCAAAGTGCGCCAATCATACGACGCGCCAGGCAATCGTAAAATCATCATCGCGACTGACCGCCTCAGCGCCTTCGACCGGCAGATAACGACGATTCCCCTGAAAGGTCAGGTTTTGACTCAGCTCTCGCGCTATTGGTTCGACCAAACAAAGGACATTTGCCCCAATCACGTCATCGCCTACCCCGACCCCAATGTCGTCGTTTGCAAAAAACTCAACATGCTGCCCGTCGAACTCGTCGTACGCGGCTATCTGGCTGGATCGACGGCAACGTCTATCTTAAAAATGTACAAAGCCGGAAAACGGGAGATGTACGGCGTCAAATTCCCCGACGGCCTGCGCGACAACCAGCAACTTGAACGCCCCATCATCACCCCGACGACAAAGGCCGCAGCCAACGATCATGACGCGCCTCTGTCGCCGGAAAAAATCGTTGCCGACAAGATTCTCGACAAAGCGGTATGGGACAAGACATGCGCCTATGCCTTGGCTTTATTCGCGCGTGGACAGGAAATCGCCAAAAAACGGGGTCTTATTTTAGCCGACACCAAATATGAGTTTGGCCTATTGCCGGACGGTACGGTTGTTCTTGGTGATGAAATCCACACGCCCGACAGCAGCCGCTACTGGATCGCCGAAACATATCAAAAGCGTATCGATTCCGGAGAAGCGCCTGAGACCCTCGACAAGGACGTCGTCCGTCGCTGGCTGACGGATCACTGCGACCCCTATAAAGACGAAATTCCGCCCATTCCGGACGCCACTCGCCTTGCCACGGCGGAAACATATGTCTCGGTATACGAAAAAATGACCGGGCAGAAATTCGCTTTCCCCGATGCGTCACAAAACCCTGTTGAGCGCATCAAGTCCGCCGTCATGAACTACTTGGCAAAGAATCCCTGAAACGTTCTTCGTCATTCCGGAAAATTCGCTTTTTTGCTCATCGCAAAAATGCGAATTTATCCGGAATCCGATTTGGTTTCTTATTTTTCCCCGGCATCAAGGGCGAAGCGGAATAACAGCTCTATCCGATAGTAATAGACTCTACGCCGACGGCACCTGTGGCTCGTAATTGTAGCCCGCCCCCACGTAAAGCCCGTGCTCTCCCGAGGCAATTTTGAACTTGTCAGAAATTCCCAAAACGGTTTCCGCGCCGCCAAGGATCAAGAATCCGTCCGGGTGTAAGATTTGGCTGATGGTGGAAAGCACGCGCGTCTTTGTCGGAATATCGAAGTAAATCAATACGTTACGGCAATATATGATGTCGAAAGAACCGGAGACGCCAAAATCCGTCAACAGATTGCCTTCGCGAAAATCAACCATCTGCCGGATGTTATCCTTGATCTGCCATTTATCTCCGGCGATTTGCTGGAAGTATTTCACCAAATGCGTCACAGGAAGACCGCGTTGCACTTCGAACTGTGAATAGATACCCGTTTTAGCGCGCGCAATCATTTCGCGCGATATGTCGGTGCCGATAATTTCAACCTTCCATCCCTGAAGCTTGGCTGCCGCTTCAACGCAAAGCATCGCCAAAGAATAGGCCTCTTGTCCGCTGGAAGCAGCGGCAGACCAGATGCGGATTTGTTTTTTGCTCGCCCGAGAGTCCAGCAATCTCGGCAAAAGGTTTTTTTGAAAAAGGGTAAATGGTTTCAGATCGCGGAAGAAAAAGGACTCGTTTGTCGTCATCGCCTCGGTGATGTCGGCCATTAGGGCTTCGTCTCGCTTGGCACGGACGCTCAGAGCCATGTCTTCGAGAGATTTAATGCTGTGCTTGCGAGCGACGGGAAACAGCCGCGATTCTAAAAGATACGCTTTCTCGGGAGTCAGCACGAGACCTGAGCGCTGCTTAACAATCATCGAAAAGAGTTCAAAATCATCCGGCTTCATGCCACGCTCCCGCCGGCGCCGCCGGCTCTGCGTGATGCAATCTGTCGAACGAGTGAACCGACTTCCACAAGAGGAACCACGGCGGAACAAAGCCCGGCCATGGCAACGGCGCCCGGCATGCCCCAAACAACGCTCGTCGGTTCATCCTGGGCGACAACAGAACCTCCGGCCTTGACGACAACCTCGCTCCCCTTCATTCCGTCCTGCCCCATGCCCGTTAGAATCACGACCAGAATACGGCCGCCATAGACGCCAACCAACGATCGCAGCATAGGATCGACGGAGGGACGGCAATAATTTTCCTGCGGATCTTTAACAAGGCGAATCGTAGGCCCTTCCGGCGTTTTGACGATCAGCATATGAAAATCGCCGGGAGCGACATAATAGTTTCCAGAGCGAAGGACATCTCCCTCCTTCGCTTCAACGCAATCCACCCCGCATTGCCTATTAATATGGGTCGCCAAAATTGTCGTAAAAGACGGCGGCATATGTTGAGTAATGACGATGGGCTGCCCCAATCCGGCTCCCATGGACTTAATAACCTCGAAGAGCGCCTGAGGCCCGCCGGTCGAAGACCCAATGGCGATAATTTCAGGCCTTGTATAAGGCATCGGACGTAAGACTATCTGTTTTTTCTCGACCGGCGCTAACCCGGCGACTGCTTCCGCCGACGCGGCCAACTTTTGCCGCTCAAGCCGACGTCTCTTTCTCCAGGTGATGGAGCCAAGTTCTTTAACCTTCTCCCTCAAATCCCGCTGAAACTCTCCGGGAACGGCCATTTCATGCGCAGATGGTTTTGGCAAATAGTCGGTGGCTCCCAAAGACAACGCCTTAATGCTGATTTCTGCGTTTTTCTGCGTCAGGGTCGACGCCATAATAATCTGTACTGTTGGGTCGATCTCTTTCAACTTCGGAATAGCCGTCAGGCCATCCATAACGGGCATCTCGATGTCGAGAATAATAACGTCGGCGGGCGTGTCGCGCAAAACATCTATGGCCATTTTGCCGTTGTTGGCCGTCGCGACGACCTTAAACGCCGGATCGCTATCCAGCGCGCGCGTAATAAACCCGCGAATGACCAGGGAATCGTCAACAATAATGACGCGCACCTGAGGCGTACCGGACGTAGGCGCTTGAGAAGTTGGAGAGGAAAAAAGAGCCATCATGCATCCATAAAATTCAGATCAAACCCAGCTGTTCAAGCTTTCCGCGAATAATGTCGGCGTCAAACGGCTTCATAATATACTCGTTAGCTCCGGCGCCTAGAGCCTCTTGAATATGCGCAAGATCGTTTTCTGTCGTGCAAAAAACAACGCTTGGAGTGTCGCCGCCCGGCAGCTTGCGCAGAGCTTGAAGAAATTCCAGTCCGTTCATAACCGGCATATTCCAGTCAAGAAGAACAAATCCCGGAAGAGCTTTTTTGCACTCATCAAGAGCTAGCTGGCCGTCCGCCGCCTCTACGCAGGTATATCCGATAGCCTCAAAAATCTGGCGCGCAACCTTCCGGATGACGCGGCTATCGTCGACAATAAGACACGTCTTCATTTTAGCCCCTCTTTCCTTTCGCCCCTATACGCACAGTCTCTAAGCTGCCTTCGACATTTCCAAATGCAAAAGACGCGCGACATCAAGAACAACAAGCAATGTCCCTTTTAATCGATAGATACCATTTGAAACTTCCTGCCAGCGAGGATCGAGGGTTGACGGATTTCTCTCAAAATCGGCGGAAGGTAGGCTCATAACCTCGCCAACTTTGTCGACGACAAGGCTGTAGAGCTCGCCATCGTATTCAACGACGACGCTCATGCTCTGCCCCTTGCCCTCAAGGGGCGGAAGCCCCATGCGCGTTCTGACATCGACCGCCGTCACGATGCGCCCGCGCAAATTCAAGGATCCCAACACTTCGGGCGGCGCCAAAGGCACATGTGCGATGCGCTGCGGGCCCAAAACGTCCTGCACCTGCAACACAGGAATGCCAAAAAGCTGGTTGGCAACAGTCATCGTGACGAACATGCCCTCCGCGGCATCCCCAACGGTAGTCATCTCTGTCGAAGACGAAGAAACCGGCAAATTACTCATGATGCGCCTCTCCCTGCTTTAATGTTTCGTGCAAAGCGTTTAACAGTCCCTCGCGATTAAATTTAGCGACATAGTCGGTAAATCCCGCCAACCGCCCCCGTTCAAGGTCGCGTGGAGTCGCATGCGACGACATCGCAAAGATGGGCAACTTACTCCACTTGCCATCGCTGCCGCGCAAGGCAGAAACAAAATCGAATCCGTTCATGCCCGGCATTTCGATGTCGCTGACGATAGCGTCAAAAGCGACGCCATCCTCTTGAAGTTTCAGCGCTTCAGCAGCAGTTTCCACAGCCGTGACATCAAAGCCCTCAACGGTCAGAAGCGGCGTCAACAAATTGCGGAAGAAAGGACTATCGTCAACGAGAAGAACGCGATGAACGGCCGCCTCTCCGTATGTGCTGTCCTCTTCCCCAAACCAGTTTTGGAACGCTTGAGACAGATAATAGGCCGCATCGACGACATCCGTCGCCTTGCCAGAAATAATCGACGTACCCAAGGTACCTTGACGGCGTCCCGACAAATCGACCTGCAAACGCTCTTCGACGATGTCCAAAATTTCATCGACCATCAAGCCCATATGCCTGTCCTTATCGGCAAAGACTAGAACCGCCTGAGATCCGTCCTTGGGAAGAGTGACGCCCGTAACAACAGGAATAAGAGGCATCAGCTTACCGCGGTATTGAACCATCGGAGACCCTTCCGAGTACTCAATCGTCTTACGGTCAATCTCCTCAAGACGAGCGACCAGCGACAAGGGAACGGCCTTCTGCGCGCCCTCCCCGGCGAGGAACAAGAGCAACGACTGGGTGCTTCCGCCGTGCCCGATTTGAACCGTTGCAGCTGCCTGCCCATGCGCATCGTGGCTGCTGATATTGCCCGCGTTTGATACAATGGCGTTGAGATCGAGAATCATGATGACGCTGCCATCGCCCAAAATGGTGTTGCCCGAAAACGCTTCGATATTGCGTAAAATCGGCGCGACGGGCTTGACGACTATTTCTTCCGTATCAAACACGCGATCCACAATGACGCCGATTGTCGAACTTCCGACCTGCACGACAACGATAAAAGCGTCGCCATTGGCCTTAATGTCCTCCTCGCCGAGCTTAAGCGTTTTGCGCAAGGAAACCAAAGGAAGCAAACGATTGCGTAAACGAAGCACAGGGGTCTGATTAATAAGCTCAACGCGATGTTCGCTGGTGGGGGAAGACTTGACCAACTCAATGACGCTGATCTGCGGAATGGCAAAACGTTCGCCCATGCATTCGACAATCAAGGCGGAAACGATCGCCAACGTCAGAGGAATTTTAATCGAGAACGACGACCCTTTTCCGGCAACCGATTTAAAATCGATCGTTCCTCCGATACGCTCGATGTTGGTTCGAACGACATCCATGCCGACGCCGCGACCCGACACCGACGTAACCTTTTCCGCCGTCGAAAAACCGGCTTTGAAAATGAACTGCATAATCTGCTGTTCCGTCATTGCCGCGAGTTCGCTCTCGGACGCCATGCCTCTTTCTAAAATCTTCTTACGGATTTTATCCATCGGAAGGCCTTTGCCGTCATCGACGACGTCGATGATGATGTGGCCTCCTTCATGATAGGCATTAAGGGTTATGACGCCAGTCTCCGGTTTGCCAAGGCGCGTGCGATCGGCCGGCATTTCGATGCCGTGGTCGGCGGAATTGCGCACCATGTGGGTCAAAGGATCTTTAATCAGCTCCAACACTTGACGATCAAGCTCTGTATCTGCGCCGAGCATCTGCAGATCGATTTTCTTATTCATTTCGTGCGCAAGATCGCGAACGATGCGCGGTAATTTTGCCCATGCATTGCCGATCGGCTGCATGCGGGTCTTCATCACGCCTTCCTGCAATTCGGACGTAACCTGATTCAGGCGTTGCAACGGCGTGGCAAACAAACTGTCCTTCTCGCCGCGTAAAATCTGCAATAATTGATTGCGGGTTAGAACCAATTCGCTGACGGTCGTCATCAGCGTTTCAAGTTGATCGACATTGACGCGGATCGACTGATCGGCGACAGACCCTCCCGCAGGTGTTTTGGTCGCCTGTTCATCAACCACAGATTTTGCAACGGCTCCGGACGACATGGCCGCTGGCGCAACAGCGGCAGGTTCGCTTATTTCGGGAGCATCGTTCATTTTTGGGGGATCATTTTTTCCTAATGTCATATTAGCCTCCAAAGCAGCAATATTCCCCGCCGGAACGGGAACAAATCCGAATTCATCCGGTGCGTTAGGATTGGAAGGCGGCGTTGCCGCCGGAGCAGACGGAGCCGCAGCCTCTTTTGGCTTTTCCGGAACCGCAGCAGGCGCACTCGCTGCCTTCGGCGTTTCCCCGCCATTCGCCATCACGTTAAGCGAATTGATTAGTTCTTCATCATCGCCGTCAGGACATTCCTTCTCGTTATTTTCGAGATAATTCAAAAGGAACTTAATTCTATCGATTGACGCCAAAATCAGATCGACGGCATGCGAATTTACCTCTAACTCACGATCTCTAAATTTTCCTAAAACGTTCTCGCCCGCGTGAGCTAAATGCTCAAGGCGAGGCAACCCTAAAAAGCCGCAGGTTCCCTTGATCGTATGAACGAGGCGAAAAATGCTCCCGATGAGGTCCGGATCGTTTGGATTTTTCTCCAAACGAACCAGCTCGACATCGAGCGTTGCAATGTTTTCGGAAGTCTCGGTCAAAAAGTCTTTTAGAAGGTCATCCATAGGCCACTCCCTTTAGAACGGAGAAACATCGACAAACATGGCGAGGACTCCTTCCCCGGGTATTCTGAAAGCCAAGTCTTAAGAAACCTTTACGTCCTGCATACAAGATTCATCATCCGGTAAGGTTAGAGAAAGGTCCAGGCGATCAGGAATTGAATGGTCGTGAGCGATCTTGAAAGAAAATTGTTCCGCGAATCTTCCCGTCACATAGGCTTGAACGCTTCGCGGGGTTAAATCATCAATTGATGCAGAGCCTTCCAAGGCCTCTTGAAGTTTCAGGTTTAAAGAGGCGTTGCGACCGACGACTTCGGCACGGCAGCCCGCTTTGTTGTCTTCCGTTTTAAAGGGACGCAATGTGATAACCCCGCCGTAGGCCAGAGCTTCCTCTCCAAGCACAATGAGATTAAGGAGCGTTTTAAAAAAGCCGCGCTGTTCAATCAATTTTGTGTCCTGCATATTTTCTGGCCACACGAGCGATATTTTTGTTTTTTCCAGATACTGTTCTGCAACTTGACGCACATCTTTAAGACCCAAATTGCTTTCGCTTCCCGCGCGCCCGTAAGCAAGGCGATAAAGCCGCAAACGGCGGGCAGCCGTAGTGCCGCTATCGTCGATAAGCTTCATGGCTTCTTCCACGACGGAGCCGCCGATATCCTGAATAAGTTCGACCCCGTTATTGATCGCGCTGACGGGGCTAACCAAGTCATGGCAAAGCTTAGACGTCAGAAGTTCCATAACGCGCACATCAATTTGCATAGCAACGCAACCTATTTACGGGGGGATTTGAATAACTTAGACAGACGGCCTAGGATTACTTGCGAGTCGTTAAGAGACGCTTAATATTAGGGGTTAGCATTTAGGATTTAGGGGTCAGGGCTTTGGAAAAATTTATTTTCTTCCCTAAACGCTAAATGCTAAATGCTAATGGCTAAAAGCTAAGTATCGAATCCTAACTCCACGTTTTTCATGAAAATCCACTTTTCCGCCAGCCATTCCCCCCTCGCTCAAAAGGCCTTCGTCGAAATGACGCAGCGATACGGCCAAACGAGCGCAAATGACGCCGATTATCTCGTCGCTCTGGGAGGCGACGGACAAGTATTAAGCACCCTTTATGAGTCCCTTAAGCTCAACAAACCCGTTTTTGGGATTCGCCGGACGGAATCCGTCGGGTTCCTATGTAATGCGTTTGACGACGACCGAAGCGACCTTACGCAACGGCTAGAGCGCGCGCAGAAAGTGATCTTGAATCCTTTGCGCATCGATGCCCAAACGACGGACGGTTCCACTTTCTCGGCTTTAGCCATTAACGAAGTGTCCATCCTGCGCGAAACGCCACAAGCCGTCCGTCTGCGGGTCTCCATCGATGGGAACGAGCGCCTTTCCAAATTCAGCGGCGACGGCATTCTTGTTTCAACGCCCGCAGGCAGCACAGCCTATAACCACTCTTGCGGTGGGCCTATTATGCCTCTCAATGCAAACACTTTGGTCATGACGGGCATCAACGGGTTCCGTCCACGCGGCTGGTCGCATGCCGTCCTGCCCCAAGACGCCGTTATCGAAATCGAAGTTATGGAAACAACGAAGCGTCCGACAAAAATCGAAGCCGGAGCTTCAGTGCTCCACAACGCGGCCAAGGCGAAAATTTGGCTGGATCGCGCGCAGAACATCGCGCTCCTGTTCGACCCCGATCAGCACCTTGGCGAACGCATCGTCCGCGAACAATTCATGCTCTAATTCAATCGTCATACCGGCGAAAGCCGGTAGGTAGATTCACATTCCAAGTGCAACAGATGGAACTGACGGGAAAATACCTCGTTTGGGGTTTTAAAGCCAAGGCATTTTCTTGGAGTGGCATTAAGTATATGGGCGAGATGTCGAACGTCGAAGGC
>JBAZNY010000029.1:0-13210 GCA_041649025.1 Bdellovibrionales bacterium | reverse complement strand
AAACAACGCTTCGCTGCCCCGGATGCCGATTATCGTGCAGACGGCTTTGGAAGATCGTCAATCCCGCTTGCATGCGCTTTCCTGCGGCGCGGACGATTTTCTGACGAAGCCTTTGGATATGGCTGAACTGACTTTGCGAATCTGCGTACATGCTGAGCGGTATTTTATGCTCCGCGATATGGAAGACATGTGCGGCTATCTAAAAATGGAAATCGATATGGTTCGCGGACTGCGGTCGGATATCGGTAAACTGAAGGTCTCCACTGCGCACAAGGGCGATCTGGACAATCACTTTGAAGTGCTGGAACAGCTCGCTCATCTTTCGGTCGTTGAGTAGATGCTTTTTACCGGCGGCGCGTCATTTTGACGCGTCTGCCGTCGAGGGGTTTTTTTCCAGTTGCGTGCGCATCACTTTCAGCAGTCCTTCGATACTTCCCCCATTATTCTGAATGACCGAGGCGTATTCTTGTTTTTGCGTAACGCTAAGGCTGACGCCTTCGACAACAACGTCAATCACGCCAATCTTGCCGTCCCTCTGACGCACGCGCCAGTCAATCTCCGTAGGCTTGGATCCATCGGGGTGCGAAATCTGGCTTAGAACAACCGTATCCATATCTGATTCAGGCCGCGTTGCGACGACTTTAAACCCTTCGCCCGTGTATAGCGTCATGCGGCTGCCGTAGTTGCGGATAACCAACGCCTTGAAAAGATCCAGGTACTCGTCCTTCTGCGCGGGGGTGGCTTGATGCCATGCGCGCCCGATAACAAAACGGCCAATCGTCTTGAGGTCAAAACCGTCGCTCAAAATTTTACTAAATTCGGTTGAGCGTTGATTGGCGTTTAATTGTTTGTTGGCCACGATTTTTATCGCGCTGTTTCCAAGCTCCTGAACGAATTTTCCGGTTGGAGTCAGGATGGCCTGACTATGGGTGCGCGTTGCCTGGGAATCTGCAGCCAGAACCGGTAGGGAAACCATGAGGGCGAAGGCCACAAGGGCAAAACGAAGGAGGCGGGGCATAAGAAACTCCAAAAAGAAACAACAGCAATATGAGAGAAAATGTCTAATAGAGCGCCATCTAAATCGCAATACCTATGTGCAAAAGGCAAAAAGAAGAAGTCAGATTGTGGTATTTTTGAGATAGAACAAGGGATAATTTTTTTGAAAAGCCAATTGACGCCCTTATTTTGCCATGCTCTCTGTGTTTGCTATCTCCGATGGCGCTCTTGAGTCCGCGCTTAAATCCCAAGGAAAGGATATCGCTATGCGTTCGACAAAACTTTTAGTTGCCACGGCGTTGATTGCAGCTTTTATTGCCGGCCCCGTTTTGGCTGAGGAAGCAATTTCTGCTACTCCCGCTGTTCCAGCCGTTCCGGGCACTTCGGCAACTCCTGCCATTCCGGCAATTCCTGCTGTCAAAGCAGAAAAAACAAAGGTGCAAAAAAAGCATGTTAAGAAGCACAAAAAACATGCCAAGAAGCATCACAATAAAATGAAGGCGGCTCCTGTGGAGATGGCTCCGGAAATATTGCCGGAAGCAGCTCCGGATGCGGGTCAATAAGAGGGGGCGCCTTCTAAGGTTAAGAAAAACCGCTGCGCAGAAACGCCTGCGCGGCGGTTTTTTGTGCTCTTCGTGTGAGGACGGGCTTCCGCCTTCGCCAAGGCTTCGGCGGACAAGGCAAATTGCGCTTTTTATAATTTTAATGCTCAGTTACGTTAGAGAACCCTCCGCTTGAAAATTTTAAAAATCACAATTTTCGCCTCAACCTTCGAAATTGGACGCAGGTTCTCCTAATTCTGTTAAATCGTGAGAAAAGTTAACTAAATCGGGATTTTATTGCGATTTTAATTCTCAGATGCTATCTCCCTGACCCTCGGAGCTGGGGCTCCGTGCAAACTCAAACGAATAGTTGAAACATGCAAGTTGATGCCAATACACTCCGCAAGGGTCATGTAGTCGATTATAACGGCAAATTATGGTCCGTTATGAAGAGCGAGATTATGATTCCCGGCAAGGGAAACGCCATCATTCAAGTTGAAATGCGCGATGTTCGCACGGGCATTAAGACGAACGTTCGCTTCCGCACGCAGGAAACCGTCGAACGCGTTCAGTTGCAGGAACACGAAATGCAATTCCTGTTTTCGGCGGGCGACGATTATACGTTTATGGATCAAACAACTTTTGAGCAATTGACGATCCCCAAAGACATCATCGGCGATCCGGTCGTGTTTTTGATGGAAAGCATGATCTGCAAAGTTATGACTTACGAAGGCAAGGCGTTGTCGGTTGAGTTGCCGCAGACTGTGACGCTCGAATTGGTCGAAGCCGATCCTGTCGTGAAAGGGCAAACCGCCTCGTCGTCCTACAAGCCTGCCAAATTGTCGAACGGCGTGCGCGTCATGGTTCCGCCGTTTATCGGCGCCGGCACGCGCGTGGTTGTGAATACGACAGACGGTTCATATGTCGAGCGCGCTCGGGATTAACGCCTTTGCATGAGGCCGGGCTGCAAATCGCGCTTTTCTGCGCTTCCGCTACGCACGTACCTTTAAGTGCGCTGGCAAAGCGGTTCTCGAAAATCGCGATTTTCGCCTCGGCCTGATGCAAAGGCTATGTGCCTTGTGAATATAAATATGTTATTCTAACTGCCAGAGGATTTATATGCCCGTACGTTCTCCACTCATGAATGTAATGTTCAAAGCTGCCGAAAAAGCGGCCAAGGGCTTGGTGCGCGATTTCGGCGAAGTCGAAAACCTGCAGGTTTCGCGCAAAGGTCCGTCGGATTTCGTCAGTAACGCCGATTTTAATGCGCAGAAAATTTTGCGCCAGGAACTCAGCGCGGCGCGTCCCGAATTCGGCTTCCTGATGGAAGAAAAAGACAACGAGGCCGACACGTCCGCAAAGGCCGAACGCTTTATCGTCGATCCTTTGGACGGCACGACGAACTTTCTGCACGGCCTCGGCCATTGGGCGATTTCGATCGGCGCTGAACGGGCAGGCGAGATGATCGCCGGACTTATTTACGACCCCATCAAAAACGAAACCTTCTGGGCGGAAAAAGGAATGGGCGCCTACAGCGCCAGCAAGCGTCTGCGCGTTTCGGGTCGCCGCGATTTTTCCGAATGCGTGATTGCCACAGGTGCGCCGTTTAAAGGCATCATGCACAAGCGCCCGAATTTTATGAAGCAGATGGAAGCGATGATGCCGGAAGTCGCGGGCATCCGCCGTTTCGGTTCTGCGGCGCTCGATCTCGCTTATGTTGCGGCGGGGCGCTACGACGGATTTTGGGAAGAAGGCCTTGGCGCGTGGGATTGCGCAGCGGGGATGTTGATTGTGCGCGAAGCGGGCGGTTTCGTCTCTCCCATCGTACCCGGAGCCGATATTTTGAATACCGGCTGCCTCGTCGCGAGCAATTCGGAAATTCACGAGCCGTTGCTCAAAATCATCCGCGAAGCAAAGTAGCAATTTTTAAAAAAAAGCCAGACGGTCTATAAGCCGGGTTTTGTCCTCGCATTTCTGCGACGGACGATCATTCATCTAGGACGTTCGTTGCCGAACGCCTCAAGCAACCAACCCGAGCCACACGCGGGGAATGCGCCGCGCACCTGTGACCCGAAGGTCAGGTATGCGCTATGTAGCTCCTATTCGGTCTTGCTTCGGGTGGGGTTTTCCATGCCGTTTCTGTTGCCAGAAACGCGGTGCGCTCTTACCGCACCTTTTCACCTTTTCCCGCTCTTGCGAGCGGGTAGTCTTTTTTCTGTGGCACTTTCCTTTAGGTCGCCCTAACCGGACGTTATCCGGCACCCTTTTCCCCTGAAGCCCGGACTTTCCTCGCGCCCCTTGCGGAGCCCGCGATCATCCGACCGTCTGGCAGGGCGTTTCTAGCACGCTTGCGGCACAAGCTAGAACAACAATTTTTTGAGCAATAACAAGTGGTTTGAAAAACATCTTCACTTTTTACGTAAGTTTTTTGCGCGAACTGGCTTCAAGTGGTATTCTTCTTCGCCCACCGATGAGGTCAACAGGTACTTTCAAGGAGCTAGACATGAATAAGGTTTCCGTATCTTTGGTCGCGCTGACGGCAGCGCTTCTTCTGGCTCCTGACGCTGCACAGGCTAAAACGACTTCCGGTTGGTACGTAGCGCTTGGCGTTGGCGTTGTCTTTCCCCAAGACCCGACGATATATGCGGGCGGGGTAAAACGGAAAGGTACCGATGAAAACAACGCGTTCGCTTTTTCTAAAAACGTAGGTTATGCCTTCGCCAATGGTTTTCGTTTGGAACTTGAAGGCTACAAGAACCAAATTAATACCGAGACCTTTAATAACGCCACGGGCTTCGGGCATATGACCAATAGGATTTTGTTCGCCAATGCCCTCTATGATTTCAATAACAATTCGATCTTTACGCCCTACATCGGGGCTGGTTTTGGCGCGGACTGGGTTGACGTGAAAAATGTCGGCTCGGCGGCGGCTCGTCTTGATGGCGATAAAATCGTCGGTGCGTATCAGGCCATTGTTGGCGCTGCGGCGCAGTTGGATGCCAACTGGGCACTTACGGCCGACTATCGCTATGTTGCGTCATTTGATCCCAAGGTTAGTTATACCGGCGGAACCAAGGGGCGTATCAGCAACGCTTCGCAAAACTTTATAGTCGGCGTTCGCTATAGTTTTGGCGCCGATAAACCCGTTGCGCAGCCGGCACGCGCCGAAGCTCCGGTCATAAAGCCGCGTAAGGCGGTGAAGGCGGTCGTTGCGCCAGTCGGGCAAAACTTTACGGTGTTCTTCGATTTTGATAAGTCGACGCTGACGTCCGAAGCCAAGGGCATCATTGCCGCTGCGGCCAAGGAATTTGAAAAGGGCGGTTTTGCCATTATTGTCGTAACGGGCCATACCGATACGATGGGCACCGAAGGGTACAACAATAAGCTGTCTGTACGCCGCGCTTTGGCGGTTAAGGCCGAACTTGCAAGCCTTGGTGTCGCAGCTGCCAACATTAAGGATGCGGGTGTCGGCGAGGGCGGTTTGTTGGTTCCAACGACCGAGGACGTGCGTGAGGCCCAAAACCGTCGCGCAGAAATCGTTTTGTCGAAGTAAGTCTTCGGGTAAGATAAAAAACGCCGCTTCTGATAGAGGGGCGGCGTTTTTAATTAAAAAGAGACGGGTTCTATGGCGTTCATCAACGAAAATTTTTTAAAGCTCTCCGAAAATTATCTGTTTGCGGAAATCGAAAAGCGTGTCGAGGCCTATCGCAAGGAACAACCGGATAAAGCCAAGGATATTGTCCGTTGCGGAATTGGCGATGTGACCGAGCCACTGCCTGCCGCAGCTATCGCCGCTTTGCACAAGGCGGTGGACGATATGGCGGCGCGCGAAACGTTTCGCGGCTACGGTCCCTATGAGGGATATGACTTTTTGCGCCATGCGATTGCGGAAAACGATTACCGCGCGCGCGGTATGAAGATTTTCGACGACGAGATTTTTGTTTCCGACGGAAGCAAATGCGACTGCGCCAATTTTCTGGATATTCTGGGCCACGGCAACCGCATCCTAATGCCCGATCCGGTTTATCCCGTTTATGCCGACGCCAACGTTATGGCGGGAAATTCGGACGTATGCTTTCTGGCAGGCACGTCTGAAAACGGCTTTGTTCCTGCGCCGCCCGATGCGCCTGCCGATCTCATCTATTTGTGTTTTCCGAACAACCCGACGGGCGCCGTCGCCTCGCGCGAGCAATTGGCGGCGTGGGTGGCCTATGCGCAAAAAAACAATGCGATCATTCTTTTCGATGCGGCGTATGAATCTTTTGTTCGAACGCCAGGCGTGCCGCGCTCGATCTTCGAAATTCCCGGCGCGTTAGAGTGCGCCGTCGAAATGCGCAGCTTTTCCAAAAGCGGCGGATATACGGGACTGCGCTGCGGATTTTTAGTCATACCCAAAAGCGTTTTTGGTCGGAGCCGCGACGGCAAAGGGCACTCGTTGCATGCGCTGTGGACGCGTCGCCAATCGACGAAATTTAACGGCGTCGCTTATCCCGTGCAGCGCGCGGCGGAAGCTCTGTATACCGAAGAAGGCAAAGCGCAGGTCATTGCGCTGACTTCATTCTATCTCGAAAACGCGAAGGCATTGTCCGAAGCCCTGACGCGCGGCGGATGGAATTTTTCCGGCGGCCGCGATGCGCCTTATTTGTGGGTCAAAGGTTATCCGAATATGACAAGCTGGGACACCTTCTCGCAACTACTGAAGAACGAAAGGATTGTTGTAACGCCCGGCAGCGGCTTTGGCGCGAAAGGCGAAGGCTATTTCCGCCTTTCCGTATTCAATAGCCGCGTGAATATTGAAGAGGCCTGCCGCCGTTTTGAACGCGCTCACAATTAAGCGATCTTTCCTTAATAAATTCGAATCGAATCATTGCCTTTTACCTGAGTCGCGTGCTCAAACTGAGTTAACGCGTTCTTAACTAAGGTTTAGGGTCGTGAACGAAAAATTTGCCGAATTAGGCGCGCCGCGCCGTATCTGGGCCGTTGCCGCCGTCCATGGTGACATCGACCGTCTTTCAACGCTTCACGATCACATCGCATCCCGCTTTTCTGTCCGCGATCGCCTTGTTTATCTTGGCAATTATCTGGGCGTCGAGTCCCGCAATAACGCGGCTGTGATGGAAGAAATCCTCGTTTTTCGTTCGGCGCTGCTTTGCAAGATGGGCGTCGAAGCTTCCGACATTATTTTCCTGCGCGGTCCTGCTGAGGAAGCATGGCAGCGTTTGCTGCGGTTGCAGTTTGCGCCTCTGCCGCATCAAGCGCTCGAAAAATTGCTCGCGTCGGGGGTGGAGTCCTATTTACGTTTGTATGGCGTCAGCATTACCGACACGCGTTCAGTCGCGCGGGCAGGAAGCCTCGCCATCACGCGCTGGACCAATCATCTGCGTTCCTTGCAGCGCAACACGCCGGGACATGAGAAGTTGATGTTCTCGATGCGCCGCGCGGCATTCACGAGTCAGAATCCCGATCAAAAGCGGATGCTCTTTGTTCCCGCCAGCTTCGATCCGGCGCGCTCGCTCGACGATCAGGGTGAGGCGTTGTGGTGGACGGCGGCGCCGTTCCGTGTCACTGGGCGCGCGCTGTCTTCTTATAACCGCATCGTGCGCGGCTTCGATTCCGTCAACGGAGGCGCCGATTTGGACGATCAAGCCGTAACGCTTGACGGCGGCTGCGGTCGCGGCGGCCCCTTGGTTTGCGGATGCTTTACGCCCGCCGGCAAGCTTGTCGAACTGGTTGTGACGGGAGGCAAAGGCGAAATTGAAGCTCTGCCCTACGAACGCGAAGCGGCGAACGATTTCCACGATGCGGAAGAGCCGGCAGGGCAGGTTGAGCAGGCCGCCGAGGCGCTGCAGCAAGCCGCAAACGCTTGAGTCATCCCTATAATTAAGCGATCTTGGGCTGCAAATTGCGCTTTTTTTGATTTTCGATGCTCACGTACGGAAGGAGTACGCTCCGTTCGAAAATCAAAAAAATCACAATTTTCGCCACAAGCTTGCTTAATTCTAGGGACGCCTCTTCTGATTATTAGTCCCGCTGATTACCGTCCCGCCTGTAATCCGCCGACGAAGTCGGAGAGGCCGATCTGACGTTGGCGTTTCAATCTTTCCGCAAGCAAGATCGAGCGCAGCGCTTCGACCGACTGGTCGATGTCGCGGTTGACGATGACGTAATCGTATTCCGCCCAATGGCTCATTTCATCCGTCGCTTTAGCCATGCGGAGGTTGATTTCGGAAGGGCCGTCTTGCGCGCGACCCATCAGGCGGCGCTCCAGCTCGGCCCAGGATGGCGGCAGAATAAAGATGCTCACAAGATCATCGCGGGCTTTTTCAGCCAGTTGCTGCGAGCCTTGCCAGTCGATGTCGAACATAACGTCGCGGCCTTTTTCCAAGGCGGCATTAACAGGCGCGCGCGGCGTGCCGTAATAATTTCCAAAAACTTTGGCATGTTCCAGAAGCTGGCCGCGATTGATCATAAGGTTGAATTCGGTCGCATCCACGAACGTGTAATCGAGTCCGTTGGTTTCGTTTTTGCGAGGCGCGCGGGTCGTGACGGAAATTGAAAGAGAAATTTCCTTGTCATTCTCCATTAAGCGGCGCGACAGGGTTGTTTTTCCGGCTCCCGAAGGAGAGGAGAGGACGAGCATCAATCCGCGGCGGCGAATCAAATTAAAGGGCAATGTCGAGTTCATGTGCCCTTTAAGCATTTTTATTCGAAAACGGCAACCTTCGATGAAGATAAAACGTGCAGATTTTGCACATTATTGATACATTTTCGCAATGCACAATCCTCACCACATTGCGATAACAGGCGCATCAAGCGGCATCGGCGCGGCTTTGGCACTCACCTATGCCTCGAGGAGCGTGATTTTATCTTTGCACGGGCGCAACGCAGAACGGCTGGAACGCATTGCCGTGCAAGCGCGGGCGCGGGGCGCCGAGGTTTCGGTGCGCGTGGGCGACGTAACCGATGAGAAAGATATGGCAGCGTGGGTTCTTGAACGCAACGACGTCGCGGACATCGACCTTCTTATCGCCAACGCAGGAATTTCCGGCGGAACGTCGCGCATTGAGAATATAGCGGAACAAACCAAAGCCATTTTCGCCACTAACGTGACAGGCGTTTTTAATGCGATACATCCTGTTTTGCCGCTTATGATGCGCCGCCGTCGCGGGCAAATTGCGATTGTTGCCTCTCTTGCGGGATTTCGGGGCTTTGCCGGATCGGCGGCCTATGCCGCCAGCAAGGCGGCCGTGCGTATCTATGGCGAGGGGCTTCGGGCGGAAATGGCACCGCATGGCATCGAAGTCAATGTCGTTTGCCCGGGCTTTATCAAAACGCCGATGACGGACGTCAATCCCTTTCACATGCCCTTTATTATGTCTCCGGAACGTGCGGCGAGGATTATCTGCGAAGGCTTGGCTTGTAACCGCGCGCGCATCGCTTTTCCATGGCAGATGTATGCTCTTATCCGTTTTCTTACCGCATTACCGCAGTCCTTTATGGATAGTGTCGCTGAGCGATTGCCGAGGAAGTAACGTCTTTTTAATAAACATCCTCTGATACTATGATGTAGATATATTCTTAACCTAATCGGGAATAAGATTCCTCCCCGACACTTTAGTTATGCGTGGTCAGTTTTATGACTAATGAGTACCTCAAACCTATGCTTGATGTCGGGTCGCCGCGCGTCCTGAACTGCAACATCATGACTAAGCGCATTTTGGCCAAGGACGCAGGCGCCAAAACGTTCTTTTTCTGTAAACCGCTCAACAATCTTGTGTTGATTAAGGATACAGATCCACAAGCGCGCGGCATGGGAATTGGGACTAAACTTTACCTGCCTTTTAACGAAGACGAAATTTACGAAGGCGGGCGCACCGTTTTTCTGCATGACAAACACGTTGAAGACGCGTTGACCGAGAATTTTGGCGAAGGTGCGTTGCCCAAAGAGCTTCTGCAGGGGGATATGAAAATTCTCCATATTCTCGATAAACTGCCATCACTTGATCCGTTTTTGCTGAAAGACGTTTTTATCAACGAAAAGATTCCCATGAACCCCGATTATTTCGAGGTCAGCGCGGAGTTATGGGATCAGATCGAAAAATACATTTTGCTAGGCTTTGAGCCCTTGGCGAAGGCAGCCTTTCCCGAAGCGTTGTCTTCGGATGAGGTTGCGCGCAAGCTGGTCGAAAAAATTTGGGAGGGACGCGATCTTGAAGCGTTAAAGCCTTTAATTATGGCCTTTCGCTTGCCTGCGGGCAGGGAGCTTGAAACCTTCGCCGCGTGGAAGGGCATTATTTTTTACGGGTTTGAACAAGAACGCACCCGCTCATCGATGGTGGATTTCTCGGCGTGGATGAAGGATGTCAAGCTTCCCAACGCCGGTTTGTCCGGGCAGGAGCGCGCCGAGTTTAAAACGGCAGTGGAAATGATCAAAACCCGTCTTCAGGAAGAATGGCAGTCGGCGGAACGCGTTTTGAAGGAATACCAAAGCAGTTATGACAAAATGTTCAAGCTCCGCTCGGGCTCTGCGGACTTCCTGAAATTTCTTCAGAACAGCAGCAAAGCCTACTACACGCTTGGCAACAGCCTCGGAAAAATCGGACACGCCACCTACTGTTGGGAGTCGATGTCCAAACGCTATGCTGGCCGCAAGATGCCATGGGAGCCGTTGCGCGAACTCGTCTTTCTGCTGACCAAAGTTCTTGCGCCGGACAAAAAGGAAGTGGGCACTGCCTGGAAATAAATCAGGGCTTTTTATTTTTACAGCAGCAGGTCGTTTCGCAGGATTTTGATCTATTGATGCCTAGCCCAGTGTAAAGCGGACACCAGCCGATCGCGCCTACGAGAACGGGAATTAAGCCCAAAAGAAACCACGGGCTTTGCGGCCCCCAGAAAGCTAACGAAGCAAGGGCAAGCCCGGCAACGATGCGAACAATGCGTTCGCAGGGACAAATGTTTTTTGTCATGGCCAAAATCTCCTTGTTTAATCGGGTCTAAAGAGCCTTCGTCTCAGGTTAGATTTAATTAACGATTTACTGTTAGAATGGCAAGCTCGTTGGGAAAAAATAAACTTGCATTCCATTCAAGTTGGGGATTTTTATAGGGGTTCCCATCGAATCGATCCTTTGGCACGACGGTCTGGCATGAGAATAAGTAAAATAGTGACGTTTCTTGCTTTAGTGGCAGTTGTTTTTGGCGCATCTGATGCAGAGGCCAGAGCTCGTCGCCACACCTATCATCATCGGTCCTATTCCATCGTCGACAGAAGCGCGGCCTATGCCGATATCGTCATTGATTCCGAGACCGGACAGATCATTCATGAAGAGGATTCGGATAGCCTGCGGCATCCGGCGTCGTTGACCAAGATGATGACTCTTTATCTGACGTTCCAGGCGTTGGATTCGGGACGTCTGGATTTGGATCGGTATTTGCGCGTCTCTTCGGATGCCGCGTATCAGGCGCCGTCGAAGCTCGGGTTGCGCGTCGGACAGCGTATCCGTGTCGAAGATGCCATTTTGGGGCTTGTTACGGAATCGGCGAATGACGCTGCCGTTGTCCTGGCGGAAGGCCTGGCGGGAAGCGAGTCCGCTTTTGCCGACATGATGACAAGACAGGCTCATGCTTTGGGCATGACCCGGACCCGTTTTCGCAACGCATCGGGTCTGCCCGACCCCTATCAGATCACGACGGCGCGAGATATGGCTGTCTTAGGGGCCGCGCTTATCAATCATTATCCGGAATATTATCCGTATTTCAGCCGCGAAGGCTTTAGGTATGCCGGCGGCTATCATCGCAATCATAACCGTCTGATGGATCGTTATGACGGCATGGATGGGATCAAGACGGGATACATCCGCGCGTCGGGATTTAATCTTGTTTCTTCCGTTAAACGCGGGGGAACGCGGCTTGTCGCCGTTGTCTTTGGCGGACGATCGGCTACACGGCGCGATAATCAAATGGCGCGGCTTCTTGATCAATCTTTTGCCGACATTAGAAACGATTCCCGTTTGCAGCGCATTGCTTCCGCGAAAGGCGAGGGCGATAGCGATGATAATGTTAACAACGACAATGAGGATGTCGAGTTGCCTGCAAAGCGGGTAGCTTCTTCTGCGTCCAAAGGCGTTCAAAAAGCGGACTACAAGCCTTCCCGTGAAAAACAAAAACGCGCCGAGCGTACGGTTTCCTCAAGAACACCTGCGGGTGGAGGGACGTGGGGCGTACAAATCGGAGCCTACAGCAATCCTGAGGCTGGCCATCAGGTTTTGGATACCCTCGTCTCCAGCATCACCGGCTTGTCCTATACGCCTAAACCGCAAGTGCAAAAGGTAAAGGCTGGTGGAGGCGCCGTTATGTATCGCGCGCGTTTAATGGCGCTCGATCAGAGATCCGCAGAAAAAATCTGCGCGTATCTGAATAGGAACGGGAAGAGCTGCCTTACCGTCGAACCCTAAAATCTCTTGTCATTCCGCAAAACGCGCTTTTTGTTCTTCACAAAATGCGCGTTTATGCGGAATCTGATTTGTTTTTCTTTGAATAAGCAAACCAAGTCGGATTCCGCATAAATTTTCTTTCGCGCAAGAAGCGCGAAGAGAAATTTTTGCGGAATGACGATGTTGTCTGGATGTGCTAAGTGATATCTTGATCTCCGATCTTGACCCCTGACCTTTGGCTTTTCCATGCGCCCCTCCAACCGTTCCTTCGACCAATTGCGTTCCGTTTCTCTTGAAACGGGCTCTTCTAAATATGCCGAAGGGTCTTGTCTGGTGAAGTTCGGCGACACGCAGGTGCTGTGCACCGCGAGCGTCGATGAAAAAGTTCCGCCTTTTCTGCGTAATACGGGGCTCGGCTGGGTCACGGCGGAATACGGCATGTTGCCGCGCGCGACGGCAGAGCGCACCGACCGCGAAGCCGCCAAAGGCAAGCAATCGGGGCGCACGCAGGAAATTCAACGCCTTATCGGCCGCAGTTTACGCGCCGTGGTAGACAGAAAAATACTTGGCGAAATCCAGATCAAGATCGATTGCGATGTTTTGCAGGCTGACGGGGGAACCCGCACGGCATCGATTACAGGCGGCTATGTCGCGTTGGGCCTGGCGTGCCGCTTTTTGATGAAAACGGGTAAGTTAAAAGCAAGTCCGCTCACGACGTCGGTGGCGGCCGTATCTTGCGGTATTTGCAAAGGTGAAGCCGTATTGGATCTCGACTACGCCGAAGATTCTTGCGCGGAAGTCGATTCCAACTTTGTCCTGACCGGCATGGGCGGCATCGTCGAGATTCAAGGCACGGCGGAACAAGAACCTTTTTCGGAATCCCAGTTTAATGCGCTTTTAAAGCTTGCGCAAAAAGGCATCGCCGAACTGACGGCAAAGCAAAAAGCGGCGCTAACGCCTTAGCGGATAAGAGTACTATGTACTCTCGGTAATGGCGAATGGCGGACTTTGCCATCGAGAGTTTTGATCGCCTGATAGCGACGCTCTGGATACATGATCTCATCCAGCCTTCTATGAATAGAGTTTGGGGTGAAAGGAAATTCACTTTTCAAGTCTTCTCTGTTCGCGTTATCGCCTTTCAGCGAATAACCAAGTATTTCTTCCAATACTGTCGTTCCAAAATCACCTTGGCTTATCAAAGCCGGAATATTTGCTTCGATCACTTGGCCTTCGGTAACTACC
>JBAZNY010000028.1:0-13991 GCA_041649025.1 Bdellovibrionales bacterium | reverse complement strand
GCATACGTTCGTCCATAACCGAACTCTCCTTCCATGGCATTCCGGCCTCCTTCTCCTGCTGCATCAGGAGAAAAAGTGTAACCCATGTGTCCGGTACAAAACGTCACCTATGTGTCAGAACGTTCAAGGCTCCCCTCTTGCGGAGCCTTTTTTAATGGTGGAATGGGGGCGGTGAACAAACAACCAGGTTCGATGACCGCGCATGCTAAAAAATATTAGAGCCTTTCTCGCTCAGATAGAACCACCGTCATGCCCGCGAAGGCGGGCATCCCATTTGTTTTCTTGTTTATTTCCATTTTCAGTAGTCAGAGACCGATTCCAACTGAACGGAAAACGCTCTAGGTATGCGCGGGCAGGGCGAGCGGCGCGACAGCGCCGAGAAGCCAATCCTACCCGCAAACAAAGTCCCCGCTTGGGGGCTTTTTATAGGGGGTCAAAACCAGTGGAAGCTATCCTAGCGTAATTATCGCATAATTTACCGGCCAAGCTCCATAAGAAGTAGCGTTTCGAAAAGCTGATTGAGGATAAATACCTTCTTTTTGTTTTTTTATTTGTTCTGTAACCGTACCGGCTACTTGCTTGTAATCAAAATTATTCGGACTGCCGGGTAAAATGAAAGCAACGGCAATACGCCCGCTCCCTTCTTCCTCAACACGGACAGGCTCAAGCAATCTAGTGTCCATTTGCATAAAAGCAGAGCACGCTGCTTCTGCTTTGTCTGAGGGCATATCGAAAGTATAGGCTCTGTATATATTATTCATAGAAATCTCCGCCTCTTAAAGAGCTAAATGAGGTATTTCCACGCGCGTCGGGGATGCTAGTAGAGCCCCTATCACTTTGCAATCTGCCTTTTTATGGTTTATGCTGCCCGCGCTTTTCCATTGTTTTATAAGGATTCAATCCGCCCTATGCGGCTAATGAAATTTTAAACCGGTCTCTTCCTTAATCAAATAATCCCCGCCGCATTCTCCGCCTCTGTCGCAGCTTAGGGGGCACCCGCCGCCGCAATCCTCGCGCTCGCCGCACTTCTTGCAAGTTGTCAAAAGATGTTTCTGTTCCCGAAAAGCAATTAAGGCGGGCGAATGATTCCAAGTATCGAGCAAAGGCCTTTCCAGAATATTGCCGAGGCTTCCTCTTGGGTCGGCGCCGCAGCGGGAAAGATTGCCTCGGTCGTCGACGGACGCCTCGGTTAAACCCCATTGGCAGGGGTGCATGTATTTTTTCAAATGGTCGGGTAAAACACACATGGGAAAAGGATCGACCACCGAAACGTCAAGACCGAGTTCATGATGGATTTGATCTACCTGCTCCATGGCGGACAGAACCTGATTCCGATTAAGAACAAACTCGGCCTTATTTTTTGCGCCGCCGAAGGGAATAATGCGCTGGATAACCACGTAATCGGCGGAAACGCCTTCGCGGTTGACGACCGCATCCGCAATATCAAAGACGCAATGAGCGGTCTGACGAATGATATTAATGGTAAGGCCGACGGCCTGACCGCAATGCTTTGCTTCGTGCAGTTTCCCGATAACGGAATCATAAGCCCCGTCCTTACGGCAAAAGGCGTCGTGTTCTCTGGCCGTGGGCGCGTGAAAGGTCGTTTCGAAGGCCGAGACGTACCGGCTCATTTCTTTGACGGACGACCCAGGATAGGCGTGGGTGTTCGAAAGAACGCCGAAATGAAGCCCTTTTAAATGCCCGTATCTCACAAGATCAAACGCATGCGGATATATCCCCGGATCGCCGCCGACAAGCGTGACCGTTTCGACATTCGCCTCGGCCAACGCATCCATAACTTTCAAAAGCCGTTCAAGCGGCGGATGTTCCGGCTTTTGCGCCCTGACATCGGCCATGTAGCAAGGGGGGCAGCGATGCTCGCATGCGGCAGTAATGTGAAAAACGGCTGACGTCACTTTATATTCGGCGAGTGTCATATCAAGCTCCGCAGTAAAGCACTGGCAGCTTTTGCGCATTTTACCAAAACGGCGGGCGATTTTTTCTTCACGTCCGAAGCCTTCAGGCAATCGTAGGCTAAAACGGATTTGATCACTTTAATCCCGGCATTGTCGCAGAAGCTTGCGACGGAATCCCGCGCAAGCTTTACGCTTTTTCCGTTTTTCTTGGAGCTTTGCCCGACGGCGAAAAGCACTGCCTTTTTTCCCTTAAGGGTCTCGCGTGAGGCGAGGGGATTTAGCCTGTCCATAAAAATTTTAAGCTCGCCGGACAAAAGGCTCCACCGGGTGGGCGTTCCGAAAATGAAACCATCGGCGCTTGCGATTTTTTGGAGAATTTTCCGCATGTCGTCACGGAGAGGGCATATCCCCGTCTCGTCGCACCGCAAACATCCGTTACAGGGGCGGGTGTTCGTCTTTCTCAGATCGATCACCGTGAAATCGCATTTTCCCATTAAGGCGCGGCAAGCCGCCTCGACCATGGCGAACGTATTTCCCCGTCGGCAACTTCCGATAACGGCAACAATTTTTGGTTGCGTTTTTCTCATCGTTTTTGAGTACCATGCAAGTAATTGATTGCCAAACATCATGTTTACAGCCCTAAATAAGCCAAGCCCATAAAGGAATAACCTTTGCTGCAGGGCTTGCGGGAATACATCCCCTAAAGCCTTGACTTAAACCCCACGCCCCCTTAGTTTGCGCGCGAGCTAAACGCTTGGGTAAAATGAGTTCAGAAAAAGACAAATTCGAGGATTTATCCGAGCGCATCCGCAAAGCAGAAGCGGGTGGCAAGCCAGAGCTGAGGGCATCATCGGATCCAGTGCGCAATGCAGGGTACGATTTTGCGGGAGTACTTCTCGGTTCTATCATCATCGGCGTCCTTCTGGATCGCTTTTTCGGAACGGCGCCATGGTGTGCGGTGGGATTTGTGGCGTTAGGCTTTGTTACGGGTGTCGTGGGCATTTGGCGCACGATTCAGAAAACCCAGGATAAAGAGTAGGTCAATCAGGGTTCAAAAGAGCATGTCTGAGTCAGTCTTCGAAGCATTTGAAATCCACCGCATCGGCGAGCCCCTGTTTACATTGGCCGGTCATCCGATCGCATTTACAACATCCGCGCTCTTTATGTTTCTTTCCATCCTCGGCTGCACCATGTTCATGGTGCTGGCCATGCGGCCTCAGGCGGTTATTCCGGGGCGCTGGCAAATGGCGGCGGAAAAAATATACGACCTCGTGACGGGTCTTTTGGAAAGCGGGGCAGGCGAAAAAGCCAAGCCGTTCTTCCCCTTCATCTTCACAATCTTCGGATTCATCCTGTTCTGTAACTTGTTTGGCATGTTGCCGGGGTCTGTATCGGTGACAAGCCATGTGATCGTGAATTTATCGATCGCGCTCATCCTCTTCGCCGTGATTATCGTCACGGGTTTTGTGCGCCATGGCCCGCACTTTCTGACGCTCTTCGTTCCATCGGGCATCCCTTGGTTCGTCATGCCGGTCATGGCTTTTATTGAATTATTTTCGTTCTCGGTTCGTCCGTTCAGCCTCTCGGTTCGTCTTTTTGGCAATATGTTGGCAGGCCATCTTCTGCTGCATGTGTTTGCGGGGCTTGCGGTGACGTTGCTGACGGCGGGATGGCTGGCGGGGCTAAGCGTCTTGCCCATATTTGCCGATGTCATTATTATCGCGTTTGAATTTTTCGTTGCGTTCCTTCAGGCATACATATACGCCGTATTGGCATCCGTATACCTGCACGACGCATTGGAAATGCACTAGCCTACTTTCTGATCCTCTAACCACTAGGAGTTATAAATGGAAGAAACCGCATTAAAGTTCATCGGCGTCGGCATCACGATGTTGGGCGCAACCATCGGCGCGGGCTTCGGCCTCAGCAAGGTTTTCTCGTCATGGCTTGACGGCATCGCCCGCAATCCGTCGGCGGATTCCAAGCTTTCGAAGGTCGGGTTTATTGCCTTCGCCGGCACGGAACTCGTTCTTCTGATGGGCTTCGTCATCGCCATTATGGTCTTGAACAAGTAGTCCGCACCGATGTGTTTTTCTCGAAACATCCGCGTTTTTGCGGCGACCGTTTTGCTTCCCTTTCTGTCTTCGCTGCCCGCATGGGCGGAAGGAGCGGAAGGGGGAGAAAAAGGCGGCATGCCGCAATTTGATACGTCCTTGTTTCCGGAACAGATCGTCTGGCTGATCATTTCCTTCTTTACACTTTACGTTTTGATGGCTTATGTGGCTTTACCGCGCATCTCTAAAACGCAGGAGAACCGCAAGAACGTCATCACGAAGGAAATAGACACGGCGCGCGCGGCGAACGAAACGGCGAAGGCTTCCGTCGGAGTGACGGAAAAATCGCTCGCCATCGCGCGCGGAGACGCGCAAGCGAAGGTGAGCGAAATGCTGGCATCCGTCGCCGAAGAGGCGAACGAACGCCGCGCCGCTTCGGAAAAAGAACTTTTGCGCAAACTGCGCCGCGCCGAAGAAGATATTGCTACGTCGCGCGCGGCGGCATTGGCTCAAGTCGAGGAACAAGCGGCTGATCTCGCCAAAGCGGTAATTGAGAAAATTCTCGAAGCCAAGCGGGGAGCGGCATGATGGAATTGTTGCATAACCCGAATTATATATACGCCTTTGCTTTTGTTGTTTTCTGGATGTTGATTTATGTGTTTGCCCGTAAACCCATTCTTCAATGGCTCGATGGGGAAATAGCGAAGATCACGGCAGAGCTGAACATCGCGCATGAACTTCGCGCTGAAGCCGAAGCTGTTTTGGCGGATTGCAAAGCCAAGCAGGCCAAGGCCGAGAGAGAAGCGCAAGTCATCGTCAATATGGCCAAGCAACAGGCCGAAGCGATGCGTAAGGAGGCCGACGCCGAACTTGAAGCGACGCTCATACGCCAGCAGCAATTGACGACGGAGCGCATTCAGATAGCGCAGGAAAAAGCAATCAATGTCGTTCGCGACGCTGCGGTAACGATGGGCATGGAGCTGGCGCACCGCGCCTTGACGGAAAACCTCTCGCAGGACGACGCCGCCAAGCTGGTTGAGCAGGCCATCAACGAAATCCCCACGCTTAACGTCAAAAAATATTAGGCGACGTCATTGGATCTTCAGCTTTTGCAAAGCCGCGCCGACGTCCCCTTGCTTCAGCAAAGATTCCCCGATCAAAAATCCTTTGGCTCCTGCGGCCTTCATCATCGCGACGTCGCCTTGCGCGTGAATGCCGCTTTCGCTCACGACAAACCGGCCTTGGGGAACCAAGCGCACGATTTCCGCTGCGTGAGACAAATCTGTAATCATTGTTTTTAAATTGCGGCTGTTGACGCCGATAAGCGGGGAAGAGAGCTTCAAGGCTCTCTCCAACTCTTCGCGGTTGTGAACCTCGATGAGCACGTCCATGCCGTAATCGATGGCGGCCTGATGCAATTCAAAAGCCGTCGCATCGCTAACCGCTGCCATAATCAGCAAAACGCAATCCGCGCCCAGCGCGCGGCTTTCGGAAATTTGCCAGGCGTCCAGCATAAAGTCTTTGCGCAAAACGGGCAGGGAGCAAGCCTGCCGCGCATCGAAAAGGTCTTCGTTTTTTCCCTGAAAAAAAGCCTCGTCGGTCAAAACCGAAAGGCAGGTTGCGCCGGCTCTTTCGTAATCCGAGGCAAGCGTGCAGGGCGAAAAATTCGGACAAATGATTCCGGCGGAAGGCGAAGCCTTTTTAATTTCGCAAATAAACCCGGCGCCCTCTTGCAGAACCGCCGCGCGAAGCGCGTACAAAAACTTCCTGACGGGAGGCGCATTCAACGCTTCTTCGTGAATAATCTTAAAAGGCCTCTGCCGCTTGGCCTTTTTTAGGGCCTCGCGTTTTTCCGCGCAGATGTTTTCAAGAATGTCGCTCATAAGGAACTTTATTAGTCAACTCGACGAGCTTTTGCAAAACATCTTGCGCCGCGCCGTTATCGATGTGTTCCGAAGCGATTTCCGAGCCTTGGCGCAAATCGGCGGCTTTTTCGGCGACGACAAGCGCGGCGGCGGCGTTCAACGTCACGATATCCCGATAAGCGCTTTTTTCTCCCGCCAGAAGTCCTTTAATAGCCTCTGCGTTCATGGCGGCATTGCCGCCTTCCAATTCGCTTGGATTGGCCAACGTCATTCCGGCATCTTCGGGCGATACGGTAAATTGCCCGATCTTATCGCCGTGCAGGGAGGCAACGTTGCTTTTCGTCACCGTCGTGATTTCATCCATGCCGTCTTGCCCATGCGTCAGCCATGCGGATCGGCTCCCCAGCGAATGCAATACTTCCGCCATCGGCACAAGCCATTCAGGCGCAAAAACGCCGATGAGATGCCGTTTGACGTTCGCGGGATTAGTCAAGGGGCCCAGCAGATTGAAAATAGTGCGCACGCCCAGTTTTTTGCGAACAGGCGCGACAAAGCGCATGGCGGGATGATGTCTGGGCGCAAACAAAAAACAGAGATGCGCTTCTTCAAGGCATTGTTCGAGAATTTCGATGGGCGGCTCCAGATTTATGCCTAGCGCGGCGAGAACGTCCGAAGACCCGGACTTGCTTGTCGCGGCTCTGTTGCCGTGCTTGGCGACGGGAACGCCGCATGCGGCGACGACCAGCGCGGCGGCAGTCGAAATATTGAACGTGCCTTTGGAATCTCCGCCCGTTCCGACAACGTCCATGGTGTCGGGCGGCGCTGTTATGGTCAGCGCCTTGCTTCGCATGGAAAGCGTCGCGCCCAGAATTTCGTCGGACGTTTCGCCCTTTCTGTGCAGAGCCAGAAGAAACGCCGCAAGAGGCTCTTCGGAAACGTCGCCCGAAAAAATAGAGTCGAAAACCTCGCGGGTTTCATCTACGGACAGATTTTCTTTATCACGAAGTTTGTGAAGGACGGGAGCCAACGACATCAGATCACTCTCATATTTCTAACCAATTGAAAAACAAACAATATTTGTGCGGGTTAAGCCAAAACAAACAGTTACCTCGGCAATCATAGCATTAACAGACCCCTTTGAAAGAGGGCAAAAACGTTATTTAAGGCTTAAAAAGCAGCGGATTACTTTCGCGATTCTTATGTTAGGCTCAAAAACAGAGTTTCGGCCTTCATTTTCCAAAGGATTATCGGTTGGAAAATCAAAGGTCAATTTCAGGTAATTTTTGTCGTAAGTGGTCTAAATTAACGAATCTTTTGCCAAGATAGGCCAAACTGGAAAAATGACGAACACACCGCAACCTCAAAACCAGCCCCGTCGCCATCCAATTCTCAAAAGGCTTTTTGGCTTTTCGATTGGCGAGATGATTAAGCCCCTTTTTGACAGCACGCGTGTGTTCCTCCACCTCATTGCGGAAACGTTCGCGATTTATAAACTATTGCCAAAAGATTATCCGGGCTTACAGGATCCCAACGCATCTTTGTCTCTCAGGCACATTATCCTCACTGCATGGGGAAACGTGCGGTTGACGCGCGAAGGCGCGCCGCAGGCCCTTTTATTTTTTACCGTCATTGGCGTGATGATCATCAGCACGATTCTGGTGATCTCGGCTCTGTTCTCGATGTTTGTCGGAACGGCATACGCGCAAACAACGACATGTGCTTATTCGGAAACGGGCGGAACGTTTGAACCGGCGTGCAACGACGCGGCGCAGATGTGGCTCGACTTTTTATTCAACTTCGGCCAGTTGCCCCTTTTTGGACAGGACGGAGTTGCCTCGCCGGCCTGGGGGCTTCAAAAAGGAATACAAGCCGCCTTAGGATTTTACAGCAACGCGATACTTATTATCGCGGCGCTCATCCTGTTTTATCATCTGACCACGATGGTCTTGCAGACGGCGCATTCGGGCAAAGCCATGGGCAACGAGGCTCGCCAGATTTGGGCGCCCATTCGTCTCGTGATGGCCATCGGCCTCTTGGTTCCCATCAGCGGCGGGCTTAACTCCGGCCAATACATCGTCATAAAAACGGCGGAACTTGGGTCAGGCCTTGCCTCTCAAACGTGGAAAATTTTTATCGAGGGCATGTATGACCAAAGCAAATTCATAGCCCCCAAAGCCGTAAGCCCGATGGTGTTGGATCTCGCGGTCAAGATGATCGAAAATTATGCCTGCATTATCGATTACAACGCGCGCATCGATAGGAAGCTCAAGGATATTGAAAGGGATGCGAGTAGTACTTTGGACTCTACCTATACAAAGAATCTTCGAAGCTCAAAGATACTGATTGATAAAATCGGGTACTTGTCGTCAGCCGTAGAAACGGTGCCATATCAAAACGGAACAGGGCATAAGCACTCTTTTTCAATTAATAGTACATACGGAAAAGACGCCTGCGGATATATTGTCCTTCCAATTGAGCCGCCGGATTCTGATGCGTTAACGATAGCGGCCTATGGTGTGGAAAACGACGTGTTTCTTGAGCACGCAAAATTTTTCTATGCCATTGCGGAAGAATACATTTTGAAATACGTCAGCGAGGCCGATGCGGTAGGCGGCAAGTTGACGGGTGACAAACCTGTTGTAATAGATAGCAAGTTAATTCAAGTTCCTGCGGAATATCAGAGAGATCTGACGAGCAGGTTATCGGCTAAGTTTGCAGATGCGCCCGCGCCGACAATACCCGATGAAGTGAAAAAACTTGGGGAATACGGATGGGCATTTGCTGGAGCGTTTTTATCCACGATAGAACGCATACAAGGAAATACCAGTGCTGCAGCCGCAGGGGGGGTTCCGGTAGCAGGGGAACAAAAGATATACGACCATTTGGAGCCATTGGGTAACGAAAACCAAGATCCAACGATGGTGCCGGACGGGTACTTTTCTCCGGGCGTTCGCAACCTTGTTGCCGAGGATCTAAAAAAATTTAGAGAGGCATTAAAAGATAGTTGGAAACCAGGTTCGACTGTAGCTCAAACACAGAAAGCATTGGAAGCCGCACAGTGCGCCAGCATGCTCAATACGAAGAATACGAGTACACCAGCAGAGGGAACCGATTTGCTTTCTACAGCAGTATATGCATCATTTCCGCCAGCGAGATTTATGGCTTTGTCTGCTGACGGGATCATCGATACGGTTTTGATGGCCGTGGATCACATTGCGTCATGGAACGGCGTATGGAAAAGCGGCGCTGGCGACAAGTGCGGAGAAGACACAGCGGGCGCGGGATTCAGCACATTCAAGCTTAGCGTGAGTTTCAAAGACGGCGCGGACGTTATTCAGGAAATTGTGAGATTTGGCCGCGCCAATATCGATACGGGACTGCGTGTTGCGGTCTGGGGGATTGAGGCTGCGGCTATCGGGGGCGTTGTTGGTTATGCATTAACTCCTCTTGGGGGCGCAATACTCGCTATAGCAGTTCTTACAATTTCTCAATTTATAGCCTTGGGCTTTCTTGGATTGGGGGCCATATTTGCCTTTCTTCTGCCCCTTATTGCGTTTATCCGCTTCTTCTTTGGCGTTCTGATATGGGTTGGCGAGGTGATCGAGTCCGTCATTGCCATTCCCGTCGTTGCGCTTGCGCATCTGAATCCGGACGGGGAAGGCTTCCTTTCCCAGCAGGCAAAACGAGCCTACGAATTCGCCTTCAGCATCTTCCTGCGTCCGATCATGACGCTCTTCGGGCTGATCGCGGGCTTGTTGCTCTTCATCATCGCGGCGAACTTCCTCAATTTTGCCTATGGCATTGCGGTCGCGGCGACAGGATCCATGGCCTATAACCACGAAATTTTAACAAGGATTGTCTTCACGCTTCTCTATGTTTTCACGATGTTCATGTGCGCCAATATGTGCTTCTCGCTGATTTCGGATTTCCCGAACAGTGCGGTTGCATGGATGGCCGCTCAAGCGTCGCCGGCGCCGAAAATCGATGCCGATATCAAGCAAATGCAACAGTACGAAACGATTGCGGGTGCTGTTGCTATTGATAGAACTCTTGGGGAGGTTAATAAGCATGCGCAGGGTGTTGCCGGCAAAGTTGGAAAAATTGAAGGCGGCGGCGGCCCCAGTGAAGGAGGCGGCCTAAGCCCAGGCAAATAGCAAGGCACAGAGGACACAATAAAAGGGGCTTGAAGGGTTTGTCCTTTTTCCACGGGCATTTGAGTCCATTTTATTGTGTCCCCAACGCTCTTCAATTGCCAACACTTGAGGTGCGGGGGGTATTAGTTACGGAGTTTGCCTTATAATTAATCCGGACTGCTGTCGGTTTCCGCTTGCTGTCCCATTTGTTTGGACGCGGTTGACTATTCCCTTCATTATTTGTCTAGTGCAAGGTACACCCATGTTCAGGGAAACCTTGCCCATGTCTTTGCGTTCTCTTATCGCTCTTTCGGCTTTGACCTTTTTCGCCTTTTCAGGCGTCGCCAAGGCATCAAACAACATCCGCATAGCCTATCAGCCAAGTCCTTTGTACGCGCCCCTGTTTGTCGCCAAAACCAATAATTGGATTGAGGAAGAACTCAAAGCATCGAAATCCGGCGACGTTAAAGTCGATTGGGCTGTTTTTGCCGCAGGCCCCGCCATCAATGAATCCTTCGCGGCAGGCCAGCAGGATATCGGCTTTATGGGGGATTCCCCCGCGCTTATCGGCAAATCGGTGGGCATTGATACGAAAATCGTCGGCCTTTCCGTCAGCGGCTCGAAAGGGCAGGCCGTTATCGTTGCGGCTAAAGCGCTTTATTCCTCGCCCAAAGACCTGATAGGCAAAAAAGTCGCCGTCACGAAAGGCTCCTTTGCCCAACATCTTCTCGCGCTCGTGCTTGAAAAAGAAGGCCTTTCTTTCAACGATATCGAGCTTATTAATATGCCGCCCGGCGATATTCCCGTCGCCATCATATCGGGCACGATAGACGCGGGCGTCACATGGGAGCCGTACATTACGCGTTACGAAAGCGAGGACGCTATCCGCGTCCTTGTCGACGGCACAGGGCTTAAGAAGGGGACGCAGCCTATTCTTGCATCACGCGCGGCTATTGAGAAAAAGCGTATCGCAGTCGAGGCCGTTCTTCGCGCCTATGTGCGCGGCGCGGAATTTCTACGTGCCCATCCTAAGGAAGCGGCCGTGTTGGCCTCAAAGGAATCCAATTTATCGCCGGAATGGCTCGAAAAGGTATTTGCCAAGCAAAATTTTGCGCCGGTATTAACCGGCGGCGACATTGCCGAATTCAAAATGACCGAAACCTACATGCGCAAAATCGGCCTTCTTAAAACAGGCGTCGATGTTGATGCGTGGATCGACCGGTCTTTCTTTCCTGCCAAAGGGAATAAATGAAAATCGGAATGGTGGCATTTAAAAAATTCGATGGACAACTATTTAAGCGTATCTTTTCCGCCACGCTCTACGTTTTTCTGCCCATCGTCATTATTGCCATCTGGCAAGCATGCTTTGAATTTGGCGTCCTCCACGCCCTTCTTTTGCCGCCGCCCAGCAAAATTGCCGATACGTTTATCGCTCTTCTTGCAAGCGGAGACCTTCCGCGCCACTTGGGCATAAGCCTTCTGCGCGTCCTTGAAGGCTTTATGCTCGCCGCGTCGGCAGGGCTTCTTCTGGGCGTAGCAATAGGCTTATCCCGTGCGCTTGACCATGCGACAGACCTGATAATTCAGCTCATTAAGCCCATCCCGCCGATAGCGTGGATTCCGCTCACCATCCTTTGGTTCGGCATCGGCGAGGAAAGCAAAGTCTTTATCATCTTTCTCGGAGCGTTCTTCCCCGTCCTCATCAATACCATCGACGGAATCCGCCAAACCGATCACCGGTATGTCGAACTTGCGCGCGTCCTTGAGACGACGCGCCTTCGCTTTATCGCGCGCATTGTCCTTCCCGGCGCATTGCCGTCCATTATGACGGGACTTCGCGTCGGCATGATGGTCGCGTGGATGTGCGTGGTGGCGGCGGAGCTTATCGCGGCTTCAAGCGGCATAGGCTTCCTTATCATGGACGCGCGCCAGATGATGCAAACGGATCAGGTTTTTGTGGGCATGATCGCCATCGGCGCAACGGGAAAGCTTCTGGATGTGATTTTGAGAAAAATTGAACGCCGCCTCATCGGCTGGAAGGCGGTGTTCCGATGAATAAAGGCCACACTTATATAAGCACCGTCATGCCCGCGAAGGCGGAAATCCAGCGCCGCGCGTCCGCGCGGCATAAAATAATTCCCCTCCCCTTGAGGGAGGGGCTAGGGGCGGGGTTTGCGGTTGCTTTAATAACTGCTGCCCTAGCATTTATGGACGAGGGGTCAAATGAATAACAATTCAGCCTCGCATCTTGTTATCGAAAATCTCTCCAAAACCTTTCATGGAGGCAAGCGCGCCGTCAAAGTGCTGCGCGACGTATCGCTTGCCGTCGAATCCGGAAGCATCACCTGCGTTGTCGGAAAATCGGGTTGCGGCAAAAGCACGTTTTTACGCGCTATTGCGGGTCTGGAAACGAATTATGAAGGCAAGATCACGCTTGAAGGCAAGCCCATAAAAAACCCCGGGCGCGACCGAGGCATGGTCTTTCAGGAACCTCGGCTGCTTCCATGGCTAAAAGTCGAAGGCAACATCGCTTTCGCGCTCAAAGGCCTTTCAAAGTATGAAACGCGCCGCCGCGTTTTGAAGTATCTCAAAAGGGTAGGGCTCACCAAATCCGCGCGCCATTACCCGCATCAGCTATCGGGAGGCATGGCGCAGCGCGTTTC
Source organism: Bdellovibrionales bacterium (assembly GCA_041649025.1). Lineage (GTDB taxonomy): Bacteria > Pseudomonadota > Alphaproteobacteria > UBA9219 > UBA9219 > CAIXLI01. The sequence goes on along the minus strand of JBAZNY010000028.1, from coordinate 1,360 downwards.
AATCGCGCGCGCCTTGGTCAATCAACCGAAAATTCTTTTGTTGGATGAGCCGTTCGGCGCGCTCGACGCGCTGACAAGAATTCAGATGCAAGAGGAAATTCTGCAAATCTGGGAAGCCGAAAAAACAACGATGATCATGGTGACGCATGACATTGACGAAGCGATATATCTCGGCGATCAGATCGTGGTCATGTCCTCGGGGTCGGACACGATAAAGAAGAAACTGAAAGTAATATTGCCGCGCCCGCGCGACCGCTCAAGCCCCGAATTTATAGCTTTGCGCAAAACCATCCTCGCCGAATTTTTTGAAGATACGCCGTAGCGTTATCCGCTCAGCACGGCGCAACGTCCAACAGCGCTCTATGAAGCGAAGGCGCGTCCCGTTGCGGAATGCCTCGCTGTTTAGATTGGTCGGAGTTGATCATCATGTCTGATGCCCTAGCTGTTGAAACGACGCCACTGAAGACAAATACCTGTGCCACGCCCACTGCTGTTTGGGCTGCGAGAATTATGAGGCGTCCGACTTCTACAGCAATGGGAAGAACATGAGGCAATACAAGGTATCCCGCTATGCCACTGGCAAATCCAAAACCAAAGCCTCCGACGACGGAATTTATGGTAGCTTTTTTAGTCGTAATTTTTCCAGCCGTATAGTCGAAGTATTCGGGAGAAGAATTTCCAAGAAATCCCTTAGCTCCATTATCAAAGCGATAAACGAGGTAACTCCCAATGACTCCGGAAGCCCCCAAAGCAATCGCGATAGAGTTTATGCCAAAAAGAGAATCGGTTTGCAAAAAAGAAAGTACCGAATAAATGCTATGTGCTGTGACTGCAGAAATTAATCCTGTTCCAGACAAAGCTTGAGAACAGCCATCATCAGAACTGTCCCCACCAGAACACCTCCCTCCTCTCTCCTTACACTCGCCTTCACCTCGACCTCGATCTTCGAAAAAGAACGACTGATTATTAGAGGATTGTTGTGAAAAAAGGCGGCCGGACGACGAAGATGACCCCTCATCATCTGACCCCCAATAAAAAGGATTTCGGGTGCCGTGGGGGTTACTATACTTCGAAGATCCATTAGCACCTATTGAACCATACCCGTTATCATTTCTAGCCGGATGCCTTAGATGATCCGGTATATCATTTGTACTCATTTAATCCCCTCCCCCTATATGAACTTCTCATAAACGCTTTCTATATTGGTTCATAATACCGCCTCTCATTTCTTTTAGGGGCTGATGTAGCTAAGGCTGTTTAATTTCGGAACGATACCAAGATTTGAGCTGATTTAACAGGGCTTTGTGGCTGCCTCCGTTGAACCGCCACTCACACTCTTTCAAAAACCAGAAAAAACTGT
>JBAZNY010000027.1:0-15663 GCA_041649025.1 Bdellovibrionales bacterium | reverse complement strand
TGGTGGACCTGAACGGGATCGAACCCCCGCGCGCGTAGGCGCGCAAACCTTTTATCGTCGGTTCGTAAATACAGGATTTTTTGGGGATTGGTGGACCTGAACGGGATCGAACCCCCGCGCGCGTAGGCGCGCAAACCTTTTATCGTCGGTTCGTAAATACAGGATTTTTTGGGGATTGGTGGACCTGAACGGGATCGAACCGTCGACCTCCTCATTGCGAACGAGGCGCTCTCCCAGCTGAGCTACAGGCCCTTACCGTCCCCGCGCACTGTAAACGCCTACGGGCGCGAAGGGGGTCTTTATCGTCGCCTAAAGGGGCTTTTGTCAAGCTTTCAAAGAAGTCCACAGTTTGTCGGCTATAGTCCGATATCGGGCAGCTATCGTGCTTTTCGGAGCGGATAAAGTTAAGGGTTCGCCTTCGTCCGATTTTTCACGAAGCGTGATATCTAATGGAATTTCCCCTAAAAACGGAATTCCGAGCTTTTCGGCTTCGGCTTGTGCGCCTCCGTGGCCAAAAATATTGCTTCGGGCTTTGCATTGGGGGCATTCGAAATAGCTCATGTTTTCGATAAGACCCAAAATAGGGACATCTGTTTTCCGAAACATCCCCATGGCCTTGCGCGCATCCAGCAAAGCAATATCCTGCGGCGTCGAAACGATAACGGCACCCGCCAAAGGCACTGTCTGAGACAACGTCAGCTGAGCGTCGCCCGTACCGGGGGGCAAATCGACTACGAGTATATCGAGATCGCCCCACGCGACATCACGAAATAATTGCATAATCGCGCTGTGAACCATGGGGCCGCGCCAGATCATCGCCTCGGCTTCATCAACCAGAAAACCCATCGACATGACCTTCACGCCGTCGCGCATCAGCGGCTCCATTCTCTCATTTTCATCCATAGAGGGCTCGCCCTTAAGCCCCATCATTCGCGGGATCGACGGGCCGTATACATCCGCATCCAGCAAACCGACCTTTAGCCCTTTTTGCGCCAGCGCAATCGCCAGGTTAACGGCTGTCGTTGATTTTCCGACCCCGCCTTTGCCCGAGGCAATCGCGACAACATAGTCGATGTCCGGCAAATCCATCTTCGAAGACGCGTGTTCGTGTTTATGTTCTTGCGCAGCCTGATGCGCAGTGAAAATAACGGCGACTGAAGAAACGCCTTCTATGGTTTTTATGGCTTGTTCAATCTGATTGTTGAGCCCGTCGATATCGGCACCTTTTTTCGGCTCAATTTCGATAATCAGATTGACCTTTGTCCCCTGCTCTTCTTTCGCAAAGGTTACGCCCGCGACCATTTTACGCGAAACGATGTCCTCGCCTTCCCACTTAACGGCGCGAAGAGCTGAAAGAATGGCTTCTTGAGACAGTTGAGGCATGTCGTAATCCTATAGGTTCTGTGTTTAAAACTAAAGCCAAGTTGAAAGCACTTTAGCAACAGATTAAAAACTTGTCTTGCATGAACAAACCGCCCCCACCGACGCAAATTGGAGAATTTTTTCCGCATTTTTAGAACCATCGGGATTCTCAAGACCAGAGTTGGCGTCAATTCCGGCAGGATGAATCTCGCGGACGGCTTGTGCTGCATTCTCGCCGTTAAGTCCTCCCGCAAGAATAACTGGTTTGTTCGGAAAGGCCTCTACAAGCATACGCCCGATAATAGGGTCGTGACGCCTGCCTGTTCCCCCAATACGTAACTGTCCATCGGAGTCGATGGACTTGGAATCCGTCAAAAAACCATCGACATAAGGTTCATAGTTTTGGGCATAAGCAATGACAGATTGTGCCGTAACGTTTTTGTTGTTTTCAATATGAACCGTTTTGAACAACTCAACTTTAGGAAGGGTTGTTCTCAGTAGCTTTACATCTGAAACGCTCATGTCGCCGTGTATCTGTACGGCATCGACTCCGATAAATTCGGCAAACTTGGTAACCTCTTTATAATTTACCAGATGCGTTACCAGAACCACGCGCGCCCTGGAGAAATGCTCATGCGCCGCGCGACATATCTTTGCTGCCCTATCAACGTCTATTTCGTCTTCCGCTTTATGGGTTAGCCCTACAAGAAGCCCTATAGTGTTAGCCCCACATGAAAGCGCCAGAATTCCTTCTTCAGGAGATTGAATTCCGCAAACTTTAATGAGGGGCCAAATTAAACGAGATTGGTTTTTCATTGATAAGGACATCGCATACCATTGTTGATATATGTTGCCGTATTAATGACAAAAAAGAGCTATATGGCCTTAAAGATCAGGCATGCGTTAGTTCCGCCAAAGCCAAACGAGTTCGATAATGCGACTTTGATTTTCTTTTCTTTAGCCTTAAGTGGCACTAGGTCGATCCCCTGAACGCCCTCTGACGGATTCTCCAGATTCAGCGTCGGGGGAATAATGCCGTCGGTCACGGCTTTGATTGAATAAATCGCTTCGACAGCACCTGCTGCGCCCAATAAATGTCCTGTTGCTGATTTTGTTGAAGACATCATCGTCCTTTCGGCATGACTGCCGAGCAAACGACGCACAGCCTTAACTTCTATTTCGTCTCCTAATGGGGTCGACGTTCCGTGCGCATTGACGTATTCGATTTGATCGACGTTTAGCCCTGAGCGTTTCAAAGCCATATTCATGGCGCGAAAACCTCCGCTCCCGTCATCGGCCGGAGCCGTCATATGGTAAGCGTCGCCCGACATCCCATAGCCCACGAGCTCGGCATAAATTTTTGCGCCGCGCTTCTTGGCGTGTTCGTACTCTTCCAAAATAACGACGCCTGCCCCCTCGCCCATCACAAAACCGTCGCGGTCTTTGTCATAGGGGCGGGAAGCTTTGGTCGGCTGGTCGTTGAATCCTGTAGACATCGCGCGCAAGGCACAAAATCCTGCGACGCCAATGCGGCAAATCGCAGCTTCCGTCCCGCCCGCCACCATAACGTCGGCATCGTCGAGCGCGATCAAACGCGCCGCATCGCCTATTGCGTGAGCTCCCGTCGCGCACGCCGTAACGACAGCGTGGTTGGGCCCCCGATAGCCGTGCATAATTGACACTTGTCCTGAGGCAAGGTTGATCAAACTGCGGGGAATAAAGAAAGGCGAAACGCGGCGCGGCCCTTTTTCGTGCAGAACAATCGAGGTTTCATAAATCTCGTTCAATCCGCCGATGCCGGAACCGATCATAACGCCAATGCGGTCGCGCTCTTCTTCGGTGGCGGGAACATATCCGCCGTCTTTAATGGCTTCATCCGCCGCAACGATGGCGAAGTGAATAAAGGTATCCATCTTCTTTTGTTCTTTGGGCTCGATATAACGGTCGAGATTCAGTTCGCCCTCGCCGTCCCCGCGCTTCACTTCGCCCGCCACCTGGCAAGCCAAATCCGATGGATCAAAATGAGTAATGCGCCCAAGGCCGCTGACGCCCGACGTCAACCGTTTCCAGTTGAGTCCGACTCCAACGCCCAAAGGCGAAACCATTCCCATGCCTGTGACAACGACACGACGCATGCACTCTCCGCCCTAAAGGAACAAAAGAACGCCTATATAGACCTAAGCGGCCTTTTTAGCTGTGATGAAGTTGATCGCGTCCTTGACGGTAGCGATCTTCTCGGCTGCGTCGTCGGGAATTTCGACGCTGAATTCTTCTTCAAAGGCCATCACGAGCTCGACAGTGTCGAGGCTGTCGGCCCCCAGATCATCGATGAAGCTGGCGTTATCGGTAACCTTGGCAGCATCGACGCCCAAATGTTCGACGACGATCTTCTTCACTTGTTCTGCAATATCGCTCATAATCTCATAGCCCTCTGTTGTTATCGATACCCTCGGCCGTTAACGAATTAACAGCCGCTTGGATTGTCCTCTCTATTCTGTGAACACCTTAATGTCTAGATAAGAAAACACACCTTGGATATAATTTTGACTAGCATTATGAAAAGACTTGATTTTTATTAAAACCATGATAGGCGCCGGGGGTCTTTCTTGTCGGGAGCGCCATTGCGGACTATGGTCATTTTTCCTTTTGGCACTGCTGAGTCTTATGAAAACTTCCCCTCTCTTTCGCTATAAAAATCTTCCCCTTTTAATAGCTCTCTGTCTTGTTTCGCTTCAGGGATGTTCAACCAGCTCTCCAGGTGACGCCTTCCTTGACGCTGCCGAATCCACTTTTGAACGACAAGAAATTACTGCGGGAACGTTCCGCCTGACGGTCTTTTCCCGCATTCAAGACGCAAATCAACCGATTACGGTCTATATCGAAGGCGATGTGCGTGGCTGGACGCCTATGGCCGCTTTAGGCGTTGACGCGACGCCAGATGAATATCTGGGTCTACGTCTTGCGACACTTGACCCGACGAAAAACGTTGTCGTCATCTCCCACCCCTGCCAATTTAATATCAACGATCCGGCCTGTCACAACAAAACGTGGAAAAACGGACGCTTGGCCACACAAATTTATGACAGCATCAATCGCGCTCTGGATTATGTCGTCTCCGTTATCCCCCGTTCCCGATTAAATCTTGTCGGATATTCGGGTGGCGGCGCGATAGCCGCCGTGATGGCGGCGCGAAGACGTGATGTCGTTAGCTTGCGCACCATAGCGGGCAATCTTGACCCGGATGGAAACGGCCGCACCCATAGCGCCGTCCCGCAATATGATTATATTGACCCGATGGAAGGCGCTCCGCGCCTGTCCATGCTGCCGCAAGAGCATTTCGTCGGCGAAAATGATGCCCTTGTTCCATCTTTCCTGACGGGAAATTTTGTCAGGGCCGTTGGCCAAAACATATGCGTCAAAATTACGCCCATTGCCGACGCGACACATAAAACGGGCTGGGAAGAGGCGTGGAAAGATAATGTTGAAAGACTTCCCACCTGTGCCGCTTTACCGAGAAAATGAGGGACTTAACATGACCGATAACGTCACACGCGCAACAATTACGGAAAACGGCGAAAGCCCTTACGCCGTTACGATTAAGATTTCGGGACACACCATCAAGGGCGATGAGCCCGTCTCTTTTGGCGGCGGAAATACAGGGCCATCACCCTATGATTTTTTGATAACCGCCTTAGGAGAATGCACCGCGATTACGGTTCGCCTCTACGCCGAGCGAAAGAACTGGCCGCTTGAAGAAGTTGAAGTCATCATCGATTTTCATAAGGAATTCGTCGAAGGACAACGTCAACCTGTCGATGTTTTCGAGAAGCATGTTATTCTTCGCGGCGCGGATTTGTCCGATGAGCAACGTCAAAGGCTTCTCGAAATCTCCGCCAAGTCCCCTATTCATCAATCTCTGGAAAACAAAGCTATGATTAAGACGATCTAGGGTTGGGGACTAAATCTGACGTTAAATCAACGCAATATTCTTTGATTCGCATCTCTAGGAGAATGCGAACGCGCGTTATCCCTCATATTTCAAGATGTTGTCCTTCGACAGCAGGAGCCGATATTAATGATTGGTTATCAAATTTATGGTGGGATGGAGGTGTGGGGAGTCCAGCAAGTATCGAGGGGTAAAATGTTAATAGAGAGCAAGTCCATATTTGTCCGAAAAACTCCCTCTTTGAATAATTTAGGATCTTACGGGATTAAAACGCTCGTCTACATCAAGCCGATAGTTGTCGATGGACAAATTTATCATTCGATTCATGCGGCTGACGGAACGCCCCTGACTGTCATTGCGGAACGCGACGAAGCCTTTGCCCTTGTGCGCCAAAACGAGATGGAGCCGGCGAGCGTGCATTAAAATTCGGCTTTATAGGCATTCAACTTAAGGAGATTCCCATGCGCCTTTCCAACCTCACGGCTCTCAGCCTTATCCTTCTTGCCGTTCCTGCAACAGCTCAGGCCGGTGATAGGCCGGTATTTGGCACTTACACTTGCTCACAAAAGGTTTCTTGCGATAACTACGGCTCTTCATCAGAAGAATTGGCACGAGCAGGAGCCGCTTGTCTGTCTTTAGGTTTTGGCTTTAGTGGAAAGGGAGAAATTTTTGATACAACTGCCGGATTAGATTCATCAAACTGTCTAACCACAAACATGGATGCCCTTACGAGGGGACAAGCGCTAATTGTTCCCCATTGTTGTGTAGCAAAGATTCAGGACAACAATTGTGTCTTCTCTTGTAAGCTTGTGCAAGAGTAGTAAGCTACAAAACCTATTTTTTCCGCAAGGCTCCTATTTCTCGCTCCATCTTTTCTTGACGAGCAGACTGGTCTTCCAGTTGTGCGCGCAGTTTGTCGTTTTCCTTCTTAAGCTCTTGTACCGACGCAACAAGCGGAGCGATAAGGCCTTCGTAAGCAACCGCCTTATATCCCGTTCGCCCATCCTGGACAAGATCGGGATAGATCTTCTCCAAATCCTGCGCAATCACGCCCATACTTTTTTTATTGTCAGATTTAAACACGAACGACACAGGCTTTATTTTCATAACGTCGGCAAGAGCGTTTGAAAGCGGCTGTATATTCTTCTTCAAACGTACATCCGAAGTGCTGTTATAAACAAAGGTTGCTGAGTAAAAGCTAACAGCTTGAAACTCGCCTAGAATATTGGCGTCGCCATTAATCTGCATAATCGGCTGACATGTGCCAATAACGGGAAGCCCCGTACCCGAGATCTTACTACAGGTCGACATCAACCTAAGAGTTGCGTTCGCTGATGCAACGTCCATATTTCCATTTAAAGTTATGCTTCCGCCGCCACCACCGGCAAGAGAATCTCCTAAGATAATACCATTGTTTCCAAGGTACATTGTGTTAGCCGCAGGAGCCGCCACTGAAGCGGAACCGAAATAAACGGATTGCCCCCCGAAGAAAAGCGGCGTTTGCATTGTATTGTAAACGGGGGAAACACCGCCGCCGGTAGCCGCATTATCCCCTGTCACAAATTTTCTCGCCAACCAATAATCGCCCGCGCTCTGCGCAGACGAATAAAATGTGCGTGAGGCGATATGACCAATTGCTACCGTTGCTGCGGTAAATCCATAAGTTGCGGCGGGCGTTATTCTCCATGCACCATAAGAACCGCAGGCATTCGTGGGCGTGGCTCCGCAAACATTTGTGCTGTATATAAACCCGCCATCACCGCCGATCATCGCGCTGATACGCCCGCCGGAGGTGTCGGGGATGACATCACCAACTGTATTCGTTGTCATAATCACGAAGGAATAAGTTGCCGGCGCAACGTATAAATCGGTTCCATCTTTTAAAACGCGAATGCTATATCTCTGCCCATAGGGATTGACGGTATTGACATGAAACCCTGCCGGCAAAAAACTGCATAATCCTGGATTTGTTGCAGCGAGGGCTGTCGTACAAGCTGTAAAGGCCGCTCCGCTTCCCGCCGCAGGGGCTGCCGCTGTAGGCAAGGTTAGAATTTTTGAATTATAGGGAGCCGCGAGTGTACCATTAATAGATTTTAAAAATCCATCGCCGCCTCCTGTTGTCGACGTTATTGCCCCAGGTGATTGCAAATAAGCATTAACGGCGGCTATTAATTGCGCATGTTGGGAGGCTGTGGCTTGATCGCGCATCTGTTGATTGCTGGTGGAAAGCAAGCGCCATAGGCCACCGAATAACACACCGGCCACGCCGAGCACGATAGCTAATTCGACAAGCGTAAAACCGGATATCCGGCGATTTTGACGATAAAACATAGCGTTTTCCTCTTCTTCCAGAAAGACCTCAGCAAGCCGTACAGGCCTGAATTTCGGAAATGATCCCAATCGACTCGACGGGAACTATCGTTATGCCGGGCACAGTATATGTCATTATTCCGGCAGACGTACTATCAAACAATGCCCTTATGTTGGGCGTTGTCAGCACGCCCGCAGACATGACCTTGCCATAAGACATCGGCGACAGAAGCGAATTATTTCCCATTTCCTTATACAAAGCTTTAAACGTAGTTGAAACCTGCGCATGCGTACCAGCACACGCCCCGGCCCCAACATTTCCCGGCAAACATAACAAACCGGCGTTATAGCTGTCGCTTGGAAGTGGCACATACGTCAGCACATAGTTCTTGCTCGCAGATCGAAATGCTATCGAGTAAAACGTATAAGGCGTCGCCAAATACCCTGTAGGCAATAGCGTAAAGCATGGAGCTCCCGCGCTTCCGGAGCAAAGTGTCGGGGCGGGCACGATGTAATTAGTAGACGAAACGCGGGAATCGGCGACGCCATTGCTTCCCATGCAAAAAGACGGAACCGTTGACGGAACGCGAACCGTGGGAGACGAGGGTAAACTGGTTAAACTGCACCCCGCCGCCGTATAACTCGACGACTTCAAATATTTTGTCGCCAAAGCGACTGCCGTCGAATGCCACGCGATCATGGCGCTGGCCACGCCTGACTGCTGCGCATAACCGATGGCAGCCTGTTTTGTGTAAATCTGGGTATAAGCCCCGATCAACGCAACCATCAGCGTCACGAAAACAACCATATACATCGCAGCACCGCGTTTTTTCAGAAGATTCCCTTACGTTTTATAATTATTGGGATAACAATTCATTAACACCCCGAACGACGTTTTTCAAAAAACCAAAGATAATCATATAGTTATTCGATGGCTCGAACGCGCACAACGACATCTATCCGCGATAAACGTCTTCCGAAGGGAATAATTGGCGTCCGAGCAAAACGTATCGACGAAGGAGAAATATCGGATAAGCGTTCACTCTTCTCATCAAAAAGGTGGTGATGGGCGTCCACGTTTGTGTCGAAAAAGACAGGCCCGCCGCTGACGGCAACCTGACGCAACAATCCCGCCCGAGAAAAATCGTTAAGCACATTGTATACCGTCGCCAAAGAAACGCCCGCTCTCATTTTTCGCACGGCAACACGAGCCTCGGCCACGGTCACATGTTTAGGGCATCCGCTAAACAACCATTTGGCCAAAACCATCCTTTGCCGCGTAGGGCGCAGACCCGCAGCTTGCAAAAGAGCGGCAAAAGAATCATACTTTCCACTTAGCTTTTTATGTTTTGGATTCACCCGATTATTATGCTGCCGAGCAGTACGGAAAATCAAGTGGTTGTGTTTTCGACAAATTCATGGGGTAAAATCGTCGGCGGCGTTCTGGGATTCTTTCTCGGCGGCGTATGGGGCTTTCTCTTTGGCATTATTGTCGGCCATCTTTATGACAAGCAAAAAGTCTCAGGTGATTTCTCATCGTCCGGCATTTGGGAAAACTACAAAGAATTTTCCGTTTATGTTGAACAGGCCACCTTCACGATGGGCGTTGTCGTTTTAAGCGCAAAAATGGCGCGCTCTGACGGACGCGTAACCAGCGCCGAAATTGAAGCCTTCAAGCGTGTTTTCAATATATCTCCGGCACAAGAAGCCTCTATCGCGCATTTATTTAATCGCGCGCGGTTCAGCGCCGATGGCTATGAGCCCTACGCCCTGCGCATGGCAAATGTCTTTCATAACAACCCACATGTTCTTGAAGAAGTTTTAAGCGGTCTGTTTATTATCGGCGCGGCGGATTCGGAAGGGCTTACCCCTTCCGAAATCTCTTTTTTAAAGAAAGTGTCCTTTCTCTTCGGCTTTAGCCCCGAGGACTTTGCACGCATTGCCGCAAGATCGGGAATAGAGCTTCCCCCGAACGAAATCCCGCGCCGCGCGGCGGCGGAGTCCTATGTCATTCTGGGCGTTGAAGAAACGGCAACGGCGGAAGAAATAAAGATCGCCTATCGAGCCTTGATTCGCGAACATCATCCTGACAAACTTATGGCTCAGGGCGTGCCACAAGAATTTATTGCCACGGCAACCGAAAAAATGAAACGCATCAACGTCGCCTATGATACACTAAGCAAAGAAAGGGGGATTAAATGAAAACGCTTCTCTCCCCGAATTTTAACGATCGTAATTCAAAAATTGCGCTTGATTACATTGTTTTGCATTACACGGGCATGAAGGATGAAAAAAGCGCACTCGCGCGCTTACGTAATCCCGCCTTAAATGTCAGCGCGCACTATGTTCTCGGCGAGGCCGGCAATCTTTACCAGCTTGTTGATGAATCCGAGCGCGCCTGGCACGCAGGAGAAAGTGCCTGGCACGGCATAAAAGATATGAACAGCGCCTCAATCGGCATCGAGCTTGTCAATCCTGGCCATGAATATGGTTATCGGCCGTTTGCGGACGCACAAATCATTTCGCTTAAAACGCTGGTACGTGAAATTATCGAACGTCATTGCATGTCTTCCAAGACGGCGCTTCTTGCGCACAGCGATATCGCGCCGACGCGCAAACAAGACCCCGGAGAACTCTTCCCGTGGGAATCCTTGGCTCTTGATGAATTAGGGATGTGGCCGTCCCCCAATCCAAAAGATTATGCGCCGGTGAAGAAAGACGAGGTTGCCAAAACGCTGCATATGATCGGTTATGACACAACTGATGCCGAAGCCGCCCTTTTGGCCTTTCAGCGCCGCTACTGCCCTGAAAACATGGGAAAAGGCGAGGATAAAGATACTGTTGCCAAACTGCGGGCTCTTAAACGCCAGTTGAACGAGTAAAAAACGCTTTCCATCGCGCCTTTGTTTCAGGCACTCCATACATCGCCGCGAAGAGGCCTGCGCACGCGGCTAGCATGAAAAATGCGGCATAGGCGATATCGCTGAAAAAGTGCGCGCCAACGGCTAAACGCGAAAAGCTGAACACAACCCCTGCTGCCATCCCGCCCCAAAAAACGCGGCGCGAAAGACGACGGCGAGAAACATACGCGAACGACGGCAAAAAGAACCCGAAAGCTCCGTCGCCTGAAACAAACGATCCGTTTGACTGCGCTTTTTCAAATTGTGGCGTAAGCGCGGGAGAAAAAGTGTTAGCGCCGCCGAATTCGACAACCTCACGCGGCCTCGCCCTGCCCCAATGGTCTTTAAAACCTACATTGGCTACAAGCCCCGGGCCGATCAAAAGAGCCAACAGCAAAAACGTCCACGCCTTGGCATCAAGAAAAAGGGCTCTCTTCCGCGCCCAACACAACACGGCAAAAACCAGAAACACCGCCGCCAAAACCCGCGCGCCGTCATAAGCCAAAACCTGCGTCGCCAAAAAAAAGGGATTATCGGAGAGAAAAAAACCCTCCCCCGCGCGATAAAATAGGCCGGACAAAACCAAATCCGCCTGAGGAGACAAAACAGGCAGCGCCAACAAAACAGAAAAGAAACCGAAGAAAATCAACATAAACATTATCTCCATGCATTGGGGACACAGCGGTTATTGTGTCCGCGGAGGTGCTCTCAAACAACCCCGACTGCGGCTTTCAAGAGATTGTTTACGCGGGTTTGCCAGCCAGCGCCGCTAGCGCGCAGCGCGGCTAAAACATCTTTGTCGACGCTAAGGCTGATGACCTCTTTCTTACGGCCGACAGGTCTCCCACGTGTGCGCTCATATGCGGCGACAAGATTGGGCACAACTTCGAGCGCCGGACGCGCACGGCTAAAATCTGCGGCAGTCCAAGCGGGGTTGTCTCTGTCGACCTTCGACGGATTAGATTTGTTGTGTTTTTTCATATATACTTTCCTCCCTTTTGTTGGCGCGGCGAAGGCTGATAACGTGGAGAGTGTCACTCCGCAGGGTAAAGACAAGAACGTACCGTTTTCCGAAAATGTGCCCCCGGACGCGGGGCGAATGGTGCCCGAAACATCCAGCTTCATCGTAGGTGCCGTTGACCCGATGCCGACAGGCCCTTAGCGCTGGCTGTTACTTTCGACAAAAGATTTCAAAACGGCATTAATGCGCGTCTGGTAGCCGTGACCCGTTTTGCGGAACCATTCCAGAACATCGGGATCAAGACGCAGGGAAATCATTTCCTTTGTTTTTGGCATAACGATTTTAGCCCGCGCAAACCACGCCGTATCCGGCGCGAAGGTATCGGGGTCATTTACAATATCTTGATCGAGATCTTTTTCATTTTTCATCGTCATACCCCTCCTTCTGAATCACGCTAAAATAAATGTCCCTCTCTCGGGAGCTGGCGTGGCGCGCGCTGATAAGGCGATGTTTTTCTTCTCGCATTGTATAAACGACGAAAAACACTTCCCCTTCCGTTTCTCCAAAAGCGCCAACCCGAATCTCGCCATAATCCTGCCGATCATCGATAGCCTCTAACGTGGAGCCATCAAAGATCAGCTGCGCATGCTCAAAAGCAACGTTATGCTTTGTCCGGTTGATCTCGTTCTTTTCTTCATCCCATTCGAACATAGAAAGTATATACCTTTTATATGTACAGTATGTAAATATAAATCGTGTTTACATATTTCGATGTGTTTTTCGACTAACGTTTTGTTTTTCTTTACTTCCTCTTCTCAAACGCCTCGCCGCAACTGCCAAAACGTTAACGCTTCTTAATCAGAGACGCAATGGTTATTGTGTCCCCGACCTGATTTGTCCCTGACCTGATTAATTGTTATGGGCAATCATAACCCAATACGTTCCATTCGACTGCAACATCGCCCATCTGCCTACAACACCCGCATTACAGATTACGGTCCCCTGTGTTCCATTTGGCTGAGTAACGTTCGAAGCATTGCTGTAAACCCCATAACTTGTCGAGGGATAACCTTTAATAATCAACATGCGTCCGGGATAGCTCGACGCCGCGGGTAAATTGATGTAGTGAGGGGCGCCGTAACCGGAGATCAGAGTATAATCTGTTGCATCAACAGTATAGTTATTTGCTGACATTGTAACAGGAGGCTTGGTGGCAACGGATCCGTAGACTTGCAGCGTGGAATTTGGAGCCGTTGTTCCGATGCCGACATTACCGGTCGATGTCATCCATATTTGGGAATTATTTACAGGCGATGTACTATCGACATCATAAACAAGCCCCATAGCCGTCGTCGTCCAACTGCTCCCAGCCGCAGTTCTCAAAGCATGTATTCCCAAGCTCACAAGATTGCCTGTTGTAAACCCAATACTTCCAAGAATTAATGAATCTGCCGCTGAAGTACCGAGCGAACCCGCATCAGTGGTAAATGTCGTACTTGCTGCTGCGCCCCCATGGGCATTTCCTACAGTAAGTTTTGCCAACGGCGCCGTCGTCCCGATGCCGACGTTGCCATTATTCAAGATGGAAAGGACGGGCGTGTTCGACGTTGTCGTGTGGAATTGATAGGCAAGCGACGAATCGGAAGACCCCGTGTAGTTGTAGAACAGCGTCGATCCTAAACCATAGTTAACGATCGAATAGTTTGTGCCATCGTGCGTAACGAGACCCTTCGTTCCGTTAAAATATATGGAGTTATCCGCTTGAATAGTGCCTGCGACGTGCAATTTTTGCGCTGGCACCGTCGTCCCGATGCCGACGTTGCCTGCTGGAGTTATATTCACAACATAAACGGGCGCCGTTGATGTGTTGCCTATTGCAGGCATAGCAGCGAAAGTAAGGGTTCCGGGAACGGATCCATTGACGTTTGCAATCGCCCATGGATTTCCGCCCGCATAATCAAGAAGAGCGATTGACGTATTGCTGCCTGGAGTTTGAACAACCAAACCTGCCGAATAATTGTTCGACGACCATGCCCCTGCGTTTTTATTTATATGTAATGCGCCGACAGGCACCGTCGTCCCGATGCCGACGTTGCCAGCAAAATACGAAGGTGCGTTGGCGTCGGAAGCGTAAATCGAATAAGGCGTGGCCGCGTCAATTGTACCGATAACAAGGCCATAACCTGTTGTAATATGTTGGGTCGCATTGACATTGTCCACATACAGATAGGCTCCGTAAGCATTCGTGATTGTGCCCGTGCTTGAATTTTGCACGCCACCTCGCAACGCAAAAGCAGACGTGATGGTTCCCGTAGAATCATTAATCGCACCGGCGTTCACCGCCATCGCATTGGTTATTGTCCCTGTCGACGCGTTATATACCATTCCCGCAGCACCCTTTGCCGATGTAACCGTACCCGTATTCCCATTTGTTACCCGACCTTCAGACCCGACCAAAGTGCCCGTTATGTTATAAGCAGTAGAAGACGTGGTGTTTGTGTAATTCCCATACGAAGTGCTGGAGCTCGCCGCCGTAGGAGCAACCGCTTCATACAATGCCGTACCGTACACATAACCGGAAGTTGCCGTATTTGTTGCACGAACTTCAAGCAGCGCCGCCGGATTATTCGTCCCGATGCCGACGTTCGTCCCGTTGTCATACAGCACGCCCGTCCCAAGCGCCGAAGTATCCGTCCAACGCGCAACGTAATTCGCAGTGCCGGAGCCGGTGATCGTTCCGCCGCCGCCGCTGCCAAGTGCGGTTCCGTTCCAGTACAATGTTCCGCCGACGTTATACAAAGCTGCTGCCGTCGACGTTGGCGTTCCCGCCTGAATGTGGATGCCGCCGCCCGTTCCTATATCAAGGGCATTTGCCGGCGCCGTCGTCCCGATGCCGACGTTGCCAGCAAAATACGAAGGTGCGTTGGCGTCGGAAGCGTAAATCGAATAAGGCGTGGCCGCGTCAATTGTACCGATAACAAGGCCATAACCTGTTGTAATATGTTGGGTCGCATTGACATTGTCCACATACAGATAGGCTCCGTAAGCATTCGTGATTGTGCCCGTGCTTGAATTTTGCACGCCACCTCGCAACGCAAAAGCAGACGTGATGGTTCCCGTAGAATCATTAATCGCACCGGCGTTCACCGCCATCGCATTGGTTATTGTCCCTGTCGACGCGTTATATACCATTCCCGCAGCACCCTTTGCCGATGTAACCGTACCCGTATTCCCATTTGTTACCCGACCTTCAGACCCGACCAAAGTGCCCGTTATGTTATAAGCAGTAGAAGACGTGGTGTTTGTGTAATTCCCATACGAAGTGCTGGAGCTCGCCGCCGTAGGAGCAACCGCTTCATACAATGCCGTACCGTACACATAACCGGAAGTTGCCGTATTAGTTGACCGAACTTCAAGCAGCGCCGCAGGATTATTCGTCCCGATGCCGACGTTCGTCCCATTATCGTACAGCTTGCCCGTGCCGATGGTCGTTGCGTTCAGCCAACGCGCGACGTAATTCGCAGTGCCGGAGCCGCCGATCGTTCCGCCGCCGCCTGCTACCCACGACGTGACGCCGTTGCCATCCGTTTGCAGGAGATAACCGTTCGTGCCGTTGTTTGCCGGAAGTTGGAATACCGTGCCGGTTCCCGCCGCCGCCGCAACCTTCAACGCAACGCTGCCGCTGGTCGCGCCATTAAATGTTATCTGCCCGCCCGTGCCGCCGTTGAGCCCTATCGTTTGAACGCCGTTAACATGCAGCAGCGTCGCAGGCGCCGTCGTCCCGATGCCGACGTTGCCAGAGGCAACAATAAGACCATAGGTGGTGCCCGAAAAATACCCGCCAACACCAGTGCCACTTCCTACCCCCATAACACCATAAACCGTGCCTAATCCATAAACACCTGCGTAGCCGATACCCTGAACGCCGACATTAGCTGGATTTGATCCAACCACTGCTGATGCGGCCATTCCAGTGCTGCTGCCATATATGGCAGCGGCGGACGCTACGACATGAAGAGGATACGAGGGACTCGTCGTTCCAATGCCGACATTGCCCGCAGTATCAATCGTCATCGCCTGGTTGGTGATGCCTGTCGCCAGAGCATTCGACGTTCCAAATTGCAACGCGCTTCCCGCCGCGGTCTCGTACATCCATATCCCCGCCTTCGGCTTCGTCGCATTGT
>JBAZNY010000026.1:0-16960 GCA_041649025.1 Bdellovibrionales bacterium | reverse complement strand
GACAGCGGGCTCGAAGCCCAGGAACCCATCGTCGTCCGCGCCGCCGAGGGGGTGTTGCAACACCCCCTCGGCGCTTCCCCTGATGCTACTCCCTCAGAGAATGCAAACAACACATAGGAATCCAGTTTAAATCTTCTTAGGATTTTCTGACTGAAATCGGCTTTGACTGCTTATAACGGCACCAGACAAGCAAAATCACGACAATCGTATTCATGAAGAAAGTGCCCAACTGGAAAACGGACGTCACAATCAAATAGTGCTCGACGGCTAAGAAAGAGATCAAATACCTCACCGAACCAACGGCCCACGTAAAAATATTTTCCGAATATGGATCGACGACAGATTTTCGCGCTGTCGGATAGATACCAAGAGAAAAAATAAGAAGCGCAAGAAGAACGGCGCCCAAAGGATCCTTGGTGAGATACCAAACCGGTATGATGAACAAAGCCAGAATAAATGAAACCCAGTCACTTTTTGTGATGCTCTTCTCTCCGCGCGAAAACGCCAATGCGGCAATGACAAAGCAATTCACGGACGTGATGGCGGAACTCCAACTTCCCGCACCCGCGCCGCGAAGATAGGGTCCGATGAACCCGACGGCATGGCAGCTTCCGAAAATGACCCAAGAGAATATGTGGGGTTTCGTCGTGCCTTTAAAAAGGGAACGATAATAAGGAATATACGCGATAACGACGAGCAGAACGGAGATTGCTCCCAAAACTTCTTTATCCAACATTTTTAGCCCCCGAAAGCATTGAACAAATCATGTTTAACTATGCGCGCGCGAAGAAAATAAACATCAGGCCAAACGATTAATAGTTCATTAAATGTGCGATTGTGCAGAAAACCCGTTATTGCTATCTTCCTGCGCGTCCTTATTTGCGCTCGGCGTTTTCACGATCAGGAGGCTTTATGTCGTCTTTTCACACTCTCGATCAAATCGACATCAACAACAAAACAGTTTTGCTTCGCGCCGATTTGAACGTGCCTTTTAAGGACGGCGTCGTAACCGACACGACGCGCCTCGTGCGCCTCATGCCGACGCTCAACGACATCTCGAAAGCTAACGCCAAAATCGTCATCCTGTCGCACTTCGGACGCCCCGACGGCAAACGCAATGACAAATACTCCCTGCGCCCCGTCGCGGCCGCGCTAGAAAAAATTTGGGGCCGCACGGTTGCTTTCGCGGACGATTGCGTCGGAGACAAAGCCGCCGCCGCCGTCAAAGCCCTCCCCTCCGGCGAAATCCTCGTCCTCGAAAACACGCGTTTTTATGCAGAGGAAGAAAAGAACGACGACGCGTTCGCCAAAAAACTTGCGGCGCTCGGCAACGTTTATGTCAACGACGCGTTTTCGGTCTCGCACCGCGCCCACGCCTCAACGGAAGCCCTCGCAAAACTTCTGCCGAATGCCGCAGGCCGCCTGATGCAGGCGGAACTTGAAGCCCTCGAAAAAGCGCTCGCCAAGCCCGAGCATCCCGTTGCGGCGATTGTCGGCGGCTCGAAAATTTCGACAAAGCTCGACCTCTTGAACAACCTTGTCTCGAAAGTCGATGTTCTGGTATTGGGCGGCGGCATGGCGAACACGTTCCTCGCCGCGCAAGGCGTCAAGGTCGGCAAATCGCTTTACGAGGCCGATATGCTCGATATAGCGCGCAAAATCGCCAAAAGCGCCGAAGCGCGCAAATGCCATATTTTGCTGCCCGAAGACGGCGTTGTCGCAACCGCGCTGCAACCGAATGTCGCCACAAAAACCGTTTTGGTCTCGGACATTCCGGCGACCGGCATGATTCTCGACATCGGGCCGAAATCGGTCAACGTCATCGGCGCCGCGCTCCAATGCTGCAAAACGGTTGTCTGGAACGGGCCTTTGGGAGCGTTTGAAACCGCGCCCTTCGATAAATCCACGACGGCCATCGCGATTATCGTCGCCGCCCTTACGCAGAAGGGAGATGTTCTCTCGGTCGCGGGAGGCGGAGACACGGTCTCGGCGCTCGCGCACGCAGGCGTCTCGGACGATTTCAGTTATGTCTCGACGGCGGGCGGCGCGTTCCTTGAATGGATGGAAGGCAAAATCCTTCCGGGCGTCGCCGCGTTAAAGGACTAGAATATTTTCTAAGGACTAAGCTTCTTTTTTCTCGTCATTCCCGCGAAAGCGGGAATCCAGCGCCGCGCGTCCGCGCGGCATAAATCTTCCCTCTCCGCCATCGGGGGAGAGGGTGCCTGAACCGCACAGCGGCGAAGGCGGGTGAGGTGGCCTTATTCTTTCTTCGTCATTCCCGCGCCCCGCCTAGACTCGTCATTCCGCAAAATTTTCTCTTCGCGCAAAAGCGCGAAAGAAAATTTATGCGGAATCCGATTTGGTTTCTTTTTCCCTCCCCACCATCGCCGCATTGGAAAAGAAGAACAATTAAACGCTCGGCCTGTTCTCCGGCGGCTTCAGGCAAAACCCAAATCCGGCAAAGCGATTGATGCCCAGATGCGTGCCTATTTTTCTGTAAGCAGTCACAAGACCGGCCTTCTTTGCCTTTTCCTCAATATCATTAGGATCATGCCTGTAAAAACCGCCTACGGCCTTTCCTGACTTCGAAGCAACATAATGAACGGCAAAGACGGGCTTACCCGTTTTTATTTGATTCATGGCCATCGCTTCGGCAACAGCCTCGAAAAGAGTCTCGATTTCAGGATCATCCAGACGTTGAACGACATTATACGCCGTAACGACTTTCAGGGCGGCATCCCCGCATAGTTTTACAAGATAGTCGGCATTAATATCCCGCAACTCCGCTTCGCAAAGCCCCAAAGTCCCGTTCGTTTTATTCTGGCTCGATTCATTCTGAGCCGACAGATAGTGGTTTCTTAAATCGATCAAATCCTCTTGAGCTGTATGGTCAAAATCGATAAGGGCGCAATTAAACCCGCACATCGCCAGCATCATGTCATGAAAACCGCTGCCGGGCCTTAATCCGATGGCCACCGGTTTCGGCAAGCCCTCTCGTTTCAGAGCTTCGGCTTGCCACCGCTCATATAGCTTGAGCGCTCGATCTATCGTCCAATTGGAAACGAGATTGTATCCCAAAAATTCTTTTTCCCCGTTACTTCCGGGTATCGGAATACAACCGTAATAGTCTTGCTCGTGCTCAGGAAGCGCCCGCAAGCCGTCAAAACGGGGCATACGAAGACTTTCGTCGATTTGCCCAAAATATGGCCTATATTCTTCCATCTACGATCCTTATAAAAACATCCGCAAAAAAATTTCTGAAAACAAAACCGCACGCCCGTGCAATAGGCTTATTTTTACACCAAAATCTCTTCCCGAACTTTGGTTAATTTACTTTCTCGCTTATAAATGATGGATGGAAGGCAACCCCCTTCCCGGCGTCGCCGTACTGACGAGCTAAAGCCGATCCAAACAAGTTTTCACAGCAAATCTCCTGGGATAATACCCATGAGAAGACGAATAATGCTCGTGCGATGCCTCAAAATGATGCTCGTGTGGCCATTCATGATTATGCTCGTATGACGGCCCAAAATGATACTCATGTGACGGTTCAATAGGATCAGAATCCCTGTTCTGGCCAAGCGCGCGGCCAACAACATCAAAAGCAATAAAACCCGCCGTCAGGGTACCGGCAAGATGCGCATCGTTGGTAGCCATAGCGACAAGAAAACCGAAGCCGCCGCCAGAGATGATCGACCCCAACGTTTTAATCGATACCACTTCTTTTGCAGCATACTTGCAATACTTGATAACAGAATCCGCCGTCGATTTTGCCTGGGGAATAATATCCAGACCTCCATAGTGTCGCCACATACGGGAATAAATATTTCCCATTACCATCCCGGCCCCAAACGGAAGAGCGACACTCGCCGGATGATAACCGGTTGCTATACATGCTGCGACGTATATTCCCACGCCAAATCCAATAGAAACGGTTTGGTTAGAAAAAATTTCATGCGCAGCATTTTTAAAAAAATTGGTTACAGCTGCTTTGTTTTCTTCAGAAGCAATTTTGTTTTTCAATCTTGTGACAATAAACATAATTAATTTCCTTCAACACATCGAAGAAGCAAACAATAGCCCAATCAAATGAAAGCAAAAACAAAAAAAGACGCTCACAAAAACCCGCAATAAACCTTGAATCCAAAGGTTATTATCGAATTTCAGGGTTAACGAGATAGACGTCAGTAAGGCTAGAAAAAAATGAATCAGCCTTAAGGCAAAAATCGTTATTTTTTTGATTTTTGCGCGGAGCGCCTTTTGGCACGCATTTCGCGTCAGGCCGAGGCGAAAATCGTGATAATTTTGATTTCTGGATAGTTATTTCTTCCCTCTCCCCCATCGGGGGAGAGGGCGTAAAAACTTAGGCCGCCTACGGCCTTAGTTTTTACGGGTGAGGGGGCGCACCTGAAATTTAGAAAACAAGTTCAACATCTTTCTACTCGTTAATCACGCCCGTCTCGACCCACCACCGCAAGCGTTGCGCGCGTATCTGAGCCGCCGCCGATTTCGCCGCCATGGCGTCCGGATAAATACCAAAGCACGAAGCGCCGCTGCCCGACATCCGCGCCAAGAGGCACTCGCCCGACGCCTCAAGAACGGAAAGAATTTCCCCGATTTCCGGCATCATTTTCAAAGCGGGCGCGTACAAATCATTGCCGCGAAGCTTCAGCATCGCGACCAACTCGCCGACCGACGCGGGCTTTTTTTCAAATTGCGACAGGGGCGAAAATTTGTACCCGCCTTCGCGAAATTCCTTGTACACGGCGGGCGTCGGCAATCCTTTATTGGGATTGATCAGCACGATATCCGCGCGCGGCAACTTCGGCGCAGGCATAACGCCGGTTGCCGTCATATAAGTGTTTTCTATTTTCAGGCAAACCGGCACATCCTGCCCGTGCTTGGCTGCCGCCTGCATGATGCGGGGATCGTCGGCCTTCAAGCCCCAGAGTTTCGCCAGCGCGCGCAATGAGGCCGTGGCGTCGCTCGACCCGCCGCCGATACCTGAAGCAATAGGAAGTTTTTTCACAAGCACCATCGTGGCATCAAGCGAATGCCCCGTCATTTCCGCCAAGGATCGCGCCGCCTTAACGGCCAGATTGGTCTCGACATCTTCGTTTTCCAGCGCGGCCGCCTGCGGCCCCGTAATCTCGAAACGAAAACCTTTTCCGGAGCGCACGGCAATCTCGTCGCCGATGGAAGCAAACGCCACGATGCTGTCGAGGTCGTGATAGCCGTTCGCCTGCCTTCCCGTGATGTGCAGGTAAAGGTTCAGCTTGGCCGGAGCAAATTCGTGAATAAGAGTCATGATTACGGGAGATTACGCGATTTCATCGTAAAAACAAACACAAAGGAGGGGGTTCCTTCTCACGCTTTGCTACAGGTACAAAGCCCCTTCCCGCATTCCCCTCTTTTACAACAATCCTTCTTCGGAATTTTTGGCTCTTTCCCTGCAGTCAGCAGGTTCGCCGCAGCCGGTATCTGCCATAGCGGCGTTAAATCAGCCTCTCTTGCGGGATCAACGGTCACGAGCTTCGGCAAGAGTTTAAGTTTTCCCTTGGCGGCGTTTACGGATTTTTCAGAAGAATACTGCACCTGCACGACGTTAAAAAAATCAGGATCAGGCGCCACCTTTACGGGATTTTCGGCAAGAATAATTTCCGCAATCTTCCTAAGCATATTATGTTTTTCCTCCAAGCAATCCGGAGTTTTCGTTATCTCGCTGGCAGAAGCCTTGCAATCATCCACTGGCGCGGGTCGCGCTTTTCTTTTGCGCTCTATTTTGATTTCGTCAATTTCGTCGCAGAAGTTTCGCGCCGTACCGAATTTTATACTCATATAAAAAGCATGAGCCTTTGCCATAATTTTTCTCCCTTCCCTCATCCGCCTTCCGGCGGACTTTCCGGCGTCGCTTAAAAAAAGGCACGACGCAAACCCCCTGAGCCGGAAAAACCGGCGTGGGCGCTCGATAAAATGGGAAAATAAAAGCCCCCACACGACGCGATCACCCACCAGGGATCACAGTGTGGAGGCGTTGGAGCCACCCCAGACACTATTCACAAGGAGATAGTGTCCAGTCTGTGACGCTTTAGCTGTTGTAAACGCGGCAGCAAGCTATCCTGTCAAATCCCGCGGATGGGCTCTAAACCCATCTAATCTCCCGACAAGAAAGCAGATTCTTTCCGTTTTGTCAAGGGGTTAGGAGATCGCTGACGTCCTCCCTGCAAATTGAAGAAAAATAAGTTAGAATCTGCAACTCGTGTTTTTCATTTCTACTTACAGAAAGAACTATCTTCCTGCCCCGAATGATCGGTAACAAAGGGCGGGGCTTTTCTAGTTGAAGAAAGCTTATATACAAGAAATAAAAGAAAACATGAACCCGCAACAATGGCTGTTGTTAGCTGATAATCGGCAACCGTCATCCACGGCCCCCACATAAAAAGATATTTGTCATATTCTGGCGTCGCGGAGCCATAAGAACCATAAAATCGGGAAGCAATAATTGTTAATATGATAATCAAAGCCGATACAGGAACATTGAATGAATATTTTTTCTTCATAAACAGACAGGCAAGCCACGGCATAAATCCTATCAAGTGACGACTTTCAGAATCTAGTGAAAAAATGAGGGAAAGAGCAATGGATAACGTTAGGCCTACATCCATTGTACGATTGGGAGCAGAGGGTTTTCTGAGAAGAAAGATTAAGGGTAAAGGGCCAAAAAATCCTAAATGGACAATCCACGATTTCAAAGGCGCTTCAAGCATATGGTACACGACGCTATATGAGTAATACACAACTCCCTTTAACGTCGACCCCTTTGACAGAATCTCCCCCTGAGCAAGAAACAAAATTATACCAAAAGAAACAGCAAATATAAGGGCGACCGTTTTTGACCGATTTCTAATATCCTTATTGAACATAAAAAGTTTGAGGCCGGATTGAAAAGATTCAACCGCCCTAATCTTGTAGAGAGCGAACAGCAATGCGGCAGCCCCCAGAAAAATACTGACGGGCATGAGGCTTTTTATTGCGTTGGCCACGCCGTGATTTGGCTCTCGGATCGAAGGAAGAAGATACCCGCACACTAAGAAAACAAACAATATAGCTATAAAAAGGAACAAATAGCCCTTGTTCTGTATTGTCAGCTTTTTTTGTTCGGGCTCTTGGACATTGATGCCGCAAAAGATAATAAGGGGGATCATTAACAGGCGGGCTTGCGGTTGTATGATCGAGGCAATACAAAAGGTGAATAATAGAGCGCCGTATTTATTTTTTAGAAAATAATACGCCGACATCATTCCTAACAGAAAGGCCGCGCAATCTGGCGATTCTTGCGTATAAGGCTCGATCTTAATAAAAATCTGGTTTACAAACAAACAAACGAACAGCGTATAAAAAACCAATCGATTACACTTTGTAGCTTTTCCTATCAAATAAAAATACACTGCGGAAAAAATCAAGAAAGTCGCCCCAACAATCTGAAGCGCATAATTTATCTGTAAGGGTGTTTTCAGGTCGGCTATTGGCGAAACCAAAGAAACCAGAAGCGCCCCTATGGATTTTTGCAAGAATTTTCTATCGAAGCTCTGTTCAAGAAGCATAGACCAATAGTTCATGGCCATTTGGCAGTAAGCCCCGCAACGCTCCGGTATGTTGTCGTGAATCCACGACTTATCCATAAAAAACAAGCCAAGCAAAGCAAGCGCCGCACTTAAAACAATAACGATCAGCCCGTCTTTTTTGGTGATATTCATTTTTACCCGTTTATATGTCGGCAACTGATTGGTTTATTTGAAAGGTAGCAGAGAACATTTTGACTCACAATAAAGTAAATTGCTGTGTGAGCAAACACGATTGAAATCGCAGAACGTCTCCGCCGCTAAATGCCGCTTTTCCGGCAAGACAAAAATCCAGCTCCATGGATAAGCAGCACTCAAAAATTTTTCTTCACGCCTGCCAAGGTTTTAGCAACAGCAAAAGATCGACTTCGTGCAAAAAATTTTTGTTGGGTGCGACTGCTCTGCGAGGAGCCTGCCCCACGCCCCTTTGTACGGCTCGCATTGCTCACTCCCCGAGAAAAAGGGCGTTCGCCTTCGCTCGCGGGCAGCCTGAGTCTACTTCGTCAGCGCATCCTTAAAATCGAGAACATAGTCCCTCACGCCCGCGCCCACATCGACCTGCTGAAACCCCGTCGATTTGAATTTCCGCGCCGCGCAATCGCCGTCGCCATCGGCGCGAAACGCCTTTTCGTCGGTGCAGAAAAGATATTTTCCCGACCATTCTGTCGGCGGCATGTTTATCATAACCTTTGTCAACGCGCGCCCGTAATAAAAATAGAAACGCTGAGTCAAAGGTTGCCCATATACGCGCGCGCACTGCCCGGGCTCGATGCGCCACCAGCCCTCGGAAACCCAATTGTCGGCTTTATCCGCGCCCTCAGCGCGATATCCTACGGCCGTCTCGATGGCGCCCGCCGTTTTATTGCAAAAAGACAGAGCCGCATAAGCGGAGCGCGGACAACATCCAATTCCAAAAAGAAAAACGAACGCCGCAAGAGCGAAAACCGAAGACTTGCTAATATGAAAACGCGTCATGACTCTCTGAACGATGGAATGAGTTTTATAACCACTTCGATCTATCACATCTCCCCTAATCCGCAAACGGGTCTTTCATCAGAATGGTGTCGTCACGCTCAGGGCTCGTGGAAAGCAAAACAACCGGAGCCTCGATCATAACTTCGATCTTGCGGATATACGCGACGGCCTGCGCTGGCAATTTATTCCAATCGCGAATGCCGTGCGTGTCGCAATTCCATCCTTCGCATACGTCATAAATCGGCTCGACGGCAGCCTGAGCCTGCTGACCCGCGGGAAGATGGTCGATAATTTTGTCTCCCAGCTTATAGGCGCGGCATATCTTGATCTCCTTGAAAACATCGAGGATGTCGAGTTTCGTGAGCGCAATCCCGTCAATTCCGCCGGTTTTAACGGCCTGCCGAACGGCCACGGCGTCCAGCCACCCGCAGCGGCGCTTGCGCCCCGTGACGGTGCCGAATTCCTTGCCGCGAACGCCGAGCGTTTCGCCGTCCGAGCCGAAATCCTCGGTCGGGAAGGGCCCCGCCCCGACGCGCGTCGTATAGGCTTTGCAAATGCCCACGACCCGCCCGACGGTTTTCGCGCCGACGCCGGAGCCGACGGCAGCATTCGCCGCCACCGTATTGCTGGACGTGACAAAAGGATATGTGCCGTGATCGACGTCCAGCAAAGCGCCTTGCGCGCCTTCGAACAGCATCAATTTGCCTTCCTTGCGCGCAGCTTCAAGTTTCGACCAGACAACGCCGACGTAAGGCAAAATCTGCGGCGCGATAGCCATAAGCTGTTTGTAAAGAGCGTCCGGATCGAACGTCTCGACGCCCAGGCCTTTCAGCAAAGCATTGTGATAGTGAAGCAGGGAATCGATCTTCGCCTTTAAAATTTCAGGCTCCGCGAGGTCGCACATCCGAATGCCGCGGCGCGCCGCCTTGTCTTCATAGGCGGGGCCGATGCCGCGCCCCGTCGTGCCGATTTTGGAATTGCCGCGTGCCGCCTCGCGCGCGCGATCGAGCGCGCCGTGAACGGGAAGAATGACGGGGCAGTTTTCGGCGACGAGAAGATTATCGGGAGAAATGGAAATGCCCTGCCCGCGCAGGCCTTCGATTTCATTGACGAGATGCCACGGATCGATGACGACGCCGTTACCGATAACGGAAAGCTTGCCCTTGCGCACGATGCCCGAAGGAAGAAGGCTGAGTTTATAGGTGACGCCGTCGATAACAAGGGTATGTCCGGCGTTATGCCCACCCTGAAAGCGCACGACAATATCGGCGCGATACGACAACCAATCGACGATTTTTCCTTTGCCTTCATCGCCCCACTGGGCGCCCACAACGACAACGTTTTTCATAATGAACTAAGCCCGTTGAAAAGACGGAAGTCAGACAATCTCTTGAAAAATTTCCTCTCCCCTTGAGGGAGAGGTTGCAAAAACTTGGCCTTACAAAGTAAGGCCTTAGTTTTTGCTGGTGAGGGGTCATTTTTCATTTGTCAGACGATCCTCGCGTTTCGGAGCAAGGCATCCGCAAACGCCGGATTCAGAACCGCCTTGCAGCCCTTTCTAGTCGGAAAAACACAGTAAGGAAAGAGGAAATTTCGAAAATTATTATGCCTTTTTCAATTAGATACCATCGTCATACCGGCGAAAGCCGGTATCCAGTATGCGCCGCGTCTGCGGCGCATATGAGTCCTGCGGCGTGGAAAATATTAGCTTTTTAATTAGGCGCAAAAGGCTCGCGTTCTTCCTCAGCCTGGCGCGCAAACTATCGCCACTCAAATCTAACGCGATTTTGAAGACCCGTCAGAAGGTCATAGGAAATACGATCCGTAAAGCCCGCCAAATCCTCGACGGGAAGCCCCTCGCCCCACAGCGTGACTTTATCTCCGACGGCAGCCTTGGGGGAAGGCCGCAAATCGACGGCCGCCATATCCATAGCCACGCGCCCGATCAGAGGACAGCGCTTACCGTTGACAAGAACGACAGCGCCCTTGCCGACCAAGCGCGGATAGCCGTCGCCGTATCCGACAGCCGCAATGCCCACGGGCATATGTTCGGGACAAGAAAAGGACGCCCCGTAACCGACATTTCCGCCGCGTTTGAATCTTTGAATCGCAATCAGCTCAGTTTTAAACGTCATAACGGGCTTGAGCCCCAAGGACGCGGCGGACTTCCCCTCAAGAGGCGACGCGCCGTAAAGAGCCAAACCCGGACGCACCCAATCGTACTGCATTTTGGGAAAAGCGAAGATTCCCGCGGAATTGCACAGGCTTCTTGCGCCGTCATGTTTTTCCGTAAAAGCGTTGAACGCCGCAATTTGCTTCGCGTTCAACGAATGCTTGGGCTCATCGGCGCAGGCAAAGTGCGACATGATGCCCACGGGCTGAACGATCGAAGCGCTTTTGGACAACATCCTCAATGCCGCTTCCGCTGCCTTGGGCGAAAAGCCCAAACGCCCCATGCCCGTATTGATTTTAAGCCACGCGTGAAGTTTTTTAGGCAGCTTTGCGTGCCTCAACCAAAGAATTTGATGATCGCTGTGGAAAGCGACGGAAAATCCCTGCTTGGCTGCCAAGCGCAGTTCGTCGGACGCAAACACGCCTTCAATTAAAGTTATGGATGTTTTTACGCCGGCCTCGCGCAACGCCATGGCCTCGTCGATCGCAGCGACGCCTAAAGCGTCAACGTGGCCTTCCAGCCTCTTCGAAACCGAGCGAATGCCGTGGCCATAGCCGTTAGCCTTGACCATTGCCATAATTTTGGATTTTGGCGCCCGGGACCTAATGACCTCAAGATTATGCAAAAGGTTCGCTGTCGACAGCGTACAAAGTGTTTTCCGTGCCATTCCTAACCTCAATACCGATCGGCGCAATATACTGCCGATACGAAAACGTTCAATCTTTAAGAATATCCCGCTTATTATTCATATCGGGCATCTATTAACCAACTCCTTACGCACAAGAAACGATTAAAAAGCGGGGGTTTTGAACGATTTGCATGGTCACACTCCGTAACATTTTCTGTTTTTGAAACATATATTTTCTCCCTTAGCCTCCGCGGCATATTTATTATCTTTTGCATAAGGAAGAACATCATGGGTGGAGGCTCACCGTCAAAAGGCTTACAGAACATCAACTGGCCCCGCGTCGCCGAACATCTTCATCTAGACAGGAACACGTCGCCGTACAGAATTTTGGAATACATAGGCTCTGACAACGAACCCAACCTTCTTCTTCAAAAGGACGCAAGGGCGCGCGGCAAGGACATGCCAAACAGGACAGAAACGTTAGTACACCTGTCGAGGCCACCCCGTTATCCGGCATGCACCCACGGCGACCGCGGCTAAAGTATTTTCCGCTCAGATAGAATCAAGAAACGCCCCTACCCCGCCTTCGCCTGCTTCAACACGCCGCCGACGCGCACGGGCTCGATCTTCACCGCCAACCCCGTCTTATCGTCCGTCGTCACGAAAACGCCGCACAGCGTCGCCTCGCCTTCGGAAGGGGTTTTGCGTTCGGCATACGGCGTCTTGCGCGTAAACGTCCAAATGGCGGCTTCCTTTTTCACGCCGATGACGCTGTTGTAATCGCCGCACATGCCGGCATCGGACATATACGCCGTGCCGTTGGGAAGAATATGATCGTCAGCCGTGGGAACATGCGTATGCGTTCCGATGACGGCGCTGACACGCCCGTCCAGAACGTGCGCAAGGGACATTTTCTCCGACGTGGCCTCGGCGTGAAAATCGACGAAAATCTGCAGGTCGCCGGAAAGCTTGTATTCCTTCACGACTTTTTCCATCGCGGCGAACGGGTCGTCCAAAACGGGCTCCATGAACAGCCGCCCGATCGGATTTGTGACGAGCAACCGGCGACCGTCATCCAGCGAAAGCAAATAAATCCCGCTTCCGGGCGTTCCGATGGGGTAGTTCAAAGGCCGTATAATGCGCGG
Source organism: Bdellovibrionales bacterium (assembly GCA_041649025.1). Lineage (GTDB taxonomy): Bacteria > Pseudomonadota > Alphaproteobacteria > UBA9219 > UBA9219 > CAIXLI01. Next base: position 4,417 of record JBAZNY010000026.1, on the reverse strand, counting down.
CTCATTCTCGATCACCGCCAGCATCTCGCGTTGCGCCCACGCATGATTGCCGAGCGTCAGGCACGAAATGCCGAGAGAAAGAAAATCGTCGGCCATTTTTTTCGTCAGGCCAAAGCCCGACGTGGCGTTTTCGGCATTGACGATAATCGCGTCGGGCTTCAGGCGCTCTTTCAAGGCGGGCAAATGCTTCGCTAATCCGTCGCGTCCGCCGCGCCCCACCACATCGCCGAAAAACAAAATTCTCATTTTTTCCTCTTTCTATCGACTTCCGCCCTCAATATATCCCGTCATCCCCGTCCCCGCCTGCGCGGGGACAGGCTCCGGCGGCAATCCCCTTTACTTTCTTCGTCATTCCCGCGAAAGCGGGAATCCAGCGCCGCGCGTCCGCGCGGCATTAAATCTCGTCATTCCGGATACCTGCTAACACCGCTCAATTCTGAACCGCTCCCATCGACGGAGGACACATCCCCTCGCCAAACAAAGACTCCATACCACAGGCCGAACCGAACAATGAAATAGCATCGTTGACGCCCTCATTTGACTTGGCAAAAGTTTGGGTCTTTCCGGCAATATCGCTGTAAAGCGTGCGCAAATACATCCTATAGTTTTCCGCGCGCGAAGCGCTGCTGTTGCCCTGCGCCATGGCCGCGCAACTGGCGTCAGGAACGGCATCGATGGCCTGCGCATACAAATAAGTGATAAACCGCAAAGCGTAATTGATTTTCACCGAATTGGCGCCGACATGACGCCCATAGGGGTTCAGTTTTTCAAGCCCGTAAGGATACGCATTGACAGAAGGACACGCAGCGGCATCGGAAAGGCCGAAGCCCTTTTTCCCGCCCATGGGGCGCGAGGCGGTCTGATACAGATACGACGTCGCCCCCGCGGCGACAAAACGCAACTTGATGTTTTGCTTTTCCAAAATGTCCGCTGCCGCCGTCAACGCAGCATAGCGTTGAACAAAATTTGCGCCCACGCCGTGCCCCGCAATCACAATCGTGTCCAGATTGGGGAATATGTTGCGGTCGGACAAATACATCAAAAGAAAATCCACAACGGTGAAAGAACTCACGCTCTTGCGCGAAGGAATGGGCATGGAATCGTTGCCCAGGCTCCACCCCAAAACCTGCCACGCGGCAAAACCTTTTCCTTTATCGGGCAAATGATCGGAAAAGCGAACGATATCGGACGGCAGCAGAAACTGCGGCGCAAGAATGACCGTCGAGGAATTCTGGCTTCCCGCCAAGGCCGCCATCATGGCCAAAGCGGCAGTCGCATCACGCGTCTCGTCGTGAATGACAATAATCGCGCGCATTACGTCGTCGTGAACGATATCGAGCGAACGGTTCATGGCAAGAGGAACCAGTTGAGCTTGTGCATCCTCCGGCGCATTGAGAGGAAGCACGGGAAAATAAGCCGTCGCAGGCACGGCCTCGCCGGCGGCCAGCGCCGAAGAGCACAGAAAAAAAAGAGCCGCAAAAAAGGAAAGAATCCGCATGACGAAATATTTAAAGGACTTTTTCGCAGATTCGGCAAGGAATCTCATGAAATATCGTCATACCAACACCTGCCTGCCATTAATAAGGATTGTCCTTCCGCACGAAGCGCAAGGCCGAAGGCCTGGCGCGGAGATGCGGAATCCGATTTGTTTGTTTTCTTTCTTTTCCTCTCCGCCGTTGGGGAAGGGTGGGGTCATCTCTCAATCCTTGCTTTTTTCCCCTGTTTTGCAAAACTGCGTTATGAAAGCAGGGTTTCCATGACAGCCAAACTCGACGACGCCCAGAAGCAAAAAATCCTGACGCCCGACGTGCAGAAGCTGCTTAAGGCGCTGCAGGACGAAGCGCGCGTAGTGGGCGGCGCGGTGCGCGACGTCATCCTGGGCCGCAAAATCGGCGATATCGATTTTGCGACGACGCTGCCGCCCGAAAAAACAACGGAAATTTTAAACGCCGCCGGTTTCAAAACGGTGCCGACGGGCTTTGCGCACGGCACCATCACAGCCGTGTTGAACGGCACCGGCTATGAAATCACGACCCTGCGCCGCGACCTTGAAACGGACGGACGCCACGCCAAAGTCGCCTTTACCGACAATTGGCAGCAAGACGCGGCGCGCCGCGATTTCACGATGAACGCGCTTTATGTCGATGCCGAAGGAACCCTTTTCGATTTTTTTAACGGCGTCGAAGACGCTCAAGCGGGACGTGTCCGTTTTATCGGCGACGCGCGCGCGCGCGTCCAGGAAGACTTTCTCAGAATCCTGCGTTTTTTCCGCATCTACGCGCATTTCGGAAAAGGCGACATGGACAGCGAGGGTCTTGCCGCCTGCCGCGAGTTTGCCGCGCTTGTCCAAGGCCTTTCCATCGAGCGCGTCACGAACGAGTTTCTGAAATTGCTGAAAGCAGATTATCCGCTGACCTCGTTGCGCCTCATGAAGGATTGCGGCGTCCTCAACGCTTTCCTGCCGGAAGCGACGGACCTCGCGCGCCTGCAGGCTCTCTTAGAAACCGAAAAAAAGTTCGGGTGTTGTCAGGAACCTCTCGTTCGCTTTTCGGCGCTTTTGCCCATGCGTGAAAATACAGTCATGGCTGTCGCCAAAAAATTTAAACTATCCAACCGCGACTCGGCAACGCTCGCCGTGCTTGCCACGCTGCCGGCGCTTTTGAACGGCAACCTTGCGCCCGCCCACATACGCGCCCTTGTTTACCGCCACGGCGCAGAGGCATGCCGCGCCGCAATATATTTGAACGGCGGCAGGATTTCGGAAGCGCTAACCCTTTTAGCCTCATGGAAAATTCCTGTTTTCCCGCTTAAAGGCGACGATGTCGTCCGGCTCGGCGTTTCGGCGGGGCCAAAGATCGGCGAAACCCTGCGCGCCGTCGAGGAATGGTGGATCAAAGGCGATTTTAAAGCCGATCGCGGCGTCTGCCTCAAGGAAGCCAGCAAACACAAATAATCCCACACCCATTGGGAACAGTCCTTGACATTAATTCCTGCTTGGGATAAATCATCTCCCATATTGTTTTTCATTTTTTGAGGAGACTCATAATGTCAAATCGTTCACCCCGCCGCCGCGCCGCCGTCACCAACAAAAAACTTCGCAAACTTTGCTACGGAGCCGACCACGGAACGCCTGAAAGATGGCAGCACTCCGGCTGCACGTTTGAAATCACGGATCGTGCAGGCGTGCTTGCCGCGCGCGCGACGGAAGAAAACATCCTCGACGTCTTGGGATTAAAGCTTCTGCTCACCGCCTTGCAAATCGAAGCCGGCTTAAAGTTCAAGGCCGACTATCAGGCGGCAGCGATCGCAGCGCGCGTGACGGGCAGCTATACGGGTATGTCGAACGCGCGCGATTTTTTCCGCGTCGAGCACGAACGCTCGGAAAAGGAGGAAGCCGCGTACACCCGTTGGCGCGCGGCAGTGAATGAAATGGGCCTCAACATCGGCGCGGCGGTTATCTCGACGGTTTGCTACGACGCGCCGCCGAAACCCCGCGACGTCCCCCTGCTTCAGGCGGGTCTCGAAAAACTCACCGCATGGTACAAAATGGGCAAAAACTCCCTTCAGAACACGAACGCAAAACAACACGCGGATTCTATATAACTTTCTTCGTCATTCCCGCGAAAGCGGGAATCCAGCGCCGCGCGTCCGCGCGGCACATAAATCTATGTTTTGTCATTCCGGAAAAATCGCTTTTTGCTCTATGCAAAATGCGATTTTATCCGGAATCCGATTTGATTTCTTGTTATATATTTCCCCTCCCCCTCGCGGGGAGGGTCAGGGAGGGGGGCGTTCCGCAAGAACAGCTTCTTCCTATTGAGAACCCTTTCTTTAACACCCCCCTCATCCCCGTCCCCGTCTGCGCGCAGACGGGCAAGTTCGCAACGTTCTTCCAGCGAGAACTGTTTGTATCTTTTTCCCATGACCGCAACACCTTAACAGGGTGTTGCACTTCGTTTGTGAACTCAGCGGATTCCATTTTTCTATTCGTCATTCCCGCGAAAGCGGGAATCCAGCGCCGCGCGTCCGCGCGGCAGATGACTCTTTCCCCTCCCCTTGAGGGCGCGAAGCGGCGCTTGTCATAAGAACATTAGTAGTTATATCGCGGTTAAGGGGAGGGGTTAGCGGTTAGGATAATCCGAACGATAATTCGTCATCCCCGCGCCCTCCTTTCTCCGTCATTCCCGCAACCCGCCTAGGCTCGTCATTCCGCAAAACGCGCTCTGCGCGTTTATGCGGAATCCGATTTTCTTGTTTTTCCGTCATTCCGGAAAATTTGCAAAGCAAATTTGTCCGGTGATTGTGATGAAATAGTCAAGCAGGAAGAACCTGCCAAGGGCGATTTGAAGCAAGGATGTGGTTTGCGATGATGATGAGTTTACGCATAGAAGCGCAGAGCGCGGAAAGCTTAGGCTTC
>JBAZNY010000025.1:0-17976 GCA_041649025.1 Bdellovibrionales bacterium | reverse complement strand
GGATCGACCGCCCGTCTGCGCGCAGACGGGCAAGTTCGCAACGTTCTTCCAGCGAGAACTGTTTGTATCTTTTTCCCATGACCGCAACACCTTAACAGGGTGTTGCACTTCGTTTGTGAACTCAGGGAATCCAGCGGAGCGCGTCCGCGCGACGCATGACTCAAAAGGCGAAAAAAGTGCGATTTGCAGCCCAGCCTCACGCGAATTGCGACACGCCTTACGGCATCGCCGCGATCAAATTATTGATAACCGCAGAGCTGGACGTTGACGTGCGATCGACCAGAATGCTCTTGGGCGTCGCATCTTGCCCATAGACCTGTTGGTCCCACATTTGGCGCGGCGTAATGACGGAGCCTTCAAGCGAGACGCCGACAAACAATCCTTGCGAACGGGCGAACGCGTACATATCAGATTTCAGTCCAATGCCGGTCGCGGCATTGACGCCTTTTCCCAATTCGCCGACGGCGAGACCCGCATCTCCGCCAAGCGTAACTTCGCGGTTCATGATGGCTTCAACGCCCTTCTGGGTCATGACGACGATGACGAGTTCGGATGTCTGCCCGCCGACCTGCAATCCCCAGCTAAGGCCGCCGATGGTGTAAAACGCGGGAGGGCTCCACTTGCCGTCTTCGCCGCGAACCAGCATGACGCCGTTACCGCCGCGGCCGCCGAAGAAGAACGCAGCGCGAATAAGATTGGGAACAATAATGACGGCTTTGGCGCGGGTCGCAAGGCTGACGAGCCCCGGATATTGATTGTCGCCCATCATGCCTTGGAAGGAAACGCGCGAACGATCGGCTAGCTGTTCGGGCTCAGTTCCCAGCTCGCCGGAGCTTCGGCAACTTGCTAACGTAAGAAATGCGGTAATGGCGAGAACAGCGTGAAATTTATACGAACGCATCGGACGACCTTCCCATTGGATGGGCATCTTGTTGCACATTTTAACCAAAAATTAAAGATTTTTGTGGCCTTGCGGCTTTCTAAAAAATATTTTGATGATTCAACGCGGTGATGTGTATTGGCGTCTTTTCCAACGACGCAAAACGCGCTTTACGCGTCGAGAACGCGCTTCCAGATTTTTTTGGCGTGGCGAACGTAAAATTGCTCGTCAAAACAGGTGGCAATATCTTTCGGCGACAGGTATTCGGCGATTTTGGAGTCCGCCAAAATCTTGTCCTTAAAACTGATCTTGTTGCCTTTTTGGATGGAGTCCCAGACTTCCATCGCATTCGACTGCACCAGGCGATAGGCGTCTTCGCGGCTGACTCCCACTTGCGTCAAAGCCAGCAAAACGCGCTGCGAGAAGTGCAATCCGCCGAGGGCATTGAGGTTTTCTTCGATGCGTTCGCGGTAAATGGTCATTCCGTTGATGAGTTCCGCAAGGCGCGTAAGCGCAAAATCGAGGGCAATCGTCGAGTCGGGCGCAAAAACACGCTCGACGGACGAGTGAGAGATATCGCGTTCGTGCCATAGCGCGACGTTTTCGAGCGCCGGTGTTACGGAGGCGCGAACAACGCGCGCCAAGCCCGTTAGATTTTCCGCAAGAACGGGATTCCGTTTATGCGGCATGGCGCTCGACCCTTTTTGGCCTTTGGCGAAAGGCTCTTCGGCTTCGCGAACTTCGCTGCGTTGCAGGTGGCGCATTTCAATGGCGAAGTTTTCGATGGACGAAGCGACGACTCCAAGTGTCGCGAAATACATCGCGTGCCTGTCGCGCGGAATAATTTGCGTTGAAATCGGCTCGACCGATAAACCCAATTTTTCGGCGACATAGGCTTCGACTTCGGGATCGACGGTGGCGAATGTTCCGACGGGGCCGGAAATGGCGCAGGTCGCGATGTCCTTGCGCGCGGCTTCAAGCCTTTTCTTGTCGCGGGCAAAGGCGGCATAGTGCGTCGCTAATTTAAGACCAAAGCTGGTCGGCTCGGCATGAATGCCGTGGCTGCGGCCTATGGTGATAACGTCGAGGTTCTGTTCGACGCGTTTACGAAGCGCCTTCAGGACTTCGTCCAAGTCGCCAATCAGCAAATCCGCCGCTTGCGTCAGTTGGACGGCGAAAGCCGTGTCCAGAACGTCACTGGAGGTCATCCCCTGATGGACGAAACGGGCGTCGGGGCCGATGTGTTCGGAAAGATTGGTCAGAAAGGCGAGGACGTCGTGGCGGGTGGTTTTTTCGATCTCGTCAATGCGCGCGATTTCCCATTTGCCTTTTTTGCGGATGTTCTTGGCGGCCTCTGTCGGAATGACGCCCAGTTTTGCCAAAGCGTCGCAGGCATGGGCTTCGATATCGAACCAGATGCGGAAGCGGTTTTCCGCCGTCCAAATGGAAGTCATTTCATTTCGTGAGTAGCGCGGAATCATGGAAATCCTTATGGTTAGACAAACAATGAGGGGGCGTCAAAACGCATGATATGTACTAGCATCATTCGCAATCTAAGCCTAGATTATTTAGTCCGCGATCGTTTCGTATTGAAGTCTTGGGACTTCAATACGAAGCGTGAATCGCTGGACTGTCAAAAGCATTAATGACAAGACGTTGGAGATAATTATGCGCATATCTTTTGTAATTTTGTTGGCAGCCTGCCTTTTAGCCGCGACGTCCTCGGACGCCGGAAACCTGACCCTCGAGAACAACCAGCCCATATGGCATTCGGCCAAATGCGTAAGACCCGCGCCTCCCGAATCGATTCTGAACGCCGACCCTGAAACGTCAGGCGAGAAGATGAACGCCATGATTCTCGACTACAACGCCTATGTCCACGCCGCACAGGCTTACATGACCTGCGTCAGCAGGGAATCGGAAAACGACCAGATGAACATCGGCCAAGCCATCACGTTAGGCGCGAAGGATGAAATTACTTCCATTTTGAACGAATCCGAAAAACTGGCGGCGCCTTTGCGCGGCAAAAAATAAAGGACTTCTATGACGGACAAGCTTTCACTCGCACTGGCGCAATTAAACCCCACCGTCGGGGATATTTCGGGGAACAGCGCCAAGCTTCGGGAGGCGCGCGCGCTGGCGGCTTCAAGCGGCGCGGATTTAGTCGTGACGTCCGAGCTTTTTCTGTGCGGGTATCCGACCGAAGATTTGGTTTTAAAGCCGAGTTTCCAGCACAGCCTGCACACCGCGATTGAAAGGCTTGCTACGGAAACGGCGGACGGAGGCCCGGGACTTTTGGTCGGCACGGCGTGGAGCGAAAACGGAAAACTGTATAACGCGGCAGTGCTTCTGGACGGCGGAAAAATCGTCGGCACAAGTTTTAAGTGCGACTTACCTAATTACGGCCCGTTTGACGAAAAGCGCCTTTTCACGAACGCCGCCTTGCCCACGCCCCTCGAATTTCGCGGCAATAAACTTGGCGTCATCATATGCGAGGATATGTGGACTCCCGACTGTTCCGCCTATCTGAAATCGCAGGACGTCAAAATTCTGATTGTTTTGAACGGCAGCCCGTTTGAAATCGGCAAGGCTGAAGACCGCCATGAGATTGCCGCCGACAGGGTCAGGGAAACAGGGTTGCCTTTGGCCTATGTAAACCAGATCGGAGGGCAGGACGAACTGGTGTTCGATGGAGCTTCCTTTGCCCTGAACGCCAAGGGCGAGGCCGTGGCGTCTCTGCATTCTTGGGGAGAAGAAATACAGATACTTCAATTGGATAAGAACGGTCTTTCAAGTGAAAAGAAAGCGACGAAGGCTCATCTGACGCATGCGGCGGACATCTATCACGCCCTGATGCTTGGCCTGCGCGACTATGTGAACAAGAGCGGGTTTCCGGGGGTCGTTTTGGGTCTTTCGGGCGGGGTGGACAGCGCGTTGGCGGCAACAATTGCTGTCGATGCTTTGGGGGCGGATCGCGTATGGGGCGTTATGTTGCCCTCTCCCTACACGTCCGCGGAAAGTACTGAGGACGCGGAAAGCGTCGCGAAAATTCTGGGCTGCAAGCTCGACAGGCTTCCGATTGCCGATGCGATGAAAGTTTTCGACAAGACTCTCGAGCCGATTCTTGGCGAGAAGTTGCTGGGCGTGCCGCAGGAAAATATCCAGTCGCGGTGTCGCGGATTGATTTTGATGGCTTTGTCGAACGCGACAGGAAATATGGTTCTTTCGACCGGCAACAAGTCGGAGATGTCGGTTGGCTATGCGACGCTCTACGGGGACATGTGCGGCGGATTTGCCGTGCTGAAGGACGTATACAAAACGCAGGTGTATAACGTCGCCAAGTGGCGCAACGAACACAAACCGGCATTGGGCTTGGGGCCGAAGGGCGTGGTTATTCCGGCGCGCGTGATGACGAAAGCGCCGACGGCGGAATTGAAGCCGAACCAGAAGGATCAGGACACCTTGCCGCCTTACGACGTTTTGGACGGAGTTTTGGAATGCCTGATCGAAGAGGATTTGGGAATGCACGAGATTGTGTGCAAGAACTACGCCCCTGCGGTCGTGGCGAAGGTGTGGCTGCTTCTGGACAAGGCGGAGTATAAAAGGCGGCAAGCGCCGCCCGGCGTGAAGATTACGCCGCGCAACCTGAGCCGCGATCGGCGGTATCCGATTATCAACAAATACCGGGAACGCACGACGGCAAGGTAAACAGATAGGCAGTTATAGCCATCTCAAATAATTTTTATGCATGACCACCCCGCTCTTCGTCATCCCGCAAAATTTTCTTTTCGCTTAGAAAGAAAATTTATGCGGAATCCGATTTGGTTTTCTTCCTTGAATGTATAAAACTTAACCAGAATGGCTATAAAGGAGGCTTTTTGCCAAAGGTGCTGCATAAGGGTGGAAATTTACCGCCGTTTGTGGCAAAGCCGTGTTTCGTCAAAGCGTGGACCCGTAGTTCAACTGGATAGAGCGTTGCCCTCCGAAGGCAGAGGTTGCGAGTTCGAATCTCGCCGGGTCCACCAATATTTACTGCACTTTCTTGAATTCGTGATTTTATAAAAAAGGCCCTGGGAATCACCTGGGAATCACGGCAAAGGCAAATTATCGCAAGAAAGCAGCCCTTCCAGAAAGATACGGAAAGGGCTGTTTTCTCAAAGTCCCCATATAACAATGCGCCCGAGCTTCGCGTAATTCGGTTGATAACCTTGGCTAATTTATTCTTCGCCAATTATGGGGGATGCGGATTTGGTGGGACTCCACACATAATTTGGAGATAAACTTCGTGGACTGGTTGTTGGGTGTTGTTTTTCACTCAAAACTTAGGTTCTCACTGGCGAGGCGATAGTCGTGGAAGAAAAGAAGGTCGTTATAACCTCGGTTGTTTCTGGCTCCATCACTTTCGCCTCGCAACAAAATGCGGTTCCTCTAATTCGTGAAATCTCTCTTTTTAACGATACAGAAGAGAGTCTGGACAATCTCAATCTTGAATTTTCTGCGAGCCCTGCTTTTGTCACAACAAAAACATGGCATATTGATCGGATCGCCCCCAAGAGCACAGCTTATGTTCGTGACATTGATGTTGCTCTAAGCGGTCAGTTTTTAAATGATTTAAGCGAGGCAATTTCAGGCGAAGCCATTTTCTCACTGCGCGGGCAGGAAACGCTCCTTGATGAAAAACGCCACGGGCTACGGCTTCTTGCACGGAATGAGTGGGGTGGTATCGGTCAGATGGCCGATTTGTTGGCTGCCTTCTCGATGCCGAATGACCCTGCCGTTGATAAGGTTCTTAAAGCCGCATCTCTTGTTTTACAACGAGCGGGAAAAAGTGTGGCTATTGACGGGTACAAATCTGGTTCAAGAACCCGAACATGGGAACTGGTTTCAGCTATTTGGTCTGCCATATCAGATGTTGGGGCGAGCTATGCCTTGCCACCTGCAAGTTTTGAGAATCAGGGGCAGAAAATACGTACGCCATCGCAGATTTTTGATGGTGGGTTGGCGACCTGTCTTGATCTAACATTGCTTTTCACTGCGGCTCTTGAGCAGGCGGGGCTCAATCCTTTTGTTGTTTTTACAGAAGGCCACGCCTTTGCCGGTGTATGGCTGCAACCAGAACAATTTGCCTCCCTTCTGATTGATGAGGCCAGCATTATTAGAAAGCGCGCTGTTCTGAACGAGCTTATCGTATTTGAAACAACCCTTGCCACGCAGAAGCCCACATCATCCTTTTCCGCAGCTATAGAGCAAGCCCGGAGACATTTATCCGAGGAAGAAGAGGCCAAATTTGAGGTTGCCGTAGATATTCGACGAGCCAGAATGCAGAGAATTAGGCCGTTGCCTGCGCTGGGAAATGCCGTTTTATCTGCTCCATTAACAACGGAAGAAGCTGTTCCTGTTTTAACTGGATTGGATCCAGCACCACATTTACCAGATTTTGATACCGCGCCTCCCCTTGATAGTGAGGCTGAGTCTCCGCAAACAAGGCTTGCTCAGTGGCAAAGGCACTTGCTTGATTTATCGCTTCATAATCCTCTCCTAAATTTTCGTTCGACGAAAGGTTCGATTAAACTCATAACCCCCGAGCCCGCCCTTCTCGAAGATCTTTTAGCTCAGGGGAAAAAAATTAAAATCTCCTCAGCCCCAACAATCGCTGATGACACAAATGAAAGATCGTCGGCCATTCATATGGCAAGGCACGGGGAAGATATTGATGAAGCTTATGCCCGAGAGGCTTTAACGCGAGACGAAATCCTTGTTAAGCTAAGTATTGATGAGCTTGATACGCGAGTCACAAATATTTATCGAACCGCTAAAAAGGATCTAGAAGAAGGCGGTGCAAACACTCTTTTTATTGCGATTGGCTTCTTAGTTTGGCAACGCTCCGGCGAGGATGATCGAAAATTTCGCGCCCCAATGATTCTTCTCCCCGCTCGTCTTGAACGCAAAAGTGTCCGTGGCGGGGTAAGAATGGTTCTGGGCGAGGATGAGCCTCGCTTTAATACGACACTATTGCAAATGCTTCGTGAAGATTTTGACCTTGATATACGAGGGCTTGATGACGCCCTTCCCCAAGATGATCATGGGGTTGATGTGTCGGGCATTTGGAGAAAGCTTCGTGAATCCATAAAAGACGAACCCGGGTTTGAGGTTGTAGAAGACGTTGTTTTAGGAACTTTTTCATTTGCTAAATTTCTTATGTGGAAAGACTTGGTTGATCGGACGGATCAGCTTAAACAAAACCCCGTTGTCAAGCATCTGATCGACACGCCACGTGAAGTTTATGCCAACAATATTGCCTTTCCCGATCAACGGCAGTTGGATGAAAAATGTCCCCCCGAACGAGTCTTTACCCCCCTTCCTGCGGATTCGTCTCAGTTAACCGCAGTAATGGCCAGTGCCGCAGGTAAAGATTTTGTTTTGATCGGCCCGCCAGGGACTGGGAAGTCCCAAACCATTGCCAACATGATTGCACAAAATCTTGCAGAGGGACGAAAAGTCCTCTTTGTGGCGGAAAAGGTAACGGCATTAAATGTCGTATATAAACGCCTCAAAAAGCTTGGGCTTGGGGATTTTTGTCTTGAGCTGCATTCAAATAAAGCAAGCAAGGCGGATGTTCTTGAACAGTTGAGATCGGCGTGGACATCTAAAAGTACTTTTCCTTTGGATGAATGGAGGCGTGAGGCTGCTCGCCTCAAAGTTCTCAGGGATGGGCTTGGTGATTATGTAAAGCGCATTCACGCCAAACATCCTAACGGCCTGTCCCCATATATCGCGATGGGAAATGTTGTTGCAGACGAGGAACTTCCTATCGTTGAACTGTCCTGGCCTTCCCCCGAACAGCACAGCCGTGAGGACCTGGATAAGCTGCATGAAATAGTTGCTCGGCTAGATGAAAACTATCAGGCCATTGTTGATGTTTGGTCAGATGGGCTTGAGCTTATTCACGCTAAAGACTGGTCTCCCGTATGGGAAAAGAAGCTGATCGGTTCAAGCAGGGCTTTGAATACTGAAGTTACGGAACTCGGGCAGCGCACCCGCTTTCTTCTAGAGGCGCTTGGCATCCATGATGCATCCTTAGATAGAGAACAGTTCAAAGCGTTGAATATTCTTTCCCAAACTCTGCAGAAGTGTTTTGGGCATAATCTGGGGTTTGCTTTTTATCCTGATTCAACGGCACGGATTGAGCGAGTCAAACGCGGGTTTGAGGACGTGGGGCTCTATCGCCAAACACTAAAAAATCTTTCCTGTCCTTATGGTGATTTTCCTTGGCGACACGTTGATCTTGACGAAATCGAGCGTGTTTTCGCAGAAGGGCAGAAATCCTTCTGGTTGAAGAAACTTGTTACAAAAACAATGCTCCGCTCTATTTTAAAGAAGAAAGCTGGGGCAAAAGGAAGGCCAGATATTCAGAATGATTTAGTTGTCTTAAGGCATTTACGTGATGTGGGCATGCGAATTGATGCGACGCCCTCGGATGGTGAGACTATTTCTGGTTGGTCGGGATTTGAGTCAGATGTCGATCTTGGGCATCAAATTTTGAATATAGCCACGACGCTCCGTCGAGCAATTGCGGATTATGCAAGAACCCCCGATGCTTTGGTGGCTCTTCGAGATTCAATTCGTCATGTTGTAGTTGACGCCAACGATTTGCTTGATGAAACCGCAAGTCTTGGTATCGTAACGAGACAGTATTCAGAGGCTTATTCAGCGTACGCCGACGCGCACCAGAATTTTTGTTCTTTAGCCGATTGTGAGGCGCTGCCTAATATATGTGACGTTGGTTACCTGGCTGCTGTAAAGCAAGTGACGGGGGATATAATCTCAAAAGAGGCGCGCCTTAATGCATGGTGCGCCTGGCAACGAGCAAAATCAGATGCAATTCTTGCGGGTCTGGGAAATCTTGTTTCCTGTCTCGAAAAACGAGAGATTTCGCAAGGACAAACTCAGAAGACTTTTGAGAAAAGTTACGCTGATTGGTGGATCGATGCCGTTGTTGATCAAGACCCCGTTCTTAAAACATTTGTTCCAATTGAGCATGAACGCCGCATAAAGGCGTTTGCGGATTTGGACGATAAATTCATTGATTTAACAGCCAAGTATGTTCGAGCCAAGCTATGCGGGTCTCTTCCCCTTGATGAAAACGCAAAAAAAGGCACAGAACTTGGCGTTTTGCGTCGTGAGCTTGAGAAAAAACGCGCACATAAGCCGTTGCGACAATTAATTTCTGAAATGCCAACAGCTTTAACACAAATTGTTCCATGTCTGTTGATGAGTCCGCTTTCAATTGCCCAATACCTTGCACCAGATCAGGCTCAGTTTGATCTTGTTATCTTCGATGAAGCCTCTCAGATTACAGTTTGGGATGCTATCGGAGCCATTTCGCGGGGACGGAGTGTCGTTGTCGTTGGAGATCCTCAGCAGCTTCCACCAACAACGTTTTTTAACCGGCAGAGCAACGAGGAAGATGTTGGAGACATTGAGCAGGATCTCTCGAGTATTTTAGATGAGTGTCTGGGGGCCGGGCTTCCACGCTTAGAACTCAACTGGCATTACAGAAGCAAATATGAAAGCCTGATCGCTTTCTCCAATCAACGTTTTTATAAAGGCAATCTCGTCACCTTTCCTTCCCCTGTTACCGAGGATCGCGCCCTGCGGCTCGTGCCGGTTCCGAATGGTATTTATGATAGGGGGGGATCGCAAACTAACAGGATTGAAGCTGAGACCATTGTTTCAGAAATTTTGCATCGCTTGACGGATCCGACTTGTTTGGCAAGAGGTCAATCGTTGGGGGTTGTGACATTTAACAGCAAACAACAAGAATTGATCGAAGACTTGCTTGATGCTGAACGAAATAAAAACCCTGAGCTGGATCGCTTTTTTGATGAATCCTTCATGGAAGAGCCGGTTTTTGTAAAGAATTTAGAAAGCGTTCAAGGTGATGAGCGTGATGTTATGATGTTCTCGATCACATACGGACCTGATAAGGCCGGAGCGCCGCCGAAAATGAATTTCGGCCCACTAAATCAACAGGGCGGACCAAGACGTTTAAATGTTGCCATAACACGAGCCCGTCAGGAAATGCTCGTTTTTGCTACTCTGAAAGCGGATCATATAGATCTTTCTCGAACTGGGTCTTCGGGGGTTCGGGACCTCAAACATTTTCTAGAATTTGCCGAAAAAGGGCCGCGGGCGTTGGTGGAGATAGATCAGGGTTCCGTAGGCGGTTACGAGTCGCCTTTTGAAGAGGCCGTTGCTAGAAAACTTTCCGATCTTGGTTGGCGCGTGGTTACACAAATTGGTGTCTCTTCTTTCAGAATTGATCTTGGGGTTGTTCATCCAGACGCTCAGGGAAGCTTTCTTGCGGGTGTTGAGTGCGATGGAGCTACCTATCACCGTTCTGCCACGGTCAGGGATCGCGATAAACTAAGGGAACGTGTTTTAAACGGGCTGGGTTGGAAAATCGTTCGTGTTTGGTCAACCGACTGGTGGATAGACACAAACGGAGCGGCAAAAAAGATCCACGAACAGTTGACCGAATTGTTAAATGCTTCACGACAAAGCCCGGCGAATGCTTCAAATACAAATGCCCACGTCGCGTCTAGTGGGGGAAGAATATAGGGGGCTGAGCAAAACTGATGGAAGAACATCAACTGATAGAAGGGCTGAAACAGAATAAGCGCCTGTTTGGTACACGTCCTTGTTGTGGCGGAGATTTTCACCTCGGTGGCTCCCGACAAGAAGGTTCTGTTGTAAAACGCTTCTTCTTTCATAAAACACAACCCCTTTTGGGCCCAAAATAGCCTTTGGCAATTGCCATGAGATGAATATGGGAATAATTTCCATGAAAATGAAGGACTTCAAAAGCCGGAACAGCGATGATCAACCAGAACCCCGAACAAATTGCCCGCGACAAGATTGATGCCAAACTTGAAGAAGCTGGCTGGGTTGTCCAACGTCCAAAAGAGATCAACTTTGGCGCAAGTCTCGGCGTTGCTGTGCGTGAGTTCCAGACGGATGTCGGGCCTGTTGATTATGCCCTATTTGTGAACCAGAAAGCCGTAGGTGTTATCGAGGCCAAGCCCGAAAACTGGGGGCATCGTATTACGGCAGTTGAAGAGCAATCTGGTGGATATGCGCACGCCCACTTGAAATGGGTAAAAAACAAGGAACCTCTCCCTTTCATTTATGAAAGCACAGGAGCGATAACGCGCTTTACGGATGGCCGTGATCCAAAACCCCGTTCCCGCGAAGTCTTCAGCTTTCATCGCCCTGAAACCCTTCAGGAATGGATAGGCCAGAAAGCTTCTTTGCGTGCGCGGCTGCATATGATCCCCGCGCTCAACCATGAAGGGCTGCGTGAATGCCAGATTACGGCGATTGAAAATCTGGAGCAATCTTTCAAGCAGAACAAACCACGCGCCCTAATTCAGATGGCAACAGGGGCCGGAAAGACCTTTACGGCGATTACATCAACCTATCGCCTGTTAAAACACGCAGATGCTAAGCGCATCCTGTTTCTTGTGGACACAAAAAACCTTGGAAAGCAAGCAGAACAGGAATTCATGTCCTTTGTTCCCAATGATGACAATCGCAAGTTTACTGAGCTTTACACTACCCAACGTCTATCTGGGAAAAGCCCAAGTGCTTCCCGCGATAGTCAGGTTGTCATTTCCACCATTCAACGCCTTTATGCCCAGCTAAAGGACGAGCCGCTTGATGAAATTTTGGAAGAAACAAACCCATGGGAAAGGCTAACCCAACCCAAGCAGCCTCTTCCAGTCGTTTACAACAAAAGAATTCCGCCGGAATTTTTTGATTTCATCTTCATCGACGAATGTCACCGCTCGATCTACAACGTGTGGCAACAGGTGTTGGATTATTTTGACGCTTCCCTGATCGGTCTTACCGCAACACCGGACAGCCGGACTTACGGCTTTTTTGAGAAAAACATCGTGAGCGAATACACCCACGAAAAGGCTGTTGCCGACAAAGTGAATGTCGGAAATGAAATCTACGTTATTGATACGGAAAGAACGAGGGGTGGAGTTGTTCGCGCCAACCAACAGGTTGAAAAACGCGAACGTCTGACTCGCAAAAAGCGGTGGGAGTTGCAAGACGCGGATGAAGTCTACACTTCTAACCAGTTGGATAAGGAAATCGTCAACCCCGACCAAATCCGCACCGTCATCCGCACGTTCAAAGAAAAACTACCAGAGATTTTCCCAGGCAGAAAAGAAGTTCCTAAAACCCTTATTTTTGCCAAAACCGACAGCCACGCCGACGATATTATCCAAACGGTTCGCAAAGAATTTGGCGAAGGCAATGAGTTCTGTAAAAAGGTCACCTATCAGGCGGACGATCCAGAATCCGTCCTTGCGCAGTTTCGCAACGATTACAATCCGCGCATTGCTGTAACGGTTGATATGATCGCAACAGGGACGGACGTGAAACCGCTTGAATGTCTGCTGTTTATGCGGGATGTGAAAAGTCGCAATTATTTTGAGCAAATGAAGGGTCGTGGCACACGAACCTTTGACCATGACAACCTCAGAAAAGTTACCCCTTCGGCCACAAGCGCCAAAACGCATTATGTGATTGTTGATGCAGTTGGAGTCACGCGCTCCCTAAAGACTGCCAGCCAACCGCTCATAACCAAACCCACAGTCCCGCTTAAAGATTTGGCAATGGGCGTAATGCTGGGAGCCAACGACGCAGACACAGTAAGTTCATTGGCTGGACGACTTGCCCGCCTCAATTTGCAATTGGACGACAAAGACCAACAGCGCATCAAGGAAAAGTCTGGCGGTGTCGAGCTAACCGAGATTGTCAGCAATCTTCTTGCCTCCATCGACTCCGATAGGATTGAAACAAAAGCACGCGAGCTTGCTAAACTTCCGGCAAATGTCGAGCCGGAGGAAAGTCTATTAATCCAAGCCCAAGATAAATTGGTACGAGAGGCAGCGAAGGTTCTCAACGGCCCGTTGATCGAGCTTCTCGACAATATCCGGCGCGACAAAGAACAAACTATTGTTCACGATGATTTGGACAAGGTGATAAGGGCTGAATGGGACGGCGACGCAAAAGAGAATGCCACTGCACTGACCAAGGATTTTCAGGAGTATTTGGAAGCCAATCGCGACGAGATCGAAGCTCTAACAATATTCTATTCTCAACCTGCGCGGCGACGGGATATTACCTTTGACATGATTCGGCAGGTTATGGACAAACTTCGCAGCGATAAGCCAAAGCTGTCTCCCCTTCGGGTCTGGCAGGCTTATGCTTTGTTGGATAACTACAAAGGCGAAGCGCCGGACAAAGAACTCACCGCGCTTGTTGGCCTTATTCGTCGTGCCTGTGGTATTGATGAAACGCTTTCCGATTATCGTGCCACGGTTCGCCGCAATTTCCAGAATTGGATTATGAAACGTCATAGCGGCGGCGGCGAAAAATTCAACGAAGACCAGATGGCCTGGCTACATATGGTACGTGACCAGATTATTAACTCTTTCCACATGGACAGAAGCGACCTTGAAATGGCTCCCTTTGACGCTAAAGGCGGACTGGGCAAGATGTATCGGTTGTTTGGGGATAGAACCGATGTCCTGATTAGTGAGATTAATGAGGCGTTGGTAGCATGAGCGAATTACCGAAGAGTTGGAGAGAAGTTGAGATTAAGGAAATATTACAGCCGCTCGATAACGGGAATGTGGTTCAGCAAGGTTGGAGTCCGCAGTGTGAAAAGGAACCAGCCAGCTCCGATGAATGGGGCGTATTAAAAACAACAGCTATCCAGGATGGCTTTTTTCTGCCGAATGAAAATAAAAAATTACCAAACCCATTAAAGCCGAAACCAGCAATAGAGTTGAAGTCTGGCGATATCTTGATGACCTGCGCAGGCCCCAGGAACAGATGTGGTGTAACCTGTTTCATCAAACAAACTCGTCCCAAACTTATGATGTCTGGGAAAATGTATCGCTTTCGTGCTGATCCTCAAAGGATTGACTCAAAATACCTTGAATTATTTCTCCTATCGCAGAATGCCAGAGTTGCAATAGACAAAATGAAGACAGGCATAAATGATAGCGGCCTCAATTTAACACACAGCAGATTTTTGAAGCTACCCATCCCCTTGGCTCCATTAAATGAACAAAGGCGTATTGTCTTAAAGATTGAAGAGCTTTTTTCTGAATTGGATAATGCAATAAGATGTCTGTGCGTTACAGAAGACGCTCTGAAAGTATTCTGCCAATCCGTGTTAGATCGTGCTTTTATAGGGTGCAAAGAGCATAGGAGCTTAGAGACATTACTTTCGCAAAAATTATCGAATGGTTATTCTGGGAAGCCGGTAAGTCATAAGACGGAATTCAAAGTTCTCAGTCTTTCATCAACAACAACCGGGGTATTTCTTGATAAGTATTTTAAATATCTGGACGAACAAGGATTGAAAAATCGTGATATTTGGTGTGTACCAAATGACATTCTCATACAACGAGGGAACACCATTGAATATGTCGGCGTACCAGCACTTTATACGGGCACGCCAAATACTTTCATTTTTCCTGATCTTATGATTAGGGCTAAAGCAAACAATGAAGTGATTGACACCAAATATTTGTACTATGCGCTATCCAGTCCAAAGATAAGAAAATATCTGCATGAAAAAGCCAAAGGTTCCGCTGGAACTATGCCCAAAATTAATCAGACAACCTTAGCTTTAACTCAAATTCCATATTGTCCTGTTGCAACTCAAAAATTGCTGGTTCAGGAAATTGAAAGAGACCTGTCCATTAGTGCTGCCCTTCAAAAACATGCCGAATTATATGTCGCCAAGGCAAAGATACTGCGTCAAGCCATATTGAAAAAAGCATTTTCAGGACAACTGATAGCACAAAACCAAAAAGACAAACCTGCTAGCATGTTGCTCAAACGCATTTGCGCTGAAAAAGGATGTCCGAAGCCTAGCGGCAAAAAGCCCAAAGAAAAACGGGGGTCAGCTTGAGCAAACCGCCTAGTCCTTCTTTAGGGATTATCCCGCTCCATTTTGATGTGCTTGAGCATCACATTCCGCTCAGCCAGTTCATCGATTCAGCAAGAAGCGCACAGGATATTATCGACAACTTTAATCAGGAGTTTTTTGACAAGAAGCTTAAATATGAATTGCTTGTTGTTGCGCCCCAGCCAGGCGGCCTAATCGAGCTATTGCAAGTCGTTCTGCCTATTGCCGCGCCCGTTTGGGCTTTCCTGTGTACTGACATAGGTAAGGCCTTTATTAAAGGTCTCACCGACCATGAACCATCCCATTGGGCAGAACTAGCCGGAAAGAAAACTCGCGAACTCTCGGAAATTGATAAAAGCAAACTTTGCACCATGATTATTGCCTTAATGGTGCTCGGATTCTTGCAAAAAGATTCAGACGATCTTGAAAAGACCGGTTTTAGCAAAGAAAAGTTTTACACAGCTTATTCTGCCAGAAACAAGGTTTACGAAGGATGCATTAGCAACACAGCAGTTCAAGGCTTAGGTTTTGATACATCTCATAACTTTCCCATCAAACGTGCAGACTTTCCACGCTTTATTGTGAATGTGCCAGCCCCAACAGAGCTACAGCTTCTTGAAGAACAGCCCAACTGGAAAGTAGATATTGTTGATTTGATAGTGCATTCACCGAACTGGAAGCGCGATAATAAGCGTAAATGGCAGGGCAGCACTACAGAGATACAAGACATTGCTTTCATCATTGAAGATGAAAAATTCTGGCACCACGTCAAAGCCAAAGACATTGATCCCGACATCAACGACAATATGCGTGTACAGTGGGCATATCCGGAACACGCTGTTAAACCGACTAATGTAAGAGTTCTTCGAGTAATAAGTTACAACGGCACCGCTATCTCTGAACCGCTTACGAATGATGAGCTTTCTGCGGAGCTGAATGCTTTTACGATTGAACAAAAAGAACAAAATGATTTGTTCTCATACACGCAGGTGAGCAATAAATGAACGCATCCGCCATTGTTTCCAAAGTCTGGAGTTTTTGTACTACCTTGCGCGATGATGGCGTTGGGTATGGCGATTATTTGGAACAACTTACATATCTCATCTTCCTAAAAATGGCGGATGAGTATTCCAAGCCACCATACAACCGCGATGTCGGCATTCCGAAGACATACAATTGGCAAAGCTTGAAATCTCGCAGAGGTGCGGAGCTGGAAGTTTTCTATGTCACGCTGTTGCGCGAATTGGGCAATAAAAAGGGAATGCTCGGCCAGATTTTTACTAAGGCCCAAAACAAGATTCAAGACCCTGCAAAACTCTATCGCCTTATCGATATGGTCGGCGAAACAGAATGGGTGACGATGGGAGCAGATGTTAAGGGCGACATCTACGAAGGCTTATTGGAGAAAAACGCTGAAGATACGAAATCCGGCGCAGGACAATATTTTACACCTCGCGCCCTCATTAAGGCGATGGTGGAGTGTGTGCGCCCTGAACCTTCCCGTACTATTGCCGATCCTGCTTGCGGTACTGGCGGCTTCTTCCTCGCCGCCTATGATTATCTTGTTGGCCACGCAGATTTAGACAAAAAACAGAAAGAGTTTCTTAAGCACGAAACATTTTTTGGTAATGAGATTGTTGCTGGTACACGTCGCCTTTGCCTGATGAACATGTTTTTGCATAACATCGGAGAAATTGACGGCGAGTCCATGGTCTCGCCAAACGATGCTCTGGTTGCCTCCAGTCCGAAAAGTTATGATTATGTGCTCGCCAATCCGCCCTTCGGCAAAAAATGCAGCATGAGCTTTACGAACGAGGAAGGTGAACAGGAAACCGACGATCTCACGTATAATCGTCAAGACTTCTGGGCTACCACCTCCAATAAACAGCTAAATTTTGTCCAGCACATCCGCACCATGCTCAAAACTACAGGGCAAGCAGCGGTTGTTGTGCCTGACAACGTGTTGTTTGAAGGCGGCGCAGGCGAAATAGTCCGTCGCAGGTTACTAGAAACTGCCGACCTGCATACGATCTTGCGTTTGCCAACGGGAATCTTTTATGCAAACGGCGTAAAAGCGAATGTTCTCTTCTTCAATAACCGCGAAGCCAGCCCCAATCCTTGGACAAAGGAAGTCTGGTATTACGACTATCGCACCAACATCCACCACACGTTGAAAAAGAAACCCCTGCGTTACGAGGATTTGCAGGAGTTCGTTGCCTGTTATAATCCAAAGAACCGCCACAAGCGCAAGGATACATGGAACGCTGAAACTAGCCCCGATGGGCGTTGGCGCAAGTACTCCTATAAGGAGATTATCGCTCGCGATAAAACCAGCCTCGATATTTTTTGGCTGAAGGACAAAAGCCTAAGCGATCTTGATAATCTTCCAGAACCCGAGGACCTCGCCACAGAAATTATCGAAAACCTGGAGGCTGGATTGAGCAGTTTCAGGCAAGTGCTCTCTTCCCTAGAAAAAACAGAATAATTTGTTTGTATTATCATGCGATGGGTTAGTGAGCTTCACTGGATAACAATCAACACGCTCTACGCAATAGAACAAAGAGCGTTCAGAGGCTATCATCGGTAGGTATGAGGCATGAGCAAACAGACAGATATTAAAAAAATACTTTATGTAGACATGGACAATGTCCTTGTTGATTTTGAATCCGGCATTGCGCGGTTGCCTGCTGAGATCGTTCAAAAATTTAAAGGCCACCTTGATGATGCTCCCGACATTTTTTCGCTAATGACTCCTATGGCAGGAGCAATTGAGGCTTATGCCAAACTAGCAAAACACTTCGACACATATATATTATCAACGGCTCCTTGGGATAATCCCTCCGCGTGGCATCACAAACTTGCTTGGGTGAAAAAGTATCTGGGAGCTGATGCGTACAAGCGCCTGATACTTACGCATCATAAAAATCTCAATAAAGGTGATTATCTAATTGATGATAGAACTAAGCATGGTGACCTTCCCCCCGCCAGATAGACCAAAATGATGTAGAGTCCTCAACCCAAGGAAGGGAGAGGACGATGAAGAAGCGGTTTAGTGAAGAGCAGATAATCGGGATACTAAGGGAACAAGAGGCCGGAA
>JBAZNY010000024.1:0-18314 GCA_041649025.1 Bdellovibrionales bacterium | reverse complement strand
AAGAGAGCCGTCCCTGGCTTTGACAAACTCATGATGCGGCGTTTTGTATGCGGCCACGAGGCCGGAGGGCATCAGATGGGCAAACATATTTCTGGCACGAGCAAGAAATTCCGCTTCAATGAAATGCCTGTTTGCCGCGCGGGCATACCATTTCGGTTTTAGAATTCCTTTTTGACGAGCCCTGATCTTCTTCATCAATGAGCTCCATGAGGTATTGTGGGCGTTTCCTTCAGCAAATTTTTCAAATACATCTCTATAGACTTTTTCCCGCTGCTGCGGGTCGGTTATATCAAACTTATTTGGGTCTAAACTCATCCGGGTTATACCGCCTTAAATGATCTTCTCTTGTAATATTTTCTTCTCTTTTTATACCGCCGTATCTTTTGTTCAACTCTAAAGCAAATTGGTCCGCCGGTTTTATTGCTCGCTTCATTTCTTCTATATCATCACCACCAATGCCTTCTTCCAGTTCCTTAAGCGTTTTTTTAATTGAAACATAATGCCGAGTAATTTCGTGGTTTTCTCCAAATAGTTTCTCTGCACTTCTTCTCCAACGAGACATCATTCCGTCAGCACCTAAATTGACGCCCCGCGCGCCATCATAAAGCGTTTCCCACTCCGTCGCCTCTATCATCCCTTTTGCAATCGCGTCCATGCTTGAGACTCTTATATCAAATCAGGGTTACGTTATTCTTAATCTATCATATTTTACCGATTTTGCCACGCGCATTTTGGTTTCCTTTATTTTCTTAAGGATAATTAATAGTGAAAATACAGGCCTATCAGTCGGTTTTGAAAAGGCGCGCGCGACACTCGCTCGAATTTCCATTGGGTGAAGACGGCGGTTATCATGTCACGCGACGCACTTTGCGAAGCCTTCACGTAAGGCTTGCTCATCGAGGTTGCGGCCGATGAAAACAAGGCGGCTTGCGCGGCGTTCGTTCGCATTCCACGGCTGAAGATTCGTGCCGTCCATCATCATATGCACGCCCTGGACGACCAAACGGTTCTTGCTTCCCATCAAATCCAGAATGCCCTTATAACGCAATAAATCGGGGCCTTTTTGCGCGCGCAGGTCTGTGATCCATTCCTCGAATTTGGCGGGGTCGAGCGGGTTCGAGGATATGAGCGACACGCTCGTGATCGTCGTGTCGTGCTTGGGTTTTTGATCGTGGTGTTCGTGATGATGATGGTGTTTTCCGCAGGCGCATCCTTCGCCGCAACATTCATGGTCATGGTCGTGTTCTTCCCCTTTCAGAAAATCGGGGTCGCGTTTTAAAATCGCGTCGAGGTCGAAGCTGCCGAGGCCGAGGATTTGATTGAGCGCCACGTTGCACCGCGTCGTGCGGATAATTTTCGCATAGCGGTTGATACGGCGGATGGAGGCTTCCAATTGCGACAGGTCGCCTGCGCCGACCAGATCGGCTTTGTTCAACAAAACAACGTCAGCAAAGGCAATCTGGTCTTCCGCTTCTTTCGAATCTTTTAGGGACAACGGCAGATGCTTGGCATCTACCACGGCAACCACGCTGTCGAGCTTGGTCTTCGAGGCCACGTCCTCGTCGGCAAAAAACGTTTGCGCGACGGGCGCGGGGTCGGCAAGCCCCGTCGTCTCGATCAAAATTCCGTCAAAAGAGGATGCGCGTTTCATGAGGCCCGCGATGACGCGGATGAGATCGCCGCGCACGGTGCAGCAGATGCATCCGTTGTTCATCTCGAATATTTCTTCGTCAGCGCCGACGACCAGGGCTCCGTCGATGCCCTCGGCTCCGTATTCGTTGACGATGACGGCGTATTTTTTGCCGTGGGGTTCGGACAATATGCGGTTCAAAAGCGTGGTTTTCCCAGCGCCGAGATAGCCCGTTAAAACGGTTACGGGAATTTGGGGCATCCTTAATTCCTCTCTAAAACAAGCAAGGGAGGGTGATTAACACAGGAAAAACAAGAGTTAAAGCATTCCTTAAAATAGCTAACAGGTACCATCTTACCTGTAATAACCAGTATCTCGATTGAAACTCTTTGTTTTTCTTCACTTTTTGAATCATGCGTCGCGCGGACGCGCTCCGCTGGATTCCCGCCTTCGCGGGAATGACGATAACTCCTAAATAAACCTTGCACTTTCGAACCTAAACGCCTACAAAACGCCCGCTTTGGGGAGGTTCCTCAGAGCTTATAAAAACTCACACATGTTTGGCTCGCGCAGTAAATCCTGCGATGCGCCGTCCGGTGCTGCAAAACAGTACAAAAGCATGTGGCGGATTAACCGGAGAAAGGCACTACCATGACGATGCCCGTCGTAACCTTACGGCAATTGTTTGAAGCC
Source organism: Bdellovibrionales bacterium (assembly GCA_041649025.1). Lineage (GTDB taxonomy): Bacteria > Pseudomonadota > Alphaproteobacteria > UBA9219 > UBA9219 > CAIXLI01. The sequence goes on along the minus strand of JBAZNY010000024.1, from coordinate 15,991 downwards.
GGCGTTCATTTCGGCCACAACACCCGCCGTTGGAATCCCAAAATGCGATCCTATCTGTTCGGCGTGCGCAATAACGTGCACATCATCGATCTTGAACAGACCGTTCCCTTGTTCCAGCGCGCTTTGCAGACGCTGCGCGACACTGCCGCCTCGGGCGGCCGCGTCCTGTTCGTCGGCACCAAGAGGCAGGCTCAGGAAAAGATCGCCGAAGCCGCCAAGCGTTGCGGACAATATTACGTCAACCATCGTTGGCTGGGCGGCATGCTCACCAACTGGAAGACCATCTCGCAATCCATCAAGCGTTTGCGCGAAATCAACGAAAAGCTCGACAATACCGCCAAGAAGATGACCAAAAAGGAAACGTTGCAGCTGACGCGCGCGCGCGACAAGCTGGAAATGTCCCTGGGCGGCATCAAGGATATGGGCGGCTTGCCGGATATTCTTTTCGTCCTCGACACGCTGAAGGAAGACATCGCCATCGCGGAAGCCGTTAAGCTTGGCCTTCCCGTTGTCGCCATCGTCGACAGCAATTCAGACCCCACGAACATCACGTTCCCGATCCCGGGCAACGACGACGCTTCGCGCGCGATCGATCTGTATTGCGAGCTCGTGGCAACTGCCGTTCTCGACGGCATCGAAGCCGAGCTCGGTTCAAGCGTTAAGGATGTCGGCGAAGCTGCCGTCGTTCCGAGCAGCGAGACGACCATTGCCGCAGCCGTTGAAGAGAAGAAAGACGAAGCGAAAGCGTAATTGTTAATGGCGGGATGAGCCTAACCTCTCACCCCGCCCCTAACCCCTCCCTCAAGGGGAGGGGAATCCGGGTGGGATCGCGGAACAGTCAGTTCCATCCAATCAATTCTAAGGAGACTCCAATGACAGAAATTACAGCCACGATGGTGAAGGATCTGCGCGAGAAGACCGGCGCGGGCATGATGGATTGCAAAAAAGCGCTTAACGAAAACCAAGGCGACATGGAAGCCGCCGTCGATTGGCTGCGCAAGAAGGGTTTGTCCGCAGCCGCCAAGAAATCGGGCCGCGTCGCAGCCGAAGGCTTGGTCGCAGTCGCCTCGGCGGGAAATAAGGCCGCTGTCGTCGAAGTCAACGCCGAAACGGACTTTGTCGCGCTCAACGAAAAGTTCCAGAAGTTCGCGCTTCAGGCCGCGCCCATCGCGCTTGATGCGAACGGTGACGTCGAGAAGATGAAGACCTCCAAGCACCCCGACGGCGGAACGACGCAGGAGGTCTTGACCAATCTTATCGCCACCATCGGCGAAAACATGACCCTTCGCCGCGCAGCTACGCTGTCCGTGGCGAAGGGCATTGTCGCTACATACGTTCACAACACTGTCGCTCCGAATTTGGGCAAGATTGGCGTTCTGGTCGCGCTTGAATCCGACGCCCCTGCCGCCAAGCTGCAGGAGCTGGGCAAGCAGATCGCGATGCACGTCGCGGCCGCGCGGCCTGAAGCCTTAAGCATCGCGGATGTCGACACGAAGGCTCTTGACCGCGAACGCAACGTGTTGGCCGATCAGGCGCGTGCGTCGGGCAAGCCCGAAGCGATTATCGCCAAGATGGTCGAAGGCCGCCTTCGCAAGTATTACGAGGAAGTCGTCCTGCTTGAGCAAATCTATGTCGTCGACGGCGAAAGCCGCATCGCGCAGGTCATCGAGGCCGCCGCCGAGACAATCGGCGCGGGCGTCAAGCTGACCGGCTTTGTCCGCTTCCAGCTCGGCGAAGGCATCGAAAAGGCGGCAGGATGTGATTTTGCCGAAGAAGTCGCCAAGATGGCGAAGTAAGAACAGTTCTCTCAATTAAAACGCCCCGAAAAAGTCTTTCGGGGCGTTTTTGTTTTTGGGTTTTAGGGCATTTTCCGATTAGGTAGAACAAGATATTAAGAAACCCCCTCACCTGCAAAAACTATGGACTTACTTTGTAAGCCCAAGTTTTTGCTTCCTCTCCCGCAAGGGGAGAGGGAAGAAAGAGAACAGTTCTTGATTCTATCTGACTGGAAAAGGCTCTATTTTCTGAAAAACTACAAAGAATGGGTGATGCCGTTATTGGAGGCAGTTTCCCCGTCTTTTAAAGACGTTCCTGCCTTTTGGGGCGCATATCTTTCATCAAATTTTGTGGCGATAACTGTAGCCGGTGTGTCTTTGGAATAAATATTGTTTTTGAATTCTTCCGGCACGGTCAATCCTGCCTCCCGAAGCAAGGCCATGATGTCGTCCGCGGGAACACTGGATACAATGAAGAAAGGCCTTTCCCAAGCCGTAACGAGGCGGCAGAGATCTATGCCTCCCGTATTCTTGGATGGGTCTTTTCCGGGAAATTCAAAGTCCGATATAATGAGATCGAACGAGCCTTGTTCGTTCAACAGTTTTTCCGCTTTGGCATAAGTAGCGACGTGGAGAATTTTATCGCCGGGTTCATGATAAATGTCTTCGAGGTCTGATTTCATACTCATCGCAACGATAAACTCATCCTCGACGTATAATATCTTCATGATTATGCCCTCTTTAAAAATACCCGCCCAGTATAGGCGTCGCGAATACTTGCAACAAGCCGGTTCGTGCGCTATTAATCCTATTTGAGCATCAAGCCCTTAAGCCTTCTTTTCCATTGTTGGCCTTAATGTTTTTTGCAAAGATGTCCGGACGTCATATTTTTCCGCCCTTTTAAAACGGAGCAAAAAATGTCAATATTTTCGCGGAACGGCAACAGATTGCGCATCGATTATCACATCGTGGCGCATGGAATTTATTCTCGTCTACACCATTATTCAAATGGAGCCGCACATAGCCGCGCAGCGGCTGATTTACTTTCTGAACTTGCTGTCGAAGAAGCGTCTCTTGTTGCGGATGCCGCGATAGCCGCGGGACATTCTATCGAAAAAGCCATTTATGTCGAAAGCTTCTTATCCGGGCCTGTTCGTTATAAGATTCTTGGAAAGCATTTAGACCAAAAGCTAAATGAGCTGTATGACAAATATAGTGGGAAGGGAGGTTGGTTCGTTTCTCATGATAATGAACGCTATTTTGACGGAGGGCGGCTTATTCCGCTCTATCCCAGCATTAGAAAAGCCGAGCCCGCAAATTTCGGCCCTGCTCCTACCTTTTCTGTCAAGTTTACACCCTTTAATTTCTAGCTTCGTTTTAGATGTTAAAAACAAGGTTTTTCAAGGGCTTTTCCTGCCGCCTTTTAGGGTGTAAACATACTTTCCGCGCGATAACAAACCCCGCTTATTCCGGAGAAGAATTATATGCCCGCAAAAACATCAAAATCCGTCCGCTACAAGCGCGTGTTGCTGAAGTTGTCGGGAGAAGCTCTGATGGGCTCGCGCGACTACGGCCTCGAGCCTGAAACCGTCGACCGCGTCGCGACCGAGATTAAATCCGTCGTCGACATGGGCGTCGAGGTTTGCGTCGTCATCGGCGGCGGCAATATTTTCCGCGGCGTCTCCGCCGCAGCGCACGGCATGGATCGCGCTATCGCCGATTATATGGGCATGCTCGCCACCGTCATTAACGCGCTCGCCATGCAGAACGCTCTTGAAAAAATCGGCGTTCCGACGCGCGTACAATCCGCCATTCCGATGGCGTCCGTGTGCGAGCCGTACATCCGCCGCCGCGCCATGCGCCATATGGAAAAAGGCCGCGTCGTGATTTTCGGCGCAGGCACCGGCAATCCTTTCTTTACGACCGACAGCGCCGCCGCCTTGCGCGCCTCGGAAATGCAATGCGACGCTCTTTTAAAGGCGACGAAGGTCGACGGCGTTTACAGCGCCGATCCCACAAAGGTCAAGAACGCCAAGCGTTACGACAGGCTTGGCTATCTTGACGTTCTGACGCAGGATTTGCAGGTGATGGACACGTCCGCCATTTCTCTGGCGCGGCAAAGCAAGATTCCGATTTTGGTTTTCTCGATCATCGCGCACGGCGCGTTTGCCGACGTGATGCAGGGGAAGGGTAAATTTACAATTGTTGAGTGACCTCGTCTATCAAGGTTAGGATGAGCCTAACCTCCCACCCCTCCCCTAACCCCTGCCTCAAGGGGAGGGGAATTCAGGTGAGGTTGACATAGTGGTTTCGGAGAAGAAGAAGGAAAAAGAGATGAATTTGGATCAGACAAAGCAGAAGATGGAAGGCTCGCTTGAAGCCCTTCGCAAGGAATTTTCGGGTCTGCGCACAGGCCGCGCGTCGGTCAATCTCTTGGACAGCGTTCGGGTCGATGCCTACGGTGCAAGCATGCCCGTCAACCAAGTCGGCACGGTCAGCACGCCGGAGCCTCGTTTACTGACGGTTCAGGTGTGGGACATGGGACTTGTGAAAAGCGTCGAAAAAGCCATTCGCGACGCGGGGCTTGGCCTTAATCCGCAACCCGACGGCAATCTGGTCCGCATTCCGCTGCCCGAACTAAGTCAGGAACGCCGCCAAGAGCTCGTCAAAGTCGCGGGAAAATACAGCGAACAGGCTCGCGTTTCCGTGCGCAACGTGCGGCGCGAAGCTATGGACGCCGTGAAGAAAGAAAAACTGTCGGAAGACGAGACAAAGAACATGACCGACAAAGTGCAGAAGCTGACCGACGAATACGTCAAGAAAATCGACGATCTTTTCGCGGCTAAAGAAAAAGAAATCACGCACGTTTAGTTGAAAGCCGATGGGACAACACGATAAAGATTCCGATTCCCCTCGCCCGCCTTTGCACGTCGCCATTATTATGGACGGCAACGGCAGGTGGGCCCGCTCGCGCGGCTTGCCGCGCCCGATGGGGCATCGCGCCGGAATTGAAGCCGTTCGCCGCACCATCGAAGCGGCGGGACACCTGCAAATCGGCTATCTGACGCTTTACAGCTTCTCATCGGAAAACTGGAGCCGCCCCGCCGAGGAAATCGGCGAATTGATGGGCTTGTTGCGCACCTACATCCGCAGCGAACTCGCCTCATTGCACAAGGAAGGCATCCGCATCCGCATGATCGGCGACAGAAAGCGCCTGCCGCCCGATATCGTTGATTTGATCGAACACGCCGAAGATTTAACGCAGGACAACAAAAAGCTGACGTTGACGCTGGCGCTTAATTACGGCGGAAGGCAGGAAATTACGGCCGCCGCGCGCGGGCTTGCCAAGGCTGTTGAGCGCGGCCAGTTGCAGGCCGAGGCCATCGACGAACATGTTTTCGAGTCCTTCTTGTTTACGGGCGGATCGCCCGACCCCGATCTCGTTATTCGTACGAGCGGCGAAAAGCGCATCTCAAACTTCCTACTATGGCAGTCGGCTTATGCCGAATACGTTTTTTTGGATGTGTTGTGGCCGGATTTCTCGGGCGAGCATCTTGCGCAAGCCATCGAAGAATTTGCGCGGCGCGAACGGCGCTATGGCGCGGCGGCAAGCAAGGCTTAAATTATTATTTGTTATTTCGCGGCGCGGGCTTGGGCGCGGGTAATTAGCTTCTTGACCTTCAGGGCCTTGTCGCTCAGGCGGCTGTCGCGGGTGCCCAGCAGCCATGAATCGAGACCGCCGTTGTGTTCAACCGTACGGATACCATTCGCAGTCAGGCGCAACGAGACGGCCTTGCCCAGAATTTCCGACGGAAACGAGCAAACCTGCAAATTCGGCTGCCAGCGGCGACGCGTCTTGTTGTTCGCGTGGCTGACATTATTTCCAAAGTGCGGCTTCTTGCCGCTGACGGTACATACACGGGCCATAATTCTCTCGCGGGGAAAACCCCGGCCTTCACTAGTGTTTAAATAGAGGCCGGTTTATAGGGGTTTAGACGGGGGCAAGTCAAGCTTTTCAGCCAAATTAACCATTCTTGGAAAAAAGCGCTATCCCCGCGCCAATAATAGTAATTTAAGGCCGAAAAAAGCCAATATCGTCCCAATTCCCCTATCAATCGCACGTCGCCAGCGCAGATACCGCACACGGACTGCATCTCTGGACAGGCAGAAGGCGACGAAAGAAAACCATAGAAAACACTCCAAAGGGATTGCTGCCCAAACGACGACCTTTGTCGCCAAATTCGTTTCGGGGGTTAGGATAAGAGCAAAAATGCTGACAAAAAATATAATGACCTTGGGATTAGTCAGGTTGGTCAACGCGCCCATCACAAAGACATTTTTCTTTTTCACATCTGCCGCGATCTTTGCTTCTTCCCGCATTTTTCCCAGAGATGAACGCCACATCGAAAAACCAAGATAGAGCAGATAAAGGCCACCACACAGTTTGATCGCTGTAACCAGCCAGAAATAATGCGCGAGAAGCGCTGACATTCCCGTCAGGCTGACCAGCGCGTAGACTCCCATGCCAGCAGCGACTCCCGCCGCGCTTATTATTCCGTCGATGCGGCCTCGATCTAAAGACACCGAACTTACGACCACAAAATCCGGCCCCGGGGAAATGAGTCCGAGGAAAAAAATGGGGAGAATCTTGAAAAGAACGATGATGTCGATCATTAAGCACCCTTCGCGTATTGAGGAGAGCCTTTGTCACACGATATATGACGTATTTTCTTGCTTGTCGATTCTGCCGTGAAAGGACAAAATAACGCATGGCTTTATTGTGGAAAAATGTCGCCGCGCGCGCGCTTGATTTATTCCTGCCCCCGTTGTGCCTTATGTGCGACGAGCCGGTGGGCAATACGGCGACCTTGTGCCCCGCGTGCTGGAAACAAATTCAATTTATCGCGCCGTCCTTTTGCGCCTGCTGCGGCGCGCCTATCGACATTCCGGTTGCTGAGGGAACGTTGTGCGGCGCTTGCCTGACCGAGGCTCCTCATTTCACGTCGGCTCGTGCCGCGATGCTCTATAACGACGACAGCCGCAAACTTGTTCTCGGCTTTAAGCACGGCGATCGCACGTATGCCGCCAAGGCTCTTGCCGTTTGGATGCATCGCGCGGGCGGCGAATTTCTGGAAACGGCAGATGCGCTTGTGCCCGTGCCTCTGCATCGATGGAGGCTTTTTCATCGACGCTATAATCAATCGGCGATGCTCGCGCAGCAGATAGGGATATTGGCGCGAAAGCCGGTTTTGCATGACGCCTTGCGCCGCATTCGCGCAACGCCCGTTCAAGGCCACCTGAAGCGCAAAGAGCGGCAGGAAAACGTGAAGGGAGCGTTTGCCGTCAGCGCGCGAAATAAAAACAGCGTGGAGGGAAAAACGCTTGTGCTGATTGACGACGTTTTGACGACAGGCGCGACGGTGAACGAATGCTCACGCGTATTACTTAAGGCTGGAGCAAAGCAGGTGCATGTTTTGACGCTCTCGCGGGTTAAGAGCGTGGTTTAAGCTGTTTCTCTCTTCCGCAGTGCGGAAGAGGATCGGGGTGAGGAAGTGGTTGCTGTAGTTAATCCATACTGAGTGTAGGATAAGCCTTACCTCTCACCCCTCCCCTACCCCCTCCCTCAAGGGGAGGGGAACACGTTTGGGATCACTGTTTATCAAAAATATTGATAGCTTGTTCGGCTAGTCTCAAACCCTTATCGAGCGTTGCCATTGTTTTCGCCATGTCGCGGGTATTGTCTTTGCGCCACGTCCAAAAAGCCAAGCCATAGATAGCGGACAAACCGATTGCCGCAACCGGACGCAACGACGCGCCGAGTTTGGCGGCATCGGCAGTCGCGGCCATGCTTTTCCTAACCGAAACTCCAAGCGCACGAGCTAACGCGGGATCGCAGCGCGCGGCGTCGGCTATCGATAAAATCGCTTTGCGGTTTTTCTGCAAAACATCAAAACGCGCCATCAGGAGATCGAACACCACATCGCGCGGCGAGCCGGATACCTTCCCTGCTCCGGCCAAGGCTTCGCGGGTCATTTCTTCAATAACGACGGGGATTATTTCATGCGGCGAGGCATAGCGTTTTTTGAGCGTCGCTAACGGAATTTTGGCTTCCTTGGCAATCGCCGCAAGCGAAGCGCCCTGCCAACCCTTTGCCGAGGCAACCCGTAACACGGCGGCGCTAACGGCGGCGTTTTGATGCTTTGCTTTTGGCATGACGTGGTTTTTTTGGCTTCTGCTCTTCGGTAAAAACTTTTTGCGCGGCTTGCTGGACGTCGCGAAGAAGATCGCGCGGGTCTTCGAGACCTGCATGAAAGCGCACGATTTTTCCCGGCGGCAGCGACGAAGGCTCGCGGCGCGGAACGGGAAGAACCAACGACACATGCCCTCCCCAGCTTGCGGCTATCCAGAACAAATTCAGCGCATCGATAAAGGCGTTGATTTTTTCCGAAGGTATGTTTTCCTTGAAAATCACGCTAAACAGCCCGTTGCCCTTACCAAAATATTTTTTGAACCGCGCATAATAAGGCGATGTTTTAAGCGCAGGAGACAGAACGGCTTCAACAAACGGTTGCTTCAAAAACCATTTTGCAAGCTGCAGCGCCGTCGCGTATTGCTCATTCATCCGTTGTTTTGTTGAATCGATGCGTGCAGAAAGGCGCGCGCACGTTGTCGGCGCAATGGCGCCGTTTCCCGAAACTTTCAGTTCCTCATAAAGAATTTTATAGTCGGCGGCATTGCCCGCAATGACGACGCCCGAAGGCGTGTCGCCGTAGCCGCCTTCGTATTTCGTCGTTGCTTGAATGACGACGTCTATTCCGTGTTCGAGGGGCTTGTATCGCACGTGGCTGGCCCACGCATTGTCCATAACAGTGCGAATGCCTTTTTTCTTGGCCAGAGCCACAATGCCGTCGATATCGGGGATTTCAAAAGTCCCGCTTCCCGGAGCTTCGATATAAATCATGATGTTTTCGGGCGCATAGGGAATGGCAAGCGCTTGTTTCACAAGTGCGGCGACTTCGTCGGCTGACGCTCCGTTGGGATACGAAAACGCGTGGAGTTTCCTGTGCTCCAGAAAACGAAGCATGGGGTAATACACGTTTCTCGGAAACAAAATCGTCTGCGGCGCAAAAGCCGCGATCGTCGTCGTGATGGCGGACAGGCCGGACGGACAAAGTATCGCACCGACTCCCCCATGCAGAGCCGCCATTTTCTGGCAAATCGCGTCGGCTTCCGGCGTCAACGTGATGCCGTATTCCGCGCCGCCATAGGGAGCCTTGCCGCTTTTATAGGCCGCAATATCCGTGGCCATATCGGGAAACAGAACCGAGCATTGCCCCCACGAGCCTTTTCTGGAAAATAATTCGGCGTTTCCGAGTTCTGCGGGGTTAGCATGTCCATGCGAGGCGAAGGGATTCGCGATGGGACGCTGAATAATCGTCGTGCGCTTTGAGCATGATTTCAAAAAGGCAAGACGCGCCTTTGTCCTTTTGGATGCCGTTTTTGACAATGATTTCAATGCGATATTAAACATGTTCTTCTCCGCAAGCAGTCTTGTCCGCAAAAGTCACGTCCGGCGCGCGCAGGTATAAGGGGCGCGGAAGAGTGTCGGGATTTTCAGCGTCGGCAGAGGCCGCCAAGCTCGCGCAGGCTGACAAGATATCGTCGTTTGGCGTTGCGATATCTCCCGCAATTTCCGCATTGGGGTGCGCGGCAATAAAGTCGCGGATTTCTTTTTCGGTCATCATAGAGGCGTCAAGCGCCGCGCCTTGGGTCGGATAAAATTTGCAGAACAGTTCCGCGCGTTTGGATTCGATGACGACCAGAAGATTTTTGTTTGGTGCCGCGTGTAGGGATTTGTATATAGAAAAGCGGTCGATGCCGATAACGGGCTTTTCCGAAGCAAAGCCGATGCCCCGCGCCGCCGCAAGGCCGACACGCACGCCCGTAAAGCTTCCCGGGCCGCGCGTCACTGCTACTTTATCGATGTCGGCATACGCCACGCCCGCTTTTTTCATGACGGCCTCGACCATCGGCATAAGGCTGGCGTCCTGCCCGCGCTCCATGCGCTCCTGCAAACACGTCAAAAGGCGACCGTCTTTAAAAACGCCGACGCCGCATGAGGAACCGCAACTATCAAGAACAAGAATGAGCATAGTTTATCTGACTTGCCGGACTTCGCGCACTTCAGGGATGTAGTGGCGCAAAAGACTTTCGACGCCTGCCTTAAGCGTCAACGAAGCGCTGGGACAGCCTGAGCAGGCTCCTTTGAGCGTCAAATAAACCACGCCGTCTTCAAAGCGCTGGAACGTGATATCGCCGCCGTCTTGCGCCACGGCGGGACGGATTTTGTGATCTAGCAAATCGCGGATTTTCGCAACGATTTCGCCTTCATCCGCGGGGGAGGCCGTTTGCGTCGGCGCACTTCCCGTTACCATCGGCTTGCCGGAAGTAAAGTGATCCATAATCGCCGTTAGAATGGCGGGTTTTAACGAAGGCCAAGTCCGATCTTCCGCTTTCGTGACCGTGATAAAATCAGCGCCCAGAAAAACGCCGCGCACGCCGTCGATGCCGAAAAGTCTTTCCGCCAACGGCGACTGCGCGGCTTCTTTCGATGAAACAATGTCCAGCGTCCCCTGCCCCAAAACCTCGCGTCCGGGAACGAATTTCATAGTCGCGGGATTCGGCGTTTCCTCGGTTTGGATGAACATTAGGGATTCCTTGCGTTAAAATACAAATTCGAGGATGGGATAAGCCTTACCGACGACCCCTCCCCTTAATCCCCTCCCTCAAGGGGAGGGGAATTCGTGCGGTCTTTCTGCACTATTTGTTCTCACTTGTCCTCGAAGCGTCATTTGCCTTTATAAATCTCGATGATCTGGTCGAGAAGCTTCAGGGCGTCTTCACACGGGCGCTGGAAGCTGTTGCGTCCGATGATCGAGCCGAAGCCTCCGCCCTCGTAAATCGCGCGCGCGTCGTTCAATACGCTGTCGCCTCCCTTTGCCGCTCCGCCCGAAAACACGACGATGCGCTTGCCGTTAAAGCATGATTGCATCACGTGGCGTATGCGTTCAGCCGCGGTTGCACGTGGGATTTTCTTTTCTTCATATACCTTCTGGGCTTCTTTCTGTTCAAGGAAGTCGGACGGTATTTTGACCTTGACGATATTCGCGCCAAGCAAGCACGCCATGTGCGCACTGTAGGCAATAACGTCCAAAGCCGTTTCACCTTCTTTCGTTACGGCGCCGCCGCGCGCATACGACCACAGAACGACGGCCAAGCCCTTGGCTTTCGCTTCTGCGGAAAGCTCGCGGAATTCTTCCACCTGACCGTACATGGCGTCCGATCCCGGATACATCGTAAAGCCGATGGCCGCGCATCCCAGACGCAACGCGTCGTTGACGCTCGCCGTCACGGCCTGGTCGGCGTTTTCTTTCTGGCGCGAGAGGCTGTTGGCGCTGTTCGCTTTCAAAATGGTCGGAATGGCGCCTGCAAAAGTGTCGGCTCCCGCCGCGAGCGAGCCCAGAGGCGCGGCGTAAGCGTTCAATCCGGCATCGATCGCCAGTTGATAATGATAGTGAGGATCATAAGCGGGAGGATTCACGGCAAAACTGCGCGCCGGCCCATGCTCAAATCCCTGATCGACCGGCAAAATAACGACGCGACCCGTCCCACCCAAACGACCTGCCATAAGGATACGCGCAAGATTGGCTTTGGTTCCCGGCGTTTCGCCTTCGTACCAGCTCAAAATCTCGCGAACACGACGCGATAACTTCATGGTTTGCCTCCTCTTATATAAATTTCGAAAAGATGTCCTTTGATAGCCAAGGACGGCCTCTTTGTCCACCCGCACGTGTGCTTTTTCCTGAGATTATTAGGGGTTACATACAGGGCGTATTATGCTAAATCGTTGCCAGTATGCCTTATTCACCTTTTGGGACTCGAAAGCTCATGCGCCTTTCCCTTGCCCTTCAACGCTTTGACTCAACCAATCTTCGCCTTCGGATCATCTCGGCGGCCTTTATGGCTCCCATTGCCTTGTTGGCCGTTTATCTGGGCGGCCTTGTTTACGCGGCTGTTATTACCTGCGCCGTAACGATTGGCCTTTATGAATGGCTGCGCCTTATTGCTCCCGACATGAAAACTCAAACGGTAAGCATCGCTTGCGCTTTTGTGGTCGCGCTTATGGGGGCGGGAGCTATCCTTCCACCCGAAGCAAGCGCTTTTTTCGGGCTCGTCTTCACGGTTGCCCTGTATCTGATCTCTTCCCTGCGCGATCAAAACAAGAATGCCACATGGATCGCTATGGGCATTCCTTACATGGGCGGTTGCGGTCTTGCTTTGCTGGCCTTACGCGCCTCGCCCGACTATGGCATGGCCATCGTGTTTTATCTTCTGGCGGTCGTATGGTGCACCGACATCGGCGCTTATCTTTTCGGATGCCTCATCCGCGGCCCCAAACTCGCTCCTTCGATCAGCCCTAGAAAAACGTGGGCGGGATTTTTCGGCGGCATGGCGTCTGCAACAATCGTCGGATACGCCGTGGCCGTCTGGCTCGGCGCAAAAGAGCCGAGCGCGGCTCTCCTTTTGTCTCCCGTTCTGTCGGGCGTTGCGCAAGCGGGCGATTTGTTCGAATCCTATTTCAAACGGCGTTCGGGCGTGAAGGAAAGCGGCGATTTAATTCCCGGGCATGGAGGCGTTCTCGACCGCATCGACGGTCTGGTTTTCGCCGGCGCTTTTGTCTTCCTTTTCCAAGCGATGTTCGGCGTTTCAATTAACTGGTGGTAAAATATGGTTTCTGCCAAAAACGCTAAGCACGGGCGGCGTACGATCGCCATTCTTGGTTCGACCGGCTCGGTCGGGTGTCAAACAATCGATCTGATCGCGCGTAACCCCGAAGCTTATGAAGTCGTGGCTTTGACGGCGAACAAGAACGTCAAAACGCTGGCCGAGCAGGCGCGCCTCCTCAACGCCGGGCTCGCCGTCGTCGCCGATGAAAGCCAGTATGCCGCGTTGAAAGAAGCGCTCGGTGGAACAAATACAAAAGTTGCCGCAGGCGCAAAGGCCGTCGAAGACGCTGCCGCCATGGAAAGCGATTGGCTGATGTCGGCCATTGTCGGCGCGGCCGGATTGCCGGGAACACTGGCGGCGGCGAAACGCGGGGGCACGATCGCTTTTGCCAACAAAGAGACACTGGTATGCGCAGGACCATTAATGATGGAGCTGGTCAAAAAGGCAGGCGCAACATTGTTGCCCGTCGATAGCGAACACAACGCCGTTTTTCAGGTTTTCGATTTCGATCACAAAGACGGCATCGCGCGATTGATTTTGACGGCATCCGGCGGGCCTTTCCGTTCTCTGTCGCGCGAGCAAATGGCCAAAATGACACCGGAACAAGCCGTCAAGCATCCCGTCTGGAACATGGGCGCGAAAATCTCTATCGACAGCGCAACCCTCATGAATAAAGCGCTAGAAATTATCGAAGCCCATTTCCTTTTTCAACTGCCGCGCGAACAAATCGACGTTCTGGTGCATCCTCAATCCGTCATTCACAGTATGGTTGAATACCGCGACGGTTCCATCCTAGCGCAACTTGGTTCTCCCGATATGCGCACCCCCATAGGATTTTGTTTGGCATGGCCCGAACGCATGGAAACGCCGGTTCCAAAGCTTGATTTGGCTAAAATCGGGCAATTAACGTTTGAAAAGCCTGACCCTAAAAAGTTTCCCGCACTAGAATTCGCGCAGGAAGCGATGGTTAAAGGCGGAATTACACCCGCCGTCATGAGCGCCGCGAACGAAGTCGCCGTACAAGCTTTTCTCGACAAACGCATAGGATTCCTCGATATTGAGCGTATTGTAGGAACTATACTTTCAAAAGCGCCCGCCGCAGCACTCACCGATCTGGATGTTTTGCGTGACGCCGATGCGGACGCCCGAGCCAAAGCAAAGGAGTTAATTGCCTGATGACTCAGAAGACTACCGCCGCAGCAGATCAAGCACGTTTTATATCTGGGAAAATCGTCTCGGTCGATTTTTCCGGAGCAGCACCCAAGCCCACCTATGACATCGTTATCGGACAAAACATTCTGGCGGAAGCGGCGTCACTTATCCGCGCGCGCCTGGACACTCGCCGGTGCGTTATTATTACGGACTCTAATGTCGCTCCTTTGTATCAAGCGCGCGTCGAAGCGATTTTGTCCGCAGGCGGCCACACAATTTTGAAAACGCTTGTTATGCCTGCAGGCGAAAATCATAAAAATTTTCCCCAAATAGAGTCCATCCTCACCGACCTTTTGGCCCTAGGCATCGATCGTAAAACGTTGTTTATCGCGCTTGGCGGAGGCGTTGTCGGAGATATTACGGGACTTGCCGCTTCGCTTGCGTTGCGCGGCGTGGATTTTGTGCAGATACCGACGACTCTTCTGGCGCAAGTCGACAGCTCGGTCGGCGGCAAAACCGGGATCGATACCAAATACGGCAAAAACACCATCGGCACTTTTTATCAGCCGCGGCTTGTTCTGGCCGACGTAGCGTTGCTCGATTCTTTGCCGGAACGTGAGATGCGCGCGGGCTATGCCGAAGTCGTTAAATACGGATTGATTGCGGATCGCGACTTTTTTAATTGGTGCTGTGCGCACGGCGGCCAGCTTCTTAACGCCGATCACGAAGCCCAAATTCATGCGGTGGGATATTCCTGCACCGCCAAGGCCAAGATTGTCGCCGCCGACGAACGCGAAGCGGGAATGCGCGTGCTTCTTAATCTCGGCCATACGTTCGGCCACGCTTTGGAAACGGCGACAGGTTTCAGTTCGACCCTCATTCACGGCGAGGCCGTCGCCATAGGCATAGCGATGTCTTTCCGTCTGTCCATGAATCTCGGTTTCTGCACGAGGCAGGAATATGAAGCCGTGCGCGCTCACTTTAAAGACGTGGGATTAGCGTTGACTCCTCCGCCCGGCGCTTACGATATTGACCGCTTGATTGAACTCATGAGCACGGATAAAAAGGCTGAGGGCGGCAAAATTACGCTGATCCTGCCGCATGGGATTGGACGGGCTGTCGTTCACAAAGATATCGATCTGAGCAGTATCCGCTCTTTATGGAAGGAAGTCTTAGCCGAATGTCCGCCAAATCAAACTTTGTCATCTCCGACGCAGAATTAGAATCCCTTCTGACGCGCTACACGCGCGACATCACGGCGCAAGAGCGCGCCGGAAAGTTCGACCCTATTTCTGGCCGCGACGCCGAAATCGACCAGATGACGTTGATTTTACTTCAGCGTTTACGCAAGAATATCATGCTTCTCGGCGGCGCGGGCGTCGGCAAAACCGCGCTTTTCATCGGCCTTTCGCAATGGATCGCTCAAAATAAAGTGCCCGCCATGCTTAAAGGCGCCCGGCTGATCGAGCTTGAAATGTCGATGATCGGCGCCGGGTCGCAATCGCGAGCCGATCTGGAAGGCCGCTTGATCCCCATCGTCAAAGGCGTGGCCGAACGCAATGCCACGCGCCATGCGCCCCCTATCATTTTTTGCATCGATGAAATCCATCAGTTGATGATTTCCTTCAAGGCGTCGAGCTATTCCGGCATCGCCGACCTGATGAAGCCTTATCTGACCGAGGGAAACCTGTACGTCATCGGCGCGACGACCCGCGAGGAATATCAGGACTATGTCGCCATCGAGCCCGCCATCGACAGGCGCTTCCAAAAAATTACCCTCAGCGAGCCGGACAATGCGATGACGGTCAATATTCTGATGAACCTGAAAGGCAATTTCGAAAAACACTATAGTATCGAAATCACGCGCGAATCTTGCGTTCGCGTCGTCAAGCTGGCCGACCGCTATATCCGCAATCGCAACAACCCCGACAAATCCATTTTGTCTCTCGACCACGCTTGCGCGCGTTTCGTCAAGGGTGGGGGCACGGGTACGCTCGATGCGCTTTCCATCGAAGCCGCCGTCGCTTCGGAAGCGGGCATCGACGCCGCCGCCGTAAAATAGAGCGCGCCTTGTCATATAACTGTTGCTGCAAGAGCAGCGTGACTCCCCTCCTCTTAAGGGCACAAAACGGCGATCATCATAAGAACATTAGAGCGTTTTCCGGCCTGATGGAATCAAAGGGGATTCACAAACAGGCAAAAATGTGATTCATAATGCTGGCTGAGTAAGGAGGTCAGCATGAATGACACGTCCCTTATCGAACGATTTAAGAGAG
>JBAZNY010000023.1:0-19666 GCA_041649025.1 Bdellovibrionales bacterium | reverse complement strand
AACGGCGGCACGCTCTATCTCTGCCCTCTACAAAGCCATCGCTCGCATCATCAGGTCTATATCACCCTCAGAATGCGCCGCTTATCTCAACAACTCAGGCTATCTCGTATGATAGGAAAACGCTCTAAGATCCATACCTGACGTAAATACTGAAGATGCTTCCATCATAATACTCTCCTTTTATGTCCCATAATTTATCGGGAAAAATTGTTTTTTCTTAACCGGAGCATTCTGTTTATGTTGAGCCCTTTGTCAAGAAACGAATATGCTTTCTTCAATGTTCTTCGGGACATAACCATTTTTGGTAGGTCTGATCCCGGACAATTTTCAAATTGAGAGAGGTAAAACCTTAACGCGGCGTGCGCGCGGATTTCGATTTAATGCTTAACGCAGGCGCGAATAAGCTGCCGCCAAGTTTACTCTTGCGAAAAAGAGGTTACGGTGTCAGAAAGTTCGTCTAATCTCCGAGCAATGAGTCTTTCCCGCTTTAGGTAATAATCCATGTTTTCCAATCTGTTAGGTTTGCTCTCAGCCGACATGGGCATCGATCTCGGTACGGCGAACACGCTCGTTTACGTTAAAGGCCGCGGAATCGTGCTGAATGAGCCCTCGGTTGTCGCTATTGCGCATAGCAAAGGCAAACGCCACGTTCTGGCCGTGGGCGACGAAGCCAAAATGATGCTCGGACGTACGCCCGGAAATATTCAGGCCATCCGCCCCTTGCGCGATGGCGTTATCGCGGACTTTGAAGTCGCGGAAGAGATGATCAAGCACTTCATTCGCAAGGTTCACAACCGCAGAAGTTTTGCCAATCCGCAGATCATCATTTGCGTGCCGTCCGGATCGACGGCGGTCGAACGCCGCGCGATTCAGGAATCGGCGGAGTCGGCGGGCGCGCGCCGCGTGTTTCTGATCGAAGAACCGATGGCGGCTGCGATCGGAGCCGGGCTTCCGGTGACGGAGCCGACGGGATCGATGGTCGTCGATATCGGCGGCGGCACGACCGAAGTCGCCGTGTTGTCGCTCGGTGGCATCGTCTATTCGCGTTCGGTGCGCGTCGGCGGCGATAAGCTCGACGAGGCGGTTATCAATTACATCCGCCGCTATCATAATCTGCTGATCGGCGAAAGCACGGCGGAACGCATCAAGAAAGAAATCGGCTCCGCGTGCCCGCCCGAGGACGGCGAAGGCCGCACGTCCGAAATCAAGGGCCGCGATTTGATGAACGGCGTGCCTAAGGAAATCGTCATCACGGAACGTCAAGTCGCAGAGGCTTTGGCAGAGCCGGTCAGCGCTATTCTGGAAGCCGTCAAGGTTGCGCTCGAAAACACAGCGCCCGAACTTGCCGCCGATATCGTGGACAAAGGCATTGTTCTGACGGGCGGGGGCGCCTTGTTGCGCAATCTCGACCTCGTTCTGCGTCATGCGACGGGCTTGCCGGTTTCGGTTGCCGAAGACCCGCTGTCTTGTGTTGCTCTCGGAACGGGCCGTGCGCTCGAAGAGATGAAGACCTTAAAGAGCTTGCTCATCAACGGTTATTAGCCGTTCGCGTGAAGCCGAGGTGTGCATTAACATATCCTAAAGTCTAATCTTTTATACCTGACAGCTATGCCCGGTTGGAGGATAAAATGATGTTAGAATTTGCGCAAAAACAGCGCTCGACGCGCGGTGTCAGTCTGACGGAGACCGCCATTGTTTTAGGCGTCGTGGGCGCAGTTCTTGGCAGCATTTGGGTTATGGCCGCCGGTATGAGAAACAGCGTTAGGCAGAACGATTTCTCCGATGAGCTTAGAACAATCGTTGACAATATTCGCGGCAACTATGCGGGCAAGGCCTATTTTGATACGACGACGATGACGACGATGATGACGACGCTCAAGGCAAGAAACGTTTTTCCCGGCAGCACGGTTCAGCCCTCTGTCACAAGGGTCACAACGCCGTTTGGCGTCAATACGCTTTCTGTTTGCGGATGGCGGGCTACGGGAAGCACAAATTGTTCTGGCGCCGCCGTGGCCAATGTTCCTTTGTTTGCCATTGAGGTTCGTTTTGCAAATATGGGGGATTGCGTCCAAGCCGTAATGAGAAACTCGAATCCCTTAACGCAGCCGGGGCTTGTCGATGTCTATATAAACGGAACGGGACGGGTTGCAGCCAACAACTCATTGCCCTGGACTCTTGCAACGGCCATTACCAATTGTACCGGCGCAACGTCTGCCGCGCCCAAGGCCGTCGATTATGTTTATCGGCTGGTTCCGTAAACACCGGGAAAAAGCCCCAAAACGCCGCGATTCCGGCGCGAAAATTCAGGAAGAATTTTACATAGAGGGCTGTATAATCGGTCGTCTTTAACACTTTAGAATCAGAAACCTGAATCCGATGATCACTCCACGCACGGCATCCGGCACGCTCGAACTTCTTCCCCGCGAGCAAAGAATATTTCAGCATATGTTCGACGTCATTCGGCGCGGTTTTGAAAAATTCGGCTTTGTTCCCGTCGAGACGCCGGTTTTCGAACTCAAGGACGTGCTCCTGACAAAATCGGGCGGCGAGACCGAAAAGCAGGTTTATTTTGTGCAATCGACGGGCGACGTGCAGCAAGGTCACGAGGCCGATATGGCCTTGCGTTTCGATCTGACCGTGCCGCTTGCGCGTTATGTCGCCGAGCATGAGCGCGATCTTGCTTTTCCTTTCCGCCGCTATCAAATGCAGCGCGTTTACAGGGGCGAGCGTGCGCAAAAAGGCCGCTTTCGGGAATTCTATCAATGCGACATCGACGTTATCGGCAAGGACAAACTAAGTCCCGCCTATGACGCCGAATTGCCGGCCATCATCGTGCAGATTTTCGAAGAGCTGAAAGTCGGCGACTTTACGATTCATTTCAGTAACCGGAAAATCCTTTTAGGTCTGTTGGCGAGTTATGGCGTTGAGGATCAAGAAAAACAGAAACTGATTTTACGCGAGATCGACAAGCTCGACAAAATCGGTGCGGCTAAAGTGAGAGAGGACATTTCAGCGCTGGGAATTTCAAGCAATACGGCGGAAAATTTGCTGCATCTGATTACGCATCAAGGCGCCAACGATGAAATTTTGAAATCGCTTAATGCCTTGCGCGTCGACAACCCCGTTTTCAAGCAAGGGCTTGAAGAAATTACGCAGATGGTCGCGGCGTTGCGTGCGCTCCGTGTCCCCGAAAAACGCATGAAGCTCAATCTCGCCATTGCGCGGGGGCTCGATTATTACACGGGCACGGTTTACGAAACGCTCATCGACGCGCATCCCGAATTCGGCAGCGTGTGCTCGGGCGGGCGGTATGACGATCTTGCAAGCCATTACACCAAATCGACGCTTCCGGGCGTCGGCATTTCCATCGGTCTGACGCGCCTGTTCGATCAACTGAATGCTTGCGGGTTATTGCCGCCCGCGCCGAGCACCGTTCAGGTTATGATCGCGCAGCTTGATCCCGCGCTTGGCGCCGTTTATCTCGCGCTCGCAACCGAACTTCGCGCGGCGGGGCTTTGCGTCGAAAACTGGCTAGAGGTCGCCAAGCTCGACAAGCAGATCAAATATGCCGATAAAACGGGCGTTCCCATTGTTCTTTTGCTCGGCGAAAACGAACAGGCGAAGGGCTCCGTCCTTGTCAAGAACATGAATGCCAAAACGCAAATTGAGGTGCCGCGCGCCGAATTGGTTGGAAAACTGTGCGACATTCTAAAAGTATAAAAAAAACCGCACACCGGTCTGTGCCCAAACGTTCCCGACACAAAAAAAGCGGGACAAATTGGGTGTTGCCCCTCGCGCTATTTTTTGGCGTCTGTCTCCTTATTGAAAGCCTCATCTTTAATGAGATGTATATGTCGAAGGTGCAGGCGGCATGGCTTTCGTCCTTCGACCGCCGCATTTCTTTCGAGATGAAGCCGGAGGCAAATCCGAACCTGCGCACGCCTAAAGCAGGGCCCTACAACGAAAGATTAGGCTACAGTTATCTGCCGTTTTACGTCAAAGCGTTGCAGAGGAATGATTTTATCGTTGCTTCGCAAATGCGCGCATCGGAGACGTACACCAGCCTTGTTAAACGCGGATTCTATCCCATTTATCGCCCTAAAACGGTGGCGGGGCTGACGCTTTACGACCGTGGGGGCGAGAAAATATACGCGGCATCGTATCCCAATCATGTTTTTACAAAATTCGAAGACATCCCGCCGCTGCTTTTGTCGACGCTGCTTTACATCGAGAACCGGAAATTGCTTAAAGACGGCGCGATCACGCGCAACCCCGTCATCGAGTGGGAGCGGTTTTTTTATGCTCTTTTCGGGCAGGTTGTCCGCCTTTTTGATTCCGATTTTAACGCCGGCGGCGGCAGCACGCTCGCAACGCAGATCGAGAAATTCCGTTTCTCTCCCCAAGGCAAGACAGGAAGCGCTATTGAAAAATTGAAGCAAATCGCCTCGGCTTCCTTACGTGTCTATCTCGATGGCCCCGATACGCGCGAAGCCCGGAAGAAGATTGTTCTCGATTATCTTAACAGCACGCCCTTGTCGGCGCGTCCGGGGTTCGGCGAAATCAACAGCATCGGCGACGGCTTGTGGGCATGGTTCGGGATGGATTTGGATGCGGCTTCAGGCGTTTTGAATTTGGGAGAAGAAAATGAAGGGCTTCTAAAATCCAAAGCGCACGTTTACCGCGCTACATTGGGTTTGATCTTGGCGCAGCGCAGGCCAAGCACTTATCTGCAAACGAACCATGCTGCGCTTGATAGGCTTATCGATACGACGTTGGATCGTCTTAAAGAAGCAAATGTCATATCAAGTGCGCTGCACGGCGCGACGAAGGCCGCGACGTTGACCTTTTTGCAAGAAGCGCCTGATCCGCCAGAGCCGCCGTATATCGAACAAAAAGCCGTCAATGCCTTACGCATGCACTTAATGGATTTTCTGGGACTGAAAAAGCTTTACGAAGTGGACAGGCTCGATCTTTCCGGCCAGACGACGTTCGACAGCGGGGCTCAGCAAAAGCTTGTCGATTTTCTCAAAAAAGTCGGTAACAAGGATTTTCTTGAGGCCCATGGGTTTTACGGCTTTCGTCTTTTAAAGCCCGATAACGACCCTGCAAAAATCAAGTGGAGCGTTGTGCTCTACGAACAGGGCGAAAACAGCAACAAAATCCGCCTTCAGGCCGATACCATCGATGGGCCCTTCGATATGAACGAAGGCATGAAGCTCGATCTCGGCTCGACCGCCAAATTAAGGACGCTCGTGACCTATCTTGAGATTGTGGCCGAGCTGCATCGCCGCTATGCGGGGCTGGGGAACGACGATCTGGAAGATTTGGGCGAAGATGCGCCGGATAATCTGACGTCATGGGCGATCAAATGGCTTATGGTGCATCCCGAGGCCGAGCTTGACGAGATGCTTGAAGCTTCGCTGGGGCGCCGCTATTCGGCAAGCCCGCACGAGGTCTTTTTTACGGGCGGGGGCGCGCATACCTTCCATAATTTTGAACGCAAGGAAGATTCTAAAGTCATGAGCGTCCGCGAAGCTTTTCGCGACTCCGTGAATCTGGTGTTCGTTCGCGTGATGCGCGACATCGTCAACTATACGATTGGGCAGGGGCCGCGGACGAAAGACGAATTGCTGAACGGAAACGAAGCCTCGGCGCGCCGCGCGTATCTGGAACGTTTTGCCGATCAGGAAGGCGGCATCTTTTTAAGTCGCTCTATCGCAAGCTACAGCGGGCTAACGCCCCAAGCGCGCCTGCTAAAAGTGCTTTTAGACACACACAAAGGGCCTGTTGCGCGCACGATTCTTTTCCGGTCGCTGGAGAAAGAAGCAAACTACGCTTCCTACGTTCTATTCATGAAAACACACGAGGTAGGCAGACCTGTGTCCGAGGAAAGGCTTAAAAAATTATACGACACTTATACTCCCGATAAATATTCGTTTGAAGACCGCGCGTACCTGTCGGGCATCAATCCGATGGAATTGTGGCTGCTTGAAACGTGGCAGAAAAATCCGAAAGCTTCATACCGCGAACTTATGGAAACCAGCCGTCCCATGCGCATCGCCAGTTACGGGTGGCTGTATAAATCGGGAAGAAAACAGGCTCAGGACACGCGCATCCGCATCATGCTTGAGGAAGACGCTTTTGCGCACATTCATAAACGCTGGGCGCGGCTTGGCTATCCGTTTGATCATCTGGTTCCTTCTTACGCGACAGCCATCGGCAGTTCGGCGGATCGCCCGGGGGCATTGGCAGAATTGGTCGGCATTATTTTGGCCGACGGCGTGAAAAAACCCGTCGAGCGTTTTGAAGCCTTGGAATTCGGCAAAGATACGCCTTATCAGACGTTGCTTAAACTTAATCCCCATACGCTTCCGCAAGAGGTTCTGTCGCCTGTCGTCGCGCGCGTCGTGAAGAGGACAATGGGGGAAGTCGTCGCTTTCGGCACGGCGTCGCGTGCAAAGGATGCTTATCGCGATACTTCGGGCAAGCCGTTGCCGATAGGCGGCAAAACAGGTACGGGCGATCATCGGTATGACGAGTTTGCGGCGGGTGGACGCCTTATTTCATCGCGCGTTGTCAACCGCACGGGCACGATAGCTTTTTATATAGGCGACCGCATTTTTGGCACAATTACGGCTCATGTTGCAGGCGAGGACGCGGAAGATTACGTTTTCACCAGCTCCTTATCGTCGCAAATGTTGAAAGCGTTGGCGCCGATACTTAATCCCGTCGTTAACAGGACGTCTCAGGCATCTTTAGGGAAAATAAAAACGCAATAATAATTTTCTCCCCCCTCGCGGGGCGCGAAACGGCAATTGCCAGAAGGACAACAGAAGTTAAAACGCGAAGGGAGGGAGAGTTCAGCCGGAAATGCAGTTCAAAATTCTGAACAACCTCATTATTGCCTGCGCGCTTGTTTTTTTGGCGGCGTTTTCTGTTGCGTCTTCGGAAGCCGCCGAGGCGCGCAAGGAAAAAAATCTTGGAACTTTCGGCGTCTGGCACGCCATGGCGGACGGCGAGGGCAGCCAGACCGTGTGCTATATGGTGACGGCAAAAACGACTAAGCCCGCAGGAAAATCCCCCGGCAGAAAGTCATACCTTATGATAACTCACCGGCCTGTTGAGGCGAGTAGCGACGTCTTCAGCTATGGCGCGGGCATACCGCTTGATACAAAGCATGGCGTTACGTTGCGGCTTGGCAAAAAGTCTTTCGACCTTTTCACCGTCAAAGAGACGGCTTGGGCGCGCGATCCTATCACCGATCATAAAATTGCCGTTGTGCTTCGCAATTCGACAAGTGCGCAGCTTTCCTCCATTCCCGCTCAAGGTCGCGCGACGACGTTGACCGACAAGTTTGCTTTAACGGGTGCTTTGCCGGCCTATCGCGCCATTAATAAGGCGTGCGGGCTGCCCGATGTTGTGGCCATAAAGCCCGCGGCAAAAAAAGCCGTTGTTAAAAAGAAAGGGGTTAAAAAAGCCGTTGTTAAAAAGAAAGAGGTTAAAAAAGCCGTTGCCAAAAAACCTGCGGCTAAAGCGACCGTTGTTAAGAAAACGACAGCCAAAAAAGCCGTAGCTAAGAAGCCTGCCGTAAAAAAACCTGCGGCTAAAGCGACCGTTGTTAAGAAAACGACAGCCAAAAAAGCCGTTGCTAAAAAGCCGAAAACCAAAAAATCCGCCGCTAAGATACCCGATCTTAAAAAGACGACAACAGTTAAGACGACGGTGAAAAAAACGACCAAAAAGTGAAATTTTATAAATCTTGCAGGGGGCTAAAAAGCTTGCCTATAGTACCGCGCCTAAGGCTTTGATGTCTGGGGTTTTCATAGGAGAATATATGTACGATTTCACAAGCAAAGAGTTTCGCCTCAAAGTCGGCCTTGCCGAGATGCTCAAGGGCGGCGTCATCATGGACGTCACGAATGCCGAGCAAGCCAAGATCGCCGAGGATGCGGGCGCGGTCGCTGTCATGGCGCTTGAGCGCGTGCCTTCCGACATCCGCAAGGATGGCGGCGTGGCGCGCATGGCCAACATCGGCGTCATTGAAAAAATCATGGAAACGGTTTCCATTCCCGTCATGGCCAAAGCGCGCATCGGGCATTTTATGGAAGCGCGCATTCTGGAATCTCTCGACGTCGATTTCATCGACGAAAGCGAGGTTCTCACGCCTGCCGACGAAGAACATCACATCGACAAAACGGTTTTCAAAACGCCGTTCGTCTGCGGGGCGCGCAATCTCGGCGAAGCCTTGCGCCGGATTAATGAAGGCGCCGCGATGATACGCACCAAAGGCGAAGCCGGTTCGGGCAATGTCGTCGAAGCCGTCCGCCATATGCGCGCGATTGTGGAACAAATGAAAGAACTTAAGGCGCTTGGTAAAAAAGCGTTGCCCAAGAAGGCCAAAGAATACCGCGTGCCTCTCAAGCTCGTCGAACTCGTGGCTAAAACGGGCGTCTTGCCCGTTCCGAATTTCTCGGCGGGCGGCATTGCGACGCCTGCGGACGCTGCACTTGTTATGCAGCTTGGTGCACAGGCTGTGTTTGTGGGGTCGGGAATTTTCAAATCATCAGATCCGGCTGCGCGCGCCGTTGCCATTGTATCGGCGGCCAAGAATTACGACAATCCGGCAAAGTTGCTTGAGGCGAGCCGCACGCTCGGCGAAGCGATGCCGGGTCTCGACATCGCCAAAATCCCCGAATCTGAATTAATGCAAAAACGCGGCTGGTAATTAATTCGTCATTCCCGCGAAAGCGGGAATCCAGCGGAGCACGTCTGCGCGACGCATGACTCAAGACGCGTATAGTGACGGAAAGCGTTAACATTCGTAGGGAATCGGTACCATGAAAACCATCGGCATCTTAGCTCTGCAAGGCGATTTCGAAGCGCACGAAGCGGCGATAGCGCGGGCAGGGGCTGCGCCGCTTCTGGTGCGCGAAACGAGTCAATTCGGGATTATCGACGGCCTTATCATACCGGGCGGCGAAAGCACGACGATGATCAAGCTTTTGCATTACGACGCTATGATCGACGCGCTTAAGCAATTCGGGAAGGAAAAACCTGTTTTCGGAACCTGCGCAGGCGCCGTTCTTATGGCCACTCAGACGACACATCCCGCGCAAGAAAGTCTTGGGATGATGGATATGACCGTCGAGCGAAACGCCTACGGACGCCAGAACGAAAGCCGCATCGCCGAAATAGAAATTGAATCCGATTTTCAAAAACGCATGAACGCGAAAAAACTGGAAGCCATTTTTATCCGCGCCCCCATCATTCGTCGCGTGGGCGTGGGCGTGAAAGTCCTCGCGCTCTACAATGGCGATCCGGTGCTGGTCGAAGAGGGGCTCCACATGGCGGCGACCTACCACCCAGAGTTGACGAAGTCCTCGGACGTCCACAGGCTCTTCATTTCCAAACTGGGTCGGCAATAATATTTCCGGCGGGTGTATTCAAGAATGCGGCCTCAAAAAATTCAATGGCTATAGACCAAGAATCGACCCCTTTTCACAGCCTATAGCTCAAAAATAGACCCCTTTTTTGGTCTATAATCGTAATAAAAATCGTTAATTCCGTTTTGCGCTTTCGCCACGAAGGATGAGTTATAATCGTAATATCTGAAGTATTAGAGCGCTTTTTGATTTACGCGGCGGGACTTAAAAGGTCGCCCAATTTTCTGAGCAGATAATCGACGTTTTCGTCGTCCATATTCTCATACTTCGTCAGAATGCGCTCGATGACTGTTGCGCGGTAGTGCTTGCGGTCGTCGGAGTCGCCTTCCAAATCCGTTTCATGCAAGACGTCGATCGCGCCGCGAACCATCGAAAAGAAATCGTTCGGCATCCCGGCCTTATCGTAAAGCGATTTCAAGCCGAGTTGTCCTGCGTCGTGAATGAGAATGCGCGCGTTGACGAGCGGAATATTCGCCATGACGGAAATCGCCATCTCGAAGAAAGTGATATCGCCCATGAACAAAGCGCGAAAGACGATGGACGGCGTCAGGCGCTTATTCGTGTGCATCTGGACGAGCATCTTCTCAAGATCATCAATGCTTGACCGTCCCGTCAGGCCGACAAGCGTGCGTTCGCGGCTTTGCAAGACGACGTCGGCGGCGACGGAAGGCGAAACCTGATGATGCGAAACAAGGTAGTCGCGCATATTGTCCGCGACCATCGTGATGAGGCGTTCCGTAAGGGCGGGGGGCAAAACGGGGCGCTTGACGATTTTTTCCTTGATGGTTTCGTTCGCAGAAAAACGGTCAACGGCTTTGTCGAGGCTCTTTTCGCTAATCTGTGCCGTGACGTTGTCCATGAGCTTGGCAACGGCTTTTTCAACGCCCGTCGTGACGAGAACGTCAGACACGTTTTCCGAAAGCCCTACGCGGCCAGCGACGGTTTCCTGCTTGGCGGGCGCGCCCTTGCGGACGATTTCAATAAGGTCGGCGTCGGTTAAAACGGTCGAGCTTTCCAGAATAGGAAGCGCGACGCTCTCGATGTCATTGGCGAGTTTGACGGCAACGTCGTGAGGCAAATGCGTCGCGCTACGCAAATTTTGTGACAAAGCGATGCGGACGTTTGTCTCGACGTCCCGCGCCATGATGCGCACGATATCCTGAGCCAAAGCGGTTTCGGCCTCGGTCAGACTCGGATTTTCAATTTCCTGCGCGAGCTTCCCCGCCAGTTCGGCGCGAACCGCAGGAGACGGTTCGGCTAAAAGTTTCTCAACGTCGGCTTGAGTCAGGGTTGAGGGCATAAGCTCACCTTGAAAGGGGTTTTTCTAACTTCGCGCACAGCAAACAAACTCCCAAATCTTTGGTTGCGGAATTTGGGCAAAGCAGTATAGGCTATTTTCCGGTTACAAAACAGTTAACGGAGGCCTCCTTTGCTCAATCTTAAAGACCATATTCGCGCCGTTCCGGATTATCCGAAGCCCGGCATATTGTTTTATGACATAGGGACGCTTCTTGCGCATTCACAGGCATGGGGCGAGACGATCACGCGCCTTGGCGATACTGTCGGCCCCTTGCACGCGGATATCCTTGTGGGCATTGAATCGCGGGGGTTTCTGGTAGGTGCGGCATTGGCGGCGCATTTGGGGCTTGGCTTTGTCATGGTGCGCAAAAAAGGAAAATTGCCCGGAAAAACAACCTCCCGTTCCTATGCCCTGGAATACGGCAAAGACACCATAGAAATTCAGGATGGGCTAATAAAATCAGGCCATAAAGTCGTTCTTTGCGACGATCTTCTGGCCACGGGCGGAACGGCCTCCACGGCCGTCGGCCTCATTCGTTCGGTTGGAGCTCAAGTGATTCACGCCGCCTTCGTTATTGAACTCGATTTTTTGAAAGGTCGAACACGCCTGGATGTCCCTGTAAGCAGTTTATTGTCTTACGATAAGTAGGTTAGCGTCGGATTTATTTCTACTTTCGGTTGATAAAAAGCTCGGTTTGTGTTTTAGGTTCGTGGCTCTGGCGCTCAGAATAGACAGTAACACTTTATTTATTTTCTTGTTCTAGCTTTGCATCCGAGCGGGGTCCTTCCTTCCTTAGCTTCAGGTGATCTATGGCTGTCGATATGAACATGAACGTCCTCATTGTGGACGACTATAAGACAATGCTTAGAATCATTGAAAACTTGCTTAAGCAGCTTGGGTTCAAGAGTGTTCATCAGGCAACAGACGGGAGCATGGCGCTGCGAGTTTTGCGTGAAATGCCGATTGGCCTTGTCATCTCGGACTGGAACATGCAGCCGATGACAGGATTGCAGTTGTTAAAAGAAGTTCGTGCCGATAACGCGCTTAAGGCGACGCCGTTTATCATGATCACTGCCGAGAGCAAGACAGAAAATGTCGTTGCGGCTAAAGAGGCGGGCGTTAACAATTATATCGTCAAACCGTTCAACGCAGAAACGTTGAAGCAGAAGATCTCCGCCGTTCTCGGCAATTTCTAAGGTACATTCCATGACCCCGCAATCGCAAGATTTTCAAAATCGTCTGCGAAAAGAAATCGAAGCCGCGCACAATTCGGTCAAAACGCCTTTGACGCATGAAGAGGTCGCCGCTGTCGTACGGCAAGTCATCCAATCCTTAGAAGGCGATGTTTCCGCCGCAGATTTGAAGTTTTATTCCGAGCTTGAAGAGCTGGCGCACTATATCCGTCAGGCAAAAAACGAGATTGCCTCGATCAAACCCGATGATATCAGCACAAGTTTTATTCCTGACGCGACTGATGAATTAGACGCCGTGGTGGGGGCGACTGAAGACGCCACTAATCGTATTATGGATGTTTGCGACGAGATGAGCTCCATCGCAGCGGAGTGCGCGCCGCCGATCAACGAGAGGCTTGTCGGGTGCACGACCAAGATTTTTGAGGCCTGCAATTTCCAAGACGTCACAGGTCAGCGCATTACAAAGGTTGTCGAGACACTCAAGCATATTGATGCGCGTGTTGAGGCCATCGTTAAAGCAATGGGAGACGAGATTCATCACGTCGGGGGTGAGCATTTGACCAAGAATGTTCATGCGGCCGATCCCGAAAAGGGCTTGTTAAACGGCCCTCAACTTCCTTCTAACGCCATTAGCCAGGAAGATATCGACAAGCTGTTGTCGGGAAAATAGTCGTTTTGAATTCGAATCGATTTTAGGGGTCTTCGGGCAATATTTAACTATTGCACGGGTTTTTGGCTTGCTCGCACCTTGGCAATTTCTTAAGGTTTTTCATATAGTTTTGATTCGCAAAACTCTTTTCGCCGAAGGTTTTTGCACATACGCGGCTGTATGCGCGGAGCGGGGGCGATGGTTAAAGAGATGGTCCAGAGCAAGAGTCGGCAGAAAACAGAAAGAAACCGCTGGCGTGCGGGTTTTGGTGTTGCGCCTGTCCTTTATATGCTCGGACTCGTCGGCGTCGGCGCCGGCGTTCTTTTTAGCGGCTACAGCCAGAGTCTCAGAAACAACATTGCTTTGGTTAACAGCATCGGGGTCAAGAACGATCTCGAGTCTGCGTCGGCGACTATGGCGGCAACGTCTGTGTTGGGTAGCGACGCCGGTACCCCCGTGCTGTGTCCGCCGGGCATATCCGGTGTGACTGACAGCGATTGCCCAAGTTCGACGCCCGTTTCATTACAGCCCATTCCGACGACGGCAGCCAGCGATGCGCGGTTTCCAACGCCTGTTTCGGGCGAGCTTGAAACATATGTTTCTTCTGGAACAAATCCGCCCGCAGGCGTCGGTACTTTTTTGCCCTCCGCAGGGATGAAGCAAATCGATCCGTGGGGGCATCACTATGTTGTCTGCCGTTGGAACAATCCTCCTTCTTCATCGTCTCCTGCGTTTCAAATTATTTCGGGCGGCGCGAACGGCGTCATAACCACAAAGTGCGGCGAGGCTCCCACGACATCGTCCGGAAATTATTCGACGCTTGTGAACGCGGCGACAGCCGTCAATCGAGCGTCAGTATGGCAGGTGACGTCAGTAGGAACGACAACGACTGAGGCTTCTTACAGCGCGACGGGCGTGAAGGTTGACTCGTCGGGCAATATGACGGTGCCGGGAAACCTTACGTTGACGGGGACATCTGCAACGAGCCTCGCTTTAACCAATGCCAATGTTATTTTTGGTTCCGGCAGTCTTTCGATGACCGACGGCAGCCTAACGCTGACCAATGGAGGCGTGATGCTTTCTAACGGCAGCGTCTTGTTATCCAGCGGCAATCTGACGATGACCAATGGCGCGCTGTCTGCTTCAAGCGGGACGTTCAGAGGATCGTTATCGGCGGCAACGGATTCGGCCACAGGTCCTTTCAGCATAGACGGCAGCGGAAATTTGTCGATTGGCTCCAGCGTTTTCACTGTTGCGGCGGCGACGGGTGAGACCGTCGTTTTGGGCACGATGACCATCGGAACAACCTCGGCGATAACAGGCACGTCAATTGAAACTTATGGCCAAGTTCACATCGGCACGACGGCGGTGTCGACAGGAACTTCTCTTCCGTATTTGACTGTCGGCACGATGACTCCAGGTACCCCGCCGACCTATCTTTTCTCGGTCGATCAGTCGGGAGGCGTCACGGCGGGCGCTGTAACAGCTTCGAGCGTTTCAGCGTCATCAGTAACGGCGGGATCGGTATCTGCTGGCGCGGCGACGATCTCAGGCGCGCTTACTGCAAATTCCGTTTCCGCTACCACCGTTTCCGGAACGACAGTCACCGGCGGAACCGTTACGTCTACCGGCGCATTGGGCGGCGCTTCTGCCGGAATTTCAGGCAATGCGACGATAGGGGGCAACTTAACTGTTACCGGCACTATCAACGGCGGCACGATAACCGGCGTCAATCTTTCGGATGTGAACGGCGTTTTGGATATCGTCCACGGCGGAACGGGGAAAACAACGGCATCTGAGGCTTTGGCAAATCTCGGCGGCACGAATGCAAGCAATCTGACTTCGGGGACGCTTAGTTACCTTCGGATGGACACCACAAATATTTCGAATGTCGGCGGGCCGTTTAATCAGGTGCATGTTGATGCTTATGGGCGCGTGACCTCGGCCGTGCTTGTTCCAATAGACGATATTACAAACGGCGACTCGACAATCGTCGTTGGTACCAATTCCATAACTTTTACGATCGACGGAGATGTGGAAGGGTATTGGACGAATACGGGCTTGACGATTGGTTCCAGCGCGCCCGCGCGGTCATCGCTTGATCTCGGCAGAAACAACGATGCAGTCATTGTTCCTATCGGAACGACAGGGCAGCAACCGACCACTCCTGCGACCGGCATGATCCGTTACAACACGACCACGGATTTGTTCGAGGGTTATTACGCCGGAGCGTGGGTGTCTTTTGCGAACGCCATTACGTCCAGCCAGTGGCTCAACAACGGCAGCGATATTTATTACACGCTCGGCAGGGTCGGCATCGGAACCAATGCGCCGGTTAATACGCTCGATGTTACCGGAACGGGCATTCATCTTTCGACTGGCGTGCCTGGCGTGACAACTTATAATTTGTACAACAGCTCCGGCGATTTGTACTGGAGCGGCCTCAAGCTTATGACCGGAGGTTCGGGAGGGTCGGTTTTTGGAACGACCAACCGCATTCCCGTCTTTACATCAAGCACTTCAATCGGCGACTCCGTGATGTATCAAAATGGCAGCAATGTCGGCATCGGGACGACAGGTGCGGCATCGACGCTTGGCGTTCATGGAAATCTTTCAGTCGGCGCAAACTTTGCCGCGACGGCCGCGCCGACAAACGGGGCGATTATCGAGGGCAATGTTGGCATCGGGACAAATGCGCCAGCGTATTTGCTCGACATTCGGAATAGCACAGAAGTTAACCAGCTGCATCTCAGCGGCACCGGCAGCGATAATGGCGGTTACATACAGGCCAACTCTACGAGCACCATGAACTTATCCGGTGGCGTGGCGTTCGATGGAACAAATTGGATTGCCAAGAGTACGACGGCGTCAATCGTTACATTAAATGGCAGTTCAAATTCGGTAATGTTTTTTACAGATTCAGGATTAACTGTGGGCACTAGTTATACGCCTACAGCGCGGATGCGTATAAACTCAACAGGCGTCGGCATCGGGACGACGACGGTTTCAAGTCCCCTTCATGTCGTGCAGCCAGCCGGTGGAGCGGCTGTGCGCATTAGTCGCACGGGCTATGACGATGCCGGATTTACTATTTCAGGTGGTGGAGGCAGTTACATTCTTGGTGTTGGAAATCTGACTTCAAATCTAAAATTTCAAACGGTTTTTGATTTGACCACTGGTTATGTCGGTATCGGAACATCAACACCAGTTAATACACTCGATGTAACCGGAACCGGCATTCATTTGGCGAGCGGCGTGCCTGGGACGGTTACCTATAATTTGTACAACAGTTTGGGCACTCTTTACTGGAACGGCACGGCCATTGCGGATGGTAGCGGAGGATGGGTCGGCGACACGATAACGGTTCCTTACGGCGGCACGGGTGTTACGAGCCTGACGCAATATGGCGTGATGATTGGTAACGGGACAAACGCAATTCATGTAACGGCGGCGGGCTCGACGGGAACGGTGTTTCAAGGCGTGACCGGCGCGGATCCTGCGTTTAGCGCAAACCTGACATACAACGGGATAGAGACTAACCCGCTTGGCACGGATTACACGACGACAGGGACGCAGGCGGCGGTCGGTCTTGGAACGTCATCAAGTATGAGGTACGCGGGAACGGCGGCAG
Source organism: Bdellovibrionales bacterium (assembly GCA_041649025.1). Taxonomy (GTDB): domain Bacteria; phylum Pseudomonadota; class Alphaproteobacteria; order UBA9219; family UBA9219; genus CAIXLI01. The sequence continues at coordinate 3,450 of JBAZNY010000023.1, read as the reverse complement.
CAACGTTCCAAGGAATAACGGGCGGAGCGAGCGGAAAGATCATCCGCTTACACAACGCGTCGTCTTACACATTGACGGTGTCGAACGAGAACGCGACCGCGACAGCAGCGAACCGGGTTATCACGGGCACGGGCGCGGACTTACCGATACCGACGAACACATCGGTGACGATGCAATATGACGCGACGAGCAGCCGTTGGCGCGTGACGGGCAGCAGCAACGCGGCTAAAGCCTTGGCGGCGGGATCTGACACGCAGGTACAGTATAACGACGCTGGCCAGATGGCGGGAGCGACTGGCCTTGTGTACGACAAGACGAATGCTCGCGTGGGGATTGGGACGACTGCGCCAAGTAATCCATTACATGTTGTGGGTATTACAAGGTTGGGCGGTACGGTAATGGTTGATACTACCAACTATATGGCTGTTGATACTATCCAACAAAGAGGAACTACAGTTGATTTAACAATACGAACTGAAAGCGGTTCCAATAAGAATATTCTTTTAACTCCCGATGGGACTGGCAATGTCGGCGTTGGGACGACGACCGCAACGTATCCTTTGACCGTGGTGGACTCTAACGCAACCGGGGTCGGATACTTCTCGAACACAAGCACCGGCGCGGGTGTTTATGGCCTGAGCACGAGCGGGCATGGCGTATATGGTTCCGCCAGCACGGCGGCCATGTCGGGCGTTTATGGCACGAGCAGCAGCGCAACGGGCTACGGTATTTCCGGCGTTGCTTCGACCGGCTATGGCGTTTATGGCTCAAGCACCAGCGGCATCGGCGGTTATTTCTCTTCCACTTCGGGTTATGGCCTTATTGTTGCTTCCGGCAACGTCGGCATCGGGACGACGTCGCCGAGCGAAAAACTAGCGGTAGAAGGCAATTTGACGATAGGAAATCTAAGCGCTTCCAGCGGCGGGTTTAGCCTGCAATTCAGATCGAGATCGGACGAGGGTATTTTCGAGGATACCAATTATTCTCTTTCTATGATGGCTCCCGAAAACATTCTCATGCACATTGATTCGAATAATAATGGGACAACGAATTCTTTTGCGATTGTCAACAATCATGACACCAGCGGAAGCCTGACAAATATATTGTTCAGAGTTATGGAAAGCGGCAACGTCGGCATTGGATCGGTGACGCCAACGACGACGTTGGATGTTGCGGGAACGATAAAGGCGACGGGAGCCGTGACGTTAGGAAGCACGCTCGGAGTAACAGGTGTGGCGACGTTTACAGTGGCGCCGACGGTGTCGGCGTTCTCGACGGCGGGGGTGGTGGTGAACAGCGCGGCAGGGTTGTTGTCCTCATCGGCGTCGTTGGCGGCAACGTACGGCGGGACGGGACAGACGACGTATGCGACGGGCGACATTCTGTATGCATCGGCGGCGAATACGCTATCGAAGCTGACAGCCGGGACGAACGGGTATGTGCTGACATTGGCGGGCGGTGTGCCGACGTGGTCGTCTGTGACTGCTTCCGGAGCACCCACCGGGACTGGCACGGCGAACTATGTGGCAAGATGGACGGGAACAACGACGCTTGGGACGGGCGTGCTGATTGATAACGGAACGAATGTCGGTATCGGCTCGACGACGCCTACGGTTAAGTTGGATGTTGTGGGGTCTGTAAAGGCGACCGGAGACCTGACGTACAGCGGAGTCGAAGCGAATCCGCTTGGCACGGACTACACGACGACAGGGACGCAGGCGGCGGTTGGTCTGGGAACGTCATCGAGCATGAGGTACGCGGGAACGGCAGCGGCGACGTTCCAAGGGATAACGGGCGGCGCGAGCGGCAAGATCATCCGGCTGCATAACGCATCGTCCTACACATTGACGTTGTCGAACCAAAACGCGACAGCGACGGCGGCGAACCGGATTATCACGGGTACGGAAGCCGATTTGCCGATACCGACGAACACGTCGGTGACGATGCAGTACGACGCGACGAGCAGCCGTTGGCGCGTGACGGGAAGCAGCAACGCGGCGAAAGCCTTGGCGGCGGGATCGGACACGCAGGTTCAGTATAACGACGCGGGCCAAATGGCTGGTGCGCCCGGGCTTGTGTACGACAAGACGAATGCGCGCGTCGGCATCGGTTCGACAACACCGTCGTATCCTTTGACGGTCAGCGGTAGCAACGCGACACAGGTTGGATACTTCTCGAACACAAGTACCGGCGCAGGTGTTTATGGCGTCAGCACGAGCGGCAACGGGGTTTATGGTTCCGCCAGCACAGCCGCCATGTCTGGCGTTTACGGCACGAGCAGCAGCGCGACGGGCTACGGCGTTGCCGGTGTCAATGCAAGCGGCTACGGCGTCTATGGCTCTGGCGCTACGGGCGGATATTTTACGGGAACGACGTATGGCCTGATCGTCGCATCCGGTAATGTAGGTATCGGGACGACATCTCCAAATACAAATCTTTCCGTTTATAACGCAAATGAATCAACGACGCTGACAAACTTTACTCAATCGCTGACGAATTCGGGCATCAATATTGTTACGGATTATACAGCCGCTGCTTATACGCCCGGCATTTTTTGGTCGACGCAGGACAATCAACCAACAAAGCCAAAGGCCGGGATATGGATGTATGAAACCGGAACCGGAAGTTACTTGCAGTTTGGGACTAGCACCGATTATAGCACGGGCATAACCAATCAGGCGATGACGCTTGATTCTGACGGCAAGGTTGGTATTGGTTCGACAATCCCTGCTGCGACGTTGGATGTGGTGAGTGCGGCGACGACCGGATATGGATTGAAGGTTGTGGCCAACTCGGTGACATCAGGAGGCATCGCTAGTTTCACTTCAAATTCGACAGCGGGCACCGCAAGTGGAACATCTATTGTTGCGAATATTTCAAGATCTGGCGCAAGCGTTGCCGCGTCTCACACGGCCTATGGCGTGTATTCGTCCGTCACTAGCTCTGGTACTTCATCGACGAACGTCGCCGGATATTTCAACGCGACGGGCGCAACGAATAATTACGGGTTAATTGTTCCAAACGGCAACGTCGGCATCGGGACGACGTCGCCGACAAAGACGTTGGATGTCGTTGGTACGGGCAAAATCAGCACCAGTCTGGTGGTTCCGATCATCTATCCGGCGGCAGATGGCACATCGGCGATAAAATTCAACAAGGCCGACGGCACAACAAATGTGTTGGACATCGATACGACCAACAGCCGCGTGGGCATTGGATCGGCGACGCCAACGACGACGTTGGATGTTGCGGGAACGATAAAGGCGACGGGAGCCGTGACGTTAGGAAGCACGCTCGGAGTAACGGGTGTGGCGACGTTTACGGTGGCGCCGACGGTGTCGGCGTTCTCGACGGCGGGGGTGGTGGTGAACAGCGCGGCAGGGTTGTTGTCCTCATCGGCGTCGTTGGCGGCAACGTACGGCGGGACGGGACAGACGACGTATGCGACGG
>JBAZNY010000022.1:0-22505 GCA_041649025.1 Bdellovibrionales bacterium | reverse complement strand
GCTGTCGTCCCTCCGACAAAATATTCCAGCAGCCTCTCTTGCTGCCTCGCTGGCATCCGGCTCTTCCGTAGATAGATCATTCGCTAAACTTACCCCCTTAGGGTTCGCTTAGCTACATCAGCCCCAAGACTTTATCTGCGATACCTGCTGTTGAAGGGCACCCCACTCAAGCCAACAAATTTTAAGCCTGTTTTTGTTTACGCCGCCGCCTGAAGCTTCGCGGCGACAATCTCTTGCTCGGCGAGAAGCGCAGCGCGGTCAGCATCATCCGAGGCCGCCGCAATTTTCGAGGCTAAATCCTTCGCCTGCCCGTGCAGGGCAGCGGCATCGAGTTCGGAAACAAGCATCGCCTCGCCCGCCAGAACCGTAAACCGCGTCTGCGTGACTTCGGCGAAACCGCCGGCCACGAACAGGCTCGAGGAAACAGTGGCGTCATTTTCCTCATATATCTTTATAACGCCGGGCTTTATTTCCGTGATCATCGGCGCATGTCCGGCCAAAACGCCGTATTCGCCTTTGCTGCCGGGCACGGTAACCATCGCCACCGGCTTGCTGAAAAGCAGCTTCTCAGGCGAAACAAGCTCGAAGGTAAAGGTTGCGACCATTAGGCGGCTTCCTTGATAAGTTTCTGACCCTTGGCAACGGCCTCTTCGATGGTGCCAACCATATAGAAGGCCGCTTCGGGAAGATGATCGTACTCGCCGTTCACGATGCCCTTGAAGCCGCGAATGGTGTCGTCGATTTTCACGAACACGCCCGGGCTGCCCGTGAACACTTCGGCGACGTGGAACGGCTGCGACAGGAAGCGTTGAATCTTACGGGCACGGGCGACGGTAAGCTTATCTTCTTCGGACAACTCATCCATACCCAAGATGGCGATAATGTCTTGCAAAGACTTGTAGGTTTGCAGGATTTTCTGAACGGCGCGCGCCGTATCATAGTGATCCTGTCCGACAATGCGCGGATCGAGAATGCGGCTGGTCGAGTCCAAAGGATCGACAGCGGGATAAATGCCGAGTTCGGCAATCTGGCGGGACAAAACGGTCGTCGCATCCAAGTGCGCGAACGACGTCGCAGGCGCGGGGTCGGTCAAATCGTCGGCCGGAACGTAAATGGCCTGCACCGAGGTGATGGATCCCCTGTTGGTCGTCGTGATTCGTTCCTGCAATGTCCCCATGTCGGTGGCGAGAGTCGGCTGATAACCGACGGCGGACGGAATGCGCCCCAAGAGAGCGGACACTTCGGAACCGGCTTGCGTGAAACGGAAAATGTTGTCCACGAAGAACAAAACGTCCTGGCCTTCTTCATCGCGGAAATATTCCGCCAACGTCAATCCCGTCAGGCCGACGCGCGAACGCGCACCGGGAGGTTCGTTCATCTGGCCGTACACCAAAGCGGCCTTGGAACCCGGGCCATCGGTCTTGATAACGCCGGATTCGATCATTTCGTGATACAGATCGTTTCCTTCGCGGGTACGTTCGCCCACGCCGGCGAACACGGAATAGCCGCCGTGCGCCTTGGCAATGTTATTGATGAGTTCCATAATCAGAACGGTCTTGCCGACACCCGCGCCGCCGAACAGTCCTGTTTTCCCGCCGCGCGAGTATGGCGCGAGCAGATCGACGACCTTGATGCCCGTCACGAGAATTTGCTGCTCGGTCGATTGATCGACGAAGGCAGGCGCTTCGCGGTGAATGGGGAGCTTCATCTTCGTCTTGCAAGGGCCGCGTTCGTCGACAGGCTCGCCGATAACATTCAAAATGCGGCCCAGCGTCTCGGGACCGACGGGAACCATGATCGGCGAGCCCGTATCCTCAACGGGGGCTCCTCTGACCATGCCGTCTGTCGAGTCCATTGCAATAGTACGGACGGTGTTTTCACCGATATGCTGCGCAACTTCCAAAACAAGCTTCTTGCCGTCGTTCTCGGTGATAAGGGCGTTAAGGATGGCCGGCAATTGACCTTCAAACTTGACGTCGATAACAGCGCCGGTGATTTGGGTAATGTGGCCTTTGACGTTGGATGACATTCGCTTTTCCCTCTTTTATATGGCTTCTGCGCCGGAAATAATTTCGATGAGTTCCTTGGTGATGTAGGCCTGACGGCTCCTGTTGTAGTTGAGCGTCAGTTTGTCGATCATCTCTCCTGCGTTTCTTGTCGCGTTGTCCATGGCGGTCATGCGCGCGCCCTGTTCGCCTGCGGCGCTTTCAAGAAGCGCGCCGTACATGGCAACGGCCAGAGCGCGGGGCAACAAGGCTTCAAGAATGTCTTTTTCGGCAGGCTCAAATTCCAATCCGACAAGAGGTTCCACGCGGCTTCCGTCCGCTGCGGCCTCGACCGAGAAAGGCACCAGTTGCTTGACGGTGACGATCTGCGAGATAACGGACTTGAAGCGGTTATAGACGATGTGGCAAACGTCGAAGTCTCCGGCATCGAACATCGACAAAATTCTGGCATTCAATTTTGATGCGTCGTCGAAAGTAAGACGCTTCCGGCCAAGCTCCTCTTCCGAGTGCACAATCTTGGAAGCATGGTCGCGGCGCAAAAGATCGCGCCCCTTGCGGCCGACGCATATAAGGCTGACGATCTTGCCTTCGGATTCAAGCTGGCGGATGACGCGGCGGGCTTCGCGCACGACCGAACCGTTAAAGGCGCCGCACAGGCCGCGATTCGACGTCATAACGACGAGAAGGATCTTTTCTTCTTTACCCGTTCCGATCAGAAGGCGCGGTGAGGCATCGGACGCGCTGACGGCCAAAGAAGACAAAATGCGCGCCATTCGAGCCGCGTAAGGCCGTGCAGCTTCTGCATTTTCCTGGGCGCGGCGCAATTTGCTGCCCGCGACCATCTTCATGGCGGAAGTAATTTTGCGCGTAGACTTGACGCTGGAAATACGGTTTTTGAGGTCTTTAAGGCTGGGCATACTGTTTCCGGAACTCAAAATGCATGGCGCTTTTTGGCGGATATCGCGGCAAGGGTCAAGGGAAAAGACGCATTCGGGATTCGGGATTCTGGATTCGGGGAAAATATGTGTATATTATTGTCAGATATCTCAATTTTTCTCTCCTGCTGGCTTTTCCCGAATGCCGAATCCCGAATCCCAAATCCTGTCTTCCGCCATGCTCCGCGCTTGCGACGAGGCGCGGCTTTGGGTGGGCGCGACAGCACCAAATCCCCCTGTCGGCGCCGTCGCATGCGACGAAAAAGGCAGTATTTTAGCCGTTGCCGCCCATCGCCGAGCCGGGGACGACCACGCCGAAGTCGCCTTGTTAAAATTATGCCGCGAAAAGAACCTGATGTCGCAAGTACACACGATCGTTATAACTCTGGAACCCTGTAATCATTCGGGGCGCACGCCTCCCTGTACGGAGACGCTTATTCAAGGGGGAATTTGCCGCGTCGTCACTGGCGTGCGCGACCCCAACACCGCCGTCAAAGGCGGAGGCTGCGAACGATTGCGCCGCGCCGGAATCGACGTGATTGAAGGCGTCGAAGCCGAAGCCTGCCGCCGCCTAATCCATCCCTTTGCTTTCCATGCCTTGACGGACAAGCCTTTTGTGACCGTCAAACGCGCGTTCGATGAAAAGGGATCAATGTTCCCCGACAAAGGCCACAAGACCTTTACGTCGAAAGAATCTCTCGTTCTCGCGCACAAGCTCAGGAAAAAAGCCGACGCCATCGTGACGGGAAGCGGCACCATTATAGCCGACAAGCCTCTTTTCAACGTGCGGCACGTGCAGGATCACGTCGGCAAACGCCGCATCCTCGCCATTCTCACGAGAAGCGGCCGCGTATCGCGCGATTATCTGAACGAGGCCGCAGAGCGCGGCCTTGATGCCCTTATTTACAGCAACATCGACGATTGTTTTTCGGATCTTGTGAATCGGGGTGCGCGTGACGTTTTGATCGAGGCAGGCCCGACATTAAGCGACGCCATACTTGCATCGCCTCATTGGACAATGAAAGCCGATATCCACAAGGGAACGCCGGACAAGGTCGAAATTTCGTTTAATTCAAAATACACAATTCCGTTTGATATCAATGGAATAAACATCGAAGCTCTAGTACCACTTTAAGCAAACAAGCCACAAAAAATCAACCGTATCCCGGGACAGCGCCCCGCCCCTTGTAAAACTCATCTCTCTCGATGACCAATGATTTTCTGTCCGGAGCCGTGATCTCGGCATTTGTGTCGCCGCCTGTTTCCTGAATAAATCCGACATCCTTCAAATAATCCTTCGGCAAAAAATACTTTTTAATACCCAATAACTTTGCCATGAAGTCTTGAACCACCATTATATTTTCATAAGTCGGATTGATAACCAGAACTTCCTCTTGGGAACCAACCAACCTGACAAAATCCCCCGAAAACACGTCGCCGGACAATGCAAGGATGGGTGGTCCATCAATGGGCGGCTCATCATCAGAATAACACTTAATTATCGGCTGATCCTCCGAAGAGCAAATAGTGCGGTTAAATTTTTTCGCCAGAAATTCCTGAACTAGCCTATTATTTTCAGTCGTCGGACGTACAACCAAACCCACCTCATGGGAACCGTCGAGGCTTTTGAGGGAGACGGACTCTCCGGAAAAAACTTTGCTCGGCAACGTAAGGGGCTCTTTCGCATTGCCAAAAGAGTATTTAATGATCGGCTGATTATCCTCGGACATAGTATCCTCGAAACGTATTCGCTCGACAAAAGCCTTATGCAATCAACACGATCCTAATATTAGCTTCGTCCATCCTCAAATGCAAAAAAGGATGCATATCTCACCATATTTATTGGCTTTTTCAGCTTGTTTTTCCAAGCAACGCCGCGCCGCGCAACCCCGCCATCGCCCCAAAAGACGCAGGAACGAATTTTGTCTTGGGCGTTTTTGCCAAAGCATACTTACCCCAACGCTTCGTCACTTCCTCATAAAGACCGGGCAACGCATTCAACCCGCCGCTGACAACAATGATGTCGGGATCGAAGCTGTGCAACACGACAACCATCGCGCGCGCGACAAGCGCGTAATACATATCAAGAACCTTTAAAGCCTTAGCGTCACCCTTTTGCGCTAATGCGCTTATTTGCTTGGCATCGGCCTCGTTCCCCGTCTGCTCCTTATAAAGCCGCGCCAAGGCCGGACCGGAAATATAGGTTTCAATACAATCCGTGCCTCCGCAGCCGCATCGACGAAATTCGCGTTTTTCGTCCCTTTCGCGAGGCATCTGCAAATGCCCGACTTCGCCGCAGAGTCCGTTCGCGCCTCCGACAGTGCGCCCGTTCACGACATACCCGCACCCGACCCCCGTGCCCAAGATTAAACAAAGAACGGCGCTATAATCTTTTCCGGGCCCCTCGACGGCTTCGGCCAAAGCCGCGCAGGCCGCATCGTTTCCAAGCACAATCTTCAACCCGATATTTTTTTCGAGATCTTTACATAGCGGCTTATTCGATAAGTACGGAATATTCGCAGAAGTCTTGATAACGCCCGTTTTTTGATCGAACGGCGCACAGACGCCAACCCCTATGGATTCCGGCTTTCCTGCCTTATTCTCAAGTCCCTTAATGATGACGTGGCAAGTTTCCAGAAAAGCTTCATATGTCTCCGGCGTATTCTTAACGACCTGCGCCAGCTCCTTGCCCCCGCCATCGAACGCCGCGCCCGCGATTTTCGTCCCGCCGATATCCAGCCCGATATATGTTTTCATGTTTAATCCTTCAGCCGCTTCAGAACATAAAGGCGCAAGGCGCTCGAGAGATTCCCTTTGCGCGACGCATCGACCTTAGCCACGACTTCAGTCAACGAAAGTTTGTCTTGCAAAGCAATCGCCTTCAACTCGTCCCAGAATTCAGGTTCCAACGAAATGCTTGTGTTATGGTGCGCGATGCGGATTGATCTTTTCATGTCCGATTTTTCGCATATTTTACAGCCGCCTACAACAAAGCACTACTTCCGAGTGGATTTTGCCTTCCTAAAAGCATAAAATGGCCGTGAATCTATGGGGTCTTAGACCCCGTTTTTTCAGGGTCTATTAATGCTCAAAGTGAGCATAATCAAGGAGGAAGGATGGGAGTTATTCCCCCCAAAACCGCCGCCGCGTTGCGTCGAACCGCCTCTCGCTATGAGCGCGTCAAGTCCATCATCCCCGAAATGGAATGGGCGGCGCTGGTTGACGACATCGACGCTATTCAAAGCCTTAAAAAAGAACGCAACGCCGTTATCCTTGCCCACAACTACATGCGTCCAGAAATATTTTACGGCGTCGCGGATATTCAAGGAGACTCTCTGGCCTTGGCGCGGGAAGCCGCCAAAGTCGAAGCCGATGTCATTCTCATGGCAGGCGTCCATTTCATGGCTGAGACCGCGAAATTGTTGAACCCTTCCAAGACTGTTCTTATCCCGGATTTAAAAGCCGGATGCTCGCTGGCGGAATCCATCAAGCCCGAAGATGTACGCGCCTTGCGCAAACAATATCCAAATACGCCCGTCGTCACCTATGTGAATACGTCGGCAGCTGTCAAAGCGGAATCCGACATATGCTGCACGTCCGGAAATGCGAAGAAAATTGTCGAATCCTTGGGTGTGCCGCAAGTCATCATGCTGCCTGATGAATATCTCGCCATGAATATAGCTAAGGAAACAAAAACGAAGATTATAACCTGGGAAGGCCACTGCGAGGTTCATGAACGCTTTACGGCCTCTGAAGTCGCACTGTTCCGCGAACAAAATCCGGGCGTCATCGTTCTGGCGCATCCTGAGTGTTCGCCTGAAGTGATTGCCGTAGCCGACTATGCCGGATCGACGACCGACATGATCAATTGGGTTTTAAAGCATAAGCCCGCGTGCGCCGTTCTTTTGACCGAATGCTCGATGAGCGATAACGTCGCCGTCAACAATCCTCAGACGATATTTGTGCGTCCTTGCCAACTTTGCCCGCATATGAAGCGTATAACGTTGGCGAACATTCGCGCCTCATTGGAAAATATGGAGCATGAAGTGACAGTTTCCGACGTCCTGGCCGCCCCTGCCCGCCGCGCTACCCTGCGCATGATAGCGGTGAAGTGATGAAACCCGTCATATTAGGAGCCGGCCTTGCGGGTCTCTCTACAGCGTTGGCTCTGGCCCCCGCGCCCGTCATTGTCGTGTCCCCGTGCGCGCTCGGCGACGGATGCAGCAGCGCTTGGGCGCAGGGAGGCATCGCGGCGGCGGTCGGCGCGGATGATAAAGCCGAGTTTCATGCGCAAGACACCTTAGCCGCCGGAAACGGATTGAACGATGCCGACATTGTCCGTCAAACGACGAACGACGGAGCCGCCATTATCGACCGGCTGACAAAACAAGGCGTCGTTTTCGACCGGGATGAAAGAGGAAATCTTCTTTTGGGGCTGGAAGCAGCCCACGGCAAACGCCGCATCGTTCACGTCAAGGACGCGACGGGCGCAGCGGTTATGTTGGCACTTATCAAGGCCGCGCGGGCAACGCCGTCGATAGAGATTATCGATAACGCGCGCGCACTGGATATCGTCGTCAAGGATGGTTCTGTCGCCGGAGTAATTATCCGTAAATACGGAATCGAGACGACATTGCATACGAATTGCGTGGTTCTGGCAACGGGCGGCGCGGCAGCTTTATGGCGCGATACGACCAATCCGCATGAAAATTGGGGCAGCGGCCTCGCTCTGGCGGCACGAGCGGGCGCAACGCTCAACGATTTGGAATTCATGCAGTTTCATCCGACGGCCATCGACATAGGCCGCGATCCGATGCCTCTGGCCAGCGAAGCTTTGCGGGGAGAGGGAGCCGTCCTCATCAACGAGAAGGGAGAGCGTTTTACCGATGTCTTGCAGCGACGCGATATCGTGACGCGCGCGATTTGGGATCAGATTTCAAAAGGGCACAACGTCTATCTGGATGCGCGGGAAGCTTTGGGGACTACGTTTGCGGATCGCTTTCCTACGATTCATGCCACCTGCATCTCGGCGCGCATCGACCCCGCGACAAGGCCCATTCCGGTAAAACCCGCCGCGCATTATCACATGGGAGGCGTTCGGACGGACAAGAATGGCCGGACGGACGTCAAAGGATTATGGGCTTGCGGCGAAGTTGCCAGCACGGGATTTCATGGGGCAAACAGATTGGCGAGCAATTCCCTGCTTGAAGCCGCGAGTTTTGGCGGAAGAGTAGCGCAGGATATTAAAAATTCGGGGATTTTAAATACGAAGGAAAGAGATATTCCCGCAACGGTTCCGAAAGAACGTCCAGCCCTAACGCCTGAACAAAAAAACACCATCCGCAAAATAATGTCGGACGATGTCGGGGTTATTCGCGATAAAACCGGATTATTGCGGGCACTTGACATGCTATCGCCTTTGGCGAAATTATCGGATATGGCCTTGGTCGGGCTAATGATTGCAACATGCGCCATAAGGCACGAGGAAAGCAGAGGCGCTCACTTCCGCCGTGATTTTCCGAAAACCGATACAGTTGGAAAACGCGCTCCTTTCCGGCTTTCCGAATTAGAAGGATTCAAATGCTGACCCCCCTGCCTGATAATTTTTTGACGCCTTTGGTCGAAAACGCCATACGAGAAGACTTGGGAAGCGTCGGCGACATCACAACCGATGCCCTTATCCCGGCAAACGCGAAAAGCAGCGTGAAACTTGTCACACGACAGGATGGCATCGTTGCCGGAATGGGCTTGGCGCGCCTATCTTTCCGAGCGCTCGACACCAATGTCGTTTTCACGCAACTCAAAAAAGACGGCGAAGCCGTGAAAGCCGGCGATTGTCTGGCGCAAATTGAAGGCAAAGCGCGCGCCATTCTGTCAGCCGAACGCGTCGCCTTGAACTTTCTGTGCCACCTGAGCGGCATCGCGACCGAAACGCATAAGCTGACCGAGGCCGTCAAACCGCACAAGGCGCGCATCTTTTGCACGCGCAAAACGACGCCGGGTCTCCGTCTCATTGAAAAATACGCCGTTCGCGCCGGCGGAGGCAGCAACCATCGCTTCGGGCTATACGAGGCAGTTCTGATCAAAGACAACCACATCGCCATGGCAGGCGGCATTCGGGCAGCGCTCGAACAGGTAAAAAAATCTATCGGAGATTCCGTTAAAATCGAACTTGAAGTCGATACGCTTGAACAGCTTGATGAAGCCATCGCCCTTTTACCAACGCTGCCCATTGATTCCGTTTTGCTGGACAACATGACGGTACCGACGCTGAAACAGGCCATCCTAAAGGTCGCGGGAAGATTTATCACGGAAGCTTCGGGGAATATAACGCTTCAAAACGTCGCCGACGTCGCCGCCACGGGCGTGGACGTGATTTCCGTCGGCTGGATTACGCACAGCGCACCGATTCTCGACATCGGCCTGGATGTAAAATAGGAATACCTAACGCAGCCGTCATTCCGCAAAATTTTCTCTTCGCGAAGCGAAAGAAAATTTATGCGGAATCCGATTTGGTTTCTTCGGCGCTAAAAACACATCGGATTCCGGATACATTTTCTCTTCGTCCACTGGCGCAGACGAAGATAAAATGTTCCGGAATGACAATGTTTAATTGAGTTCTAACCACAGGTCTTAAGGGTAAGCTTTTCCTCGCATTCAAATATATCGCAATCTGTGTTATTAGACGTATTACGGATTTATATGTGATTCTATGAGACGTAGCAGAATGCATCTCCGCGGCAGCGTTACACAAAATTATGTGTCGGCGCGTGTGCGCGCGCGCAATGACGACGGCATTGGCTTTCTGACCCGGCTGGGCTTGCTGGCTGGTCTGCTGCTGGGCTTTTTGATTATCGCCGCCATCGGATGGTATTCCGGATGGCCTCAACGGCAGTTCGAAGCGTTGAAAAACGATTTTCTGACAATGACCAAAGAAGCGAGTTTTGAAGTGAGGGATGTCGTTGTCGTCGGCCGCCGCCAATCGAGCCGAGAGGCTGTTTACGATGCGTTAGGCGTCAAGCGGGGAACGCCTATTCTTTCCGTCGATCTTGAAGGCGCGGCCGAACGCCTCGGCAAATTGCCGTGGGTGGAATCTGTTGCCATTGAACGCCGCATTCCGGACACCATCGCCGTTATCTTGACAGAGCGCATGCCCATCGCGCGTTGGCAGCACAAAGAAAAATTATATGTCATCGACGGCAAAGGACGCGTTTTACCCTCGGCAAAGCCTGACGATTTTCCCTCGCTTCCTCTTGTCGTCGGAACGGGCGCGGATCGCGCGGCATATGCCTTCCTTTCTCTTTTGAAGGCTTATCCCGATATTCGCGAAAAAATGGGTTCGGCCGTGCGCGTCAGCGAACGGCGCTGGGATCTTCGTTTCCCCCCCAAAATTGTCGCGCGTTTGCCGGAAGACGACGTCGATAACGCCCTGCATCGTTTATCGGTTCTTATGGCGCAAGAAAAAATTCTCGACCGCGCCATCATCGCCATCGATTTGCGCATCCCTGATCGCCTCGTTCTCGAACCGGCTGTCGGCGCTAAAAAGACAGAAGGAAAGAAGCCATGAAATTTTTAAAAAATTGGCTTTTTGCCGAACCAAGCACGTCGCAAGGAGAGATTTTTTCCGCGCTCGATATCGGATCGAGCAAAATTGCCTGCCTTATCGCGCGATCGAGCAATGACGGGCCTCCTCGCGTTGTCGGCATAGGGCATCAGTTGTCCGAGGGCATGAAGCAAGGGGGCGTTTCCAACATGGAAGCCCTGCAATACGCCATCAGCCAGGCGGTGTCCGCGGCAGAGCAAATGGCAGGAGAAACCTTGCAGCGCGTAACGGTCAACATCTCCGGCACGCTGTTGACTTCGCAAACCGTCGATATCGAGCTTCCCCTTAACGGACGCGAGGTAACGGAAAACGACCTCTCCCGCATCCATGCGCAAGGTCAATCTATGGTTCCCGAGGACCAACTGAATCAGCCCTTGGAGCTTCTTCAATCCATTCCCGTCGGCTATTCGCTGGATGATCAGAAAAGCATTCGCGACCCTTTGGGCATGACAGGAACCATGCTTCGAGCGCAGATGCACCTTATTGCTGCAGGATTTGGCCCCGTGCGCACGCTTGCGACGGCCATCGCGCGTTGCCATCTGGATGTCGAACAAATAGTCGCTGCCCCTTGCGCCAGCGGCCTTGCTTGCCTCGTCGAAGACGAAATGGATTTGGGCAGTCTCATCATCGACATGGGCGCAGGCACCACCAGCTATGCCGTCTTTTTCGACGGCAATGTCGTTTTTGCGGGCGGCGTTCCTCTCGGCGGCGCGCACGTGACCAACGACATTGCGCGAGGCCTGACGACGTCCGTCGCGCAAGCCGAACGGTTAAAAACCCTTTACGGCAACGCCATCCAAAGCCCGATGGACGAACGCGAAAGCATCGACGTCCCCCTTGTCGGCGAGGAAGAGCCCGAGAACGCGAACCATTTGCCGAAATCTCACCTGATCCGCATTATTCAACCGCGTTTGGAAGAAATTTTTGAGCACGTTCGCGCACGCATGGATAAAAGCGGTTTTAACGACATCGCAGGGCGCCGCGTGGTTTTAACGGGCGGCGCTTCGCAACTTCCGGGGGCACGCGAATTGGCGCAAAGGATTCTCGACAAACAAGTGCGCCTGGGGCGGCCCTTGCGCGTAGCTAGGCCGTCGACATTGAGCAGCCGGGGCGTCGGCGGAGCTTTTACGGGGCTTGCCGAATCCACGTCAGGCCCCGCCTTTGCAACAACGGCAGGATTACTGGCCATCGCGATGCAGCCGGAACTGGCGTCGAGCAGCGCAACGTCATTCAGCATGCGCTCCTTTAACAGCGGCGGATCGACGATGAATAGAATTGGACTGTGGCTGAAGCAGAACCTGTGAACCAGCCGTAAATCTCTGGTCTCAAATATATAACTGGTCTGCTCTTAAATATCTTGTTCCGGTGAAATCTTCTGTTGCAAAGCCGTTTCCAAAAGTTCTTTTTGAGCGTATTTAAGAAAGAGATACGGAATATACCAATCGAAGTGAAGGCACATAGTGCAAAAAGGTTCTAATTGTTCGACAACCTTTTTCTGACACATGCCCTCCGCGCACAACACGGCGTTGCCGTCGAACGGCCTAATCTCTCCCTGAAATAAGGCCGTTGAAACATGCGGTCTTTCTTTCAACCGCATCTTTTTTTTCAAACTCGTCTTTTTTTTCATTCTGTTTGAGACCCCACTCTTATTCCCGCAAATTAATGCATTCAGCGTTTAGATATCTGTTCCGATTCCCCGTCCTCTTCGACACAATCCAGATTCCTTCCGTTTTTTTCCCACCACCGGCCCAATTCTTCGTTGGCGAATTCACAACCAACCGCCACTTGCTTCATGCCGAAACTGTAGGCGCTCACGGCAAGAAAGGAGAGTTGCCCGCTCATCGTTGCAATCTCTTTCACGGAAGGAATCTGGGAACGTCCCTCCTTAGAAACAAACTTAATGACGTTATCCTTTGTTCCGCACTTAGGCATAGCTTTCTTCCCTAAGCCGCAAGGCTTTCCGGAGTGAACAACAAATTTCCGACGACAGGCTGTCGCACGCTAAGTTTCATTTTGACCCGTTCATACATGGGCGACGTAATGCTCATCTTCGCGGCCACGCACTTTTGATCGCCGATATCCTGCTCTCGGCCAAGACTGACGGGACAACATCCTGACGACCCGTAAACGCGGCGCATAATCAAAGTCTGCATCAAACCGATGATCGTATGCGCCCCCATCGAAAGCCCATACTCATAATAAGCCAGCACCAATTCCTTCTTGATTTGGGTCCGCAATGAAATCGGCAAATCGTTATCGATGCAAATGCGGCTCCCCTCCAGAACATATTTTGAATCGGGGAGTTTTTCGAACTCGACCATAAAGGGGAACTTATCGCGCAACATGTAGGGACGATCCGTAGGATTCAACCTGGCCGTCCCGCAAACTCTTCCCGTAGAATTTACCCAAGCAAAGTAAACAGTAGCGGGAGTATCGTATTCGTCGTGCTCCATCTCCGTGCCGACGGGGTAATGCATGTAGTTTTGCCGGGCAACAAAATTCCTGTATCGGCATGAAAGAATACCGGGAAGAAGACCGCCATGAGTGTTGATGTTTTTCAGTGAAAGGATTGAAATCACGTCTTCCTCCATCATGTTTCTAAAGATGGAAGATGCTTTGAAAGCAGACACTACATAACCCCCACAATTGTAAGGGTAAGCCCTATATAGCCCAAAACTGCCAACACCCTATCCAAAACAAGCAAATCATGGTATTTCTACTGGGGGTAGTATCTGGGTATGGGGTTTTCGGTGGAATTGCTCGATTTCATAAAACGCTCAAGTGACGCCAGAACGGTGGAGAATCTCAATGCTCTCCTGGTGACGAGTTTGCATGAAATGTGCGGCTTGGATTATTACGTTTTCGGTCTTGAAACGGATCACCACGCCATCGGCCTTTCAGCGGGTCACGGCCAGCTGACAAACTATCCGATGGACTGGCTTACATACTACATGGAAAAGGGATTTGCCGACATTGATGCCGTGCGTAGATTTGGCCACACGTCTTATGGAGCGTTTGCCTGGAAAGACATTCCTACGGACTATTTCCTGTCGCGGCGTTCCGAAAGTTGTCGTCGTGGAGGAGAAGACGCCGGTTTGGTATACGGCGTCTGCACCCCCTTACGCGGCCCCTTCGGGCAAATTGCGGGATTAGCTGCCGCAAGCAATAAGAATGGCGATTGCCTTCATCCGCACAAACTTGCAATCTTTAACGCGATTTCAAATCAGTTTTACATGCGTTTTGTGGATATTCATAAACCGGAACAGGCCAAACAGAGGGCGATGCCCAAACTCGCTCCAAGAGAAAAAGACGTCCTGTCCTGGGCGGCGCGGGGAAAGACAAGCGCGGATATCAGCGATATTTTGTCTTTGTCTCCCGATTATGTTCGTGAAATTATCAGCAATGTGATGGACAAGTACAACGCTTCGAACCGTGTTTCGGCGGTTCTGATGGCCATTTTTAACGGCGAGATTGACGCGAGCGATCTGGTTGTGCGTCCGATAAGGAAAAAAGCATCCTAAAGCAACTATAGAATCCGTCATCCCCGCGCAGGCGGGGATCCCATTTGGTTTCTTGCGGCTAAAAAGGGGACTCCTTCTGCCTTCGCGGGAATAACGATGTATATTGAGATTTCTGTGTTTCGTTAATTGTCGATTTAGCCGAGAAGAGAGCTCATCGCGTCGCGCAGCTTTTCCGACGTTTTCGGCAATCCGGCCTCCCATGAGCTTGCCGCCTGCCCGTCCGCGCCGTCCGTTATATATTTAAGACATGCGAAGGAAATGTTTTCAAGGAAGCAAATTTTAGCCAACGCATAAGCCTCCATATCGACGACAGTCCATTCCGGCGTGTGGCCGTTGGTCGAAAAATTATCTCCCGTCCCGCAAATTCCGTCGGGAAAATCCGGATAGCGAACGCCATTCGTCAAAACAGCGGGGGTATTCTCATAAGGAGTCGTGTAAGGCGCGGAGCCGAGAGCCGTCGCATCGAAATCCCTCTGGATGAAACGAGTGCAATTGACGATGACGCCGGATTTAAAGTGCGGCGAGCCGGCGCTTCCGAGATTAAGGATGAGTTTGGGCTTGTTTTGTTTATTACGAAACCTAAGCGCCAGACTCCGTGTTAAGCGATAGGCCGCATTTACTTTTCCGACGCCGCTGTAAAGGACGTCATAATCGTCAAAATGGCCTTGCGCCTCCTCTTCGAGGGCAAAGACAACCACGACATCACGCGCAGGACTTTTCCTGCCGGATCGGAGGAAAGAGAAACATTTCATAAGAAACAACCTGAGTATTGAAATATTCATCTGCTCGACAACCAAAGTCAACAAATGGATTTTCTATAAATGCATGATTTGGAGTAAAAACTGCGTAAATACGCTATGCCCACTGCTTGCTCTACTTCATCTTTTACGCTATATTTCTCAAATATTTGCCTCCCTGTTCCTCGAAATACTTGTGTTTAAAAATGTCAAAAAGACCAAAAATTCTAGATGCTGCATTAGGACCTGTTGATATCCATGTTGGCGCAAGAATGCGTCTTCGGAGAAAATTTTGCGGGCTCAGCCAAAAACAATTGGCGAAATTCGTCGGCGTAACCTTTCAACAAATCCAAAAATATGAATCCGGAGCTAATCGAATGGGGTCGAGCCGGTTGTACCAAATTTCCCAAGTCTTATCCGTCCCCGTGGCCTATTTTTTTGAAGATATGCCCACGTTGGTTGATCTTCAGAAGCGGCCTGCGTGCGCAAATGATGATTTGCTATTTATGAAAAAGGATCCGATGGACGACTCCAATGTCCTGCTTCGTCAGGAAACATTGAAATTGGTTCGCGCGTATTACAACATTCGTAACTTAAAACAGCGCCAAAAAGTGCACGAACTTGTGAGCTCGTTGTCAAAATCGTGTTCTTCGGAAAATTAGTTTTTGCGCTCATAGAACAAGGAAGGGGACACGCCTGCCCCGTTTCCGCCCGCGCCTTGCGCATAAAGCCTAATTCCAAACTCAGAACTTTCCCGTAAGCGTCAGAAAATATTGGCGCTCTACTTGCGGATAGGTGCTGATGTTCGTAGTGCTCTGGGTTAAGTTTGTGCCCGACAATGACGCGGTGAACGTATCGCTGATCTTATAGCCTATCCGGCCGCCAAGACTGTAATACCCTGCCGTCGGCGTTTTTCCTGGCCCCGACATGCTTGTCTGCGTCACATAGTCGCTTTTTGTATCGAACTCCCAATTGCCGTTTGTATAACCGGCGGACAAGCGAAAATGATGCGTGGGCGCAGACTTTTCAAAATTAATCTGTGTTTTGACCAAATTTCCGTCGGCAACGCGGGAATAACTATAACTTCCATCCCAGCGAAAACCCGAGGGATTCTCGCCGAACATCTGTATCTCTCCGCCCCACCCCTGACTGTTTCCGACATTGATGTTTTGTATCAGCATGAAGGTCTCTCCGGAAAAGCTTCGAGTCGACCAATTCGGGCTGAACGCCGTTAAATCTTGGTTGATTTGATAGTAGGCCGAGACTCTTCCGGTTGAAAAAATCTCCGGAAGTTTGCGATCATACCCTAATTCATAATTTTGGACGACCGTCGGTTTCAAATCGGGATTACCTTCACTACTCAATACCGTGCCCGCGGAAGCTATGTCTGCAATCCAACCGACTTGTATAAGGCTTGGAATTTGAATGCCGCGCCCGTATGTCGCTCTGAACGTATCCTTGTCTGTCGCTTTATAGATGAGTCCTGAATTAACGCTGAGCATATTTAAAGAATGGCTATAATCGGAAAGCGAAACAAGCGCCGCTGGGCCAATCGTACCGGTTTGTTCCTGATCTTGGTGGTCATAGCGAAAAGCATTCGTCCATGACCACTGATCGTCGATATTCCACAGCCACGTGCCGCCGATGGAATAGACATCCTCTTCGGTTCGCGGTTTTTGCGGATTGACGGCGACGCTTGGCATATCGACATTAAACGTTTTATGCCGATATTCCAAGGCCGTGCGAAAGGTATGATCAGCGCCGATTTTGAATTCGTCTTCAAGCTGGCTGACGATCAAATCCGTAGAATCGCCGATGATCATCCATGAAGAATCCATAGAATTAGGCGCCTTGTTGTTAATTTTTGTGTGATTAAAATAATTATTGTTTTTAATAAGCCCAAATGGCGTTTGCCACGCAAACCCTCCCTTGGCGGAATAGGTCTCCGCTTCCATCCGTTCTAAAATATTAATGTGGTCGGCGCCTATGGCGTCAGACTTCGAATAAGTCAGTTCACCGCTGGACTGAAAATCCGGCGACAATTGTACGACGGCGCTCGCCACAGCGTAATACTTAGAGGGATTATTCGATATGAGTTTATTTTCGATGCTTCGCGGCGTATCGAACTCCTCCGCATCAAAACCGCCGGCTGTCAGTTTAAGCCCGCCGAGGTCTCCGAATTTTGTCGTGCTTGTCACATCGCCGATGAGATTGCGCTGGGATCCGATGCTGCCCGTCACAACGTTGTTATTGTCGTAAAGGGGACTATACGTAATGATATTGACGACGCCGCCCGTCGCGTTCGAGCCGAAAAGAGCCGAACTGGCGCCCTTCACGATCTCAATTTGCCGGATGTCATCCACATTGACGGGTATATTTTCCCACAGCGTGCGCGAATAATCGTCGATGAATACTTGCCGACCATCCACCAAAACCAACAGGCGCGGTTGATAGGCCCGTTGATAGCCCCGCACGCCGACATCATGGGTATATTCGGCAGAACGCAATATATCCAATCCGGGAACTCTGGAAATAATTTCCGGAATGCTGCGACTTCCCGATTGGCGAATCTGATCCGCCGTAATAATCGTCATGTTGGCGGCAACGTCTCTCGCAATTTGAGGCGTGCCCGTCGCAGCTGTCGTGACGGATTCGCCGAAGAGAGATTGGAGCGACCCATAGTCTATCGTTTGCGCAAAAGACGAACAAGGCACAAAGAGGATTGCCGCTACAAGCGATAACAGGGACACCGATAATCGGATATTCCTCATTGAAAAGCCCCAAAGTAAGTTATGTGAATCAATAATCATCTTGTCTTCACCTAGATTTGCTTGGTCAACATCATGAACACTTGAGCGAATCCGATCTTCGCCCTTTCTGCCGCCAATGTACTGAGATAAATCTCGACGTTTGGTTTTGACACGATGCCAATCACGCATTTATTGGCTTTTACGCAATCAATATCCGTGGAAATCGAAAGGGCTCCGGCGTTTGACGCTGCAACGGATATGGCATCGAAATTTCTGATAGCAACGCTTTTGGCGATGAAAATAATCTTGGCTCTCTCTAATTTACCGAGTTCGTTTGTGCTCACCAACACGCTGTCCAGTTTTATCCCGCGCGGAACGTCTACCCCATTATCAATCTCCTCTTTAATGGAATCGGCGTCTGCTTTAGAGGCGACCGACGTCGGATCGTAGACAACGGCGACCGTTATGATCCCCGATGGCTTAACGTTCAACATCGACAGGGTCTTCATTCCAACGGCAATATCCGTTTTGTCCGTGGCATAGGCCTTAGAGGAAAACCCCGATGAAACCGAAACAATACCGACTAAAATCAAAGAAAAGAGGAAACGGAACCTCATCGAGCGCCCCACATATGCGGACAAGATAAAGACGCTACCCGGCATTAATTAAATATCTGTAAGGAATGTGCCACGCCAAACACATCAGCGTATGTGCCGTCGCTTGAAAGTGGAGGATAATTAAACTTATATAAATTACTTTTCCTCTAGCCTGCACACAAGAGGCAACCGTTTTCATGAGTATGATGGCACCATTCAAATTGTCACCTTTTTTTTCGTTTATGAGAAATAAAGCGCGGCACGCTTTTAACATGGAAAGTTACCTGTGGGTCGTTCTCACCTGGTTGATAGGTGTTCCGCTTGCCTTTCTATTGTCTTTATATCTGCTGCGGATGGAAAACCAGCAGATCTCGAATAATTACGAACAGCATGTCGATCAAATTATAGCCGCCATTCAACAAGACCTGCGAGGCGACGCCAACGTCCTCTTAAGCATTCGCACCTTCTTTGACACACAGGAAAAAGTTTCCTTCGAAAATTTCATTGAATATGTGACCCCGACTTTTCTTCTGCGGCCTGAAGTAAAATCGCTGACCCTAATTCCCTTCGTGCGGGCAAACGACAAAACATCTTTTGAAGAAAAAGCGCGCGCCTATTTTCCTGGATACCAAATACATGAACCGGACGGAACACAATCTACGGACCAGGTTAACGGGTACTACCCCCTGTACTTTCAACAGCCGCTTGATGAAAAATCTCTTGGCCTTAACGTGGCATCCTTCCCCGAGACGATTGAGGCCATTCTCAAATCCCGAGATAAAAATGAGATTGTCGCAGAACACAAGACGAATGACGATGACGCGGCATCTGACGAAACTTCTGCCCCCTTTCGAAAAACGTTGAAACTGTATTTTCCGATATATCAGAAGGGAGCCTTTTCTTCGGCGCAATGGCGCGATGCGCTTCGCGGCATGGTTTGTTTGACAGTCGATTTGGATGCTCTTGTTTCCGGCGTCATTTCCCGTAACGCGGACGAAAATTTTATATATACCGTTGTTTTGAAAGACCTTCCCGCATTGGCCTTATCGGAGAACCGCTCCGGCTCAGGGAGCCTCCTTGAATACCTGGATAAAAAGCTCGCGCTTCAATTGGGCAACGTTTTTAATCTCCAATCGAAGCTGAGTTTTTGGGGCGAGAACAAGCATCTCGTTTTTTCATTTCAAAACCAAACGAGTTGGCCGGCTCGCCATAAAGTCGCTCTCTTTATATTGCTGATACAACTTTCAGTCGTTGCGTTACTAGCTATCTATTTAGCCAACCTGCAAAAACTGCATAAAGCAAAGGTTGCGGCCGAACAAGCCGCCGTCTCACTTCAAAAAGCCAAAGACTCCGCGGAAGAAGCTAACCGCGCAAAAACGGATTTTCTCGCGAACATGAGCCATGAAATCCGCACACCCATGAACGCCGTACTGGGCATGTCGCGTCTGTTGCTGGATACAGAGCTCAAACAGGAACAAAACACATGGGCAAATATTATTTATCAATCTGGCGAAACTTTGCTCGCGCTCATCAACGACATCTTGGATTTTACCAAAATCGAGGCTGGAAGGCTTCAACTTGAAGCAATCAATTTCGATTATGGCGCAGCCATCGCCGAAGTAACCGACATTATGAACCTCAAGGCGCGGGAAAAAGGCTTGGAACTCCTCGTTTCCCTTTCCAATGACGCTACGCACTTTTTTATCGGAGACCCGGGAAGATTTAAGCAAATATTATTTAATCTTATCGGCAATGCAATCAAATTTACTCAATGCGGGCACGTCATGATCAAGGCCCATGTGGGGAATGCAGAGGGGTCTGTTATTCCTTTGTATATTAGCGTCGAAGATACGGGCATCGGCATCCCAAAAGAAAAACTCGCCTATGTTTTTGATAAATTTACGCAGGCCGAAGAATCGACGACGCGCCGTTTTGGCGGCACGGGACTGGGGTTAGCCATATCCCAACAACTCGTGCATTTAATGGGGGGAGAGCTAAAAGTCACAAGCGAAGTAGGCGCTGGTTCTACGTTTTATTACGACCTGCATCTTAAACAAGGCAAAACTGAAAATGAAAGCAGTGTGTTGCCTGATATAGATTTAAAGAATTCGCGTGTTCTTGCCGTCGATGATTACTCCTATAGCTGCCTTATAATGCAAGACAGTCTGGTAAAAATGTCCATGCGTTGCGACATGGCAATCACGATTGCAGAAGCCAGACAAAAAATTGAAGAGGCCGTCCGTCAAAACGACCCATATGATTTTGTCGTTTTGGATTACATGATGGGCGAAGAGAGCGGAATGACTTTTTGTCGCGAAATCACGCATCCTAAAAACACGTATCAGTCGCCGCTGGTTATTATGCTGACGGCCTATGGACAATTTACATCGCTCGAACAAATGTCGGAAAATGGCGCCTCCGGCTTTCTGGTGAAACCGTTCTATCCCTTACAGCTTGAAGGTATGCTGAAGTTGTTATTAAGCAGCCGCAAGAATAATACTCAGCTGCCCCTCGTAACGCGCCACACGATAGTGAAATTGATGCGGGGCGACCTCAGCAAGGATATGGACGGCGTGGCGAATTTCGAGAATATGCATATTCTTGTCGTTGAGGATATGGCGGTGAATCGAATGCTCATGACAAAAATTTTGGATAAATACGGCTGCAGCGTCGAAACGGCGGTGAACGGAATCGAAGCCGTAGATATGGTGAAAAAGAATAATTATGATTTGGTTTTCATGGATTGCCACATGCCCGATATGGATGGCTACACGGCAACGCAAATCATCAGAGAAAATGAAATGAAGGGCAAACAAAAGATCCCGATCATCGCGTTGACGGCAGACGCCATGACAAGCGATCGCGATCGTTGTCTGGCGGCGGGTATGAACGACCACCTCAGCAAGCCGTTCAAACAGGAACAAATCATCGAAATATTAAAAAAATGGAAGCAGTAACGTAAAAAAACGCGCGCCCCTATTTACCATATTTTTCTAGTCTTTTGATAAATCTATATAAAAAAAACTTAGGGATACAAAAAAATATCTTGTATATATCCCATGATTGTAGTATGAGTGTTCCTGCATCCCATTATAAGGGGATGCCCGACGGAGAAACGGACCCCGCCAAGCCCGGGCTTGTGGAATTCCGCGTATCGATCGGGAACGTTGTACGAGCCTTGCTCGACGCCTGGCTCCCCGCGGGATCGTTCTATTTTGAACCTTCCGGACGTAGCGTTTATTGAAGTTATGATTATTGAAGAATGAATTTCAAAGGAAAGGAATTTTGAAGATGAGATGATTGAAAGCGTCCTATCAGCTCAATAGTCTCTATCTTGTTCGCGGAAACCCTCTATGATGCGCGCTTGGATTCCTTCGCCCCTCCCCCAGCCGCAGACGGGAAATATCTTCGTGTTGCATCGCATCAAATCTTTTATCAAATCCGTTTTGCCGGGCATCGAAGGAAAGTGGTTCAGCCCTTATGCGAAGCTGTTCGCTGACATCAGCCCCGCCGACATCTGCATCGATTGTGGGGCAAACGTCGGAAGAATAACGCTTAAAATGGCAAAGAAAGGCGCAACGGTCTACGCGTTCGAACCCAACCCTTTTGCCTTCAAGGTGCTTGCCCAAAAGACCAAGGCTTTTCCCAAAATCTGCGCTTATAACAAAGCCGCGTATCACGCCGATGCGCGCGTTAAACTCTATTTTCATCAAAAGCATCAGGAAAACCCCGTCCTCTGGTCAACAGGATCGTCTTTGCTTGCCGAAAAAACGAATGTCAATCAGAGTCAGTATCACGAGGTCGAAGCTGTAAATCTTTCGCGGTTCATTAAAGAACTGGGCGCGCCGGTGCATATCCTGAAAATCGATATCGAGGGCGCGGAATACGATCTTGTGAATGCGTTAATCGATAGCGGCGCGCTGAGCAACGTCCGCCACGTTCTGGTCGAAACCCACGCGCATAAAATCCCGTCGCTTCAGCCCGCTGACAAAAACCTGCGCGCAAAAATCAAGGCGCTAAACCTCGAATCAAAAATCGATCTGGACTGGGTGTAATAAGGCTCTCAGATGAGGGCTGTTAGAATTGGTAGCAGCGGAGGGAATTGGCTTCTCGGCGCTACGCGCCGCTCGCCCTGCCCCTCGCGACCTTATATATTTTAGTCGCTCGGGTCATGAACCCATGGTGGTTTTTCACCGTTCCCCACCTACCAATAAAAAAGCCCCCGTTTGGGGGCTTTGAACGTTCTGACACATAGGTGACGTTTTGTACCGGACACATGGGTTACACTTTTTCTCCTGATGCAGCAGGAGAAGGAGGCCGGAATGCCATGGAAGGAGAGTTCGGTTATGGACGAACG
>JBAZNY010000021.1:0-22554 GCA_041649025.1 Bdellovibrionales bacterium | reverse complement strand
TATGATCTCGGTTATGTCGATCTGGAGGAACGGACACTGCAACCTTTAGTCAACCCCTTCGGCCCTAAAGTGTTACCTATGTCTTAGGTACATTCTGTTACCTATGTGTCCGGAACGTACCCTTTTTATAATGGTGCTGCCGATAGGAATTGAACCTACGACCCCGTCCTTACCAAGGACGTGCTCTACCCCTGAGCTACGGCAGCAAGAAGGCCTTATTCTGTATGGGTGCGCTATTAAGGCGGGTTTTGTGCCATAGTCGCGCGCTGGACGCAAGAACCAGTTAATAGTTGCGCAATCAAAGCCTTCGTTCAGTGTTCAAAAGACAATAAATCGCACCAAATGCCGGTATTTACGCGCGCCCAACTTTAACCGGAACCGCGTTGATGGACTGCAACCCCAAAACAAGAAACCCGGCGATAAGGAAAGGACATACGGCAAAGCCAGACAGATTAAGGCCGGTACAATAAAGCGGAGCGAGACACAGAGCGACAATCAAAACAATTTTCGGAAGAGTGAGCGGGGGCCTTTGCGAAACGGCAAAATAAGAAACAATCGCGCCGCTCAAAAGCGTCAAGTCGTAATTGTGGGCATAGGGAGACGCCAAAAAAACCGCCGTTAAGACAATCATTGTGCGCAGCTCGGAAGGCACGTTCCGGCGGCAGGCATAAATCGTCGCCCCCGCTGCTATCAACGCCGAGACAATGGACAATCCATAAGCAAGAGGCAAATCCCCGCCCCACCGGCGCACCGAGGCGAACAGCGTAATGAAAGAAGAATTCATAATATTTTTGTCGGCCGCAGGCGATACCTCGAACAACGCTGTTTGGTAGGGAATCGCTTCGCGGAAATAGGCCGCCCAAGGCGCCGTTCCGAACAATAAAAGACTTAATCCCACAAGAGCCGCCGAAGTCAGCAAGGCAGAGGCAAGAACGCGCCAACGTTTTTCCATAAGAATGACGATGGGGAGAAGCAACATAAGCTGCGGCTTGAATGTAAGAAACCCAAAAGCCACCCCCGCCAACGCTGGCCGCTTTTCAATCAGCCGCAATCCCCCAACCAGACAGGCGGCGGTTAAAAATCCGTTTTGGCCGTAAAAAACATTGATAAAGCTCGCGGGTGCCAACGCCAGAACGGCAGTCAGCTTCCAAGGCTGATCCCGCCGATAAGCAATCGCAAAAGCATATAAGGAAAACGTCAGAACCGTCCACAATCCGAAAGCGACGGAATAGGGCAGGAACCCGAACCAGGATATCAAAGGCAAAAGATGCGGAGGATACGACCAATTGTTTTTGTACACAGGCAAGTACCCGATCATCGCCTTTTGCGCCTGATAAAAAGCTTCCTGATTGAACAGAATTGCGACCTGATGATCAAGCGCCAATCGCGCGGCGGACCAATAATTTAGAAAATCCGTATTGCTGGGCCAAAAGTCGGCGGCCATCGGTCGCGCATGCGGCAAAAAAGGAAAGAACAAATCGGCAAGAACGATTAAATAAACCAGCCCCAAAGGAATCCCGAAACTAAAGAGAATCGGAAACACATACGGCGGCCAGCCTTTAGAAGCCCGTGCGGTGCTGGGATCGGAAATCATGAAAGAGCCGGTCGTTACAGGTGTTCCAAATAGTTTTTATGCATAACCCCCCCCACCTCGTCATTCCGCAAAATTTTCTCTTCGCAAGGCGAAAGAAAATTTATGCGGAATCCGATTTGGTTTTCTCTCTTGAATGCACAAAACCTAATGAAACGACAATATGAAAAAAACTACGCCACTATTTTGGCGAACAGCTTGTTCCAGTCGCTCGTCGGCAAAGCGGCAAAGGGGCCGTGCTCCGAACGCCAGAAGCCCACAATCCTCGGAAAGACATCGGTGTCATGGCCGTGCTGGCGAACGATGTGCTTGTCTAGGGGCAGAAGGCGAATACCGTCAAGCTTGCCGACGGCGTCCTTACGCTCTTTGTCCGTCAGGTGTTCTTGCAAAACGGACGTGAGAAGAAGCGGATCGTCGCTGCCCAAGCGTTTCTTGGCGTCGGTTCTGCGCGCCATTAAGGCGTCCAGCGCGCGGTTGGCGGCAGCGGCCAGCTCGCTGGATTCGTCAGCGCGGGCGATATAAATGGCGCGCGTAATGTGATTAAGCTCGGCTTGGGTAATTTCGGGCAGCCAGATTAAAACGCCGCTGCCCATAATGCCGGCGCGCTCCAGAAACAAAACCTGTTCGCAAAAAGTGCAAACGGTTACGGAAGAGCCTTCAAAGGGGACAACGCGTTGATATTGGGTTGAGCGAAAACCGCAGAAACGACAGGTGAAGTCGTCGCGGGCTAAAACTTTTTCAGTTTCTGTTTTTGACGAAGGCTTAAAGCCTCCGCTCTCGGCGCCGGACAAATGCCCGACGCCGAGAGTAAGGGAGAGAAAAGACAAATTCCTACCGTGTTAGAAGCCGCCAATATCTCCGAAGGTATTAGTTCCGCCGCCAAGAGTAGCGGTGCCCGTTTGCATGACCATGTTGACGAGGTACGGAGCCGCAAGGAACGCAGCGCCGGCGCCAAGTCTGCCGAGGGCATGCGACAGCGGAACGCTCGTGGGATTGTCGGCATGCTTCTTAGCTTGAGCGATGCCGGCGACCGCCATAACGGTGCCGATGGCGTACGAAATATAGCTGACGATGGTAATAAAGGGACCGGCAACTTCCGCATCCGCTCTACCCGTGGCCGCAGACAACTGCGCCAAGGCATCGGCCGGAACGACAGCGGCAAAAGCTGCCGCGACCACAAGGCCGGTTACCACATCGTTGATAAGTTCTTTTTTCATCTTCGCATTCATAGTCTCTTCTCCTCTGCAGGGTTAAGTTACCTTGTTAAAATTTCACTGTATTTCACATTAAAGTTAAGCTGTGTTCCTTAACGGCAGCTTAATTTAAGCGCTTCTAATTCCGCATGATATTCCTAGTTTTCTCCTTCTGACAAGTCCCCGTTTAGTTTCAAATAAGTCTGGTTTAATTAAACAAATTAATCCCGAAGGTTTTATCCATAATGCGCAAAAACCCGAAGATGTTGATGGCCAAGACGCCGCCCAGAATATGCGTAAGCCCTTGTGCTAAAGACACATTTCCGCTGCCCTCGACGACCTTTTTCAAAATCAACCACCCGCGCACGAAAGCGATGGCGCCGATGACCTGAACGAAAGTCAAAGCGGAATTAACCGCCATTATAAACTTCTCTGAAACGCCGTCTCCGCCGATAAGGGCGCCAAGCTTGTCCCACTGCAGAGTGTCCGATTTTGAAATTTCCTCGGTGCCAAAGACCGTATGCACCATCATGGGAAGCATCTCGCCGATGGTCATCAAAATAGCGCCAAACCCCAAATTGGTAAGAATGCTATGCATCGAATATGTTTTAGGGTCGGTGCCGTACTTCGATGCTTTGATGAGCCCGTTCACGATCATAAACAAACCGGCAAGAATGGCGACAAGCGACGCAACGTTCGTCAGCGGCTCTTTAAAATTGAGAACAAAATTGGTGACGACCTGATCCAATCCTTCCGCAGCGCTGACCGGTCCAATATTGCCGCAAACCAAACCGCTGCCGCCGCCGCTTGTTTTGGCGGTATATCCGACAATGCTTTGTTCAAGCGTGGAGATGACGTCGGGTAGGGCGAGCAAACCCATGGACCCGAAAAGGTACATAAGCCCGACGCCGAGTTTATTGCTTGCGGGATTGTCGGCGTGCAATTTAAGATGATAAACGCCCTTAAGCGCGGCAAGAACGCCGGCGCAGTAAGCGACAAGCTCAAAGATGAAGCCGAACGATCTGGCGTTGATAAAAGCGTGACAAAGAACCTCGCCGAAAGTTTCGGCGGCAGGGGGGTCTTCTTTAATGATATCGGCCAAGGCCGGGCACGAAGAAACAAGCCAAAGGGCAACCGCAATAAAAAGCGGGGCGAGAAGAAAAAAGCATCTTGAAAAATTGTTTTTAGACAATTGCTTATCTCCATTTAATGGTTGGCATTGTCATTTATTTAACAATCGCCGCAAAGTATCACGCACACGCCTATTCTGCCAATAAACTTATTAATGAGCCTTTAATTACGGCACTTTTGCCCCCTTTGCCGGAACAAAAAAATTTATGGAAGCGCTGCACAAAAAAGGTCAAAAAGCTTTCATTTTCATGTCTTTTTACCCCCTGAATATGGTAAAATGAGGGGCTATGCGCATTTTTAACGATACTTATTTTGAGACATCCGACCGCCCCGTCCGGGTCCGCCTTTGCGACCATCCGGATTGTGGTCAGGCGGGGGATTACCGTGCGCCCAAAAGCCGCGATCAATTGGAAGAATACTACTTTTTCTGTCTCGACCACGTCCGCGAATACAATAAGGCGTGGAATTTTTTTGAAGGGCTTTCGCCGGAAGAAGTCGAAACCTACACCCGCG
Source organism: Bdellovibrionales bacterium (assembly GCA_041649025.1). GTDB lineage: Bacteria > Pseudomonadota > Alphaproteobacteria > UBA9219 > UBA9219 > CAIXLI01. The sequence goes on along the minus strand of JBAZNY010000021.1, from coordinate 18,126 downwards.
ACGCCACGGTGTGGGAGCGTCCGTCTTGGCCGCTGGGTCAATGGGGGGTGTGCGAGAAGAAATTGCGTGACAAAGCGTTGCATGATATTTTTAGCGGACACGCCAACGAGAACGCAGAGCCCGCGCAGCCCGCGCTTCCTCTTGCCGAACGCGAGGCGCTGGCCGTTTTAGAATTGACCCCGCCGGTGAATTTTGCCGTCATCAAGGGACGGTACCGCGTGCTCGTCAAAAAGCATCACCCCGACATAGGTGGACGTAAAAGCGAAGAAAAGTTTAAAGACATAAGCCTCGCCTTCGCAACGCTGCGGAAGTTATACGTCGGAGAAGGGGCGTAACCACTTCGCCGCTTCTAGAGTCTTTTCCGGTCAAATAGAATCATGAACCGCTCTCTATCTTCCCTCTCTCCCATCGGGGGAGAGGAAGCAAAATCTTAGGCTTGCCTTTGGCAAGCCTTTAGATTTTGCAGGTGAGGGGGCTTCTTTGTCTGCTGTTCTATCTAATCGGAAAACACTCTATCTGATACGGAGTGGTTATGGTTATCGTCGGCCCCGGCGCCTCCGAAACCCATCCGCGAACGCGAACGGTTTTTCCTTCAAGCGACAACACATCGATGCCTTGTTTTTTAAGCGGGCGCAGATAACGCGCCGCAACGATGATGGTTAGATCGGGATGTTCCGGCGCGCCGAAAGAAAGAAAAACTTTGTTTTTTATGCGCTCGGCTTTTGAGACGACGCCGGCGACAAAACCGAATTTTCCGATAAGCGTCGCTGCCTGTTGCGCGGGAACGTCCTTGTGTTCCGCCCAGAATCCGCGCTTTGATAACCGCGCCCCGCGTTCAATCTCGCCCCATGCGTTTAGGCGATCATCGTCCAGAACGGGATAAACAAAAACCATGCCGTCGCGCAGCAAAACGTCCTGAACCGACTTTGTTTCGCCCTCAGGGACGGCGGTTGCAACGACGCGCCCATAACGGTCTGTCGCGGCATCCTGAAGAACGAGCCTGCGATCCGAAACAAGGGAATTCAGAAACGGCAGAGCCGAGGGCAAAGCCCCTTTAACGCCCGCAAGCTGCAAGACGCGCCCGTCTTGCAAGGCGACGGCATCGCCGGAAATAGCTTTTTCCGCCGTCACGACCTCGTCCGCATGCGCGGAAGAGATAAGAAGGGGAAAAAGACAAACAGCAAGAACGCGCAGAAACCGCATGTCCATATTCGATATTAATGCCGGAAATGCCGAATGCCGGTAAAGACCATGGAAATTCCGGCCTTATCCGCCGTTTCGATAACTTCGGCGTCGCGCATCGAGCCGCCCGGTTGGATGACGGCTTTTGCGCCGGCGTCAATCAGCGCCAACAGGCCGTCGGCAAACGGGAAGAACGCGTCGGAAGCAGCAACGCAGCCCCGCGTCAAGGGTTCCGCCAGCCCCGCGACGTCGGCGGCGTCCTCGGCCTTGCGCGCTGCTATGCGCGCGCTGTCGACGCGGCTCATCTGACCGGCGCCGATGCCGACCGTGGCGTTATCCTTGGCGTAAACGATGGTGTTCGACTTGACGTGCTTCGCGACCGTAAACGCGAAAATCATATCGTTGATTTCCTGTTCCGTCGGCTTTCTTTTCGTGACGCATTTCAGCGTGGCCTTGTCGAGCACGATATTGTCGCGCGTCTGAAGCAAAAAGCCTCCCGAAACGGCCCTTACGATTTTACCCGCCGCCGCAGGGTCGGGCATCGTGCGGGTCAATAAGACGCGCAGATTTTTCTTTGCCGCGATGACTTCCTTGGCTTCGTCGTCCATATCGGGCGCGATGATGACTTCCGAGAAAATCTCGGTAATGGCGGCCGCCGTCGCTTTATCGAGCGGGCGGTTGCACGCAATGATGCCGCCGAAAGCGCTGACGGTATCGCAGGCAAAAGCGCGCTTATAGGCCGTCAGAAGGTCAGGCCCCGTCGCGACGCCGCAAGGATTGGCATGCTTGATGATGGCGATGGCGGGCGTATCCGTAAATTCGCTGACCAACTCGAACGCCGCGTCGGTGTCGTTGATGTTGTTATAGCTTAATTCCTTGCCCTGAACCTGAATGGCGGTCGAAACGCCGGGGCGCGACGTATCGGCGACGTAAAAAGCGGCGGTTTGGTGGGGATTTTCGCCGTAACGCAAGGCCTGTTGTTTGTTGGCGGCCAAGGTCAGCGTCGAGGGGAACTCCTCTCCCAACTGCGAGGCAAACCACGAATTGATCACGCTGTCATAGCTCGCCGTATGGGCAAACGCGGCAGCCGCAAGTTTTTTGCGGAAATCAGGCGATGTCCCGCCGTCGTTTTGTTTCATCTCATTAAGCACATCGTCGTATTGCGCGGGGTCGGTGACGACGGCAACGAAAGAATGGTTTTTTGCCGCCGAGCGCACCATCGCGGGGCCGCCGATATCGATGTTTTCGATGCAGGTTTCAAAATCCGCGCCCTTGGCGACGGTCTGGCGGAACGGATACAAATTGACGACGACCAGATCGATGGGGGGAATGTTGTGCTTAACGGCTTCGTCCTGATGCGTTTTTAAATCGCGCCGCTGAAGGATTCCGCCGTGAATGCGCGGGTGAAGGGTCTTGACGCGCCCGTTCATCATTTCGGGAAAGCCCGTGTAGTCGCCGACTTCGGTGACTTTGATACCGGCTTTTTGCAAAGCGGAAGCCGAGCCGCCGGTGGAAAGAATCTCGATTTTGTAATCGGCAAGTTTGCGGGCGAATTCGACGAGGCCCGTTTTATCGGAAACGGAAATTAAAGCGCGGGCGATTTTGGAGGACTTGGTCATGGCGAAGCTCCTGAACCTTGGGTTCGAAAGACGTCAAAGAATATCTACACGGCAAAAAAGATCAATGCGAGTCGTTATTTCTTAACATAATCCCTTGTCCCCATATAGACGAAAAATCGACGTTTTTTCTCTTATCTTTACACTTTCCGTTGGCGCTGATATACCCTCGCCCGTCAATTACCTGCATCTGGGAGACGTTGATATGAAGCTTATCGCGGGCAACGGCAATCGGCCTCTGGCGGAAGCGATTGCCCAGTATTTAGGCACCTCTTTAGCAAGGTCTGCGACGCGGCATTTTGCGGACATGGAAATTTTCTTTGAGGTTCTGGAAAACGTTCGCGGCGAAGATGTTTTCATCATTCAACCGACGTCCTTTCCGGCCAACGACACCCTTATGGAACTGCTGATCATGATCGACGCGCTCCGCCGCGCGTCGGCGCGCCGCATCACCGCCGTGATGCCGTACTTCGGTTATGCAAGGCAGGATCGCAAAACAACCTCGCGGTCGCCGATTACGGCCAAGCTCGTCGCCAATGTCATCACGACGGCGGGCGCCAACCGCGTTTTGACGATGGATCTTCACGCAGGCCAAATTCAGGGCTTCTTTGACATTCCCGTCGATAACCTTTTTGTCGGCCCCGTGTTCGTGCGGCATGTCAAAGAAACGCTCTCGGTGCAAGGCAAAATGCCGGACAACCTGACGATCGTGTCGCCGGACGTCGGCGGCGTGGTTCGTGCCCGCGCAATGGCGAAAAAACTGGAATGCGGCTTGGCGATCATCGACAAGCGCCGCGAAAAAGCGGGCGAGTCCGAAGTGATGAACATCATCGGCGATGTCGATGGCCGCGATTGCATTATGCTGGATGATATCGTCGACAGCGCCGGAACCTTGTGCAACGCCGCAGGAGCCCTCAAGAAGGCGGGCGCCAAGACGGCGACGGCGTATTGCTCGCATGGCGTTTTGTCGGGTACCGCCATTCAAAGAGTCAACGACTCGCCGCTCGAAAAGCTCATCATCACGGACTCGATCGAGGCCACGCCCGACATTCTCGCGTCGTCCAAGATCAAGCAACTCAGCGTCGCGCCCCTCTTGGCCGAAGCGATTGTCCGGATAAACCAGGAGCGTTCGGTTTCCAGCCTCTTCAGCTAGAGCCAGACTCAATCAAATACCGTCATGCCCGCGAAGGCGGGCATCCCATTTGTTTTTTTCTCGTCACACCGGCTCCGTTTTTCAACGGGGCAGGCTCCAGCCGGTGTCCAGATTGAAATCTTTTTCTTTTGCCCCAAACGTTGCCAACGCCATGAAAACAAAAGCTTTTTTAGGCTCCGTATTCTAACCCTCAAGTCTTTCAATAAAGACTCGCTTTCTCCGTCTCCTTTCTGCTATCCCAAGCCCGCACAAACCGGCACCCCTGGAGGCCGGTTAATTTATGAAACGCCGATTTTCGGTTGTGTTGTCAGGGGGCAGCTCGGACCGCGTAAAGCCAAAAGCCTTGCGCTTTCTTCAGCTCCTCTCTCCTTCGCGCCGGCGGTAAACATGGAGAGAAATTATGGCAGAGATTACAGTTATTCCCGCGACCGAACGCACCAAGTCCACCAAAGGCGCCGTTAGCATCCTTCGCAAGCAAGGGCAGGTTCCGGCCGTTATTTATGGCGACAAGCAGGCGCCGACCCTCATCGCGATCGAAAACAAAGTTCTGGTTCGCCAGTTAGAAACGGCGGGCTTTATGACCCGCCTGTTCGATCTTGACGTTGCGGGCAAAAAATTCCGCGTCCTTCCCCGCGACGTGCAATATGATCCCCTTACCGACCGCGCCCTGCACGCCGATTTTCTCCGCGTCTCGGCCAACACCCGCGTGCGCGTCGGCGTTCCGGTCACGTTCTTGAATGCGGAAAAGTCCCCGGGCATCAAGCGCGGCGGCACACTCAACATCGTGCACCATGCCATCGAAATTATGTGCGCCCCCGATAAGATTCCGGCGAATTTCGAAGTCAGCCTCGAAGGCCTTCAGATTAACGACGCCATCCACTTAAGCGCCCTGAAGTTGCCGCCGGACGTCAAGCTGACGACGCGCGAAAAGGACTTCACCATTGCGACGATTGCAGTGCCAAGCGCCATCCGCTCCGAAAACGAAGAAGCGGCAGCCAAAGCGGCGGCGGCAGCAGCGGCTCCCGCAGCTCCGTTGGCGGCAGAAGGAGCTGCGGCGGCAGGCGCTCCTGCGGCTCCTGGCGCGGCTCCTGCGGCCGGCGCGGCTCCTGCGGCTGGTGCGGCTCCTGCGGCCGGCGCTGCTCCTGGCGCGGCCAAGAAGCCCGAAGCAAAGAAGTAACAGTAAGGGATCGGCATTTAGCATTTAGCATTCAGGGGAAAAAAGAGACTTTACTTCTTCCCCGAATGCTGGATGCTAACCCCTTAATCTCATGTCCACACCCTCTCGCCTCATCATCGGTCTCGGCAATCCGGACGAAGAGTACGCCCGCACAAGGCACAATGTCGGCTTTATGGCCGTGGACGAAATTGCGAAGCAAAAGCATTGCCCCGCATGGAAGAAAAAATTTCACGGCCTCATCACGGGCGCCGACGATTTTCTTCTTTTAAAACCCCTGACGTTCATGAACTTATCGGGCGAGTCGGCAGCGGAAGCTTTGCGCTTTTATCAATTAACGCCCGAGGACGCGGTTGTTTTTCACGACGACATTGATCTGTTGCCGGGACAAGTCAAAATCAAACAGGGCGGCGGATCGGGCGGACATAACGGCCTCAACTCATTAGACACCTGCATCGGCCAAAATTACTGGCGGGTGCGCATTGGCATTGGCCGCCCCACGACCGAGCAAGGCGAAGCGGTTAAGGGCGATGCCGTGACGAACTATGTCCTTAATCCCTTCGCCAAAGCCGACAAAACGTGGCTGGAATCTTTGCTTTCTGCGGTCGCATCAGAAGTTGATTTGCTGCTTGCCGGAAAATATACGAACTACGCGGCAAAACTGCCGAAACCATCATCCAATCAAAACGAAAAACATTAAAGAACGGCGCCGCCGAGAATAATGCTTTTCAAGCGGTCTATCCTTGACGGCTCTTCGAATTTTCCAAGGCACATAAGATCATAAGCCGATTTCGTCTTTTCAAACAAAACACCTATGTCCGAGCCGTCCGCAAGAGCCATCGTCGCGACCAAATGGGTGGTGGCCGAATTTCCGTTACGCTTAACGACAAAACTCTGGACTTTTCCGATCTTGGAAGAAACCATAGTGTTCAAAAACGCATCCCCCTTTGCGCGAAGAGCTTTCTCTGAAGCCCCGGCCGAAGGAAGATACGAAATGAACAGAAAAACGGCGTTGGCGTCTCTTTGGCTCTTCAAAATTTTGACGGAGCCGTCTTTTTGAATTTGCGCGTACGCGCAGCGCGAGTCGCGCAGCATCGATTTTTGAAGCGTTGTTTCTAAAGACACGAGAAATAGTCCTTACAAAGAAATAAACGAGACGTTTCCTATATACAAAACCCCTTTGCGTTGGAACAAGTCGGAATTTAGTTTCATGTGCGTCGGGGACACAATAAAATGGGTCTGAAGGCTCCATTCCCCATTTTAAAGGGGGCGTTGAAGCCCATTTTATTGTGTCCCCCGCGCTTCAACGCTCGTCGTCGTACAAAAGATCGTCCTTATGCTTATGCGCCTGCGAGGCGACAATCATTCCGGCCACAATAATAATGACCGATCCGGCAAGGAGATTCCACGAAGGCACTTCATTCCAGATCAAATAGCCCAAAATTCCGCCAGAGATAATCTGCGTATAATGAAACTGCGTTACGTTGGTTGATACCGTGTTGTGGACGGCTTTGACGTAGAGAACGCCGCCGATAATGTTGATGACACCCGCGACGACCAGCAAAGCGATTACCCGTAGATCGGGCGACACGGGATGAGCCCATAGAATGCCCAAAAGCCCGACGACGGTGACGGAAAGGGCTATCATGAACTGAACGCTTTCGGCGGAATCGGTCTTTGCGACTTTTCTCATCGCGATGACTCCGGAGGCAAAACAAGCCGCGCTCGTAAAGGCGGCCAAATAGCCCACCCAGTCTCCACCGCCGCTCCTTATACCAATGGCAAGAAGAGCACCCGCAAAACCGGCGACAAGACAAACAGTTTTCACGAGCGACAAGGTTTCGTGCTTCATCGCCGCCGACATTGCGGCAACCATCAGGGGAATCGTGAAAACGACGGCATAAAACGTCGTCAACGGCAAATGGATAAGAGCGATAATGTTGGCGTAATTGATAATCACCCGACCTACGGTAATGAAAGCCTGTTCGCGCGGGCTGTGGGGGCGCAAGATCGAAAGATCGCCCTTGAAAAACGCCGAAGCGACAAGGCATGACGCGCCGACGGAACCCAAAAGAAACATGATAAGAAACGGAGAGACTGCCGCTAACCCGCCATACTTGATAGCGGTGTCGCCAAGAACCCAAAGAAAATAGGCGGCCACTGCGCACAGCATCGCCTGGGCTTTAGTCATTTTTTGCGACCCAAGATTTCTTTGACTCTCGATATAAAGCTTTCGCTTTCGGGGTGTGTTTTGTTTTGCTCGGCTTCGGCGGAAAATTCGGTCAAAAGCTCCCGCTGTTTTTTGGTCAAATGCGCGGGCGTTTCGACGGCGAACTCGACATACAGATCGCCTCGCGAAACGCCGCGAAGGACAGACATGCCCTTGCGCTTGATGCAGGTGCGGTGTCCGGATTGCGTTCCGGCATCCACCTTCACGTCCGCAACGTCGCCGTCGATGGTCGGAACGGAAATAGATCCTCCCAGAGCCGCCGTCGTCATCGCAATGGGCACGCGGCAATAAAGGTTAGCCCCGTCGCGTTGAAAAACGCTGTGTTGTTCGATGCCGAGGATGACGTACAGGTCTCCGGCATGGCCTCCGCGAATGCCGGCCGAGCCTTCGCCCGAAAGGCGGATGCGCATGCCGTCCTCGACGCCCGCCGGAATCTCGACGGCCAGCGTGCGCTGTTGATGAACGCGTCCTTGCCCGCTGCATTTTTTGCAGGGGCTTTGGATGACGCGGCCGGTGCCTTGGCACGTGGGGCATGAGTGTTCGACGGTAAAAAACCCTTGTTGCACGCGTACGCGGCCATGGCCTTTACACATCGCGCATTCGGTTGGCGAAGTTCCGGCGGCGGCGCCGGAACCTTTGCACGCGTCGCAAGCGACGGCGTTTTGAATGGTGATGTTTTTGGTAGCGCCCGCAAAAGCTTCTTCAAGCGTGACCTCCATATCGTAACGCAAATCCGCGCCGCGTTGCGCGCTTCCGCCTTTTTGCTGCCGTCGTGCGCCGCCGCCCAGAATCTCGCCGAACATCTCGTCGAAAATGTCGGAAAAGCCCGCGCCAAAATCGAAATTGGCCGCGCCGCCGCCCATGCCGCCTTGTTCGAAAGCCGCGTGGCCGAAACGATCATAAGCCGCGCGCCGCTGGTCGTCGCGCAGGACATCGTAGGCTTCGTTAATTTCCTTGAATTTGTGCTCGGCGTCCGGATGGCTGTGATTGCGATCGGGATGATGTTGCATAGCCAGCTTGCGATAGGCTTTTTTCAGCTCGTCGGCAGAAGCTCCGCGTTGGACACCCAACAACTCGTAATAATCTTTCTTAGACATCCCAAACCCCTAGTGGTCTGTATCGGCTAAAATGATGGGTTATGTTTCCCTACGATGGCGAACGGCTAGGCGACAAGCGACGGCGTACTCGATGTACGCCTAGCGCAGTCAACAACGCCGTTCGCCATCGTAGGGAAACCCCGAAGGGGCCGCAATCTTTTTCGTCGTAATAAGACAAAACGGCTTGACGGTATGCCCGATACCGCCCCGCGCCGTTTTGTCTTATTACGCCAAAAAATCTTCGCGGCAGAACCCTTCATTTTAGCCGATACAGACCACTAGAGCGCGATCTTTAAACATTGAATCAGAAATTGAAAGCTCGCGCTCTATTTTTTACATTTGAGACCGGCGATTCACGTCTGATATTGAAGCCGGAACGCTTCAATATCAGACGATCGCGGTCTAAACATTGAGGTTATATAAGGGGTAGGAAGGCTAAATACAATGGGCGAAACACTAGCTTGACGTGATGACCGTTCCTGTCGTTGCTACAGGCAGCGTCGAAGCCGAATAAACGCCCGTTACATCGGACGACAACAGGCTAAGCTCGCCGGAAATGAGCGACAACGTGCCGTCGTCGTTGGAGGCTACGCTCGTGACCTTGAACAAAGCTGTGGGATTGGTTGCGGCAACGGTGTTGCCGGCTGAATCAACCGCGTGGACAGCGAAGGTGTAGGATCCGTCTGCAACGCCGGTGCCATCCGTCGCTTTGCCGTCCCATGTAACGTAATTGTCACCCGAAGCCGTTCCGCCCGAAAGGCTTGCAACAACATCTCCCGCCGAATCCCTGATCGTGATAATGGTTGCCGTCGCGGCGCTATCAAGAGTGTACCCGATTTCCGCTGCGCTATTCTGAAGCGAGAAATCCCCGTCTTCGCTGGCTGCGCGCACGTAATTGCCGATGTAGCTGACGCCTGTCGCGAGGCCATTAGCCGTCGTCGCCGCAGTTAAAGCCGTTATCGCCTCATTGTTGGTGATCTGAGCCTGAACCTGCTGCATCATGATCAATTCCTGCGTGAACTGATTAGGGTCGGTCGCATTGGTGGGATCCTGATTTTGCAATTGGACGGTGAGGATTTTTAAATACGTTGTGAAATCGAGATTTAACGCCTTTTGCTGGTCGGCAGATGACGTAGAGGTCGAACTGGCGGCAGAGGCGATGCTGGAAAGGCTGCTGATGGGCTCAATGGACATGAGGCATTCTCCTTATAAATCTAGACTCTAATGTTCACGCCGGTAGGCGTGATGTAGTACGTTTCGGAAATCGCGCCGATATCGACGATTCCCGCATTGCTGTTTTCTGCAGATATCGTGCCATCTCCCGCGTCGTTACCGGAATTTTTACCCGCCCCTTCGGACGCGTGTCCCGGGTTGTTCGGGTCTTGCTGCTCGCTGAGGCTGAACTGCAAGCTCCCCGGTTCGGCGCGCAGACCTGCATCCTGCAGCGCGCGCTCGAGGCTTCTGGAATCCTTCTGAAGCATCTCTAGCGTCTTCGGGTTTTCGACGACAACAGAGCCTTGAACTTTGCCGTCAGAACCGAAGTCGAGCTTGACCGAAATTTTTCCCAAATCGCTGGGCTGGAGTTGCAACGACATCTGGCTTTCGCCGTTTTTGACGTTGCGGTTCATGTGCAAAATAACCTGATCGACGACGGTCGGCAGCCCCGTCAGGCCGCCGTGCGTTGCGCGGAAAGCCGATAGCGTACTGGCAAAACCGTAAACGCCTTTCGCCTGAGCCCCTTCGGCCGTTAAAGACGAAGCCAAGCCGGAATCGGTCTCGGAAAGAGAAGGATCGCCGTCGTTATTTCCAAACCAATTTAATTCTGGAACCAAATCGTTCTTACGAGAAGCATCGGCGCGGGAATGTTTAGACAGAATTTTCGTAATATCTGCGGCAGCCTTGTCGACGCTCAACGCCGTTGTTGATGGTTTTATTTCTGCTAAAGCGTCCGTTTTTACCGACGTTTTTTCGGATGTTTCCGCACGGGTCGTTTTTGTTTCCGTTGGTTTTGCGGCGACCGAAGCCATCGAGAGCGGCGCTTGTTCCGCAACAGTCGTAGCCGGCAGGGGCTTAAGGGCCTCTTGCGTTTTTTCTGAGGCGGCGGCGGCAAGCGGCGCGGGCGTTTCGGCAGAAACTTGCGCAAGGGAAGCATCGGGTTTTGTTGCGGGCGCGTGTTCAATCTTTTGTTTTAAATGGACAAGGGCGGCCTGAATGTCGCCTTCAATCTGCGCCAGCGAAACCGTTGTATCTGAAACAACGGTTGTCGTCGCGGCTGTCTCGGCAACCGTTGTCGTCGTTGTTGTCTCGACCACGTTCGTTTCTTCGGCGGCGGTTTCGGCGCAAACCTGCGTCACGACTTCCAATACTTGCTTGGCGGTTGTTTCTGCCGTTTGCAACAAGTCATAAAAACGACGGGAAACGTCAGCCAACGACTCCATCGGCGGCATAACCGAGATGTTCGGCAGATCCGAAGGCGCGACGCTCAAACGCGTTTCTGTAATCAAGCATTGGCGGCCTCAACTGAAGAATTGATGGAAAGAACGGCGTTTTCCTCAGAAACGCCGCCCTCGGTTACGGGGTTTTGCTGCAAGGCTTGAACGACAAGCTGCATGAGAACCAAAAGCTCGGCGATAGCGTCGGAAAGGGGCTTTAAGGCAACAGGGGAATCGGAATCTTCGACAATTTCCGCCGCTTCCGTCAGGTTATCGACAATCGCAGAAAGAGGGGCCAGCAATTGTTCGGGCGCGGAAAGGCTTTCTTCCCGCGTTTCCGCGACCAAAAGAGCGGCATCGGTAATTTGTTCCGTCGCTTCCGTGGGCGGCGGCTGAACCGCGGCGGGGCTAAAGCGCAGGAGGGCAAGCAGTTCTTGCAAGGCCGCTGCGAGATCGGAGGCGCTCTGCGCGACGTCGTCGAAAACGGCAGGTGTATCGGTCTCATCTGACGCCACAGCGGGAAGCGATGATGCGGAGGGCTCTAAAGCCGTTGTTTCCGAAAGAGGTGTCGCTAAAGGCTTTACAAGCGCGCTGGTTTCGGACACAAGGCAGGAAAACGAGTCTTCCTGCGCGGGACAGCCGCCTTCAGTTCCTCCCGTTGGCGGAAAAACGCCGCCAAGGACAGACGGTCCTTTTAAAAGCATATCGGAAAGAGAGCTGACCTGATCCATAAACAATCCTTCGTTTCTAAACGGTTCGGTTGATGGCAATAGACCGACAAAGCGGACTGTAATTGCCGAGCTGAAGATGCGCTTTAGCGTGATTTTTGTAAGTCTGCCGCGAGAGCGCTTGTTTTTTGACCATGGCCATCACGTTCTGAATAAGTTGCCGTGTCGCTTCCATGGCGGCGCGTAACATGCGGGCGTTGGAATCAAGGGCAACGGCCAAACGGCGGGACATTTCTCTGACGGCGTCCTTGGCTTCATCGGGCAGCGTTTTGAGGATTTCCGGCTGTGCTGCGAAGGACTTCATGTTGGCCCGATAGTCGATAGCCAACCGCTGTTTATGCTTTAAGAGATCGGGATGCTCCGTCGTTTTCCTTTTTTTGACAAGAGCCGCTTCTTCGCCAAGGACTCGCGTCAATTCTTCCATGATAGCGACGGTTGCGATCACCAACTTAGGCGAACCCGCAAGGGCGCGCGCGATATTTTTATCTTTTGGAGACATAGCTTGTTCCTTTGGTTGTTGAGTCTGTTTTTTCTTTTTGAGCTTTGGGCGATGCCAAGCCTTCGCCGCGTGATTTGGAGGCTTCCTGAGCCCTCAACATTTCGGCCTTAACCTGCGAGGCAATGCCGAGAAGGCCGTTTTGCGCGATCATCTTGCCGTATTCCTGAAGCAGAAAGGAGCGCATGACTTCTTCGCCGTTTCCGCCGCCGAAAAGCCCGTTGACGGGAACGGTATCGAACATGGGCTTCAGCAATTGGGTTGCGAACACCGCCTCGAAATCCTGAGCGACCGCATCAAGACGAGCGTTCGTCGCCATTTTAAGCACGGGCATCGGCAACACGCTGGCGGCAGTCACGTCATTGCTTACAGGAAGAACGCCTTCGATCATCACATGACCTCTAACTCTGCTTGTAAGGCTCCCGCCGCTTTAATCGACTGCAAAATCTGAATCATATCGCGGGGGCCGATGCCAAGCGCGTTCAGGCTTTGCACCAAATCCTGCAAGCTGACGCTGCTTTTTAGCATCGCAAGTTTTTTGCCTTCGCCTTCGTCGACAGTCACGTCCGTCCGCGGCACGACCAGCGTCGTTCCGCCCTGAGACAAAGGCGTGGGCTGAGAGATCTGGGGCGTCTCGCTGATTTTGATCGTCAAATTGCCCTGAGCGATGGCCACGGTATTGATGTGAACGCTTTCGCCCATGACGATGATGCCCGACTGTTCGTCGATCACGACGCGCGCGATCTCATCGGGAACGACCTGCAGCTGTTCGATCTCCGTCATAAACCCGACGATGTCCGACCGGCGGATCTCGGGAACATCCAGTCTTACCGTAGCGGAATCCGTTGCCGAGGCTATCCGAAGCTTCATCTTGCGGTTGATGGCGTCGGCCACGCGCTTGGCCGTCGTAAAATCGGGATTGCGCAGCGACAGGCGGATCGAACCCAAATCGGACAAACGGAAACGAACCTCGCGCTCGACAATAGCGCCGGCGGCAATGCGACCCGAAGTCGGCACGCCCTTGGTGATGCTTGATCCGCTCGCGCCCGACGCGCTGAATCCGGAAGCGACAGAGCCTTGCGCGACGGCATAAATCTCGCCGTCTGCGCCTTGAAGAGGAGTCACGAGCAAGGTTCCGCCCTGAAGGCTCTTGGCATCGCCCATCGTCGAAACGACGACGTCAACGCGCGATCCCTGCGCCGAGAAAGGCGGCAAAGTGGCGGTGACCATGACGGCGGCGATGTTTTTTGTCTTGATGGTCGAAAAATCGCCGCTGGAATTGATGCCCAGGCGCTCCAGCATACCGATCAGGCTGCGTGCGGTGAAGGGGGCGTTGGTCAAAGAATCGCCCGTGCCGTTCAGTCCGACCACAAGCCCGTAACCGACGAGCATGTTGTCGCGAACGCCCTCGAAGCTGACGACGTCTTTAAGCCGCGACGCGGCAAAAGCCGCGTGAGGAGGGAAGAGAACCAGGAGCGCCACGATCACTGCCGCAATAGTCCGCGATCGTTTTGCAAGGAAGCCGCGCGGCTTCCGAGCAAAGCGTGAATCGCTGGACCACACCTTGGGGAGGGAGAGCCGTCGCGAAGATGCCTGACGCAAAGCGGCAGGCACGGGGTCGTCGCGAAGGCTCATAAACCGGCGCGCGCGTGCGAACTTCGCAGCCGATGGGTGGGAGAGAGATTTAGACTTTGTGAGCATGGCGACCCCTGATCCTCAAGGCCTTCCCCATGCGAGAGTCGTGCCAACGGTGCGGCAGGCCTTGTTGGCGCATAATCCATTGTTATGACGCCCTTTTTTTTAAGACATCTTGCACATGGAAGGAACTAGGCTATATTCCCCGCAAGGCATAAATTGCCCAGTAATTTAAGAGGGTCGCGTGATTGAAAAAATTGATGGTATAGGCGGCGTTCGGACAACGCAGCCCGTGAAGCGCGTGACCAAAGCGGACGCCGGCGGAGGGGTCGCCTTTGCCAAACAACTTGGGGAAACCGAAGAGACGGGCGCGACGGGCGGCATCGCGGGCGCAAGCGCCGTTTCGGGGATTCTCGGCGTTCAGGAAGTGGATGACGCGTTGTCCCGTGCGTCAAAAGGGAAAATGCGCGCGGAAGACATCCTCGACCGGCTTGAAGACTTGCGTCTGGAATTGCTGTCCGGAGGCATTTCGCGCGAAAAACTGTTGCAGCTTACCCGTATCGTCAACAATCGCCGGAGCCAGATCACCGACCCGCGTTTGGCAGAAATTCTCGACGCTATTGATCTCCGCGCGCAGGTCGAATTGGCTAAACACTCACCTAATTAACGATCTCGCCCCAACCTGCGAAATTGTTCTTTCTTTATCGTCTCCATCAAAAACACACAGCCCGTCATTCCGCAAAATTTTCTGTTCGCGCCAAAAGCGCGAAAGAAAATTTATGCGGAATCCGATTATGTTTTCTTTTTCCCCCCCTTCCCCTCGATGGGGGAGGGTTAGGGCGATGTTATACCATCGGCAAAATGAAAAAACTCTTGAAGTAAGAAAGAAATCCCCTTCCCCTTGCGGGGCGCGAAACGACAATTGTCAGAAGAACAACAGATGTTACAACGCGCAGGGAGGGGGGGGGTCCGCAAGAGAGGCGTTTCTCGATTCTCAGCCGCCTTGCCAAGCCCCCCTTTCCTTGCGGGTCATTTCATTTTGCCGCTGGTATTAGTTGTGGGGTAAAGGCAGCGCCCCGAAAATCTCATCCACGCCCAAGTCGGCGATATTTGCGCTTTGCCGCCACGCGACTTTCGGACCGGGCGGTCTCGACCAAACCGGATCGGACTTGCCCGAAAACAATGCCAGCGTCGGCGCGCCAAGGGCGGCCGCCATATGCAAAGGGCCGGTATCGTTACCGATGACGACTGCGGCGCGGCGCAAAATTCCGGCAAGCTCGAACAAGCTTGTCTTTCCGCATAGATCGATAGCGTTTTGCGTAAGCGCCTTCAAAGCAGAAACGGCGGCCGCATCGGCATCCGTGCCGACGACGACGCAAACCAGATTTTTGCCGCGCATTTTTTGCGCCAAAGCGGCAAATTTTTGCGGCGGCCAGCGTTTGTGCGGCGCGCCCGGAGAGCACCCGGGAATCAAAACGGCGTAATTCGGCGGCAGCGCGAATTTTCCAACGGGCGCGTCGAACCACGCTAAATCAGGCGCGGATTTTTGCTGCACCCCCGCCGCGCGCAATTGTGCCGCAAGAAAATCCGTAAAATGCATATCAGGTTCAGGCGGCCACAAACGAGGAAACCGGCAAAACGGAGCCGCACCCGACCACGCGGGGCCATAAGGGCCGCCCAGAAGAGCGTACAAAAGGGTCTGCCGGAATTTGCCCTGCAAGTCATAAATCCGGTCGGGAGAAAAAGCCGCAACCTCTTTTCTCAAACGAGCCCAGGCAAAAGGCGTCGCAAACGAAGGATGCGTATCGATGAGTATACGGTTAAAAAACGGCAATGAGCGGGCGAAAGAGGCAAAAGGCGCGCGCGTCAAAAGGGCGATTTCGGCATCGGGGTGCGCCAGCCGGATTTCATGAAAAGCCTGAAAACAAAAGATCAAATCCCCCAAAGCGCCGAGGCGGATGACGAGAATATGTTCTTTTTTTGGGGTCACGAAAGAACCGTTATTTTGAAGCGAATCGCTATCGGTATTCATACTGCCCTGTTAATATGAGGGGAAAGGAAAAGAGTCAAAAATGCGCGAAATAGTGCTGGATACGGAAACGACGGGCCTCGATCCGCTTAAAGGGGACAGGGTTGTCGAAATCGGCTGCGTCGAACTTAATAACCACATAGCGACGGGCATGATTTTTCAGGCGTATCTGAACCCCGAACGCGATATGCCGTCCGAGGCGGCGATGGTTCACGGCCTGACGGACGAGTTTCTGGCCGACAAGCCCGTTTTTGCGGAAAAGGTCGATGATTTTCTGGCCTTCATCGGCGACGCGCCGCTGGTCATCCACAACGCCTCTTTTGACATGGCCTTCGTCAACGCCGAACTGACGCGGTGCGGATACAAACGTTTGCCGCAGGAGCGCGCGACGGACACGGTCGCCATGGCGCGAAAAATGTTTCCGGGCGCACCTGCATCGTTGGACGCCTTATGCAAACGCTTCAATGTCGACGCGTCGGGACGCAAAATCCACGGCGCGTTGCTTGACGCCCAGTTGCTTGCCGAAGTATATCTCGAATTGCGGGGAGGGCGTCAGCCTGATCTCGCGATTTTATCGGCGACGGGCGCAACGATGGAAGAAGTGCAGTCCGACGCGCGCGAACACCGCGCGCCGCGCCTTCATGCCGCCAGCGCCGATGAAATCGCGGCACACGAAGCTTTTTTGGCCCTGCTTAAGGGCCCTTTATGGAAACGCGCCTGATGGATAAAGAGCTAAAAATTCGAAAAGCGATTATGAACGACGCGCCCGCCATGACCGCGCTGCACGCGGAATGTTTTGGCATAGCGAAGTGGAGCATGGGGCAGATCGCAGACAGCCTGGTGCTCAAGACGACATTGTCTCCGATTGCGTACGAAGGGAAAACAATACGGGGATTTCTCTTCTGCCAGGTTGTAAGAGACGAAGCGGAAATCCTGACGTTTTGCGTGGATCCCGCGACGCGGCGTCAGGGCACGGGCATGCTTTTGTTGTCGGGGACAATCGAGGCCGCGCGGCGGAAAAAAGTAAAGCGCATGTTCATCGAGGTGTCGGTCGATAACGTCGCGGCCGTGGCCATGTACGAAAAGGCGGGATTTCACAAGATAGGCAGGCGCTCCGGATACTATAAACAGGGCGGAAGCAACGTCGACGCCGTCACGATGGCCTTCGATTTTTAAGCTCTTTTGGGGGCGAATCACCCCTGTCGATTCTGGCCTTTTTGAATAAGGCGTGGTAGCCATAAACTTCCTCGCAGGTCAAGAATTGGCGCGACGCGCCACGAGAACAGAGAGCGCAAAAATGTCCGTCGCTACGTATCATCTTTACCACCACCCGCTCAGCGCCGCGTCGAGGTACGTTCGTCTGGCCTTGGCGGAAAAAAACGTGTCGTGCGCGCTGGTGGTCGAAAAGCCGTGGGACCCAAGCTCCGTTTTGCGCACGCTCAACGCGGCGGCTGACGTACCCGTTCTGGTCGTCGAACAGGACGGAGATAAACAGGTGTTGGCCGACGCGCAGGCGATTTGCGAATATCTCGATGAAACGCACACCGGAAGCCTCTTGGGCAAAACGCCGATCGAGCGCGCCGAAACGCGCCGCCTCATCGGATGGTTCAATCAGAAAATGAAAGCGGAAGTGACGGATCTCCTCGTCGGCGAAAAAGCCCTGAAGCGCCTTTGCGGACGGGGCGAGCCCGACAGCGCCGTCATCCGCGCCGGCTGCGCCAATATCCGGGGGCATCTCGAATACATGGGCTGGCTGTCAGAACGCCGCAACTGGCTGGCGGGCGAAGCGCTGACGTTCGCCGATCTGGCGGCGGGCGCGCATCTGTCGGTCATCGATTACATGGGCGACGTGCCGTGGAACGATTTCCCGCTTGCGAAAGAATGGTACGCCAGATTGAAATCCCGCCCCTCGTTCCGCAGCATCTTGGGCGATCACATCGTGGGATTCCCACCCCCGCCGCACTACGCGGACTTGGATTTTTAGTTCTCCAAGATCGTCATCCCCGCGAAGGCGGGGATCCCATTTGTTTCTTCACGTCATTCCCGCGAAAGCGAGCCAATAAGTAAGTAAGGGAAAACCCCATTGATCGAAAGAGAGAAAAAAGAAATATAAAAACAATCGTCATTCCCGCGAAAGCGGGAATCCAGCGCCGCGCGTCCGCGCGGCAAGAGAGGGTGCGTTTATTATATAAATCTTGTCATCCCTAAAACAGCACCTCTTCTTTTTCGTCATTCCGCAAAATTTTCTTTTCGCAAAGCGAAAGAAAATTTATGCGGAATCCGATTTGGTTCCTTTTCGATTTTCGCCTCAAGCCTGCCAACCGACAGCGTATCCAAAAAACTAAAAAAGAATC
>JBAZNY010000020.1:0-29534 GCA_041649025.1 Bdellovibrionales bacterium | reverse complement strand
ACGGCGGCACGCTCTATCTCTGCCCTCTACAAAGCCATCGCTCGCATCATCAGGTCTATATCACCCTCAGAATGCGCCGCTTATCTCAACAACTCAGGCTATCTCGTATGATAGGAAAACGCTCTAGACTTTCCGCCACGTGTGCTTGTCCAAATACGGTCGGGCAGCGGAAAGGGTTGTTATGCGAGAAATTCGAAGAATTATAATCTCGAACGACGAACTGCTTTTAGCGTTTGCCTCATATTCAAGAAAAACGCCCAATTTCTTGCCACCAGGAAAGTTGCTCTCCTGCACGCCTCATGGAAGCCCCGGGGTCGAAAGCGAAGTACGAATCAGGATTGAAACAAATTTCAACAATTTGATAAAAAATATTGAGCTTGTTTATCGCGGCGTGGACGTTCTTCAGCCCATTATCCTTTATTGTTTGGAGAATAACATCACATTGCCTCGCGAAGGGCGTAAAGTTTTTATGGTTGTAGAATCTCAGGCGAATCTTATGATCGATCTTAATCTCGACTATGATCTTGTCTTCGAAGAAGCGCCTATGACAAGCGAAGACATTAGCCGGATTAGAGAAGCCATATAAAAGAACAATACCCTTTTAAATCAATGGCGACAGCCCTAAATTAATCTGGACTTATATGGTACGGATTGATAAAGTGCCGTCATGCTTCGTCTTGGACGCCTTACTGATTATGCGGTCACGCTTCTGTCCCACATGGGAAATGGGGGAGAAGAAGCCTTGTGGGCGGCATCCGGGCTTGCCGAAAAATCAGGTTTATCGATGCCAACGACCGCCAAAATTTTGAAGCTTTTGGCTAAAGGCGGTTTAGTTTCGG
Organism: Bdellovibrionales bacterium; assembly: GCA_041649025.1. Lineage (GTDB taxonomy): Bacteria > Pseudomonadota > Alphaproteobacteria > UBA9219 > UBA9219 > CAIXLI01. The sequence goes on along the minus strand of JBAZNY010000020.1, from coordinate 28,695 downwards.
CTCAACGCGGCGCCACGGGCGGATATAAACTCGCGCGTCGCGCGCCCGAAATATCGATTGCGGAAATTATCGAGATCATGGACGGCCCCATTGCCATCACCGACTGCTCACACGGAAGCGCGCACGAAAACTGTAAAATCCGTCGCCTCTGCCCCATGAGCGTTGGGTGGAACAAAGTCAATCTCGCGGTGCGCGGCGCTTTGGAAAATGTTTCTTTAGCCGAAATGTTTGTCATGCCCCTTTTACCGGGGGAATACGACATGTCCTCCAAAAATCCCCAAAGGAAGTCCTGACATGTCTTCGAACGCAAAAATTTTGGCCGAGGACCTGAGCGAGCAAAAATATAAATACGGTTTTGTCACGTCCATCGAGGAAGATACCGCACCCACCGGCCTTTCCGAAGACACCATTCGTTTTATCTCGGCTAAAAAAGACGAGCCCCAATGGCTTCTCGATTGGCGGCTAAAGGCTTTTCATCAATGGCAAAAGATGACAGAGCCGACATGGGCGAAGATTCATTATCCAAAAATCGATTATCAGGCTGCGTCCTATTATTCCGCGCCCAGACAAAAGAATAAGCCAAAGTCGCTCGACGACATCGACCCCCAATTGCTGGACACCTACGCCAAGCTTGGCATTCCGCTTAAAGAGCAGGAAGCCCTGGCTGGCGTAGAAAGGCGCGTTGCCGTCGATGCCGTTTTTGACAGCGTTTCGGTCGCCACGACTTATAAAAAAGAATTGGAATCTCACGGCATTATTTTCTGTCCGATATCCGAAGCGGTTCTGAAACACCCTCATCTGGTCAAAAAATATCTCGGCACCGTCGTTCCCGTGGCCGATAATTTCTTTGCGGCGTTGAACTCCGCCGTTTTTACGGACGGGTCGTTTGTTTATATCCCGAGGGGCGTGCGCTGCCCCATGGAGCTTTCTTCGTACTTCCGCATTAACGCCCAAAACACAGGGCAGTTTGAGAGAACGCTCATTATCGCAGAGGAAGGCACTTCGGTCAGCTATCTGGAAGGCTGCACGGCACCGAAACGCGACCAATACCAATTGCACGCCGCCGTAGTCGAATTGATCGCTCTCGACGACGCCTCCATCAAATACTCAACGGTTCAAAACTGGTATCCGGGCGACAAAGACGGTAAGGGCGGCGTTTTCAATTTTGTGACTAAGCGCGGCGCATGCAGGGGCAAACGCTCGAAAATCTCATGGACGCAGGTCGAAACAGGCTCAGCGATCACCTGGAAATACCCAAGCTGCATTTTGCAAGGCGATGACTCCGTCGGCGAGTTTTATTCGGTCGCCATCACCAACAACTATCAGCAGGCCGATACCGGAACCAAGATGATCCATATCGGCAAAAATACGCGCTCGACTATCATTTCCAAAGGCATCAGCGCCGGACACGCGCAAAGCACCTATCGCGGCCTTGTTAAAGTGCTTCGAACGGCGAAAGGCGCAAAAAACAAGACCCAATGCGACAGTTTGCTCATCGGCGACACATGCGGCGCGCATACGGTTCCCTCTATCGAATCGCGCCAACCCAAATCGCGCATCGAACACGAAGCGACGACATCGAAAATCAGCGACGACCAGTTGTTTTATTGCCAGCAACGCGGCCTTTCGCCCGAAGAAGCGATGGCTTTGATCGTCAACGGCTTTTGCAAGGAAGTGTTGCAGGAACTGCCCATGGAATTCGCCGTCGAGGCGCAGAAACTCGTCGGGATTAGTTTGGAAGGAAGTGTGGGATAATGCTTGAAATCAAAAATCTTCACGCCACCGTCGGCGACAAGGAAATCCTGAAAGGCATTGATTTGAAAGTGCCGCTCGGACAAGTGCACGCGATTATGGGGCCGAACGGGTCGGGCAAAAGCACATTGTCCTACGTTCTTTCGGGTCGTGCGGGATACGACGTGACCCAAGGCAGCGTGTCGTGGAAAGGGAAGAATTTACTGAAAATGACGCCCGAACAACGCGCCGCTGAGGGCGTTTTTCTGGCTATGCAGTATCCCGTCGAAATTCCGGGCGTCAGCAATATGACGTTTCTGAAAACCGCCCTTAATGCCGTTCGCAAAGCGCATGGGCAAAGTGAATTGGATGCCTTGCAGATGCTTAAATTGCTGCGCGGCAAAGCCAAGGCCATCGGCCTTTCCGAAGACATGCTGAAACGCGCCGTTAACGTCGGTTTTTCCGGCGGCGAGAAAAAGCGCAACGAGGTTTTACAAATGGCGGTGCTGGAGCCTTCGTTATGCATTTTGGATGAGACCGATAGCGGCCTTGATATCGACGCCTTGAAAGTCGTCGCCGATGGGGTCAACGCCCTGCGCTCTCAGGGCAGATCGATGCTTATCATCACGCACTATCAGCGCCTCTTGGATTACATCACCCCCGATGCCGTGCATGTTCTGGCACACGGCAAAATCCGCAAAAGCGGCGGCGCAGAGCTGGCCCGCGAATTGGAAGAAAAAGGCTATGCCGCTTTTGAGGGTGAAGCAGCATGAATAATAAAAAATTTATAGCCTGGGATTGGAACGGCACGCTCTTGGACGACACCGATATCGTTTTGGAATGCGTCAATCTTGCGCTTGAGGAAGTTGATTGCCCCCCCATCTCAATGAGCGTGCTGCGCGAAACCCAAAGCGCGCCGTTTGAAGTTCTCTATCGCGCCGTCGGCGTACCAGAGGAAAAAATCAGCATCCTTATGCAAAACAGCGACATTTTTCACAAGCACTACGAACGCCGCTCGGATCGTGCGCCCTTGCGCAAAGGCTCGCTCTTTTTGTTGAAAAAGTTGAAGGCCAACAACATTTCAAACATTATCCTTAGCAACCATATTGCCAATCAAATCATCCGCTTGCTGAGCCTGCATAAAATTCACGATTTATTCGATGATGTGTTGGCCTATGAAAGCCCCGAGGTGCAATTTTGCGACATCACCAAAGGCGAAAGATTGCGCCGTCATATCGAGACCAAGAAATTGGATGCTTCGAACGCCTTCATCGTCGGCGACACGCGCGAAGAAATAAAAATTGGCCGCGATTTGGGTCTGAGCAGCGTCGCTGTGACCGGCGGCATACTTGCCGAGCATCTTCTACGCGCGGAAAAACCGGATTACGTCATTCATTCGCTTGATGATTTGGACCTCGTCTTGGAAGAAATCGGGTTTGTGGCATGACGACGAAAAAAGACAACCTGATCGTCTTTGACTGGAACGGAACGTTGCTTGCCGATACGACTGCATGCATACACGCCACCAACACGCTTTTGAAAAAATTCGACGTTCCGCCCGTCACGCGCAAACAATACCAAAAGCACTTCGCGATGCCGCTCGATAAGCTTTACCACGCCCTTGGCATCGACCCCGACATTCTGACGGCGCGCGAACACGAAATACATCCTTTGTGGCACGCGACTTATGACGCAACACCCGTCCGCCTCAGGCGCGGCGCGAAAACGATGTTGCAAGCGGTGCAAAAGACATCGTGCAAATCCATCATTCTCAGCAACTACGTTATTGATAGCATCGAACGACAGGCCATGCGGTTCGGCATTCGTGAACATTTTGACGATATCATCGCTTTTCACAGAAACGATGCTACGTTTCGCCGGCGCGCCAAAGGAGATCGTTTAAAGGACTATCTGCAAGCCAGTCCTGCGCAAATCGGGATTATTATCGGTGACACGGAAGAGGAAATCGACATAGGCCGCGAGCTTGGTCTTGTTACCGTCGCCATCACCGACGGCACGTGTTCAACATCCCGGTTGCGCGCGATGAAGCCCGATTTCATGGTTCACGCCTTAAGCCACGTTCCTCCCATTGCCCAGCGCGTCTTTAGGGGCGGAAAGAGGAAATCATGACTCTTGCCGCCTTCATCGACCGCAGCCATCGCGATAAGGAAGATTGGAAGTACACTGATCTTGAGGCGCTCTTGAAATTGCCACGCCCGCGCCCTGCCCCTTTCAAGCCGCAGGAAAAAAACGCGGACGCACGCCTCGTTTTTCTCAATGGCGTCTTTGAAGCGAAGTTGTCGCGGTTCGGCTCGGCGCCCTCCTGCCTTTTGATGGGCGATTTGGAGTCCGGCTACACGCTGACGCTTGGAGAGCAAACATGTCTTGTCTCGCAGCCTGTCGAGCTGGTCTTTGCGACGGATAAAACCGCGCCCAAGGAAATAGCGTTGAAGTTTTCTATCGACATCGGGAGCAACGGGAGGCTTACGCTTTTAGAAAATCATTTTGCCTCTAACGTTCCCACAACCGTTGAAACCGACATCACCCTCCATCCGCGCGCTAAGTTTGTCCACGGGAAGATCGTGGCCGGTGGAGTTCATCTCGCCACAAACATTGTTCATGCCGCAACGGGTTGTTATTACAGCAATTTTTCACTTCTTCGCGGCGGGTCGCCCTCGCGCAATGAGATCGACGTTTTGCTCGAAGGCGAAGAGGCTCAAGCCTCGCTCAACGGCATCATGCTTTTGCAAAAACAGGAACACTCCGACACCACAACGCATGTCACGCATCAGGTGCCTCGCTGCACAAGCCGCCAGAGTTACAAAACCGTTCTCAGCGATAAATCGCGCGGCGTGTTTCAGGGAAAAATTACGGTCGCCCAGGATGCGCAGAAAAGCGACGGCTATCAGTTAAGCCGCGCTTTACTTCTGTCCGATCAGGCCGAAATGGATGCCAAGCCGGAGCTTGAAATTTTTGCCGACGACGTGAAGTGCAGCCACGGCAGCGCCATCGGCGATCTGGACGAAAACGCGCTGTTCTATTTGCGCTCGCGCGGCCTGCCCGAAAAACAAGCGCGCGCACTATTGATTGAAGGTTTCTTGGGCGAAATGCTGGACGAGATGCCTATCGAAGAATGGCGCGATATCTTCCGGAAGATTATGGAGGAACAAATCCATGACCTTGCCTGATACTATTGAAATACGTTTTGACGAGGGTTCTCCTTCCCCGAGATTTGAGAAAATCCGCGCCGCGTTGACTTCTTTTAATGAAAAGGCTCTGGGTAAAAAAAGAAAAACGGCATTAATGACAGCTTGCATCGGGGACGAAGTTATCGGCGGCATTTCTTTTAAATGGTATGGAGAAAGCGCCGTTCTTGATATCGTCGCCATCGAAGAAAAATGGCAGCGGCGCGGCATAGGCACGCGGCTTTTGGAAGCTGTTGAAAAAGAACTACAGCGCCAAGGCTGCCGCCAAATTTGTGTCGGGACGGATGCTTTTCAAGCACCCGATTTCTACCGCAAATTGGGGTACCAACAGGCTGTTACGATACCCGATTATATTAATGGGCATGACCATCTTATTTTCCGCAAGAAAATCGGGAAAGGAAAAAAATGACATTCGCCGTCGAAAAATATCGCAAAGACTTCCCCATTCTGGCGCAAAAAATTCACGGGCATCCTTTGGCCTATCTCGATACGGGCGCGAGCGCGCAGAAGCCCCGCACCGTCATTGACGCCATGACGCGGTTTATGGAAAATGACTATTCCAATATTCATCGCGGGGTTCATGAGCTGAGCCAACGCGCGACAAACCAATACGAAGCTGTGCGCCCAAAAGTTCAGACGTTCATCAATGCCGAGCACGAAGACGAAATCGTTTTCACCCATGGCGCAACAGAAGCCATCAATCTTGTCGCGCAGACATGGGGGTGCAAGTTTTTAAAAGCGGGAGACGAAATTGTTCTCACGGCATTGGAGCATCACGCGAACATCGTGCCGTGGCAAATTTTGCGCGACCAGATCGGCATTGTTTTGCGCGTCGTTCCGATAACGCCGAATGGCGAGGTGCGAATTGAAGACATGAAGGCCGCCTTGTCATCCAAGACGAAACTGGTTTCTTTCGCCCATGTTTCCAATGTGTTAGGAACCATCCTGCCCGCTAAGGAAATTATCGCGCTCGCACATAAAGCGGGCGCGTTGGCGCTTGTCGACGGCGCCCAATCCATCAGCCATATGCCCGTCGACGTTCCCGATTTGGATGCCGACTTCTTCGTTTTCTCAGGTCATAAATTATACGGCCCAACCGGTATCGGCGTTCTCTATGGCAAGCGCGATATTTTAAAATCCATGCCTCCTTATCAAGGCGGTGGCGATATGATTGCCTCCGTCACTTTTGCCGAAACAACATTCAAGGAGCCGCCCTATCGCTTCGAGGCCGGCACGCCTCCGATTACCGAAGTCATCGGCCTTGGCGCGGCGGTAGATTATGTCTCGGCGATTGGGATGCAAAACATCGCCGAGCATGAAGACGAAATTCTGGCTTATGCGACAAAAAAACTTTCGTCCATTAATGGACTGCGCATCATCGGCACGGCTCCGAACAAATCAGGCATTGTTTCTTTCGTCATGGATTGCGCGCATCCGCACGATATCGGCACAATCCTCGACCGCCATGGCGTCGCCATTCGCGCAGGCCATCATTGCGCCCAGCCGCTTATGGAACATTTGGGTCTGGTCGCGACGGCGCGGGCTTCGTTCGGACTTTACACAACGCGCGAGGATATCGACGCGCTGGTAACGGCGGTTGAAAAAGTGAAGGAGATATTCGAATGAGCGACGACCTTCGCGACCTTTATCAGGATCTGATCCTCGACCACGGCAAGCACCCGCGCAATTTTCATGCCCTGCCCAACGCCAATCATGAAGCGCTGGGACATAATCCTTTGTGCGGGGATAAACTAACCTTGTATGTCTCCGTCGATGACAAAGGCGTCATTCAGGATATTAGTTTTGAAGGCAGCGGCTGCGCGATTTCCGTCGCCTCGGCCTCGATGATGACCGAAATGCTGAAGGGCAAGACTACGGCAGAAGCCGCAAAATTGTTCGATTATCTACACAAATCGTGTACCGGAAAAGATGTCGACGAGACAGGATTGGACGAAGACGCGACGGATCGCATTAAAGCCCTCTCCGGCGTGCGCGATTATCCCATTCGCGTCAAATGCGCGACGCTGGCGTGGCACACGCTGCAAGCAGCATTAAAAAATGAAAAGAAGGTTTCAACAGAATGAGCGACGTTATACAAACACCACCTGAGATGACACCAGCCGAAGACCTCGCCCCCATCGGCGAGCGCGTCATCGCGCGGATAAAAACCGTCTTTGATCCCGAAATTCCGGTCAACGTTTACGACCTTGGCCTTATTTACAACATTGATGTCGCGACAAACGAGGACAAGACATACAATGTCAAAATCGATATGACGCTGACGTCGCCTAACTGTCCTATCGCCGACGAAATCCCCCTTCGCGTCCAAGAGGCGGTTTCAAAAGACGAGGGCGCAAGGGACGTTAAAGTCACCCTCGTTTGGGATCCGCCTTGGGACAAATCGCGGATGACGGATGAAGCAAGGATGCAACTTGATATGTTTTGATTTTTGGCAATGGAAATTTAAGAATTTAACCCCATATATACACACATCATGAAAACACACGAAACACGTCTCTTAGATTACGAAGTTCCCGCCTTTCTGGTGAAAAAAGTCGATCTCGACGTCGATATCCAGAAAAGTTTTGCGAAAGTATCCTCGCGCCTTAAGGTCGCGCGCAATCCCAAGTCGAAAAACAAGAGGGCTTCATTGTTCCTCAACGGCGAAGCGCAAAAGCTTGTCAGCGTTTTCATCGATGGCCGCAAGCTCAGCAAAAAAGAATACAAGCTCACGCCCCACAGTTTGACAATCGACAAGATGCCCGACAAAGCCGTTGTCGAAATTGTGAGCACGAACGACCCCTATAACAACAGCACCTTGTTCGGATTGTACGCTTCCGGATCAATGCTTTCGACGCAGTGCGAATCCGAAGGCTTTCGCCGCATAACTTATTACCCCGATCGTCCCGACGTCATGGCAAAATTCCGCGTTACGATTCATGCGGACAAGAAAAAATATCCCGTCCTTTTGGCAAACGGAAATCTGATCGAGTCCGGCAAAGAGGGCGCATCACGGCACTTTGCCGTCTGGAAAGATCCGTTCCCCAAGCCCGCCTATCTGTTCGCCATGGTCGCGGGCAAGCTCGATAAGCGCACGACTTATTTTAAAACAAAGCCCGGACGCAAAATCCTGATTGAGATGTACGTCGAGCCCGGCAAGATTAAAGAAACAAGCTTCGCCCTTACAGCCATCAAAGAGTCGATGGCGTGGGACAAGAAGCGCTTCGATCTCGAATACGATCTTGACCGTTTCATGATGGTCGCGACGCCTTATTTCAATCACGGCGCAATGGAAAACAAGGGGTTGAACATATTCAACGACACCTGCGTTCTGGGGCGCACCGAAACGGCCACAGACGCGACAATTTCCTTCATCGAACGCGTCGTGGCGCACGAATATTTTCATAACTGGACGGGCGACCGCATCACCTGCCGCGATTGGTTTCAGTTGAGCCTCAAGGAAGGCCTGACCGTTTTCCGCGAACAGGAATACATGGGAGATGCGCACTCTATTCCCGTCGAGCGCCTAGAAAACGTGCGCGACTTGCGCCGCCGCCAATTTGCAGAAGACTCGGGCGTTATGGCGCATCCTGTTCGCCCCAATCATTATCAGGCTATCGATAATTTCTACACGGTGACGGTTTACGATAAGGGCGCGGAAGTCGTGCGCATGATACAAACGCTTGTCGGACGCAAAGGCTTTAACAAAGGCATGGATTTATACGTGCGTCGCCATGACGGACACGCCGTCACGTGCGACGATTTTGTTAAGGCCATGGGCGATGCCAATAAGATTGACCTTGCACAGTTCATGCGGTGGTACAGCCAGGCCGGAACGCCCGTTTTGGATGTCACGAGCCGCTATGACTCGGAGGCCAAGGCGCTGACGCTTATCGTCAAACAATCCTGCAAGCCCACGCCCGGCCAGCCCGTCAAGAAGCCTTTGCATATTCCTTTTGCCGTCGGCCTGTTGGACGGCAGCGGAAGAGATATGATCAAAACCCGCGTGTTGTCGCTAAAAAAGCCGCGCGACGTTTTCATTTTCGAAAACATAAAAAGAAAACCCGTCCTGTCGCTGTTGCGCGACTTCTCGGCTCCCGTGCGCCTGAATTATGCCTATACGGATAACGAGCTTCTTTTCCTGCTTGCGCATGACAGCGACCCCTTTAGCCGGTGGGAAGCAGGCTTCAAGCTTGCGACAGAGCGATTGCTCGATCCCTCCATCGACCCCGCCTCTTTCATCGACGCGCTGGGCGATGTGCTGCGCGACAGGAAAATCGACCCCGCTTTCAAAGCGATGGTTCTATCTCTTCCGGGCGAAGGTGAGCTTGGCGTCGCCTTGCAGGCGCAAGGAAAACCAATTGATGTCGAGGCTCTCTACGCTGCACGCAAAGCAATGGTGAAACGCGTCGCGCATCGTCTGCGGGGCGTTTTTGTCAAAGAGTATAAACGTCTGTCAAAAAGCGTACGCGATACAGCGGCTGACGGCGCAACGATGGGACGGCGCGAATTGAAAAATCTATGTTTGTCCTATCTGGCAAAGACCGACAACCCCAAAGTCCTAGAACATGTGTTCCGCCAGGCTGTGAGGTCAAAGAATATGACGGATCAAATCGCGGCGCTCGCCATTCTTGGAGAAACAGGGTCTCCCCTGCGCGATAAAGCCTTCCGCGTCTTCGAGAAAAAGTGGAAGAAAATCCCCACCATCATGGACAAATGGCTTGCGGTGCAGGCCAGCGCCAAACACAAGGATGTTCTCAAGACCGTTCACAAGCTGACAAAGCATCCGACCTTCACTTTTAAAAATCCGAACCGTGTTTCGTCGCTTATCGGCGTTTTTGCCGCCAACGGGCTCGGATTCCACGCCAAGGACGGCTCCGGCTACCGCTTTGTCGCAGATGTGATTCTGAAGATTGATCCGTCTAACCCGATGGTCGCGGGGGGGCTTGCTAAAAACTTCTCGCGCTGGCGCGACTATCTGCCCGCACAGCAAAAATTGATGCGCGCCGAACTTGTCCGCATGTCAAAACAGAAGAAGCTCTCTCCGAACACGGCAGAGGTTGTCGGCAAGAGCCTGAAGGGCTAAGATAGTCGAGAATATGACCTCATCATCCTTTCCAAAGTTGGGCATTATTGCCGGCGGCGGCACGGCGCCGCGCCGCGTTATCGAAGCCTGCCGCGCACAGGGACGGGATTTTTTTGTCATCTGCCTTGAAGGCCAAGCTGACAAAGAAATAACGCTTGATGCGCCCCACGCGTGGCTACCCATTGGAGCCTTCGGTAAATTACGCGAGATCGTATCTTCCGAAAAAATAATCGAGATCGTGATGATTGGCCGCGTACGTCGACCTTCCCTGGTGGAGTTAAAACCGGACTGGCTGGCTCTAAAGGGGTTGGCTAAAATCAGGTTTAATTTTCTGGGCGACGATGCCCTCCTTCGCGCCGTTGGTCGAATTATCGAACACGAGTGCCGCGTCCGCGTCATTGGCGTACAGGATATTTTAGGCGGCGTTTTGCTTCGCGAAGGGTGCTTGGGATTGCATAAACCGGACACAGAAGCAAAACAGGATATTGCGCGAGGCGCAGCCGTTGCAAAAACTCTGGGTAAAGTCGATGTCGGTCAGTCGGTCGTTGTGCAGCAAGGTCTTATTCTTGGCGTCGAGGCCATTGAAGGAACTGATGCCATGATTGCCCGATGCAGGGACTTAAAGCGCGACGGCGTGGGCGGCGTATTAGTTAAGTTTGCAAAACCGCAGCAGGATGAACGTTATGACCTTCCCACCATCGGCCCCGATACGGTCGAAGCAGTGGCTAAAGCCGGTTTACGCGGCATAGCCGCCGAAGCCGATCGCACTCTCTTGATCGACCGCGACCGCGTAAAACAGCTGGCCGATGAAAAAGGAATTTTTGTTATCGGAATTCGTTAATTAGAGTTTTTTCTTAGCGAACCAAGCCCGTAAGGGCGCGGGTGAGCTTAGAAAAAACCGTATCCCCGCGAAGGCGGGGATCCAAGCCTTAGCGAACCAAGCCCGTAAGGGCGCGGGTGAGCTTAGGGTCAGGACCTAATTATTTTGGGGGTTCTGCGCGAAGGAAAGTGATGTCTGGCTAGCCAAAAAACGCAGGCCGTATCAGGGTGATACGGACAAGTTTTTTAGCGACGTCCAGACGGCATTTAACCCGCGCCCTTCGGGTTTGCATGGGAACGCGAACTGTCGCGTCAAAGCCGCTTGCCGTGGGGTCTGCCACGGCATCGCGTCTTTTCCTAATATTTCGCGTTCCCATGCAAACAGAACCTCCCAAAATAATTAGGTCCTGACCCTAGAAAAAACCGTATCCCCGCGAAAGCGGGGATCCAACCCTTAATTTGTCAAAAAAACCATCAAATTAACCAAAAAATAACGCTAAACAAGCGAGACTTGCGAGTTACTTTCGGATAAACTGGATCCCGCAGAGGGTATACCTATTTTTCGGGAAATTTGGGGCGGCATCAATGCCTATTATTCTACCTAAACATCAGTTAGCACAACGCACTATCTTTCGAGATGTGCGCCCCGCTTCAGAACGCGCAAAAGAGTATCTTCGCAGACCCAACATTGTTGCCGCTATCGCTCTCGGCTCTGCCGTCTTTATGTTTGCCACTTCGCCTATAGTCAGGTCTTTTACCGATCTATTGGCGCTTCCTCTCTATTTTTATTTTCGTTGGGCTCTAAGCCATCACTTTGCTCTTCCCTTCAAAATTCCGCGTTATGCCAATCTGCCGGATCCCCACAACCCCCCGCCCGGAAAGACAAGCGGTGGAAGATCGGAAGGCATCCTGTTCCTTGGCAATGTGTGCGACAAGGACGACGACGAATTTGGCCGCGAACTGTGGTTGACCAACATCGATGCCCGTACGCACATTCTCTACCTCGGCACGACAGGTTCGGGTAAAACCGAAGGCCTGAAATCGATGGTGACGAACGCCTTGTGCTGGGGCTCCGGCTTTTCATATACCGACGGTAAGGCCGATACCGATTTGTGGGCTTCGCTATATTCGCTCGCGCGCCGCTTTGGCCGCGACGACGACGTTCTGATCCTTAACTACATGACCGGAAACTCCGATGACGGATCGTTGTCGAATTCGATGAACCCGTTTTCGAACGGTTCGGCCTCGTATCTTTCTAACCTTGTCGTCAACCTGATGCCGGATGCCGGCGGCGACAACGCGATGTGGAAAGAGCGCGCCGTCGCCTTGATGTTCGCGTTGATGCCTGCGTTGACCTTCAAGCGCGACAAACAAGGGTTGTTGCTCGACGTCGGCATTGTGCGCGACCATTTGGAGTTACAACCAATCATTCGTCTGTCGCGCGATCAAACGCTGCCTGCGCGCATCGTCCATGGATTAGAAGGCTATTTGAACACGTTACCTGGCTATGTGGCGGCTGCTTTCGACGACGAAGGAAACGAACGTCCGCCTTCACCCGACCAGCCGATGTACGATTTACAAGTTGCGCGCCAACAACATGGCTATCTATCGATGCAATTCACGCGCGCGATGCAATCTTTGGCCGATGAATATGGCTACATTTTCAAAGCGCAATTAGCCGATATCGACGTTCTGGATGTTGTGTTGAATCGTCGCATTATGGTCGTGCTAATTCCTGCTCTGGAAAAGTCGACCGATGAAGCCGCCAACTTGGGCAAGATCGTCGCGGCGTGCCTCAAAGGCATGATGGGCGCAACGCTGGGCAACACGGTCGAAGGCGGCTGGGAAAACGCCATCGGCAGCAAGCAGACGCGTTCCAGTTCTTCTTTCATGACCATATTCGACGAAGTCGGTTATTACACCGCAGCCGGCATGGCCGTCATGGCGGCGCAGGCACGCTCGCTCGGCTTCGCGCTTGTCTTCGCCTCGCAGGATTTGCCGTCGATGGAAAAACGCGTCAAGCAGGAAGCTAAATCCATTACCGGCAACTGTAACCTGAAGATTTTTGGTCGTATTGAAGATCCTTCTGACACAAAAACCTTCGTCGAAAATCACGGCGGTCAATCATGGGTCATGGAATCTAAGGGTTATACGTCGTCGCTTAATACCCTTACGAGTTTGTTCATGACTATGCCTTTCTACGACGATCGTAATGCGGGCATTCAAATGCGTTATCGTATTTGCTATGACCACTTGCGCGGACAACGCGAAGGCGAGGCACATCTGATTTTTGGCGATTGGGCATACAGGGCGCAAATGTTTTATGCTCTCCCTGAAAGGGCGAAGGCGCTTCGCGTGCATCGCTTCCTTCCTGTTCCGGGCGTAACGAAATCTACCGAAGCGCGTGACCGCGTGGCGTTAGAGCTTGAATCGCGCCTTAAAGACAAAGAATGGACGGCATCAGGCGCTAGCGGAAGAACCAAAGAAGCGCCCGAAATTGCCGCCATAGTTAAGGCTGTCAAAGGCTCGGCCGAAAAAAGGCTGTCTGCCATTGAAATGGGCGTTGTTAGCGTCGCTTCTGTCGGAGGGCTTCCCGTTGCCACTGTTTCCGGCAATGGGCAATCCTCTGTAAAAAATGGAAACAGTAAGACGGCGCAGCCTTCTTACGATCATGACGGGGATTCCCCTGGAATAAGCTCCGCCGCACCTTCTGCTCAACATGCGATGTACGCTGACGACCTTTCGGTCGATGAACGCGCCGAACTACGCAACAGCCTGCCGCCGCTACATGAAGGCGACCAATTTGAAATTGAAAATGTCGAACATATTCAATACGCGGCTGCGAAAGGTACGCCTGCTTTTGCGGGAACCGATGCCGATCTTTCGGCTATTGTTCCAACAGTTGGCGCTGGCGAGGACGCCGCCGATTATTCAACCGTCGAACTCCCCGAAAAAATTAAATCGTTCCTCGCACAATCAGCGCAACAAATAAACGAAGGGTTGCGCGGTAAGGGCGATAGGAAGTAGACTAGGCTCCCTCTGCATCTCATCAATGGAGGGACTGATGCTTTCCCGTCTTGCGCTTGCGCTTTTTCTCGCCTTCGCCTTTATAACCCCCGCACTTGCTCAGGAACCATCAAAGCCTGACGACGTCGTTTCTTTTGATCTCTCCGCAGAGGACTGGGTCAATACAAAAACGGCTCACGTCACGCTGGGTATCGAAGCTGCCGTTAATTCGTCGAACGCCGGAACGGTTCGCGCCGATATGACAAAGGCCGTCAACGATTCTGCTAAGGCCGATTGGCGTCTAACCGGTTTTAACCGTTTGCCGGATCAAACGGGCATGGAGCGTTGGAGCGTCTCTTTCGAAGCAAGGCTTCCCGAATCCGCCCTGAATGGCCTGAGAGACTCCGTCAAGAAAGCCAGCAAAGCGGGTATGCAGATAACAGTCAGCGGAGTTGATTTTTCTCCCTCTCGCGAGGAAATGGAGGACGCCCGAGCCGCCCTGCGCACCAAGATTTTCAAAAATGCCAACGAACAATTGACGGCATTGAATGCGACGTTGCCGGGGCGAGCCTACCGAATTTCTCAAATTACTTTTGAGACCGATTTTCCCGCCCCTATTCAGATGTATCGCAACAAACGCATGATGGACGGAGTCGCCATGGCTTCTGCGGCTGTGCCGCCGCGCCCCGAAATGGAGCAGGCCGAGGATGTGTCCCAAAAGCTCATTCTTACGGCGCATGTCGTGTTCGCAGCCCTTCCGCCCGCTTCTCGCTAGGGTCAGGACCTAATTATTTTGGGGGTTCTGCGCGAGGGAAAATGATGTCTGGCTAGCCAAAAAACGCAGGCCGTATCAGGTGATACGGACAAGTTTTTTAGCGACGTCCAGACGGCATTTAACCCGCGCCCTTCGGGTTTGCATGGGAACGCGAACTGTCGCGTCAAAGCCGCTTGCCGTGGGGCCTGCCACGGCATCGCGTCTTTTCCTAACATTTCGCGTTCCCATGCAAACAGAACCTCCCAAAATAATTAGGTCCTGACCCTAGGGTCTGACCGCGATCGTCTAACATCGAAGCGTCGTCGCTTCAATGTTAGACGTGAATCGCTGGTCTTAAATGTAAGGGGTTGCAGGATTTAAGCTATAAATGTAACCTCCAGCGCCTGCGGCTGCTGCGCGGAAACGAGCGATTACTTAAATAAACGCGCCTTGTGGCTCAAGATTACCTTTATTGAGGATATGCCCCTATGTTTTTGCGTCCCATGCAGTTTATCTCAAGCACTACGAATTTTAACTTCGTTGCCCATCGTTGGTGGGGCTTTGGCGTCACGATCATACTTGTCATTCTCACGATTGCCGCTTTGTTTATTAAGGGGCTCAATCTTGGCATCGATTTTAAGGGCGGAATTTTGATCGAGGTTAAAGCGTCACAAGCCATCGATATAGGATCTTTACGCAACGACCTTGGAACGCTCAATCTGGGTCAGGTTGAATTGCAGCAATTTGGCTCACCCAACGACATTCTTATCCGAATTCAACGTCAGGAAGGCGAAGAAGCAGGGCAAATGAAAGCGGTTCAAGCCGTGCGCAATAAGATGGGAACTTCTTACGAATATCGCCGCGTCGAGGTCGTAGGCCCAACCGTCGGAAAGGAACTGCTTAACGCCGGTATTTTAGCAACCCTTTTGGCCGTTGCCGCTATTGCCGTCTATGTCGGCTTTCGTTTTGAATGGCAGTTTGGCGTAGCGGCGCTGATCGCCACTTTCCATGACGTTTTTGTTACTGTCGGCCTTTTTTCAGTACTGCAGCTGGACTTTAACCTCACAGCCGTCGCGGCGCTTTTGACTTTGGCTGGTTATTCAATCAACGATACAGTCGTCGTTTTCGATCGCATCCGCGAAACGCTGCGCCGTCAAAAGACCAACGATTTAGCCGTCATTATTAACTCCGCAGTCAACCAAACCCTGTCCAGAACGATTATGACCGGCGGGACAACCTTGTTGGCCTTGCTGCCTTTGCTGTTTTTAGGCGGAGATACCCTGATTAATTTCTCGGCCGCCATAACATGGGGCATTCTTATCGGCACGTATTCGTCAATCTATGTCGCATCTGCCCTTCTTCTCTACATGCCGCCCTTGCGCCGCATAGAAGCCGTCAAGAAACCAGCGGCGTGAAGAAGAAAAATTTATTCGTATTTAGCGGCGGCGGGGCTTGCTCTTTTGGCAGCAAAAATGCTCTTTTCCGAACGATTTGCCCCCAAAGAGTCTTCAATATTTTTAATATACGCACGCGTCTTTTCGGGGGCACGAAGATACGCCAGAAACACGTGCATCATATCGACGTCGGTAAAAAAGCCCTTTTGCATGTCGGAGACGATGGGGCTGTTTCCCTTCAAAACGACATTAAGCAAATGATCTGTATCTTCCCTTTGAATCACAGAACCAACGCCGACGCCCAAAACCTTTTCATTACCAAAAAAGTCCTTCGCCGCTTTTATAATCATTAGATCGGGGGATGTATCCCCTGCGGCAAAAACAAATTTCGGTTGTTTGAGGCCTTTCTGCTTTCTCAATTGAAGAATCTCGATTACTGCTTGATATTTGGTCGCATATAATATTTTGAGATCGGAATATCCGGTTCGCTTTTCGTTAAACTTGCTGTCGATCACTAATTTAATACGATGAGAAAGACACTCCTGTAATTTATCAGTCAAATCCTTGGCGTATTGCCTAAAATTCTGAAGCATCTCATCGTCCGGAAACTCGCTGCATAGCGCCGTGCTACCAAGAACGCGGCGATCGGATTTCACGATCGAAGGAACTCTCTTTTCAAGAGCATCTGTGATTATATGCATCCCGACAACCGCACTCCGGATTAATTTCGCGTCATAAGGATTGCCATTTTCGTCCCGCACAGGAATAACCTCGGGCTCGGCGTCGGACGCCAAATTCACCTTGTACCGATATCCGCCACTCGTACCCGCAAACACAGTATCGGGAAGCAAGCCCGCTTTCTCCGCATAATGCCGATGATAATACTCTCCGATAACCGGAAAATCCCGCGAGGTTATGATGCCGAAGAAACAGCTTTTTTCGGCTGTTCTTTTAATATTCAGGTATTGTCCAGGCCTAAAGCTAGTGTCGTCGTTCTTCTCGGGTTTTCTTCCGCCGAGCGTTGCGTCATGATCGTAGAGATGGCCGATTTCGTCATCGGGAATTCCGCGCAAAGGCTCCGCCCGCAAGCCGTTTGTGTAGTCAAATAAATCGTAAAAATTGTCGATGACGACGTAGTACGTATTGTCCGTTTCCATAGAAATTCCCGTTATTATCAATAATCAAATATGTTCCAATTCTATATGAATCAAAACCAGATCGACGCACTTCAGTCTATTCTATTGTTTAACTTTCAAGGAAGTTCCTTTTTTATTTTCTCAGCAGAAAAAACTCAAGCTTTAAAGGCCTGATCAGGATTATCGTTTGGTAATATGGTTAATTTCAAGTGCCTCTGCCGGGTAAGACAAAACGACTTCGTCGCCGGATGATATTCCTTCAACACGCTGCGCGATCACTTCGATAACTTCTGGCGCCTGAAAATGATCAGGCTTGGTCGCAGGATCCGGAATGTAAATAAGGGCTTTATAGTTTTTTGTCCGAAAGCGAACTTCTGCCGGACTAAGATAAAAATTTTCCGGCGGAAAAATATCCGTCCATTTGATTTGCGAAAAAAAGAATTGCGGCTTTGCAATTTTGAAGTGGTGCGGCGCGATTGAAAGATTCAGCGTGCCGTAAACAAAATCGCCGCCGAAGAAGGCATGAAAATCAAGCCCCCTCTCTTTGAAAAAAGGCTCCTGCATCCGTATCGTGCCACCCGGAAATCTTTTGTCGGATGTCGACTCTCCCGACGCGACCCGATGCCCCGAACGAACGATGGCTTTGATTGTTTTCATAGAGATGCAACCTTTTTTACCACATCAACCCTATGGTTCTTTTCATGAACCATAAATAACGCTCCTATTCGAGACAAGACTAAAATCTTGTCCGCCTAATATGTCGGATTGGCATTTGACGTCTTCCCATTAATCCCTATAACGTAAGGGTTATGTCCTCCCCTATCCTCATCTCCGGCGGCGCCGGATACATTGGAAGTCACGCAGCCTATCTTCTGAAGCAGGAAGGTTTTGAGCCCGTTGTGATCGACAATCTTTCCACAGGCAACGCATGGGCGGCTTCGTTCGGGGCTTTTGAGCAAGGAGACATCGGCAATGCCGAGTTCGTGCGCGCCGTGTGCGAAAAGTATAAACCTTTGGCGGCCATGCATTTTGCCGCCTTCATAGAAGTCGGCGAGTCGGTGCAGAATCCAGCTAAATATTTTGAAAACAATCGTGATAAAGCCTCTATTTTTTTTAAGACAATAAACGCCTACGGCATCAAAAGAGTCGTTTTTTCGAGCACCGCCGCCGTGTATGGAGACACTTCTTCGGTTTATAGCGATGCCGGCGGCAGCGGCCCGATATCCGAGCTTTACCCGACTAAACCTATTAATCCCTATGGACAGTCAAAACTGGAAGCAGAAGCTTTCTTGCGCATGTTGGACGCCGACGGCCTTCGCTCCGTCACCTTGCGTTATTTTAACGTCGCTGGAGCGGGTCCTGTTGAATCTCAGATAGGCGAGGCGCATGCGCCCGAGACGCATCTTATTCCGCGCCTGATTTTGCCTCTTATCGATGCGCCCTCCGATCTTTTACAGGCCATGGGGTTGAAAAAAGGCTTCACCATTTACGGCGACGATTATTCGACCCCCGACGGCACGGCAGTCCGCGATTATATTCATGTGCTGGATTTGATCGACGCGCATCTGCGCGCTTTGAAATATCTTCTAAAGGGCGGAGTCACCGATATTTTCAATCTCGGCTCCGGCCAAGGTTTTTCGGTACTGGATATTGTCGGGGCAACCCGCAAAGCGCTTGATTGCCCAAACTTCGCGCCGGGCGTTGCCCCAAGGCGCGAAGGAGACCCGGCAATCTTGGTTGCCAGCAGCGTAAAGGCGGAAAAAATTCTGGGCTGGCGTCCCGCACGGAACCTGCAAAATATCATAAGCGACGCGGCGGCATGGCACCGCTCCTCGCTTTACCAAGACGCCATGCGGGCAAAACTGGGTTTGGCGGGATAAAACCCGATTATTGGAATTTCTTTCCGCATCGGGCTATACTGCGAACATGAATTTCTTCAAATCTTTCACATGCGCTGCCGGATCCGATTCCGACTCCAATACCTTGGCTCCTCACGGAAACGTTTCGGTCAAAACACGGCCTGCGACAAAAAAACCGGCGATGTTCAGGGTTTTTTTGCTTAACGACGACTACACGCCGATGGACTTTGTCGTTCAAATTCTTGAAATTTTCTTCAACAAAACGCGCGAAGACGCAACAACGATCATGCTTCAAGTTCACAAAAGCGGCGTCGGGTTATGCGGCGTTTATACGTTCGAGATTGCAGAAACCAAAGTTGCGCAAGTCATGGCGGCGGCTCATCAGGCTCAGCATCCTTTGCAATGCATCATGGAGAAAGAATAGTCCCGACACTGGGCGACATTTCTTGCTGAACTCCCCCCTCCCTAACCCTCCCCGCGAGGGGGAGGGGAATTACGCAATGCGACCTTTTTGCCCTTCATACCAAGCACGACTTCGCCGCGCTTAAGCGCCAGCGCCAGATTGCCGAATAGCTCGCGCCGCCAACCGCGCAAAACGGGAATATCAGCCGTATCATCTACCATAATGTCTTCCAGATCATCCGTCGTCGCAATCAGCTTGGTGGCAACGCCATGCTCTTCGCTGACCTGCTTAAGAAGCACTTTCAACAAATCGACGGACGGCCCCAGCCCTCCCGGAATAACACGGCGATCCCCGCCTTCGGGACATTGATCGGGGGGAAGCTCCATCGCGCGCGCCACGGCTTTCAGGATTTCCGACCCCTGACGCCCTTCCGCAAAATTGTTGCTGAGGCCGCGAATGCGCGCCAAATCCTGCGCGGAACGCGGCGGATGATAAACGATTTCCAACAAAGCTTCGTCGCGCAAAACGCGGCTGCGCGGCACGTTAATGCGCTGAGCCTCGATATCCCGCCAAGCCGCCAACTCCTGCGCCAACGCCCGCAGGCGCGGCTTGTCCGAGCGTAATTTCAAACGGTGCCAGGCTTCACGCGGATTAGAGGCATACGTGGCGGGGTTCGTCAGCACCGCCAGCTCTTCCTGTACCCATGAGGCACGATTGTTCTTCTCAAGAAGCGCCTTCAATTTCAAATAAACATCGCGCAGATAAACAACGTCCCCCAGCGCATAAGTCAGCTGTTTTTCGGATAATGGCCGTTGCGCCCAGTCGGTAAAGCGGCTCGATTTGTCGACTTTGGCGTCGGCTAACGACGCTGCCAACGTTTCGTAGCTTGCGGCCTCGCCATAGCCGCAAACCATGGCCGCAACCTGCGTATCGAACATCGGCGTCGGTACACATCCGGTCAGGTTGTAGAATATCTCCACGTCCTGCCGCGCGGCATGGAAAACCTTAAGAACGCTTGGATTGTTCATCAAATCAAACAAGGGCTTAAGGTCTATATCTTCAACCAATGGATCAACAGCGACGGACTTATTTATTCCGCCAATCTGGATGAGGCACACCTTCGGCCAGAAGGTGCGTTCGCGCATAAACTCGGTGTCGATCGTGACAAACTCGGCCTTTTGCTGCTGAAGGCAAAAAACGGCAAGGTCTTGGCTTGTGGAAATAAGAGGCATTAATTTTTTCTACTTTCTTAAATTTATCGGGTCTTTGATACCAAGCCGCAATAATACATGAAAGCAAAACATCGCGTCTGGAATTATTTTCCTTTATTTCGCCTTATCCAGCGCAACGCCAGAATCTGGGCTTTAAGCAAAAAGGGTATAGGATTCAAGGGAACATACACCCTTTATTTCTCATTCAATGCATTTGGTATGGAGCTTGCAAGATACTCCTTGTCTTTCGTATCGGAGGATAGTGTTATGACTCTGCTTAGCTCTCTTAATATTGCCGTTAACGGGTTAGCGGCTCAAGCGTATTCGATATCAAACATATCGAATAACCTCTCGAACGCTTCGACGACAGCCTTTAAATCCTCAACGACGAGCTTTGAAGATGTTGTCTCGGCCTGCGACGCCGAATCTACGTCCTATTCCGGCAAATGCGGCGTTTTGGCTTCAACAACGAATCACAATAGCGCGCAGGGAACGATTTTATCCTCCCTGACCGGAACCAATCTGGCCATCAGCGGAAATGGCTATTTTCCCGTCGAGACAGCCGTTGTAACGGTTCTGGAAACCCCCACCGGACTGGACTATACGACAACGTTCAATCCGGGCGTTTATTACACCCGCGCCGGAGATTTTTCGCTCAATGCCTCGAATTACTTGGAGAACAGCAACGGTTTTTATTTAATGGGGTACACCGTCGACCCCGCGACGAGTGCCGTCGGCACCGAACTGGTTCCCATTCAAATTTCTACGACTCTAGTCAACGCGACCATCCCCACAACGGCCTTAGACTATTCAGCCAACCTTAACGCCAGCGTCGATGTAGGAGCAACGTCTTCGTCATCCTCCGTTGCCATTTATGCTTCCGATTACGACCCGACGTTGCGCAACACCCATAATGTTTCATACGCCTGGGAAAAATTGGGCGTCGGCACAGTCCCCGGTCCACCCTCCACAGACGTCAGCGTATGGGCGTTGACCATTTCGGCGGTTGGCGGAACCTTCGGGGCTCCCGGCGGAGATGACTATTCCGCTACGATCAACGTGGCTTTTGACGGAGAAGGAAAACTGTATGAAATCGACGACACGGGGACCGGCTATACGGTCAATGGAACATCCATATCTTTTGATTTAGGTTATCAGGACGCCGACCCGCAAACAATCTCGTGCGACCTTTCCGGGATAACGCAATTCGCGTCATCTCCTTCATCGACTTTGGCCTCCGATGTCGCCCACTTTTTGCAAAATGGCACTCCCGAAGGAAGTTATAGCGGCATTGAAATCAACGGTTCTGGCGACGTTGCCATAAATTATAATAACGGCATATCTGTCATTTATTACCAGATTGCTATGGCAACCTTTTTAAATACTGACGATCTTGAAGCCATGTCGGGGAATGCCTATAGATCGACAAATGCCTCGGGTAGCGCAACCTACACGACGGCAGGAAATGATGGGGCCGGAACAATAAAAGTAAGCGCCTTGGAATCGTCGAACGTCGACATCGCAAACGAATTTACGACCATGATTCAGACGCAGCAGGTATACTCTGCCAACGCAAAAGTCGTTTCTGCCGTCAATAGCATGATGCAAACTCTGATTCAGATGCAGTCGGTCTGATTTATAGCTTTTTTAGCCTTAAACCTGTAGTCAACGGCCATCCTTCGCTTGCCATAACCCCTTCTCTGCCATATACAATTCAGACTCGTTTTTTTAAGGGATTCTCTTCATGAACACGCCAACGCCGCCGCAAGCACCCTCTTCTCAAGCCACTCCTCCGCAAGCCGCCATGCCGATGTTTTATGGCTCCCCGCGCCCGCTAGACCGCGTGCGCGATGGTAAGATGAAGCTTAATCGGCCAACCAATTTTAAATTTGCCGCAAAAACGAACGCCATTCCCCTGTTGGTCGATGAATTTCCCATGGCCGCCGCTTCGTATCCTATCGTTTTTGCCGATGGCCCTTCGCCGGTTCCAGCCGTCGTTGTGGGATTAAAGAACGACAATAATCTGTTCGTGACTCCGGAAGGCGCGTGGGTTCCCGGCTCTTATCTTCCGGCTTATGTGCGCCGTTATCCCTTCATCCTGATGGACGATCCTAACAACAAGCAGTTTGTCTTGTGCATCGATGAAAAATGCGACCTTCTGAAAGAACAAGGCGAGTTTTCGCTTTTCGAGGGAGATCAGCCGAGCGCCTTCACCAAGAGCGCCATGGATTTCTGCGCCGCTTTGCGCCAACAAGGCGATGCCACCGACGAATTTGTCAAAGCCCTCAAGGAGCATGAGCTTCTGGTTGCCAATAATGCGGAAATCGTCACTCCCGATGGCAATCGATATCACTTGAGCGGTTTTTTGATTATCGATCCCAAGAAATTCGATGCTCTGCCCGATAGCGTCATTCTTCAGTGGCGCAAGAAGGGTTGGCTTGGCCTCGTCTACGCGCAATTGCTGTCCTCGCACAGATGGCAAAGCCTGGTCGACCTGACGCAAACGCGAAAGAAATGAGGCATCAATAGATGTCGTCATTCCGCAAATTTTTCTCTTCGCGCCTTTTTCTTGCGCGAAAGGAAATTTATGCGGAATCCGATTTGTTTTTCTTGCCGCAAACAAACCAACTCGGATTCCGGATAAATTCGCATTTTTGCAAAGCGCAAAAAAGCGAATTTTCCGGAATGACGGGCTTTTTTATTGTTTTTCTTTTTTTCCTCCTTTTTCTTTCACCCGCCCATGCCCAAACGGCATCGCACGGCCTCGCTTTGCATGGCTCGCCAAAGTATTCCGCATCTTTCACGCATTTCGATTATGTAAATCCCGATGCTCCTAAAGGCGGGGATTTGCATCTCTCGTCGCTCGGAACCTTCGATACGCTGAATCCCTTTACGCTCAAGGGCGTTGCCGCCGACGGCGCGGGAATGGTCTTTGAGACGCTTATGACGCGATCGATGGACGAACCGTTCAGCGAATATGGCTGGATTGCAGAAAGCGTTACGATCGCATCCGACCGCACATGGATTTCCTATAAACTGCGCCCAGAGGCACGGTTTCAAGATGGATCGCCCATTACGCCCGAGGATGTTATTTTCTCGTTTGAAACATTGCGCGACAAAGGGCATCCGGCTTATCGGAGCTACTATAAAGATGTCGTGAAGGCTGAAAAAACCGGATACCGCGAGGTTCGCTTTACCTTCCGCGACGGGAAAAATACGGAACTGCCGATGATTGTCGGAGAATTGCCCGTTTTTTCCAAACGCAGCTTTGAAGGCAAGGATTTTGCGGCAACGACGCTTGATGCCGTCGTGGGGAGCGGCCCTTATAAAGTCGAAAACATGACGCAAGGCCGTACGATTTCTTACGTTCGCGTTAAAGACTGGTGGGCGGCGGATTTGCCCATCAATAAAGGCCGCTACAATTTTGATCGTATTATTTATGACTATTATCGCGACGCAACCGTGGCAACTGAAGCCTTTTTTGCAGGACGTTACGACTACCGCTATGAAAATATCGCAAAAAACTGGGCGCTTAATTACGACACGCCGGCCGTTCGCCAAGGCCTCATCAAAAAGCAGGTTCTCAAAAACGAACTGCCATCGGGCATGCAAGCTTTCATCCTCAACATGCGTCGTCCTTTGTTTCAGGACCGCCGCGTACGTGAAGCTTTGGGATATGCTTTCGATTTCGAATGGTCGAATAAAAGCTTTGCCTACGACGCCTACAGCCGCACATCGAGCTACTTTGAAAACTCAGAACTTGCGGCTAAAGGGCTTCCCTCCCCGCAGGAGTTGAAGTTTTTGGAGCCTTATCGCGGCAAAGTGCCGGATGACGTCTTCACTAAAGATTTTGTTCTGCCCAAAACAAAAGGCAGCGGCAACAACCGCGACAATCTGCGCAAAGCGGCGGATTTGCTGCGCGCGGCGGGATGGACATTGAAAAGCGGCGTTCTGGTCAACGCGCAAGGAAAGCCTTTTACGTTCGAGATTATCGAAGCTCAACCGATGTTCGAGCGCTGGGTTCAACCTTTTCTGCGCAATTTGGAGAGGCTCGGCATCAAAGCTACTTTCCGCCTCGCCGACACTTCGCAATTTCAAAACAGGATGAACGATTTTGATTTCGACATGACGATCGGCGTTTTCGGGCAATCCCTATCGCCCGGCAACGAGCAAACCGATATGTGGGGATCAAGCAAAGCCGATATTAAGGGCAGCCGTAATCTGATCGGCGTGCGCGATCCCGTTGTTGATGAACTCATTGATAAACTGGTGCACGCTAAAAGCCGCGAAGATTTGGTGACAGCCTGCCGTGCGCTCGACCGCGTCTTGTTGTGGCAGTACTACGTCATTCCGCACTGGTATATCGGCACCTATCGCATAGCCTATTGGGATAAATTCGGCCAACCCGATATCGCGCCCAAATACGGCCTTGCCGTAACGGATAGCTGGTGGATCGACGCCAAGAAAGCCGACAAAATCAACGGAGCGCAAAATAGGAAGTAATTACCCCGCCTGCATCATCGCCACCGCCGTATCCGGCATGCGGCACGAGAAACCCCACTCGTTGTCGTACCAGCTCATCACGCGAACGAACGTGCCGCCGATGACCTTTGTCTCGGCGATGGCAAAGATCGACGAATGCGGATCGTGGTTGAAGTCGGAGGACACCAGCGGCTCATTATAGAAGCCTAAAACGCCCTTGAGCGCGCCGTTGGCGGCATTCATGATCGCCTGATTAATCTCGTCAACCGACGTAGCGCGCTTGGCCACGAAATTCAGATCAATGACCGAGACATTGGGGGTCGGCACTCGAATGCAAGTTCCGTCCAATTTGCCTTTAAGCGCGGGCAGAACCTTGCCCACGGCCTTGGCCGCGCCAGTCGATGTCGGAATCATGTTGATAGCGGCAGCGCGGGCGCGGTGTAAATCTTTATGCGCCGTATCAACGGTGCGTTGGTCGCCCGTATAAGAGTGAATAGTCGTCATAAAGCCGTGCTCGATGCCGACGGCGTTGTTCAAAACAAACGCTACGGGAGCGAGGCAATTGGTGGTGCACGACGCGTTGGAAACAATGACGTGTGATGCCTTCAGCTCCTTGTGGTTGACGCCGTAGACAACAGTAAGGTCTTCATCCGTCGCAGGGGCAGAAATCAAAACTTTCTTTGCGCCCGCCAGCAGGTGCTTGGCAGCATCGTCGCGCTTGGTAAAGCGGCCGGAGCATTCCATCGCCACATCGATGCCAAGGTCTTTCCACCCCAGCGTAGCGGGATCGGCGGCCTGCAATCCTTTGACGCGCTTTCCGTTGATGATGAGGTCGTTACCCTCAACCGAGATTTCGCCGTTAAAGCGGCCATGGACGGAATCGTATTTCAGCAAATGCGCGTTTGTCGCAGGAGGCGCAAGATCGTTGATTGCGACAATTTCGATGTCGTTGCGCCCGGATTCAAAGGCGGCTCGCAAAACAAGGCGGCCAATGCGGCCAAAACCATTAATGGAAACGCGAACGGTCATAAGAACCTCCCCTTTTTAAAAAAGAAAAGCTAAGTGTTTGTATGAAACGGAGCCGCTTTGCGCAAGAGGAAGCTTTGATTATTTTCCAAGTAATTCCTGAGCTTTTTCAACCACTTTCGCGGCGGTGATGCCAAAATGCTCGAAGAGCTTCTCGGCGGGGGCGGACTTACTGAAGTCGCTCATACCGATGAAGGCTCCCTTATCGCCGATCAGACGATCCCAGCCCAGACGCACCCCCGCTTCGATGGCAATACGCGGAGCCGTACCGAGAACGCTCTTGCGGTATTCTTCCGTTTGTTCCTCGAACAACTCAAAGGACGGCAGAGAAATGACGGCAGCCTTTATACCCTTCTCGGCCAGTTGCGCGCGCGCGTCCAAGGCGCGGTAAACTTCCGATCCCGTTGCTATGATCGTTATGTCGCGCTTCTCATCCGCGCCCGCCAAAACATAAGCGCCGCGCGACGAACGGTTTTCAGCGCATTCCGTGCGCACCGTAGGCAAGGCCTGACGAGAAAAGGTGATGACGCTTGGCCGCGTTCTGCTGCGCAGGGCGATCTCCCAGCATTCCGCCGTTTCAACGCCGTCGCAAGGCCGCATAACAAGAAGATTTGGAATACAACGCATGGCAGCCAAATGTTCGACCGGATGATGCGTCGGGCCGTCTTCGCCGACGCCGATGCTGTCGTGCGTCATGATAAAAATGACGCGCTGCTGCATCAAAGCCGCAAAGCGGATGGACGGGCGGCCGTAATCGGCAAACTGGAAGAAGGTGCCGCCACAAGGAAGAATCCCGCCATGCAACGCCATGCCGTTCATCGCTGCGCACATTCCGTGTTCACGAACGCCCCAGTGCACATAGCGGCCTTCGTACTTCCCGGGGGCTATATCAGGATATTTCTTGAGCCAAGTAACATTAGAGCCCCCTAAATCCGCGCTCCCGCTGATCAGTTCAGGAATAAGAGGCATAAGAACTCCCAAAACCGCCCCGGACGATTTGCGTGACGGGTCTTTGGGCTTTTCGGCTATGACTTTTTGTTTGAGTTCAGCTAAGGCTTCTTCGCAAGCCTTCGGCACATCGCCCTTCAGCGCCGCATCGAACGCAGCGCGCCCCGCATGGGTTTCGTGGCGCTTCTGCCACGCCTGGCATTCCGCATGGCAACGCGTACCGACTTTACGCCATGCCGCCAAAATATCGTCGGGGACGACGAAAGGATCGTGCGTCCAACCCAATTGTACGCGGGATGCGGCGACTTCTTCAGCGCCCAATGGCGCGCCGTGACTGCTGCTTGTGCCTTGTTTTTTGGGGGCGCCAAAGCCGATGATCGTGCGGCACGCGATAAGCGACGGCTTATCAGTGACGGCAATCGCTTCCTTGGTCGCCTCTTCGATGGCGGCAGGATCATGTCCATCGATGGCCTGAACGTGCCAGCCATACGCGCGGAAACGCGCTAATACATCGTCGGTAAAAGACAACGACGTCGGCCCGTCATTCGAGACTTTGTTGTCGTCATAGTACACAACCAAACGACCCAGCTTTAAATGCCCCGCCAGCGCCCCGGCTTCGTGGCTAATTCCTTCCATAAACTCCCCGTCCGAGGCGATGACGAACGTCCGATGATTGACGAGATCGTCGCCAAAACGCGTATTGAGCATGCGTTCCGCGAGAGCAAAGCCGACCGAATGAGCGAGTCCCTGCCCGAGCGGCCCCGTGGTCATTTCTATATCGAGTTCCCGATCCAGTTCCGGATGTCCAGGCGTGACGCTGCCCAACTGGCGGAAATTCTTGATGGCCTCTATCGTCATCTTCTTATAACCCGTCAGATATTGGACGGCGTATTGTGCCATCGATCCGTGTCCAGCGGATAAAATGAAACGATCCCTGTCGGGCCATCCCGGGTTTTGCGGATCGACACGCAAAAATTTGGACCAAAGAACGGTTACGATGTCGGCGATTCCCATGGGCATGCCCGGATGTCCCGACTTGGCTTTCTCAACGGCATCCATCGCTAAAGCGCGAATGGCGTTGCTCATCTCTTTGTGCATAGGATTAATGTCGCTGGCTATGGGATCGAGGGAAACGGCGGCGGAAACGGGCATAATATATACCTGACAAAAAAAGTGAAACCTCGCGGAAGTTGCCGTATTTCTTGACCGGAAGCAATACTTCCGCGCAAATATTTTCGAGCAGCGATTCGTTCACATATTATTGCGTATTATTAAGGAAATAAGGCCTTATTGTAAGGGTTGCCTTTAGGTCGCTCCCCCCCTATATTCCGGCCTTCGTTAATTGTCTGGTCCAGCGATTCACGCTTTGGATGCAAGCTGACGCTTTCATCCAAAACGACCGCGGGACATGGATACCGGTCGGGGCATAGCGCAGCCTGGTAGCGCATCAGTCTGGGGGACTGGGGGTCGCAGGTTCAAATCCTGTTGCCCCGACCAATTTATCAACGGTACGTTCCGGACACATAGGTAACAGAATGTACCTAAGACATAGGTAACACTTTAGGGCCGAAGGGGTTGACTAAAGGTTGCAGTGTCCGTTCCTCCAGATCGACATAACCGAGATCATAATCCAT
>JBAZNY010000019.1:0-30899 GCA_041649025.1 Bdellovibrionales bacterium | reverse complement strand
ACAAAGCCATCGCTCGCATCATCAGGTCTATATCACCCTCAGAATGCGCCGCTTATCTCAACAACTCAGGCTATCTCGTATGATAGGAAAACGCTCTAACCGACTCGCAATAACCGAATCCATCAAGATTGGGCATATGTAAATCGAGAAGGACAAGATCGGGACGATAGTTAAAGGTCTTCTGCACGGCATCGCTGCCGTCGTCCGCCATCATCATGTTGGTGAATCCAGCTTTCTTCAAAGCCGTCGAGATAAGGCGACGATCGAACTCGCTATCATCGACCACCAGGATGCGCGCGTTGGCAAATCTCATTACGCCGCTAAACATGATCAGCCTCCCGTTAAAATTGTATTTTATATAAATTCCAAACGTAAAGCTTTTGCTAATATCCTCAAGCACATATCCATGTATTAGATCGCAGTATACACGAATATGGTGAAAGTATATGTAAAATCAATGGTTTATAAACAGTTAAGCCACAAATTCCCGGTAACCATAAATCCAAGAAAACAAAATCAACCTCAAGATGTATATAGAAAAATTACGTATGTATGGTCAATTTTCGGGGTTTGTTCTTGCACCGCAGCGTAAAGAAAATTTACACCCACAATATTTTTGCCGATAAAACCCTTCGCGTTTTGTTATTTCCATCATGCGGACGGAACCTCCGCCTTTACGCCAATCATAATCCCAATATTTGACGCCATTATAACGTGCGGTTGCGCGAGCCCCGCAGGCGTTGACTTGATTCATATCCTTCCATCGGGAGATACCGAAGCACGATGTTAAAAGGGGGAATCCGTTCTCATGCGCGAAGAGTGCCGAGCGTTCAAGCCTTAAACTAAAGCATTCAGTGCAGCGTTTACCGCGCTCCGGCTCATTTTCCAGACCTTTGACGCGCGCCAGCCATGTGTCGGGATCGTAGTCAGCGTCGATAAAAGGAATCCCCATTTTTTCGGCAAAACGTGCGTTTTCACTTTTACGTTTTTCGTATTCCTCGCGCGGATAAATGTTGGGATTGTAGAAAAAAACGGTGAAATTGATGCCCGAGGCGTGAAGCGCTTCGATCACCTCGCCCGAACACGGCGCGCAGCAACTGTGCAGAAGCACTTTGTCGGCACCTTCGGGAAGAGATATTTTTACGCGTTCCGTCATGTTAACCAGTCAATTAACATGGCCTAACCTGAAGGTAAAACGGCATTTTTTTGAAAATAATTGAAGAGTGGTCAGCCCCTGCCCGCCTGGTGTAAGATGCGCGCCATAACGAGGAACCATTATACCTATAGTTAACAGGCATTATCATGAGCGAGACTATTCTTTCACAGCCTTACAAGCAGCCCGACTATCGCAAATTATGCGAGGCGCTTACCGGCTTTAACGGCGGCATCATGCTTCAGGATTCTTATTTCAGCCTGGCGGCCAGCGTTGCGACTCTCGCCGAAAAGAACGGGGTACAGCTCAATCTTAATTCAAAGAATCCCAATATCCCCGTCGAAGCGTTATTTCAACTTGCCAACGCGTCGACGATTAAAAGCTTTGAAGAAAGCTTTAACGTCGTTTGCATATTAAAAGAGCTGCCGTTCAGAGCCAAGGCTCTCATGGAACCGGCCGATAATACGCGCACGGCACAAAAATCAATGACAAACGTGATTATGGAATCTTTAGAGGCTAAGGAATCTTTGAGAACAAACGACATTATCGCCCGATACTCTATGGACGGAATTCTCTATACCGGCCTTGTTAAAACCTATTCCCTCGACAGCGGCGCGACGGGCGTTCTCTCCGCCTCCTGCGGGACGCAAGAGGATCACTACGACATTCCTCAATATAATTTTAAAAAGGCCGTAAGACACGATTCAAGAACCGGAATCGTCGTCGTTTCAAAAATAGCCGCCTTAGGCTAACAACACCGTCAATATTTTGAAGGAATAATTATTATGGGAGTACGCCGCCAATATCCTCGGCCTAAAATAATCGTCGGCCCGGTCAACGGCTGTGTCGATTCGGTTCTTGAATATAGAAAAGCCGGATCGCTTTTAAAGCCGAAAGTTCAAAGACCCGTTTATGACAAAACTATTTCCGTCATGGATCTGGCAAAAAGTCTTAACCCGCTTTTCAAGGAATGTGGCGAAGCCATCACGGTTATTAGCGTCGAGACGCCCAAACCCAACACCTTCCTTACCAAGATCAACAGTCACATGGAAGAAGGCTCGGATGTCATCGTCAAACTCTTTGGCGCAAGGCCGGGCTGTTCATCGGCGGAGATCTATTGGGGTGTCGTTCAGCTCACCGACACAAGAGAAGACTTCGCAGAAATCGGCTTTCCAAGACGCGACGTCGAACATACGTTGAAGCCTGTAGATTTTTCATGGCGAACGATGAAAAATTGCTTCACAACGATTGGCACGGGGTACCTTGTCCTTCATCAATAAGGGACTTTTTCGTCCCGATTTGCCTCCCTGCCCCCCTTCGTGGTAGGCAGAACGCCTGAATTAACCGGCATAGAAACCGATGCAAGTTTTAGACTTTGAAAAATCCGTTACCGAGCTTGAAGCCAAGATCGAAGAGCTGCGGCACTTGTCCGACGGCGGCCATGTGAACATCGGCGTCGAAATCGGCAAGCTTCAGGATAAGGTCGACAAGCAATTGCACGTTATTTACGGCAAACTGACGCCCGCCCAAAAAGTGCAGGTTGCGCGTCATGTCAACCGCCCGCGTTGCCTCGATTACATCCGCGACCTGATCGAAGACTTCACGCCTTTGGCCGGCGACCGCGCCTTCGGCGAGGATCTGGCGATTGTCGGAGGCTTGGGACGTTTTCGCGGCCAATCCTGCGTCGTGATCGGACAGGAACGCGGCTTCGATACCGAAAGCCGCATCAAGCATAATTTCGGCATGGCGAAGCCCGAAGGCTACCGCAAGGCTCAGCGCCTGATGAAGTTAGCCGACCATTTCGGTTTGCCGATCCTCACGCTGGTCGACACGTCCGGAGCCTTTCCGGGCATTGATGCCGAAGCACGAGGCCAAGCCGAAGCGATTGCGCGATCAATTGAGACGTGTCTTGGAGTCGGAGTTCCGCTTGTGTCGTGTATCATCGGCGAAGGCGGCTCAGGCGGCGCCATTGCCCTTGCGTCCGCCAATACCGTCCTTATGCTTGAACACTCGATTTATTCCGTCATTTCTCCGGAGGGCTGCGCGTCGATTTTGTGGCGCAGCTCGACGAACACGGCCGAAGCGGCTGCCGCCCTGCATCTCACCGCGCAGGATTTGCTGGAACTCGGCATTATCGACAGCATTATTCCCGAACCCATCGGCGGCGCGCATCGCAATGCCAAACAGACGATCGAAAGCGTCGGCGACGCGATTGAAAAAGCGCTTATGGAGCTTTCCGGCCTCGACAAAAAAGCGCTCGTTTCCGAGCGCCGCAAAAAATTCCTCGACATGGGGAAAAAGGGATTGGCGTAATTAAATGATTTAATTTTTGTTCGTTTCAAATTTACTATCGCGAAGCATTGATAGTGCCGTATTGAGATCTTTTTGTATATAATTCCATTCAGCAGGTATTTGTTCCTGTGTCAAAGAAGTTAGGACCAAACGAAATATTTCAACCGCATCTTTAATCTTTTTCTGAGAACTTTCGAGCACTCCTAGCAATAATTGGGTTTTGCCGAGATGATATTGAGTTCTTGCCCAAGGAATTGGCATCAAATTAAAAGGACGTTCTTTTAGCGCATTACGAAAAGCATTATCTGCTTCTCTAGCTTTATTCAGATCCCCTTTAAGATTACCAAGAAAAAATAAAGCTATGCCTAAACCATTTTGCGTTGTTGCCCATTGGACAGGGTAGTTCCGCTGTGTGCGCACTTTCAGCGCCTCGTGATACGCATTCCTCGCATCATATAATTTGCTTACGTCCTTTTTGCGTTCGCCAAGCAGGCTAAGAGCGTTACCAAGATTACTTTGAGCCGTCGCCCATAAAAAAGGTTCGCTCACTTGCGTGAAAACTTTAAGTGCTTCTCGACAAGCTTTCTCCGCCCGATCAATTATCCTCGTACCCTTATTAAAACAAGCCAGCGAAACAAGCGCATTCCCAAGATTACTCTGTGTTACCGCCCAATCAAGAGGAACTTGATTTTGTGTGCGCACCTTCAATGCATTATGAAACGCAGTCACAGCCTCCTTAATAATTCTGGCGGAAGATACCCTCGAACCGAGATGCCATAATGTATGGCCAAGATTATTCTGAATTCGAGCCCACTCAAGCGGTAAACGTTTACGGGTTATTTCTCGCAGCGCCATGCGGTTTGCATCTACTGCATCTCTTAGTTTATCAATCCCTACCTCACGTTCACCAAGTTTACATAGCACACCACCAAGACTGCTATGCGTCGCCGCCCAGTCAAACGGCACAAGCTTCCGACTGCGTCCTTTTAAGGCTTCGCGATAAGCGTTTCCCGCTTTTTCTAAGCAATCAAGATTATTTGTTCGATCGCCAAGAGCTGAATGTGTATTGCCAATGTTGTTCCAAACCCATGCATTATTGATCGGATCACTCAAAAACGTCCAAACTTCCAATGCTTGATGATATGCGTATAATGCCTTTAAAAAGTTGCCTGCCTTTCTCCCACGCTCTCCAAGCTTAAACAGCACAATACCGAGATAATTCTGCGTCATTGCCCATAAAAGAGGTACGCGATCACGCGTCCATTCTTTCAGCGTATCGCGAAGAGCCTTTTCTGCTTCTTCTAGTCTTGTTGAATCAGGATTGTTTTCGCCAAGTGTATATTGGAGCATGGCGTAGACAAATAAAACCTGCCCTCGTTCCTCGTCTATAAAAATAGATTCCAAGTTTTTTCGCAAGGGTTTAAGGGCTAGAACAACAGCTTCCATCCTATTACGAAAATCGACTTGTTTTTCTTTGTATATCGGCGCCGCCAACGCCATCACAAGTGCAACAAGACATTTTTTTATTTCCGGAACAAACTCGGCACCCAACAGATTTCTTGAACTAACAGTAAAAGGAGCTCCCAAATTTCCAGTTAACACACCGTTTGCATCTACAACGTGTAATTTAATCGTCGTGTTCTGTCCAATCGTTAGGACGCGCCCCCAAACGAAAAGATTTCCTTTGCGTTTAACAAGCAATTTACGTGCAGCTATTGCTATTTTTTCTGCTTCAATATCATCCAACGCAGCGTCTCTGGGTAATTTTAGCGGCTTGCCTTCGGGAAAAACATATAAAATATCCGACCCAAGCCCCTGTATAATTGTTTCAATTATGCAAGCCCTGACCGTTCCCGTATCATCATCCCCTTCAAGGTGTGCCACATAGATAGATAGTTTATCTGGGGGTGCTAAAGTGGTCGGATGATATTTATTTCGCAATAGTGCCCCGCCCACTAACACCGCACAGGCCATAGCCAAAATAGATACAGGCTCAAGCCATTCTGGAGCCGGCTCATTGCTTAAATAATGCCAAAAATACCTAATCAACAGAGAAATGATCACAAAAAAGGAAGAGGCAAATAAACTTTGATAGAGCCACTGGAGGTTCCGTTTTTGATTATTTGAGCTATTATTGTTCATTTAGTACCCTTCAAACATGAAAGATATATTCTCTATTGGATAACATCTCAAATGTGCTTTTGTTTAATGGTAATCTACAGAAGAAATATATAGATTTTATCGAATAATATCGGCAAGTTAAATGCCAACTCAACGTTTTAAACACACCGCATGAAACGCTTAATCTTCAACCGTATTGTCATTGCCACTCACAACGCTGGCAAGCTCCGCGAATTTTCTGATTTGCTTCGCCCTTATGTGAAGGAAATCGTTTCCGCCGGAGATTTAAAACTTCCCGAACCCGAAGAAACGGGAACGACATTCGCCGAAAACGCCGTTTTGAAAGCCAAGGCCGCCGCGTTGGCGAGTAACTGCCTTGCGCTCGCCGACGACAGCGGCCTGTGCGTAACCGCGCTTGGAGGAAAACCGGGCATACATTCCGCAAGATGGGCGGAGCCAAAAAACAACTTTGCCCATGCCATGCAACGAGTCGGTAAAGAGTTAGATAAAGCAAAAGATCGCTCCGCCTATTTCACATGTGTGTTGGCTTTGTGCTGGCCCAACGGCAAAATTGAGACCGTCGAGGGTCGCATCGACGGCACAATTGCACATACAATGAGAGGTACGCGCGGACATGGATACGATCCGATTTTTATTCCAAACGGCTATGACATTACGTTTGCGGTTATGGACGAAAAAGAAAAAAATAGGATAAGTCATC
Organism: Bdellovibrionales bacterium; assembly: GCA_041649025.1. Classification (GTDB taxonomy): domain Bacteria; phylum Pseudomonadota; class Alphaproteobacteria; order UBA9219; family UBA9219; genus CAIXLI01. The sequence goes on along the minus strand of JBAZNY010000019.1, from coordinate 24,612 downwards.
GCGGGTTAGCGACAAAATCTTTGATCGAACATTTTTTCAAAAAACCCAACAGATAGTCATTTCACTATTTCGCGCCTACTCTATTTTGAGAAAAAAATGCTGCACTGCAACTTTCATACTGCGCTGCGGCATTGAATTTTCAAGATAAACAGCGGCGGATATGATATACCTCACCAATCAACAATAAAAAAATCTGGATCAATAAAAAAGTGGTGCTTCTATGGACACGACTCCCGTCTTTTCCGCGCTTTCGTCGTCGGCTTGGATAGATTCACAAAAATACGACGCCTTGTACGCGCAATCGATCAACGATCCTGCAGCGTTCTGGGGCGAACAGGGAAAGATGCTCGATTGGATTAAGCCGTATACGAAAGTGAAAAGCGGCGATTTCACGGGCAAAGTGGACATCAAGTGGTTTGAAGACGGCACGTTGAACGTTTCCGCCAACTGTGTCGATCGCCATCTCGCAACACGCGCCAATCAGGTCGCGATTATCTGGGAGCCGGACGATCCGAACGATCCGTCTGTTAAAATCACTTATAGAGAATTGCACAAGAAGGTGTGCTCTTTCGCCAATGTTTTAAAGCGCCATGGCGTCAAAAAAGGCGATCGCGTCGTTATTTACCTGCAAATGATTCCCGAAGCTGCGGTGGCTATGTTGGCCTGCGCGCGCATTGGCGCTGTTCACTCGATTGTCTTTGCGGGTTTCTCGCCGCACAGTCTGCGCGATCGTATTCTCGACTCCGGCGCGAAGGTAGTCATCACGGCGGATGAATCCTTAAGAGCGGGACGTTCGGTTCCCCTTAAGTCGAACATGGATGAAGCCTTGGCTTCGTGCCCCGACGTCAAGACGGTCATTGTTGTCAAACATACCGGCAACGACGTGGCCTGGCAGAATGGCCGCGACCTTTGGCTCCACGACGAACTCAAGAACGTCGGGACGCAATGCCCGCCAACAGAAATGAACGCCGAAGACCCCCTCTTCATTCTCTACACCTCCGGCTCGACGGGAAAACCCAAGGGCGTCGTCCACACGACGGGCGGATATCTTCTTTATGCCGCGATCACGCATAAGTGGGTGCTTGATTACCATGACGGCGATGTTTACTGGTGCACAGCCGATATCGGCTGGGTCACGGGACATTCTTACGTTGTCTATGGCCCTCTGTGCAACGGCGCGACGACGCTGATGTTCGAAGGCGTGCCGAGCTATCCCGACGCTTCGCGTTTTTGGCAAATTGCCGACAAGCACGATGTCAATATTTTCTACACGGCGCCTACCGCCATCCGCGCATTGATGCGCGAAGGCGACGAATGGGTCAAGCAAACGGAACGCAAATCTCTGCGCCTTTTGGCCACGGTCGGCGAGCCGATCAATCCTCAAGCCTGGTTGTGGTATTACCATACGGTGGGCGAAGCGCGGTGTCCCATCGTTGACACCTGGTGGCAAACGGAAACAGGCGGACATATGATTGCCCCCCTGATCGGTGCAACGCCTCTTAAACCCGGCTCCGCGACGCGGCCTTTCTTCGGCGTCAATCCTGTCGTTGTCACTACCGACGGCAAAGTTCTGGAAGGGGAATGCGAAGGCATCCTTTGCATTGACGGAAGCTGGCCCGGCATGATGCGTACATTGTGGGGCGATCACGAACGTTTCATCCAAACCTATTTCAGCCTCTATAAAGGCCTCTATTTCACCGGCGACGGATGCCGCCGCGATGCCGACGGTTATTACTGGATCTCGGGCCGCGTGGACGACGTCATCAATGTTGCAGGACACCGCCTGAGCACCGAGGAAATTGAAAGCGCTTGCGTTTCTCACCATGCCGTCGCCGAAGCTGCTGTTGTCGGATGCCATTGCGACGTCAAGGGGCAAGCGATTTATGTTTTCGTCACGCTTAAACATGGCTTCCACGGAAACGACGACCTTCACAATGCGCTGAGGGCGCACATCCGCAAGGAAATTAGCCCCATCTGCACGCCGGATTATATCCAGTGGACGCCGGCCTTGCCCAAAACAAGATCGGGTAAGATCATGCGCCGCGTCTTGCGCAAGATCGTCGCGGGCGAAGCCGATCAACTGGGCGACATCTCGACGCTTGCCGATCCCTCGATCGTGGAAACGCTGATCAAGGAAAGAGTGAACTAGGGTCTATAAATTCCGCAAAAGGAAAACATGTCCCCCAAAGGACACACCCTTTTATGCGCGGATTTTGTCTTTTCCAAATTCTCGAATTTTCTTTTGATTCTGATTGGTTAGAGCCTGTGCCCTACCCCCACGGAAGGGGTTCGCTTCAGAGACTATTAACCAATATATGGTAGTGAAGGCGTTCCTTCCTATTTAATCAACAGAGATGAACGCCATGACCGAGAATTCCCCAGCCTTCCCAACGAATGAACCCCCGGAAATTCAGGTTCGCACCCACGATCGTTATCACGGGGTCATGAAGGCCTGCGCCGCGCTTCCGCCCGTTAGAACGGCCATCGTGCATCCGGTCGATGCCATGGCGCTAAAGGCCGTCTATAACGCCGTTCAGGAAAACCTGATTGAGCCGGTTCTTTGTGGCCCTTCGCAGCGCATCAAGGACGCCGCCGCCGAAAGCAAGATCGATATTTCCAAATGGGAACTCGTCGATACAAAATTCAGCCATGCTTCCGCCGACAAAGCCGCCGAATTGGCCTCGGCAGGCAAGGTCGATGCCATCATGAAAGGCTCGTTACACACCGACGAACTCCTTTTCCCCATCGTCTCGCCCAATTCGGGCTTACGCACAGGCCGTCGCTTGTCGCATTCCTATGTCATGGATACGGCGGGCTATCATAAATGGCTGATCATCACCGACGCCGTCGTGAATATCGCGCCCGATCTGGGAACGAAGGCCGATATCTGCCGCAATGCCGCCAACGTATGGCGCGCCTTAAGCACCGAAGATCGTCTTCCGAAGATAGCGGTGCTCGCGGCGGTCGAAGTCATCAACGCGAAAATGCAAGCAACCCTGGACGCGGCGGCGTTGTGCAAAATGGCCGAACGCAAACAGATTGCAGGATGCATTATCGACGGCCCCTTGGCTTTCGACAACGCCATCAGTAAGGAAGCGGCGGAAGAAAAAGGCATTACGTCGTCCGTCGCCGGCGACCCTGACATTTTGCTGACGCCGGATATCGAAGCGGGTAACATTCTCGCCAAACAGCTGACATTTATCAACAAGGCCGACGCCGCAGGCATCGTTATGGGCGCCCGCGTGCCGGTTATTCTGACAAGCCGCGCGGACAATTTGCGCACGCGGCTTTTGTCCTGCGCTCTGGCCGTCCTCGTCGCGCAAGCCATGCGGGAAGGTCGCATAAAATGACAGATGTTCTCCTCGTTCTGAATGCGGGTTCGTCAAGCGTCAAGTTTCAGATTTTCGGGTGCACCCCGGATCTACCTCGCCTTGCAACCGGAAGCGTGACGGGCATCGGTACGGCTCCCATTCTGAAAGCCACGCACGATGAAACAGGCAATTCAATCAAAGTTGATCTTCCCATGGAGGCAACGCAACGGCACTCGGTGCAAAAAATTACCGAATGGGTCGAAACGCTTAATACCGGATGGAAAGTCTATGCCGTTGCGCATCGCTTTGTGCACGGAGGAGACGAATTTTACGAGCCGATGTTCATCACGTCGAAGGTTTTTCACAAACTAAAAAAACTCATTCCTTTGGCGCTTTTACATCAGCCACATCATCTTTCGGCTGTCGGCGTCGTCGCAATGGCCTTGCCGTTCGTGCCGCAAATCGCGTGCTTCGATACGGCGTTCCACGCCACTCAGGAAGAAAAGCTTAGAAGCTTTGCCATTCCCAAAAAGTTCTACGATCAAGGCGTGCACCGCTATGGCTTCCACGGACTGTCCTATGCGTGGGCGGCGCAAGTCATGAAAAAAGAATATCCCGATCTGGCCAAAGGACGCGTCGTCGTCGCGCATTTGGGCAACGGATCAAGCCTGTGCGCCATCAAGAACGGCAAAAGCATCGATACCACGATGGGCATGTCGGTCATCGACGGCCTGCCGATGGGGACTCGTTGTGGCGCCATCGACCCGGGCGTGACCTTTTATCTTATGCGCGAATATAAGATGAGCATGGAACAAGTCGAAAACCTGTATTACAAGGAATCGGGCTTGAAGGGGCTTTCGGGCATCAGCAACGACGTTAAAGCTCTCCTCGACAGCAAAGAGCCGCGCGCCAAGTTTGCGCTTGATTACTTTGCGATGTGGATTGCCAAATATATTGCAGCCATGGCGGCTTCGATGGGCGGCATCGACGGGATTGTTTTCACCGGAGGTATCGGCGAAAACGCAACGCCCGTGCGCGAAGCGATATTGAATAACCTTACGTTTATGAAAATTCCGCGCGTGGTCATCATTCCGGCCAACGAAGAACGCTATATGGCCGAGCAGGCGATGGTCTGCATGGCTAACCGCGGGAAAATAAAAGCGGCCTAACTACTCATTATTACCCGCCGCATCGCCAGTTCCAACATATCCGGCGTTATAACGCGTTCCGTTCCTTTTTCGCCTTTGCGTTGGCGGAAAATTGAGGATGTTTGGCACAGAACAATGACGTCTTCGATCTGCGCCGGGTTAGTGGCGTTAATCAGAATGCGAGCGATAACGCCGTCGCGCGAAATGTCTTTCAACTGATACCCCTCCCTCATCGTCCGGTCGAGATAGAACTCCGCCACATCTCCAAGCATGCGATGCACGTCGGATCGCAAGGGCTGAACAGGTTCCTGCACAATGGGCGCGCCGGGCAACGCCAACGTCACGCCAAACAGATTATCGACTTCGCTGCCAACAATCAATTTACTCGTTGTGCCGACAACAAGCGTGTTGCTTAATTCCGACGTTGCCTCAATCACACCGTCAAGTTCCGTTAGCAATTCTTCGTCTTCGCGCTCGTTGATCAAATCGAGGCGCGGCAGCAACAACATGGTCTTTTTGCGCTTATTATGAGTCGCCAAATGCTTGGCGCGGGCCAAAGCGTCGACGTTGCGCGGATTGTGGACGATGATGATGCGATCGAATGACGCTTCGATGGCAATTCGCTTGGCCAAGGCCTTTTTGCCCGACAACGGCGGCCCCGCGATAAGAATTTCGTTCCCGAGCCGAAGTTCGGCGTAAGCTTCGGGATGCCGTGCGCGATCGATAAGATCGCTGATGTCGGTCACAAGATCGCCGACGCCCGCCAAATGCACTTCCATTTCCGCGACATCTAATATCTCAAGGCTCAAATCGACGGCATGCCTGCGCTTGCGCCGTTCAATCAGGAATTCGAGCAAAATCGGAAGTAGGGCAATGGCCTCGACGAGGCCGACAACGGTAAAAATCTGATCGCTGAGCGTAAGGGAGTACATGGGCTTATGGGGCTAGAGGGCGAGTGAGAAATTTACTATATAATACAAGTGAATACAAATGGGTATCTTGTTCTATTTCCTGAAAAAATTCCAAATCTTCTGCGCTGTCGCGCGGGAGACGCCTTCGGCGCGCATCAGGTCCTCAACGTCGGCCTCCTCGACGGCTTTGGCGGAACCCAGATGGTTTAACAGCGCTTTTTTGCGTTTGGCACCGATGCCCGGAATTTCATCAAGCCGCGATTGTCCTATGGCCTTCGTGCGCCGCGCGCGGTGCGTGCCGATGGCAAAACGATGCGCTTCGTCGCGCAGGCGCTGAAGGTAATATAATGCGGCATCATTGAGCGGCAAGCTGATGGGCTCGCGTTCCGGCATAAAGAAACGCTCGCGCCCGGCGTTGCGGTCAGGACCTTTGGCGATGCCGACAACGGCAACGTCCTCGATGCCCAATTCTTCAAGGACACTTACAACCTTGTTCACCTGTCCCGCGCCGCCGTCGATAAGCAGCAAATCCGGCCATAAGCCGGAGGCCTTTGCAGGGTCTTCCTCCGCCAATCTTTTAAACCGGCGCATGAGAACCTCGCGCATCATGCCGAAGTCGTCGTTTGTTTCCGCCTCCCGAATATTAAATTTGCGGTACGTTTTTTTCAAAAATCCCTCTTCGCCCGCCGCAATCATTGCGCCGACGGCATAAGTACCCGACGTATGCGAGTTGTCGTAAACCTCGATGCGCTTCGGCGGCTCCTTCAAGCCGAAAATTTCCGCTACGCGCGCCAGAAGCCGCGTTTGCTCCTTGCTTTCCGCCAATGTGCGGGCAAGGGACTCTTCGGCGTTTTTCCGCGCGCTCAGGACAAGGCGTTTTTTATCGCCCGCCTTCGGCACGAGAATACGAACCCTATGTCCCATTCGCGTAGACAAAGCTGCTGCCAATAACGCGCTCTTTTCCGGCGCTCTATCGACCAAAATCAAAGGCGGCGCGGGCTTATCGGTGTAAAACTGAGCGATAAAAGCGGATAATATTTCTTCCCTCGATCGGTCTTTGCCGTGAACGGGGTAAAACAGGCGCGCGCCGCAATTGCGGCCTTCGCGGAAAAAGAAAACCTGAACCACAGTCTTGCCTCCGCCTTGATGCATCGCCATGACATCGGCGTCGCCGAGACCTTGCACGTGGATGTCCTGTCGAGACTGAATGCTTGTCAGAATTTTTATGCGATCGCGAAGTATGGCGGCACCCTCGAAATCTTTGGCGTCACTAAATTTCTGCATCTGTGCCGCGAGCTTTTTCTGAATATCCCTGTTTTTACCTTTTAGGAAGGCGACCGCATCCGCCGTTTGCTCGGCATAAGCTGACTTGCCAACAAGCCCCACGCACGGCGCCGTACAGCGTTTGATGTGATATTGCAAACACGGGCGTGAACGGTTGGAAAAGACGTTATCGCTGCAGTTTCTGATCATAAAAGCGCGCTGCAAATGCGTCAGGGTATCCGTCACGGCCGCGCCCGAGGCAAAGGGGCCAAAATACCAACCTTTAAGGGTCTGCGCGCCGCGATGCTTCACCATTTGCGGGAAGTCTTGTTCCTTCGTAATGAGAATATAAGGATAACTTTTGTCGTCGCGCAAAAGAATATTGAACGGCGGCAGAAAACGCTGGATGAAACTCGCCTCCAAAAGCAATGCCTCAGCCTCGGTCCGCGTGACAGTAACTTCAAAACCCTGAACAAGCGAAACCATGCGCTGCAAACGCACGGGCAATCCCGCGCGTTGTGTGTATGAGGCCACGCGCTTCTTCAGGTTCTTGGCCTTGCCGACGTAAAGCGGCGCTCCTTTTGCATCAAGCATTCGGTAAACGCCGGGCTCTGACGGCAACGCCTTTATTTTCGAGCGCAGCAACGTGGCGCCTGCGTCAAATCTTGTCGTTGATGAGTTGATTAAATGTCCCATGGCGTATCCAAATTTTTATCCCCTTTTTCTGTGGATAAGGTTGTTCATAATTCCTTTGTGCACTGCTTTTTTGCCTATAAAAACGCATTTTTCGCGCGATTGCCCAAAAAAAGGGCACACATTGTCAACCCATTGATTTTTATAAATATATTTGTGTCAAAAATGGGAACACCAGTATTTTCAGGCTCCAATATGGTAAAAAAACGGCGCAGCAAAGGAAGGTGTGAACAAGATACCGTTCTGCTGCGACTTCCGGATAAGAGAGTCAAGCGGAAATTATGTCTGAAAATCCGGATATTTGAAGATGCCTAAGCGTATGCCTTTCCGGTTTTGTTTTTGAAAAAAAATAAAAAATATGCGCACGATGCAATTGTGAACCTCAGCTCTCTTATGCTACCAAGAACACTTAACAAGCGACTTCCCATGTTTAAATCTTTGCCCAACAAGCTGACTCTCTCAAGAATTATCGTCATTCCGATCATTCTTCTGCTTTTGTTTGTTCCACACGGGTGGGCAGCATGGCTCGCGCTTATTTTGTTTTCGCTGGCGGGAGCGACAGATTGGCTTGATGGCTATCTGGCGCGACGCGACAACGAAGTCACAAAAATCGGACAATTTCTGGATCCCATCGCCGACAAGTTGCTCGTCTCTGCCGTTATCTTGGTTCTTGTTTCCAACCAGCAAATCACCGGACTGACCATATTTCCCGCCATTATTATTTTGATGCGCGAAGTTGCGGTTTCCGGTCTGCGCGAATTTTTGGCGGGATTGCAGGTCAGCGTCCCCGTCAGCCGTTTAGCCAAATGGAAAACAACCATTCAAATGATCGCTTTAGGCTTTTTGATGATCGGCGACAAATACGCGCCGTCGCTTATTCCCGCGACGGCCATTGGCGATTTAGGCCTCTGGATCGCGGGCGGCTTTACGGTCGTCACAGCGTGGGATTACTGGCGCGCCAGCCTGAAGCACTTCTGATACTGCAGCTCTTAGCGACGCCCAATCGACGTATAAGAAAACCCCGCCGCGCGCACTTCATTGGGCTTATAGATATTGCGCAAATCGATCATAATGGGCGTCTTTAGAAGCGCCTTCACCATCGCAAGGTCGAGCGAACGGAATTCGTTCCATTCAGTCAAAATCGCGACGGCATCCGCGCCCTGCATCGTCTCATAGGGGTTCTTGCACCACAAGACATTCTTCAGAAGTTTTGACGCTTCCTTCACGCCTTCGGGATCGAAGGCGCTTATGGCGGCTCCTGCCTCCTGCAAAGCCGGAATGACGTCGAGACTGACGCTATCGCGCATATCGTCCGTGTTGGGCTTGAAGGTCACGCCCAAAATGGCGATGGTCTTGCCCTTCACGCTGCCTCCGCATGCGGCGATGATACGCCTGGTCATGTCTTTTTTGCGTTTATCGTTGATGTCGATGGTCACCTCGACGAGGCGCATCGGCGCTCCCTTATCCGCTGCCGTCTTAGCAAGAGCCAAGGTGTCTTTAGGGAAGCACGAGCCGCCGTAGCCCGGCCCCGCATGGAGGAACTTGCGTCCGATGCGTCCGTCAAGCCCCATGCCCTTGGCGACAACCTGAACATCCGCGCCGACTTTTTCGCATAGATCGGCAATTTCGTTGATGAACGTTATTTTTGTCGCAAGGAAAGCGTTGGCGGCGTATTTGGTCAATTCAGCCGTTTCAAGCCCCGCAATGACGATTGGCGTTTCGATCAGATACAAGGGGCGATACAAAGCCTTCATCACCTCGGCGGCGCGGTCGCTTTCGCATCCGATGACGACGCGATCGGGACGCATAAAGTCGTTGATCGCCGCGCCCTCGCGCAGAAACTCGGGGTTCGACGCGACGTCGAACTCTGCCCCAGGGTTCGTGGCGCGCACCAGCTTTTCGATCTCGCGGCCCGTGCCCACGGGAACCGTCGATTTCGTGACGATGACGGTATAGTGAGTAAGGTTTTGCGCGATTTCCTTGGCGGCGGCAAAAACGAAAGACAAATCCGCGTGCCCGTCGCCGTGGCGCGTCGGCGTGCCGACGGCGATGAAAACGGCGTCGGCGTCCTTAATGGCGGGAACCATGGACGTCGCAAAAGTCAGATTTCCGTTCTTGACGTTACGGGCGACCAGATCGTCGAGTCCGGGCTCAAAAATCGGAATTTGACCGCGCAGCAGAGCCGCGATTTTCTCTTCGCTCTGGTCCACGCACGTGACGTGAATGCCGAATTCGGCAAAGCAAGTGGCTGAAACGAGGCCGACATAGCCGGCGCCAAGAACAACAATCTTCATGGTTGAAATCCATAGTTAGGGGTTACAAAAAGAGACATAGCAGCTTCTGTTTATCTTCCGCAAGAATTGACATTATCTTCAGGAGAATTAGTTATATTTGCAATCCGCGACAAGCCGTTACAGAATTTATTAAAACTAGGTGAAACATTATTTTTGATCTTCATATAAGGAGCAATTTGTCTTGCCCACTCATGCTTAACTTGTCCTGGCAAAGGCCAACCGGCCTTTTTAAGTGCGGCAGCCCCTCCTTCATGTACTGCATCCGCAAGCAACTCCCAAGTTCCACATGCACTGTCCTGAGTATATTTATCGATTTCCCTCTGTTTCGCACGAGGATATGCTGCCTTTAAAGCTGCATAGTCCCCAAAATACCAAGCCTCCATTTCCTCAATGGCTAGGCGAAAGAGTGTATCAGGCCTTCCGCAACTAGACGCAACAGCTTTAAGTTCTTTCAAAAAATCAACGCAGTTGCGATCGTCATTATCTACAACCACCAAAACCGCATCTATCCCTGGCGTTTTACTGTATCCACGCAACACTCTCGGAAGTTGTTCAAGCAATATTCGTTTTCGAGGATCTTTTGTTTTGTTTAAATTGGCCGGAATGCGCCCGATACCTTTATATTTATGAAATCTCCAAGTATGGGGCGACCCAAGAGCACCAAGGATCTTTGGCACCAAAATATCAAGCAATGTTTGTCCTGAAGAGTCTTCGACTAGTATCTCAATGTGCATCTTTACCTCACATCAAGATAGTCGCTGTACCAAAGCCCCCCGAGGGGCAAACCTTCATCTACCATATTTTTAACTATCTCATCATCTGCCACACGCCTTATATTTGAAAAACCATCTTTTCCTTTTTCTAGCACCCATACTTCCTCAGGGGATAAAGCATCAACAAAATATGGCTGGTGTGTTGTTACAAAAATTTGCGGAGCGTTCTTTTTGCCAGTTGCATGAGAACGGAATTCTGTTGCCAAAGATTCAAGAAGCTTGTGATACAAACCATTTTCTGGCTCCTCGATGCAAAGGAAGGGAGGCGGGTCAGGATCTTCTAAAAGCAACAAGTAGGCAAAAACCTTAAGTGTTCCATCAGACATCTGTTGGGCGTAAAATGGATCAGCAAACGCCCCGTCGTTGAACCGCAAAAGGACGCGCTTGTCTTCGGTTATATTAGTTTCAATTTTCGTTATTCCTGGAATTTTTTTTGCAATTCGATCAAGAATAATTTTAAAACGGTCTTTATGTTCACGCTCAAGATATTGAACAACATTTCCAATATTGTCGCCGTGAATATTTAAGTGCTTTTGTGGTCCAGCGCTTGGAAGGCTACGAGCAGAATCCGGTGTAAAATAAGACAAATACCATCCCTTAAGAAAATCGCGGAACCTTTTAATTCTTGGATGTTCTTTAAGTGTACCAAGTGTTGCAATACCTAGCTGCCGAGAATCTGTTAATTCTACTGGCTTTTTTGCAGGATCCTCCCTCCCCTTCTTCTCCAAAGCATCCAACCCCGCCCATACAAAACCTCTGCCTTTATTGAGCCTCAAAAATGGGAATGGGCGTCCACGCGTTTCTCCTTTACGGCGCTGCGTAAGTTTTTCCTCCAAAACATAGGGACGACCTGTTTCATCTTTGTCAATTGCAAGCTCATAACTTATTGGTCGCTCAACATCTGATTCTCGATAATAAACTTCAAAACGAATTGCCTCATTACTTCCAAGAGAGCGCAATCTATCAAACCCTCCCCTTTGTTTCATGTCGCATGCTGTTTCCACATCGTACACTAAGCAATCCGCGACGAATCCAAGCGCATCGAAAAGCGTACTTTTTCCTGCACCGTTTTTCCCAATCACGACCGTAAGTGGTGTAAGTGGCTCAACCGTTTGAGTGCTTGAAATTTTTCCAAGTGTTAAATCTTTTAACGCTTTAAAATTTTGAACATGAAAGCCTTCGATGAGTGCCATATCAATTCGCCCCCTTTATGCTCCCATAACCTTTGTTAACTCTTTTCGAACCGCATCGCCCATTTCTTCGTGGGCGAGCGCAAAGGCAACGTTCGCCGCGATAAAACCGACTTTATCGCCGCAGTCGTAACGTGTGCCCTTATACCTCAAACCATGGAAGGGTTGCTTGCCGAGCAAGCTTGCCATGCCATCGGTCAACTGGATTTCTCCGCCTGCCCCAACTCGTTTGGCTTCCAGCTCTTGGAAGATTTCCGGCTGCAGGATATAGCGCCCAATGATGGACAGTGTCGAGGGGGCTTTTGAAGGCTCCGGTTTTTCAACCAACCCCTTAATTTTCGCAAGTCGTCCGTCATCGGAAGAGACGTCGAGGATGCCATAGCGGTTTGTCTGATCGCGCGGCACATCGACCACCGCAACCATATTGCCGCCAAATTCTTCATACGCTTCAATCATTTGCTTAAGGCAGGGCGTCGAAGCCAGAACGACGTCGTCGGCAAGCAAAACGGCAAACGGCTCGTTGCCGACCAGATGCCGCGCGCACCAGACGGCGTGACCGAGGCCAAGCGGTTCGCGTTGTCGGGTAAAGAGCAGTTGGCCGGAGTCGATTTCCGTCGCCTTCAAAAGTTCAAGCTCGCGTTTCTTGTTGCGAGCCTCAAGCGTCCTTTTCAAATCGTTGTTGCCGTCAAAATGGTCTTCAAGCGCGCCTTTGCCGCGGCTTGTCACGAAGATGAATTGTTCGATTCCGGCCGCGCGCGCCTCGTCAACGGCATGTTGAATGAGGGGCCTGTCAACCAAGGTCAGCATTTCTTTGGGCATCGCTTTGGTTGCGGGCAAAAAGCGCGTGCCCAAACCGGCGACGGGAAAAACGGCTTTACGAACACGTTGTTTCATTTTCTTCTTCCTATCTAAGAAACCGATACTTGTGAAGATAAGGCGTTCTTAACGGCATCGCAAATTTCTTCAAGCGAAAACGGCTTGGCAATAATTTTATGTACCAAAGTATCCAAGTTGTGGGCTCTAAGGCGTTCCTGAGCATAGCCGGAAATCATTACGATCTTAATGTCCGGAAACTGCTTCACGGCCTTCATCGCCAGAGCAACGCCGTCGACGTTAGGCATGACGATGTCGCTTATAAGAACGTTAAACTTTTCGCGCGCAAGAATATCGAGCGCTTGCTGCCCGTCGATGGCCGCCGTAACGGCATAACCGGCCGAAGACAGCGAGCGGACGATAAATTCGCGCACGGCAGGGTTGTCCTCGGCAACAAGAACCTTTGCGGCGTTTGCAGCCGGTGACGCTTTGTTAATCGGCATTTCCATCGTCTTTCCGGGAGGTAAATTCCAAATAAACATCCTCGATCGTTCGTTCCATCGGTGTGGCGACTTCCGTATGGAAGGGGACTCTCCCCCACGCGTCGATTGTAGCGGCTGGAGCGTCAATCCACCAGCTTTGAATAACCTTCTTATCGGCGCCCAGCGCCCGTGCCTTGATATCCGGCACTCTTTTTTTCTTGTCAGTCGCATTACGCACGGAACCGTCGACATAAAGTTTCATCGTTCCGCTGTCGTATTTCAGTTCCGATTTAACCTCGTCGAAAATAAGTCCGTCCCACTCGGGAAGAACTTTTAATCCTACCGCGTTATAAGAACCCCTGAGCGAAGGCACGGCCTTGACGATAAACGAACGTCCCAAAACCGACGCCAAAATAAAAACCGCCGCCAAAAACGTGAGAACGGAAAAAAACAACAGCCATTCCGGAGACAGTTTCTTTTTAATGACAGCGGGCAAATTTGGCGTTGGTTTATAGGGTGCATCCGGCGGCCTGCTCAATGGCGGCGGACGCGAAGATAAAGGCGGAGAAGAAGGCGTGGACGGCGGCGTCAGGGTTGAAGAAACCTCGGGAAACTCGGGAGACGAAAGAACCACATCGACCGAGGTCGGAAGCTTAAACTGCCATTCATGCTTACAGTTCGCGCAACGCACACGCCGACCGCCCTGAGCGAAAAGGCCGATGTGCACCAGATAGCGGGTGCTGCAAAGGGGACATTCGAGAATCATCGCATTAAAAACAACAAAAAACCTCGACTAGGAAACTATCATTTTATTATCCAAACGGCTAATTTTAAAAGAAGTATTCCCCGAAAAAGCCTTTGTTTGGAAGAATCGGGATTTATGCTAACGCTTCTGGTTCTAACTTCAGCCTTGGGATTTCATGCTTCTCTCGTTTGAAAACGTCAGCCTCACTTACCCGCCAAAACATAACATTTTGGACGATATTACTTTTTCGCTTGATGAAGGCGGGTTTTACTTCCTGACTGGCACATCCGGCGCCGGTAAGTCGTCTCTTTTACGACTGATTTATCAGGCGGAAAGGCCGACCAAAGGCAGGGTTGCCCTGTTCGGCGAGCCTTTAACGAACAATGGGCATGAAAAGCAGGCTGAGCTGCGCCGTAAAATTGGAATCGTTTTCCAGGATTTTCGACTCATTCCGCATCTGACGGCTTGGGAGAACGCAGCCCTGCCGTTACGCCTGACGGACGCCGGGGACGATTACATTGAACGTCACACCAAAGAGCTTTTGGAATGGGTGGGCATCGGCGATCGCATGGACGCCAAACCCGAAGAACTGTCCGGCGGAGAACAGCAACGGGTCGCTATTGCCCGCGCCGTCGTGACAAGACCCAGACTGATTTTGGCCGATGAGCCGACGGGAAATGTCGATGAACATACGGCTTTGAAATTGTTTCACCTTTTTGTTGAATTGAACAAACTTGGAACTGCGGTTATTCTCGCAACCCATCAGCGCCATGTGGTCGATAAATTTCACAAACCCGCGTTGCGGCTCGCCAAAGGCAAGTTGCAGAAGGTGGAAAGCTAGCTGCTGTTTTCCCTTTCTTGTTTCTGATATTCGGCAACCGTTTTCTCTAACCTTTATGCTCTTTGCATGTCCTTACCTCGTCATCTATTTACGCCCGCCTTCCGCCACCAGCATTTAGGTGGGTCTTTTGCCGCTATCGTCGGAATTATGGTTTTCATCGCCACTTTTGCGACAGCCGCCGAGGCGATCTTGCTGACAGCCAGCTATTTATGGGGGCAAACGGCTGAAGATCGCCTGACAATCGAGATTCCCGCCGTCGGCGACGAGGCCACGATGTCGCAAGCCGAACGCGTCAAGCAAGTAACCTCCCTTTTGCGCGCCATGCCGGGGATAGAAAACGTCGAGGCTTTGTCGAACAAAGACGTCGAACGCCTACTAAGTCCTTGGTTCAGCAAACCGGAGCTCTTGCGCGCCCTGCCTTTGCCGACATTGATCGACGTCGAACGCTCGTCGGATCCCAATTTGACGGCGGAAAAAATTCAAGCCGCCCTTCGAAACGTCGTTAGCGATGCGCGCGTCAATGATCACGGCACATGGGTACAGGACGCGTGGCGCCTGGTGCAAGGCTTGACTGTATTGGGAGGCCTGACGATTTTTTTGACCGCGCTTACTCTTATTATTTCCGTCAGCCTAATCTGTCGCGCGGTTATTGCGGCGGAACGTGAAACAATTTCCCTTCTTCACCTGATGGGCACGGAAAACATCGATATTGCCAATCATTTCCAAACGCAGGCCACGCGCATCGCTTCGCGCGCGTCGATCATCGGTTTTTTGGTTGCCCTTGTCATCACGAGCGTGCTTTTCCTTTCGACGCGGCAACTTTCCGATCTTTCCGCGCTCGGATGGGGACATTGGCTTGGCGTTGGTATTGTTTCTCTCCTTGTTCCCTTCGGCGCAACGGTTCTTGCCATGGTGACGGCAAAAATATCCGTCATGCGGCTTATCAGGACGTTTCCATGAAAAAGCTTACGCTGCTTTTCTCGTTGATCGGCGCCGCTTTGGCGGGAGCGTGGCTTTACGGATTCTTGGGCTTTGTCGATAACGTCATGTCAATGCGCGATCCGGGCGTTATGGCAGGACTTGAGCCGACGGACGCCATCGTTGTCCTCACAGGAGGCAGCGAACGCGTCTCCACGGGCGTTGAGCTTCTGAAATTGGGCAATGGAAAAAAGCTTTTCATTTCAGGCGTATATAAGAACCTGTCTTTGGAAAGCATTTTCAAGCCGCTTGCCATTCCGGAGAAGTTGCGCGCCTGCTGCATTTCCCTTGGCTATAGGGCAAACAGTACAGCAAGCAACGCCGAAGAAACGCGCGACTGGTTGAAAGCCGAAGGCTACGCCTCGGTGCGCCTCGTCACGGCCAATTACCACATGCCTCGCAGCCTGCTTCTGTTTCACGCCGCGATGCAGGACATAACGATTGTCCCCCACCCCATAACGCCCGATAAGGTCAAAATCCACGAATGGTGGAGACATCCGGGAACCATTGATCTTCTGGCGACGGAATATAGCAAATATCTGGTTGCCGAACTTGAGCTTTGGCTCGAAAGAAAAAATCAAAAGCAAGAATCCCCGCTTCCCGCGCCCCAACCAAGCTCTCCCGTTTCCCTATGAAATACCTTCAAGCCATCTGGTTCAATCTCACGTTTTACGCCGCCAATCTGGTGATGAGCGTCGGGCTATGTTGGGCATTGCTATTGCCGCGAAAACAGCTCGTGAAGGCCGTCTATGTATGGCTGAGGGCCGTCGCGTGGATTGAATACCATGTCGGCGGCATTCAATATCAAGTCATCGGGCGCGAAAATATTCCTCGGGGCGCGTGCATTATTGCCAGCAAGCACCAGTCGGAATGGGAAACGTTCAAGATGCATCTTATCTTCAAGGATCCCGCGATTGTCTTGAAGCGCGAGTTGCTGAAAATTCCGCTGATCGGCTGGTATATGAACCTCTCCGGCTCCATCGCCATCGATAGAGGAGCGGCGATCAAATCGCTGCATAAAATGCTCCCCGCCGCAAAAATAGCGGCGGCGGAAGGTCGTCCCATCGTTATTTTTCCCGAAGGCACGCGCGTGGCTATTGGAGAATCCCGCCCCTATAAAGTCGGTGTTGCCGCATTGTATCAAGGCCTCAAGCTTCCAATCGTGCCCATGGCCTTGAACTCCGGCTTACTGTGGCCCAAGAACTCGTTCTTTAAAAAACGGGGTTTAATCACGGTTGAAATCCTTCCGCCCATTCCGCCCGGCCTTCCCCGCGATGAGATGATGCAAAAGCTCCGCGAAGCGCTGGATACAGCGACGGCGAGACTGGTGAAAAAATCAGCCGCCTAAAATCCTATCCCATGCGTCATGGACGCCTTTTTGGAATGTCTCAGGCGTATAAAGAGCCAACGTTTTTTGGCAAGCCGTGCGATATTTATCCAGCGCCTCACCCGGTGTTTGGCTCAGCTCCACGGCCTTTGCCAATCCGGCGACGCAGGCGGGAAAATCGTCTTCATCAGCCCAGAATCCATTGTCGGGCGATGCGTATTCGCGACCCCCGATGCCCGTAAAGCCCGCGACGACGCATCCCGAAGCCATGGCCTCAAGTGGCGTAAGGCCAAAACCTTCAAGGCGGCTCAAAGATAAAAAGACTTTCGCGGTGCCCATGCGCCGCGCCGCTTCGGCTTCCCCGACATTCGCGATTTCAAGCCATTCCCAATCGCGGAATTGCGGATGCGAAAAACGGAACATGTCGCGGATGTAAGCGACTTCGATTGACCGCTTGCGCGGCATAAAGGCTATAGCGTTGCGCTTTTCGCCCGCAGGATGAAACTGAGCCGCATCGACAGAGCAAGGCACGACATGCGCGCGTAAAGTGGGATGGCGCCGGCGGCAATGATCGTAAATCGTCTTGCTGCTGCACAGAATGTCGGTCACGCCATAGTCGGCATAGCTCGCCGCATCGGCGATGCCGAGCGCGCCGTAAAAATGATTTTGGCTGTAGATGACCTTGCGCTGGGGCATTTTGGCGAAATCGGCCAGAATATGCGGCTGATCCTCGGGAAGAACGTACAAATGATCTGCAGAGGGTGAAAAGACGCCCTGCCCCACGACGGGCGCTGGCGAAGAAAACCACGCGGGATGTTGGCCGTTTTGCTCGAATACGATGGCGTCGCGCCCCTCTGCGATCAACGCCTCCGCCATGCGGAAAATATGCTTGATGCCGCCATTAATGACGGAAACGGGAGGGCAGAAGAAAACGATTTTCATCGACGCGCCTCGTTGAGGAAGAGCTACGCTGATATATCAGAGTTAGGTATATCAGAAAACGCGCGATTTGCCTTGTCCGGCGTAGCGCGAAGCGCGAAGCCAGAAACCCGGCATGACGCGAAAGACGTGACCTACGGCTCGTCTGCCGTAACAACAACCTCATCGACAGTTTCGTCGGCCAGTTCCTCGGCATCTTCGATGACGGCGTCTTCCGCCTCTGCCGCGACGGGAATATCGCTGATCGCCTCTTCGACAGCGTCCTTGACAACGGCTTTCTTCTCGGCGCTGCGCCCACGCTTTGCGCGGATCAGATTTTCCGGATCAAAAGACGTCTTGCACGCCGGGCAAACCGGCGGGTTTTTCTTCATGTCGTAATAAGGCTTGCCGCAACCCGGGCAAATGCGCTTTTGTCCCCACTCCGCTTTAGCCACGTTTCCCCCGCATCAAAAAGAGAATCAAAACAGAAAATCAAGGCCTTTCCTTGAGTTGGAGACCTCTTACACGAAAAAAAGCGGGTGTCAACGCGCAATCGAGGGCTTAATAACCTCGCAAGGAAGGAGCGCGCTCTTGCGCTATCCACGCTTACGAGAAAGCGGTCGTTAGAGGCAACCAGAAGGCCCACCGCCGCCGATATTCACAGTACCAGGCCCAGTGCAAATGCCGCCGTACCATGATCCCGATTTTTTTGGCGTACCGCAGACATGGATCATGCCGCACACACCCGCCGGCGGGCATGCGGGACAGCATGACGAACACGACGGCACCGCAACACCGCAATTCATGACGCCGTTTGTAACATTTGTTGCATACCCCGAAGGACAGGTTTGATTTATGATACCTATCGTGCCGCATGTCCGTGTGCCATTCGAGATACTTACCAATGCTTGTCCGGCGGGACAGGCAGGAATGTCGTTGGCTACCATCGGTTTCCATGTCATGCCCGCGCCGTCGACAAGACATGCAATGACGTATTTTTTGTCACTATCCATGACGGCGGCGCCTAACTTACCAGCAGCACACGGCTGATTGACGCAGATCGGCTTAGGTACGGCATTTGGATCGCATACAGCCGCTTGTGCCAAGGATGCCTGAAGAGCAAAGGCACAGAAAACGATAAGAGCTAAAAACTTCATGATCTTCTCTCCCTCTAGTCTACGCCGTTTACTCGCCACTGCTCCTCAAACGATTTATAGGCAACCGGAAGGACCGCCGCCGCCAACTTGCATGAGTTGTCCATAAGTCGGGTGCGGCGAGAAGCAGCCGCCAAAATAGCTGCCCGGGCTTGACGGTGTGCCGCAGACATGGAAAGTGCCACATGCTGACGGCGCAGGGCACGAAGGACAGCATGACGAACATGACGGCGGGGCGGCGCACGCCATAACGCCACTGGTTACTTTTGTCGCGTACTGTCCCGCAGGACAGTTTTTATTTAAGAGACCCACTGCGGCACATTGCGGTTGGCCGTTCGAAACCCCTGTCAATGCTTGACCGGCAGGACAGGTAAGTTTGTTGGTTGTCATCGATCTCCATTTCCAATCTGCCGCATTACAGGCCGCCGTCGTGCAGATGCAGGCAATGATGTTTTGTTTGTTGCCATCCATAAGGGAGACACCCTTTTTATCGGCATCACATTGCTGATTTACACAGGTCGGCTTGGGCACCGTATTCGGATCGCATACAGCCGCTTGCGCCAGAGATGCTTGAAAAGCAAAGGCACAGAAAACGATAAGAGCTAAAAATTTCATGATCTTTTCTCCCTCTATTCTACGCCGTTTTCACGTCCCTGCCCCCAAAAGGGTTAAGTAAAGCTAATACACACACGTTACGCTGCCGTTGCTGAGTATTTCTTTGATACGTCCCGAAGAACAAGTAACCGCCGTGGGAGTAACCTCGTTCACCATAGGCCTCAGAGCCTTGTGAACCATCATGGCCTTCCACACCAAAGCAGTCGCAGCGGCACAGTTTGGGTTGGTTCCGCATTGAAGACATGCCACCAAAGTAACTTTATCGTTATCTACTTTGGTTATCCCAAGCTCGGTGCATGTGTCGCCAACCAAAGAGGCAGCGTTTGCTTGCCTTGTCGGCATAGCCAAAATTAACGCACAAAAGACGGCGAGAGCGAAAATGCGCATGGCACACCTTCCAAAATCTGAAGTGTTAAGTGAATTCTAGCGCGTTAGGGTAAATAATCTAATAATTAGGTGATAGGAGATGAGCCGTAAAAAAGATATTTACTACAATGGGTTATTTTCAATTTCAGGTGGCAAACTTTTCGCGCTGCAATATACCTTGGAGAAAATGGAGCGGGCGACCCGCCTTCGCTGAAGCGGAGTCTGCCCCTGCTTTCGCAGGGGGCGGGCATTTTTTTGCGCATCACGCAAAAAATTGGAGCGGGCGACGAGGATCGAACTCGCGACCCCGACCTTGGCAAGGTCGTGCTCTACCGCTGAGCTACACCCGCATCCATAACAAGGGTTAAAGCAACCCCCGTAAACAGGCGGCGATAATACAAAGAGTTAGGGCGAATGCAAGGAGTAAATCAGCCACAATATTCAAGCCCTTGCATTCCAGCTTGACCCTGAAGCGCGAATGGGGAATGTTGGATTTCTCTGAATTATTCCTCTTTCCCCTCCCTTGTCATGAATGAAGCCGAAGCCATTCAAGTCTGCCGCGAAGCCATCATTGTCATGCTCAAGCTCGTGGGTCCCATCATGCTGGCGGGTCTTATCGTCGGCGTCGTTGTGTCCATGATTCAGACAGTGACGCAAATTCAGGAACAAGCGTTGACCTTCATTCCCAAAATGGTCGTGGTCTTTGGAATAACCATTTGGCTGTTGCCCTTCATGTTGGCGACGTTGGGCGGATTTACCCAAACCCTGTCCGACCGCATCGTGCAGGTCGGCCAGAGCGATTGACGACAGACCTTTCGCAGAACCCGCTCGGACAAGGGAAATGCGAGATCGCGGCGCGAACAATGCAGCGGCTTAAGAACCGAAGCATTGTCCGCGAAGGAGCACAGGACCGCAAGCGTACTCTAAGGTACGTGCGGATCCGAGCACCGGAGCGACGAAGCAGTTCCCCGTCCGAGTTAGGGTTATGTGAGTGGTCTGATGCATGTTTATAACATAGATACCCTTCTTTCGGGACATGTTTTCGCATTCCTGCTTTTGTTGTCGCGCATAGGCGCGGTGATGATGCTCTTCCCCGGCATCGGCGAATCGTATGTGCCTCCCCGAACGCGCATGATTTTTGCGTGTCTGATTTGTTTCCTTCTGCTTGAGCCGATGCTCTCTCGCTTTCCTGCCCTTCCGGCTTCACCAGCCGAGATGACGCGATTGATTGCTCATGAAGTTATCATCGGCGTCTTTTTCGGCTCTTTGGTGCGCCTCCTCTTGGGGGCCTTGGAGGCCGCAGGCATGATCGTCGGCATTCAAAGCGGCTTATCAAGCGCAACGATGATGAACCCGGCGTTAGCGACGCAAAGCCCCCTGTCCAGCGCCTTTCTGACTATCGCCGGAATGGTGCTTATTTTTGTCACGGGAACCGATCACTATCTTATTCGCACGACGGTTCATCTTTACGATGCCTTTCCGCCGGGGGATCCTCTTATTATCGGCGATATGGCCAAAACGATTATTCATATCACCAATCAAAGCTTTGTGGTCGGCATCGAACTGGCCGCGCCGTTTTTGATCATGGGGCTTTTGCTCTATTCGGTGCTGGGCATTTTACAGCGGCTGCTCCCTTCCATACAGCTTTTCTTGATTATTCTTCCGGTAGAAATCTGGGGCGGCCTTACGATGCTGATGTTGACCATTGCCGGAATTCTGACACTCTGGTTGCACTATTTTAATCAATCCGTCGGCTCTTTCTTTCAAGGGTAGAAAAAGAAAATGGCCGAACAACAGGATCAAGACCAAAAAACCGAACAACCTTCCGGCAAACGCCTGGACGAGGCGCGCGAACATGGGCAATTGCCTGTCAGCCGCGAAGTTGCCATGTGGGTTTCTCTCTTGGGCGTATTGATCGTCCTTGCGCTTGCGACGCCAAAAATGATGGTGGATCTCTCCAGTTTTTTGCGCGTTTTTCTTGAATCGCCGCACGAAATTGTCGTCAACGAAGGCACTGTCCAGATGTTGTTTTTTGAAAGCCTCACACGTGTCGCGTTGATAACGGGCGTCGCTTTTTTGCTCATGGTGGCGGCTCTTATTGTAGGTTTTATGATTCAAACGGGTTTTTTTATGTCGCTCGAACTTATGGTTCCGGATTTTGAGCGCCTTCTGCCGTCCCGCGGATTTAAGCGGCTTTTTTCTTTAACCTCCCTCGTCGATTTGGGGAAAAGTTTTGGCAAGTTGGTTATTCTGGGCAGCGTCGCTTATATCGTTTTGGTTCCTATCGCCATCAAATCGCCGGATTTTACGGGCTTTCCGATCGAAATCTTTCTGGTCTTTTTGCACGACAAGGTTCTTTACCTCATCGAGATGCTGCTTCTGGTTTTTTTGGTCATCGCCGTTCTGGATCTTTTGTACACGCGCTTTCAGTACATCCGGGGCCTGAAAATGACCAAAGCCGAGGTCAAGGACGAATACAGGCAGCAGGAAGGCGATCCGATGGTCAAGGCGCGTTTGCGCCAGATACGCATTGAAAAAGCCCGTCGGCGCATGATGGCGCAAGTTCCGAAGGCCGACGTCGTCATCACCAACCCGACGCACTACGCCGTCGCCCTTCAATACGAAGCCGACGTCATGACGGCGCCGGTCGTCGTCGCTAAAGGCATCAATCTGATTGCCGACCGCATTCGCGAAATAGCCGAGGAAAACAAGATTCCTCTTGTCAGCAATCCGCCTCTGGCGCGCGCGTTATACACATCCGTTGAAATTGACGATCCGATACCAAATGATCATTATCGTGCAGTTGCCGAGATTATTTCGTATGTCTACAAACTTAAAAAGAAAACCGTCAGCCGTTAGTTTGTCATGAATCTTTCAGAGGCCATAGCTGCCCACCAAGCAGGAAACATGACAGAAGCCGAGCGCCGCTATCGCGCCGTTCTGGACGCAGAGCCGGGCAACGCGGACGCTTGCGCATTGTTAGGCATTGTTGTCGGCGCACGCGGCGATTTTAGCGAAGCGATACAATGGGTCGATAAAGCCACAAAACTCGACCCCTCCTCCGGTCTTTTGCATTTCCATCGCGGCACCGTTCTTATGGCGGCGCAGAAATTGCCGGAGTCGATTGAGTCTTTTAAACGCGCTGTCGATTTGCAGCCCAACGCGCCGCAAATCCATTTTAATTATGCCAACGCCTTGCGCGCGAACAACGACTGGATCGGCTCTATTACGCAATATCGCGAAGCATTGAAGCTTGATCCTAAATTTCTTGCGGCGCTTAACAACCTTTCTCTCTCGCTCGTGCATGAGAAGGAATACGGCGAAGCTCTTGCGTTGGCAGAGCGCGCCGTCGCCATAAATCCTTCCTATGGCGATGGATGGCTGACCCTGTGCAATGTCGCCGAGAAGCTCAAAGATTACGCCCTGACTTTAAGCGCAGGAAAACGCGCGGTAGAGCTTATTCCCGACAATCATTATGCGTGGTTCGGCTATGGCGTCGCGCTCAATCGCGTCAACCGCGATGCCGAAGCGATAGAAGCCTACAGGCGCGCCCTTAAGTTAAACCCTGCCCGCGCCGACATTTGGGACAATCTGGCGCAGACGTATCAGGCTCTTAACAAGCTTGAAGACGCCGAAGAATCCTTCCGCAAAACCGTTGAGGTCGCGGGACAAACACTCGAGGGCGACGGAACGCAAGAGATTCTTGAGAGCGAATACGGCGATCGGCATTGGCATTTGGCGCTCATCGAGCTTTTGCGCGGCAAATACGCGTCCGGCTTTGCGCGGTATCGCGCGCGCGGAAAAGCGATTCCCGAACTGAAACGCAAAGACATGCCATTTCCTTTGTGGAAGGGCGAAAATCTGAAGGGCAAAACTCTTTTAGTCTGCGACGAGCAAGGCTTCGGCGACACGATGATGCTGGCGCGTTTTCTGCCCCTTATTAAAAAGCAAGGCGCTCGCATTGTTTTCTCGATGCACAAAGCTTTGAAGCCCCTCTTCGCTGAATGGAACATCGTCGATCAAATCATCGTGCACGGGGAAAAGCCGCCGATGTGCGACTATTTCTGCTCGTCGTTCGATCTACCGCACCGCTGTGGCGCAACGCTCGAAACATTGCCGCGCGATGTTCCCTATCTGCCCATTTTGAAGCCTGACGAAGCGACGACGTTACCGAAAGGCTTTAACGTGGGAGTCGTCTGGGGCGGCAGCCCATTGCATCTTAGCGACAAAAAACGCTCAATACCCTTGGCGCTCTTTGCCGATTTATTCTCGGTCGAAGGCGTGACGTTTTATTCTTTTAACCGCGATTTCAAACCGGGCGATGCCGATGTCTTGCCAAAATATCCGGTTAAAGACCTTGCGCCCCTCCTCACGGATTTTGCGGCTTCCGCGCGTTTGATAGGACAAATGGACTTGGTCATTACCTGCGACACGGCGACGGCGCATCTGGCCGGAGGTTTGGGCAAAAAAGTATGGATACTTCTGCCCTTCGCGCCCGATTGGCGCTGGCTGATCGATCGCGACGATAGTCCGTGGTATCCGACCGCTCGCCTGTTCCGCCAACCGAAGCCGGAGGATTGGCAAAGCGTCATCGGCGCAGTGAAGACGGCGCTGAAGAAAGAGAAAACTAAATAGAAATTTCGTCATTCCCGCGAAAGCGGGAAGGTAGATTCACATTCCAAGTGCAACAGATGGAACTGACGGGAAAATACCTCGTTTGGGGTTTTAAAGCCAAGGCATTTTCTTGGAGTGGCATTAAGTATATGGGCGAGATGTCGAACGTCGAAGGC
>JBAZNY010000018.1:0-38891 GCA_041649025.1 Bdellovibrionales bacterium | reverse complement strand
GATTCTTTTTTAGTTTTTTGGATACGCTGTCGGTTGGCAGGCTTGAGGCGAAAATCGAAAAGGAACCAAATCGGATTCCGCATAAATTTTCTTTCGCTTTGCGAAAAGAAAATTTTGCGGAATGACGGGGAAAAACAAATGGGATGGCGCCTTTGCGGGCATGACGCAAAAAAACTTTACGCGAAGTTATTGCGCTTCCGCAGCTCTCGCCATTCTTTTGCGCGTGAGGGGATCGAGGTAGCGTTTGCGCAGGCGGATGGATTTTGGCGTGACTTCGACCAGTTCGTCGTCTTCGATGTAGGCAACCGCCTTCTCAAGCGTCAAAATCATCGGCGGCGTCAGGCGAACGGCTTCATCCTTCGACGTCGTGCGGATGTTCGTGAGTTTTTTGCCTTCGAGCACGTTCACGTCCAGATCGTTGCTCTTGGAATGTTCGCCGATAATCATGCCTTCGTACACTTTCGTGCCGGGAACGATCATCATGGGGCCGCGATCTTCCAGTTTCCACATCGCATAGGGCACGGCATCGCCCTGCCCGTTCGATATCATCACGCCCGTGCGGCGGCCTGCAATGGGGCCCTTATAAGGCGCGTAGCCATGGAAAAGGCGGTTCATAATGCCTGTGCCGCGCGTGTCGCTGAGAAAATCGCCGTAGTAGCCGATGAGTCCTCGCGAGGGAGCAAGAAACTTCAGGCGCGTTTTGCCGCCGCCCGAGGGGCGCATGTCGGTCATTTCGGCTTTGCGTTCCGACATCTCGTTGACGACAGTGCCCGTATAAGCGTCATCGACGTCAACCACGACTTCTTCGATCGGTTCGTGGCGCTGGCCGTCTATCGTCTGATACAAAACGCGCGGGCGGCTGATGGACAATTCAAAGCCTTCGCGGCGCATCGTTTCGATGAGAATGCCCAATTGCAATTCGCCGCGTCCCGCGACTTCAAACGCGTCGCGGTCTTCGGATTCCGTCATGCGGATGGCGACGTTGCTTTCGATTTCGCGTTCCAGACGCTCGCGAATCACGCGGCCCTGAACCTTCTCGCCTTCGGTTCCCGCGAGCGGCGAGTCATTGACCGAGAACGTCATCGCAATCGTCGGGGGATCGATGGGGCGCGCATGAAGCGGGTCTGTGACAATCGGGTCGCAGAGCGTATCCGCAACCGTCGCTTTGCCCATACCTGCAATCGCAACGATGTCTCCGGCTTGCGCTTCATCCACCGGAATGCGCTCTAGCCCGCGGAACGAGAGGATTTTGCTGACCCTGCCCTGCTCAACCAGCTTGCCGTCGTGCGACAGAGCCTTAATCGACATATTCGTCTTCACGACTCCGGATTCAACGCGGCCCGTGAGCAAGCGGCCCAGATAGGGATTGCCTTCGAGGATTGTCGCAAGCATTTTGAACGGCGCCGTCGGATCGACTTTAGGCGCAGGCACATGGCGCGCGATGAGGTCGAACAGCGGCCCGAGGTCCTTTGTTTCCTGCCCCATTTTTTCAATCGCCCAGCCGTTGCGGCCCGAGGCGAAGAGCGTGGGAAAATCGAGCTGCTCTTCGGTCGCATCCAGCGCGGCGAAGAGATCGAAAATTTCATCATGAACCTGATGCGGGCGCGCATCATTACGGTCGATCTTATTGATGACGACCATGGGTCGAAGGCCTATCGAAAGCGCTTTCGAGAGCACGAATTTTGTCTGGGGCAACGGGCCTTCGGCTGAATCGACAAGAAGAACGACGCCGTCGACCATCGAGAGGATGCGTTCAACTTCGCCGCCAAAGTCCGCGTGTCCGGGGGTATCGACGATGTTGATGCGCAGATCGCCGTGCAAAATCGACGTGCACTTCGCCAGAATGGTGATGCCGCGTTCGCGTTCCAGCTCGTTGCTGTCCATCGCGCATTCCGCGACCTGTTGGTTCGCGCGGAACGTTCCGGACTGCTTGAGCATCTGATCGACGAGCGTGGTTTTGCCGTGGTCGACGTGGGCGATAATGGCGATGTTGCGTAACTTCATTTTTAACTATTTCTCTCCGGAGCGTCCTACGACATTCGCAGGGCTTGTTTCGGGCTGAGGGTTAAGGGTTTGAAATGCTTTCGTCAATGAATATCGGAGAAAATGGGCATAATCAGAGGTTAAATTCTTAAAATGAAGGCTATTTATATGAGGGATTGAGGGGCGGGAGTCAATTCCCGCTGCCGACCAATGTTTCAAACAGCCCGCTAAAGATTTAAATTGTTTGGCTTAAATCTGCCCCCGATGGCGGTGAGGGCCGGCTTAGATTTGAGAATCCAAGCATCTCCTGTTTCAAATTCGGGTTTTTCTATCAAAGGACTTTTATCAAAGGCAACGAACTCATCTTCCGTCTGTACAAAATTATGGTGCGGCGATGTTCTTACGACAACTCCCGTTTGCTTGAGATGTTCGGAAGTTGCTTGCACGGCTTCCACGAACGCTCCGGCCTCTTCAATGTACGGAAGCGCTTCATTACAAATTTTTACGGGAAAATCGGCCACTTGATAGAGCTTTTTATACGTCTCTCGGTTGGCTATGAACCCCTCCCATTTCTCCATAAATACATTTTTTTCTTCTTGCGACCAAATCTTGCCGCGTTCCGCGCTGATTATCTTTTCGACAAGGCCTGATTTTCCATCGATATCCCCCGATGCGATTTTGAATAAATCGCGTTCCCTGTTGTAGACCGTTACCGTATCCACAAGTTTCTGATCCAGAAGATGTTGAGCATTAATGGGATAGGATTCATAATTCTCATGATGATAACTGATCGGCAATACAATCCGTCCCGTATTAGGTTTTCTGAGTTCCTCATCCGCGTAACGCGTAAAAATGCTTTGCGTACTTATCTTCGAATTTACGGCTATGCAATGAAGGTCGATTTGGTATCCGTCCGCTTTATATTCGCGGATTGTCTTTTCAAGCATTCGGGCCGTGCGCAACGTGTGCTCGTAAATGACGTTTGCCCTGCGTTTCCGAGCTTCGTCTAAAAGAATATCCCGCCATAACTTTATGTCATCCTCCGTAAGATCAATCATATGCAGAGGATCCTCATCTTGTATTTTCTCATAGTTATAATGTTTGAGCCTTAACCAATCGGGGTTAACATAAAAAGGAGGGGATTTTTGTCCGGGCTGCTTACGCAAACGATTAATAGCGACGCTTTTACCTGCGCCCGGCTCAGCAGCCACGATGCTTAAACGCGGAGAATCCACCCCGTGCATTTGTTTAAGAAGGCTGGAAAGTACGCGTTTTTTAAAATAACTTATGCTTTCTTCTTTGGGCCATTTAGATAGTTGGCTCTGGCCCTTTATTTTTTTGTCCATAACGATAGCGCCTAGTATGTTTTTTTTCTAATTTATCTAAGTAACCGGTGTGATATAAAATGGTCCGCTTATAGGCTTCAACATCTCCTGATATTACTTCAATTCCTTCTTTCTCATACGCATCCATATGTTTTTCATTTTTCGAAATCTGTTTTAGAAGATATGCTCTTTGCTCTCCAGAAGCCGTCTCTGCCTGTTGGCTTAATTTATAGTTCTGTCTAACCAAGATGCCGACGATATCCATGCAATAGTCGGACCCAATTTGAAAATCCGTAGCATCCGGATGCTCTGCCGGTTGTGGCACATAAACAGCATTCTTCTGCTTCACTTCCGTGGCTTGCGGTATTGTCGGTGTCGAAATCATTTTAGTGCTCATTCTTAGAGTTATATCTCGTTATATTTAAAACTCCGTGAATATTACACCAATTTTTGCCTCAGGTCTGTCTTAATTTACTTTCAGTTAACCAAAAAATATCGATGAAAAACAAGGAAATATATTGGAATTAGTTACTTGGCTATAGGCGCAAAGGGCGGTTTGCGGACGAAAAAGAAGGCCACCTCACCCTCCCCGCTTCTCCCTACGCCCTTCGGGCTTCGGGAGACAGGTCGCGGGGCCCCTCCCTCTCCCCCGCAAGAGCGGCGGAGAGGGGAAGAAGAAGAAACGGAATAATGGTGTTTTCTTAAAACCTAGAGCTACGCGTAGTCGTGGCTTTCCGTGCAGGTTTCTTCCTTGTGGTTACGGAAATAGGAAGGATCGACGCTCCAGCTTTTGAGCAGTTCTTTCGCCGTCGCCTGGTTCATTCTATCGAATGTCGCGAGCGCAAAGGACAATTCGCGCGGATGCACGATCTGTTCGCCCGGACGCCCGCCGCGCGAAAGCAAGAACAACGAGATGAAGCCCGCCTTTTCAATCCCGATGGCGCGGCAAACGGCCGCAAGGCCCCGGCCACCGACTTCGTTCGTGATCGTGTCGATGAGGGTCAAGGTCAGACCCGCCATGCGCGCCAACAGCATGTTGAACAAACGGAAATAGCCCATGCGCAAAATCTGCGGCAGGATTTGCGGCGTCAGCGCCGCATGAACCTGCATCCAGTCCGCCACCTGCTCCATGATCTTGTCGTTCGACTTTTCATGAGCGTGGCTGTCGAGAAAGTCCGTAATCGTCTTCGACAAGGCCTGATCGATCTGACCCGACGTAATGCCGAAACGGCTGAGCGTATAGCGGCGCAAATCCTGTTCGACCCACCAATACAGTTTCAGCGCAATCTCCGTTGTAATTTCCGAACGCGCCAAGAAGGGCTTGCGCAAGCCGACGCTGTACCGCGCGGCATTCGAAACAACATTCACGGCAACGGAGCTAAGATCGGCGCCGAGATTTTCGACGACGGCCTGCATCACGCGGATATCGCCGGTCGTGACAAGGGCGTCTGCGACCGCTTCGTTGATCTTGGCGCGCTGGGCAATGGCGATCGCATGGTCGCTGCCTTTGTTTTCGATGACGTGAACCAGATCTTCATCCGTCAACGTCCTAGAAGAAATCAAAATGGGGCGGGCGATGTCAATATCGTCCTTCACCAGATTCGCCGCAATCTGGCGGGGCATTTTGCCGATGTCCGTAAATTTCTTGACCAAATGGATGCGCACTTTGGGCGAGGCGTTGGCCATCAACGAATTAATCAGTTCGTTAACCTGTTCCTCCTCGCGCAGGGTCAGGTCCGCGCCGCCCTGTAAAAAGACGTCCGCCAGCATTCCGGCAAGCTGAATGCGCGACATTTCAGTATGTTCGCGCGCCAGCGCAAACATCGTAGGGAGGGTCTCTTTAATGGTAATAGCCATCTTAGTCTCCTTTATCCTACCCGCCTGAAATTCAATCCCTCTAAAAGCTCTTGCACCAAAATCATTAAATGTTTATTTATTACGGATGTGTAATAATCTTTCGCCGTACTAAACAGTAGGAATACTGAGGATGCAGGTTCCACCCATACCACCCCCCTTGATCGCCGCTCCGCTTCCTCAGGAAGCCGCCACTAAAGCTGTTCCCAATTCTCAGGCTGTTGCCCCGTTGATTCAACACGCCGTCGACCCGACGAAAAAAACCGAAAGGTTCAACGAGGTTCGTCACGACAAAGAAAAGCCGAAAAAGGATCAGGGCAAAAAGGACGAACAAGACAAAGAGGACGACCAAGAGGGCGATCACGCCGTCAACATTCGCATATGAGTTGAATGGTAAAAACACCACGTTGACCCCCCTAAAATTCTTCCCTTCAAAACTATCCACAACAAACTATATCGCATTATATATAAATTTTATTAAATTAGTACGTTGATTCTATAGTAAAAATTCCGTTAATGCCTTTTTTGTTCTTAGCCTTTTTTTACGCCCTTGGAAAAACGCTTCGGTCAATTCGGAAAGAAAGGTAAGAAATACTATCAGGTTAGAAATTTAGGCTGTTCGTTTGCTCTTTTTTAATCTTAAGGTTAGGGTCACTTTGTTGGTTCTCCGCGCCGAGGATAAAAAAATTATTTTTGCGTTTCCCCTGAATCGAAGGTTCTTCCATGTCGAAAACTGAAAACGCTCCCTCTTCCCTGGCCGCTTGCTGCTCCAAAAAAGGGCGTCTTATTCTTCGGTTTTTTGTGGTCTTCGCCATCTTGGCGTGCATCAGCTATGTGGCCGTCGTTTTTTACTCCTGGGATAACATCGCGTCGCCCCTCACGCTGGGAACCTCGAAACTCGACCTTATGGAACAGCGTTTGGAGGCTCTGGAAAAGCGCTTTGACGCCGCTTCTTTGGCAAGCACGCAAGCGACCGGCGATCCAATTCCTTTGAGCGACGAGCTTAACAAGCTGAAAGCCAAGATCGATAACGAAGATTCCAAGGGTCAGCAATTGGCGCAGGCGTTCATCGCGCAGGCTTTCGCTTTTTTGGATTTGCGCGAGGTCGCTAAAAGCGGTCGCGCCTTTTCTCCCCAGCTCGCCACGCTGCGCGTCGCGGCAGCCGACAATCCGAAAATTCTGGCGTGGCTGCCCAAGATCGAGCCTTATGCCGCCGAGCCGCCTCCGACTTTGGATAAGTTGCGCGAAACTTTGACCTTTGAAGCGAAAGTTGCGCCTGCGCCTGTCGGAGAAAAGTCTTCCGCCTGGGCGAAGGTCAAGTCGATCTTCGATCCGCTGATTTCCGTACGTTCCAAAAACGACGCGCGGTTCACGATCCTTGAGGGTGCTCTTGATGCCGGCAATGTTCCCGCCGCGCTTGAGGCTTTCAAAGCCTTGCCCGAAGACACGCAAAAAAGTCTGACGACGTGGAAAGCCAAACTTGAGGCGCGGGCAACCATTGATGGGACCATGCAAGCTCTGAGCGCCTTCTTTACCGCCCCGCCTTCCAACGGAAACGCGCCATGATCCGTTTTATCCGCTTCGTTCTGCAAATTGCGGTTCTGGCCGCCCTCGCTTTGTGGCTGGCGGACAGGCCCGGAACGGCGCTTATCGTTTGGCGGGACACCGTTATTGAAACGTCGGCGGCGTTTTTGGCCTTATGCGTTTTGGCTTTGGCTTACGTGATGCATCTCGTTTTCCGCATCTGGCATTTTCTGCGCCATGGCCCGACTTTCTGGCGTCTGCGCCGCAAGATCAACAAGATGCAGCTTGGACAAGACCAACTGACGCGCGGCCTCATCGCGATTGCTTCGGGCAATTCAACCGAAGCGGGGCGCTTGGCCGTGGCGTCGCGCAAAAACATCGGCACCGGCATTGCTTCTCAATGGCTGCAGGCTCAAGCCGCGCAATTGGCCGGAGACCGCCGCGCCGCGCAAGAGATTTTTCGCGCATTGGCGGCAAATGAAGAGTCCGCCGTTTTGGGTTATCGCGGCCTGATTACCGAAGCCAAACGGATCGGCAATTGGGACGAGGTCGATAAGCTTTTGACCGAATTGTATCGGCTTAAGCCCGCGACGCCGTGGCTGAGCCTGATGCGCATGGAAAGCGCCGCGCGACGCCGCCAGTGGGACGAGGCCGAGAAGGCTTTATCGCATGCCGTTTCGGCAAAGCTCTTGGATTCGGATGCGGGCCGCCGGACGCGCGCGGCGCTTCGCATCGCCGCCTCGCGCAACGCCGCCATCATCGGAAACAAGGACGCCGCTTTGGCGGCAGCTGAACAAGCCGTCAAGCAAGCTCCAAACTGGTTGCCGGCGATTATCAATCTGGTCGAGACCCTCGCGGCGACAGGGCATACGCGCGCCGCGACGAGAGCCATCGAACGCGCGTGGAAGACAACTCCGCATCCGCAGCTCGCGCGGGTTCTTATGCGCATGGCGTCTAATCCTCTTGAGGCGTACAAGCAAACGGAACGCCTGTGCCGAGGCAACGAGGCCGCGACGGAAAGCCGCATAGCGCAAGCCGAGGCCGCTTTGGCCGCCGATATTTGGGGCGAAGCGCGCAGACATTTGATGGCGTGCGTCAACGACAGAAGCGCGACGCAGAGCGTTTACAAGATGTTGGCGCGTTTGGAACGGCGCGAACGGCACGACGAAGGCGCAGCGACATCATGGATCACAAAAGCTTCCGAGGCAGCACCCGATCCGGTTTGGCTGTGCCGTGTTTGCGGCGGCGCACACGAAAACTGGAATCCCGTTTGCAAACCTTGCGGCTCTTTCGACAGCATGGAATGGCAAAGCGCGGGCAAAAGCCGCGGCGCTTTATCGAACAGAAAGGATATTCTGAACAATGATTGATGCGGACGACCTTGAACCTCCCCAGAAGGCGAAGCCGAAGCTGCGCGATTTGCAGCCGATGTCGATTGAGGAATTGGAGGACTATATCGCGTCGATGGAAGAAGAAATCGTCCGCGCCGACGCCATGATCGCGAAGAAACAGGCGCACAAGAGCGGGATTGAATCTTTGTTCGGAAAGAAAGAGGATTGAACGATGGCGACGATCATTCCTCTCAAACAGAGTTACAAGCGCGACGCTTCTTCTGCGCTTGAGACTTTGGCCGAGCTTGTTTTTGAAGATATTGCCGCCGTCAACCAGCTAATTATCCAGCGCATGGAAAGCCGCGTCGAGGTCATTCCGCAACTGGCCGGACATATCATCGCGGCGGGCGGCAAACGGCTCAGGCCTTTGTTGACCCTCGCCTGCGCGCGGCTGTGCGGCTATGAAGGAAAGCGGCATCATAAGCTCGCGGCAAGCGTCGAGTTCCTCCATACCGCGACGTTGTTGCACGACGACGTCGTCGACGAGAGCACGCTTCGGCGGGGAACGCCTTCCGCCAACGCTTTGTTCGGCAACAAGGCCTCCGTTCTTGTCGGCGATTTTCTGCTGAGCCGCGCGTTCGAGCTGTTGGTCGAGGACGGTTCTCTTGATGTCTTAAAAGTTTTGTCGAACGCCTCGGCCATTATTTCCGAAGGCGAAGTTCTGCAACTTATCACCACCAACGACAGCGCGACCAGCGAACAAGCCTATCTGGAAGTCGTGCGCGACAAAACAGCGGAATTGTTCGCGGCCGCGTGCCGCATCGGCGCGATCATTGCGGATCGCCCCGCGTCCGAAGAAGAGGCCTTGCGGACTTTCGGGCTTAATCTCGGCATTGCTTTTCAGATCGTCGACGACGTTCTGGACTATTCCTCCGTGGAAGAACGCCTTGGAAAAGACGTCGGCAACGATTTCCGCGAAGGCAAGATGACATTGCCCGTCATTCTCGCCATTCATCGCGGAAGCGAGGCCGAACGCGAGTTCTGGAAACGCACGCTCGACGAAAACTGCCAGCGCGATGGCGACTTCGACCACGCGCAAGAGCTTATCCTCCGCCATCAGGCCGCGAAGGATTCTCTTGAGCGCGCGCGGCATTACGGCGCGATTGCGCGGGATTCTTTAGGCATGTTCCCCCATTCTCTGATCAAGCAGGTGCTGCTCGATATCATCGATTTCACGATCGAGAGAGAATTTTAGGCGGAACAAATTTTCTCTGCAAATTTTCCGGAATGACGAAAAAGAACAAAACAAATGGGATGCCCGCCTTCGCGGGCATGACGGTATTCAAGTGAGACTTGCTCTTTTTCAACCCGACATGCCGCCGAACACGGGAACCATGATGCGGCTTTGCGCCTGCTTCGGCGTCGGGATGGACATCATCGAACCTTGCGGGTTTCCTTTGGACGATGCGCGGCTTAAACGCGCGGCGATGGATTACATCGATCATCTGAAATATGCGCGCCATGCTTCGTGGGAAGACTTCATTGCGCAAATCGGAAAGCAAAGGCTTGTTCTTCTGACGACCAAAGCCGCCGTCCCCTATATCGACTTCTCTTTTAGCAATGACGACATCTTGATGGTCGGGCGCGAAAGCGCCGGAGTACCCGACTATGTTCACGCGCGGGCGGATGCGCGCGTTGTTATTCCGATTAAACCTCCGATGAGGTCTTTGAATGTCGCGATGAGCGCAGCAATCGTGCTTGGCGAGGCTTTGAGACAGACATCTTTTTTCGTATCTCAAAAAGAATCTAAACCCTTGTAAATCAAAACACTTAGATACTTCTAAATTCGAATGAATTTGGTAGCAATTTGTTTACATAATATCCCGTTGTTTTTCATGGAGAAATGAATTTGTCGTTCATAATTTCTTAAGCCCTGTCGCTTATTCTGGAGGTATCCGAACCTCGAGGTTCAAGATCATTTCCTTTAAGGAGGACACAATGCGTAATCTAGTATCACGTCTCATTAAGCGCGAAGAAGGCGCCACGGCCATTGAATACGGCCTGATCGCGGCCTTGATCGCCGTTATCATTATCGGTGCGCTGACGGCCTTAGGCGGCGATTTGTCGGCAATATTTGGTAGAGTCTCTGCGGCGCTTCAAACTGCAGGCTAACCGAATCTGGATTGGGAAAGGATGCCGGCTCGTGTGCCGGCATTCTTTTTTTCGGAACCTGATTCCTCGAAATTAAAACTAAAGTTCAACGACTTTGTTTACATAACATCTCGTTGTTTTTTATAGGAAAAGCGGACATCTTGTTCACGCTTCTTTAAATTTTGTCGCTTATCCTGTGTAAGTTCAGAACCCGTGGCCTTTTTTCTTTAAGGGGGTTTGCGATGCACCACCTGATTTCTTTCTTCGCGAGAAGCGAAAAAGGCGCCACAGCCATTGAATATGCTCTGATTGCGGTTTTGGTCTCAATTGCAATTGTTACCGCAGCCACCACTACGGGCACTCAGGTGGGGGCTCTTTTTGGCCGGGTTTCAAGTTCTCTTTAGCTTTCCTTCTCGGGCAGGAATGCCGGAAAGAACGGGTGTTGGGGGGACAATTTATCCCCTAAAAAAGTGAGAAAAAATATAGGCACATTAACCATTTAATAATATGTTTTTTTGTGGTTTATTTCTTCAGTGTAATGATTCGATTCATGGCTCTTTAACTATACCGCGTGCATAGTTAACGCGCTATATTGAGAAAGAACCTTAGCTTTTCGGGGTGGAACTTATTGTGCTGACGCTGACGTCCTTTCATCTGGCTGTCCTTTTGATTGCCGCGGCGGTTTTTGTCGCGACAGCGGTGAGCGATGTCCGTTCGTACCGTATCCCCAACTATTTTTCCGGTATCCTTCTGCTTCTTTTCCCCGTTTACGTCGCGACCTCTCCCCTCCCCATCGATTGGCATCAGAACATTGTCGTTTTTAGCTTCGTCGCTCTCATCAGCTTCAGCCTCTTCTGGTTCGGCCTTATGGGCGCTGGCGACGTCAAGCTTCTTTCTGTCGCCAGCTTGTGGGCCGGCCCATCGTTGATTGCTGTTTTGCTTGTCATCATGGCGCTCACCGGCGGAATTCAATCTCTTGTCGTGGCGGCTGTCTTAGGCCTTAAGCGTTCTAAAAATTTCGGGGAGCCTTGCTTGATTAAGGCTCAGATTCCTTACGGAGTCGCCATCGCTACAGGCGGCGTAACCATGCTGGGCCTGATGGCGCGCCCCGTTCTGCTGTCGGATTGAGAGGGTATTATGGCTTCACGAAAAATCACCTTGCTTCTTGCCGCTGCGGTTGTCGCCATCGGAACCGTCTTCGTCGTGCGGGGGATGATGGCTCCTGAGGACGGCGCGCCCAAACATGTCGCCGTGCAAACAAACGAAGTTGCGGTAGCCGCCCGCGATCTGCCGACCGGCACCGTTCTGAAAGAAACCGATTTGAAGTGGGCTCCGTGGGTCGTGGGCGCCGACATGGGCTTTATGCTCGTTAAAGGAAAAACAAATCTTTCCGATTTTACGGGAGCTGTCGTGCGTGATGGCTTCCGCGCCGGCGATCCCATTATTTCGTCGCGCATTGCTCACTCGCGCGATCAGGGTTTTCTGGCCGCCGTTCTAACTCCGGGCATGCGCGCCATATCCATTTCTCTGTCTCCGACGGCCGAAGTCGCGGGCTTTATTTTCCCCGGCGACCGCGTTGATGTTATTTTGACCCATAGCTTCAGCCGCAAGGATATTCCGTACCTGACCGAGCGCCGCATCAGCGAGACTATTTTGCAAAACGTGCGCGTTCTGGCGCTTGATCAACGTAGCGACAACCAAAATAACGACCCCAAGGTTGCGCAGTTGGCCACGCTTGAAGTCAGCAAAAAGGATGCCGAGAAACTGGCTCTCGCCATCGATATGGCTTCTTCCAACTCCGGCGGCAACGGCAAAGCTTCTCTTATGCTGACGCTTCGCAGCCTTGCTGTCGACGACCCCGCTCCGGACGGCACAAAGCTTTCCGAGGAACAAGCTCCAACGTGGGACAGCGATGTGAGCCGTTCTTATCCTTCCGTCAGCGGCGAGGATAGTTTGATTCACCGCGTTCAGGTCATGCGGGGCAAAACGACAACCGAAAACACTTTTGAACGGCATAGGTAACGCTATGAAACGCATATTTCTTCCTCTTATCGTTCTTTTCCTGTGCGCCACGCCCGCTTTCGCAGAATCGGCCGTTCTACGGCTTTTGGTTGACCACGGAACGTCCCTGGAGCTTTCTTCTCCTGCTTCGTCCGTATTCGTCGCTAATCCCGACATCGCCGACGTTCAGGTTTTATCGCCGACGCAGATCATGCTTTTCGGCAAACGCACCGGCGAGACGACCTTCATGGCAACCGACGGCAAGGGCGGCGTTTTAGCCGAACATACGCTCATCGTATCGCAGGATTTGTCGGGACTGCGCGAAGAGTTGAAGTATTCAATCCCCGGCAACGACATTAGAGTTAAGCCTGTCCCCGGCGGCATCATCTTGACCGGCACGGCGAAGGACCCTGTTTCCGTCGCCGACGCTTATAAAATCGCCCTGCGCTATTTGCCTGCAGGCGGCGACATCATCAATCGCGTTCAGGTGACGGGAAGCAATCAAATTCAAATCCGCGTTCGCTTTGCCGAAGTCCAACGCAGCGTGGACAATTCGCTCGGATTCAATTGGCAGAATCTCCTTACCGCCGGCGGCAATTTGACTGTCGGCCTTGCGACGGGATCCACTATCGGAACAGGCGCCAGCATCATCGGCACGCGTCCGAGCAACACTTCCTTGAGTACGCCTAACGACGTTTTGGGCGTGTCCGGCAGGATCGGCAAAATGTCCGTCAACGGCGTTATCGACGCCTTGGCGCAAGAGGGATTGCTGACCATCTTGGCCGAGCCGAACTTGACCGCCATGTCGGGTGAAACGGCCAACTTCCTCGCGGGCGGCGAATTTCCTATCCCCGTTCCGCAGAGCAACGGCAGCATCAGCATTCAATTTCAGTCTTACGGCATTTCGTTGGCCTTTACGCCGACCGTGCTGAGCGGCGACCGCATCAGCCTTCATGTGCGCCCGGAGGTCAGCGAGTTGACCGACGTGGGCGCTGTCGTCTCGAGCAACATTACGGTTCCGGCTTTGACCACGCGTAAAGCCGAAACGACCGTTGAAGTCGCCAGCGGCGAAAGTTTTGCCATTGCCGGTTTGATGAACAACAATCAGTCGCAAACGGTCAATAAATTCCCGATGCTCGGCGACTTGCCGATCTTGGGCGCGTTGTTCCGTTCGGATCACTTCGTCAACGGCCAGACCGAATTGGTCGTCATCATCACGCCTTACATCGTCAAGCCTTCGAAGAATCGCCTGTCTTTGCCGACCGACGGGTATTCGCCTCCTTCGGAAAGAGAACGTTACACCGGATTGCGGTACAGCAGCGGCGATAAAGACGCGCGTCCTGTGAGCGGCGAACCTGTGGCGGTTAGGGCCGTACCCCCCGCCCCCGCGCCTCTTGCCCCCGTTTCTTCGGCTCCGGCGCAGGAAAAGGAAGTGAAGGCGGCTCCTGTTTCACAAACAGAAACGAAGGGTGCGCCTCTTTCTTCCTCGAACCTCTCGTTGAAGCAGCCGGTTGAGCAGAAGCAAGCGGTCACGCCTGCGCTTCCGCCCAAACCGCAAGTTCAACAGAAAGCGGCCGCCCCTGCACCTAAGCCTACAGCTTCTTCTGTAAAGCCTGTTGCAAAAGCTCCCGTCCCGCAAAAGAAAACCGAAACCGTTCCTCTTTCTACGTCGAATCTAACTTTGAGATCCCCTGTTGAGCAGAAGGCTGCGGCTCCTGCACCTGCCGCAGCTCCGGCGACGCCCGTGACAAAAGCCCCCGTCAAGAAGGTGAAGGAAGAGACGGTTTCTTCTCAATCTTCTTCAGTTCTTGTTCCTGTGGAGGCTCCGAAAAGCAGCTCTTCTTCCAAGAAATCCAAAGCCCCTCTCGTTTTTCACACATCCGGCGATGCAAATAAACAAAGTGGCGGCCTTTTAGTGGAGTAACCTATGAACGGACATCGTTTTCTTATTCTTTCCGTCAGCCTTCTGGCTTTGACAGGCTGTAGCGATATTTTTCACTCGACGATGCGGCCCGATTATTCCATCCGCGTCACATCGACGCCGCAGGGAAGCGTCGCAACGGCGCCCGAATGCCCAAGCTGGAGCGAGGAGACTACCAATCCTTTCGACAATCAGCCTTTGCCCCAATACGGCTGCGCTCATGCGCGTAATTTGGCTGAACAGATCGAAAATCCGGATGACCTTATTGAAGGCCGCACCATGGGTAAAGAGCGCGGCGTTACCGCCGTCGGCTCTGTCCGTCGCTACGACAACAACCAGACGCGTGGGCTTGTCTGGACAGGACCGGACGTTAATGAAGTCGCAAAGACAAGCGCGTCGTCTTCCGCGTCTTCAATGTCCGGCGATGTAACGGGAGGAACGTCAGCAGGAGCATCAGTGCCAGCACCATGAGCGGTCTTTTTTCTTCAGGACATAACGACGAAGCCGTCATGCATGGAGAGTTTATGGGGTTCGTTCTTGATGACGAATCCCTTTTGTCATTGCGTGGATGGGCCGAACGGCAGGGATATCCGCAGGCTACAGTGCAGCAGGGCGGGCCGGATATGTTTGCCCAACTTTTGGAATCTGCCGCCCCCCCTAAAATGGTTATCGTCGATATCGATCAACAGGCTGATCCCGCCGCCGTGACGGCGCGCATCATCAACTTGTGCGGCGGCGAATGCCGCCTGGTTGTCGTCGGCTCGAAAAACGACGTGACGCTCTACCGCAAAATTCTGGGCGCGGGGGCCGTCGATTATCTGGTGAAGCCCCTGACGCCCGATCTTTTGAATCAGGCCTTGGCTGCCGCCCTTCGCGGGCCTGCCGTTTCCAACAAACAAGTTGCCAAGGAAGCCCGCGTCGTCGTTTTTATCGGCGCGCGGGGAGGCATCGGAACAAGCACGATCTCTTTGAATACGGCCTGGATCATGGCCCACGAGCTTGACCGGAATGTTGCGTTGTTCGATCTTGATCTGCATTTCGGCACAAGCTCTTTGTCTCTTGATCTCGATCCCGGCCATGGATTGCGCGACATCGTAAGTTCGCCCAACCGCGTCGACGCGCTGATGATCGCCAGTTCCATCGTGCCCGAAAGCGACAACCTTTCGATTCTCGGCGCCGAAGAAGCCGTGGACGAGGTTACCCCCATCGACGGCGCCGCCATTGCCGCTTTGCTCAAGGAAATGAAGAGCAACTTCGACGTCATCGTCATCGATTTGCCGCGCCATATTCTCGCCTCTCAAAAAAGGCTTTTGGCGTCTGCGCATGAGGTTGTCGTTGTTTCCGACCTGACGCTGGCCGGCATTCGCGATACGCTGAGAATTAAGAATGCCCTGACCGCTATCGGTTGCAGCGGGCATATTTCAACCATCGGCGCTCGCGTAAGCCCCTCCGGCTCGGGTCAAGTCACGCGAGCCATTTTCGAAAAAGGCATCAAAAACCCCATCGATGCGGCTATTCCGGAGGATTCCGCGTCCTTAACTACCGCCTCCAACAGCGGCAAAGCCTTGGGCGCCATCGCGCCTCGCGCGGCTATCACCAAGGTTATGCGCGAGCTTGCTTTGAAGCTGACAAATACCAGCGAACAACCAACGGGAAAGACACCCGCCACTTTCTGGAACAAAATCGCTGGCGACGTTAAAGGCAAGGTTGAACGCCGAGGTAAAACATGACAACTGCGAAACCTCTTTCGGGAGAGGTCGCCTTTTCTGCGCTGCGCGACCGTCTCATGCCTCTCCTGAGAGAGAAGTTTCCGTCTGCGGTGGCAAAGTTTACGCCACGCGCCGATGTCGCCCGCGAAGCTAAAGCTGCCGTCAACACTCTTTTAACGGCAAACAAGATCGACCTAAATTTGCTCGATCAACGCGATCTCGTTACGTCTCTTATCAACGGCTTTATTGCCGAAAATGCCGATACGTCGAAACAAGCCCCTTCCACGGACACGGAAGGAGCTGCCCCTGCGGCTGCGGCTGTGGCTGCTGCGGAAGGATCGGGAGAGGATCCTTATGCCCGCAATCCAAGCCGCGCCAGCGTCGAGCAGGCCAAGCTGAAATTGCAGCCGATCGTTCTGGAACGCATCGACACGTCACTTGCCGCGCGACTGCCGCGTGAAGCGTTATCACGCGACCTGACCGGCCTTATCGCCGAGCTTCTGACCGAAACGAAAATTCAGCTTAATGCGGCAGAACGCGCCGAACTCGTCAAGCAATTGCTGGACGACATGCTGGGGCTCGGGCCTTTGGAGCCTTTGCTCGCCGACGAAAGCATATCGGAAATCATGGTCAACGGCGCCAAGCATGTCTTTGTCGAAAACCAGGGCAAGCTGACGCTTTCAGACGTGCAATTCCGCGATAACGCGCATGTGTTGTCGATTGCCACGCGCATCGTCACCGCCATCGGACGGCGCATCGACGAAAGTTCGCCTCTCTGCGACGCCCGCCTCGCCGACGGCAGCCGCGTCAACATCATCATTCCGCCGCTCGCCATCGACGGGGCGACCATCACTATCCGTAAATTTTCGAAAAAGAAGATTACGCTCGACTCGATGCTGAAATTC
The DNA here is from genome assembly GCA_041649025.1 of Bdellovibrionales bacterium. Taxonomy (GTDB): domain Bacteria; phylum Pseudomonadota; class Alphaproteobacteria; order UBA9219; family UBA9219; genus CAIXLI01. The sequence goes on along the minus strand of JBAZNY010000018.1, from coordinate 22,187 downwards.
GGCAGCCTTTCGCCTTCGATGGCGAAAGTCTTGCGCATTGCCGGGCGCGCGCGATTGAATATTCTTATTTCCGGCGGCACGGGTTCCGGCAAAACGACACTCCTTAACGCGCTGTCGCAAATGATCGATCACGGCGAACGCATCGTCACCATCGAAGACGCCGCCGAATTGCAATTGCAACAACCTCACGTCGTTCGCCTTGAAACGCGCCCGCCCAATCTGGAAGGCGCGGGCGAAGTGACCATGCGCGATCTTGTCAAAAACGCCCTGCGTATGCGCCCCGACCGCATTATCGTCGGCGAAACGCGCGGCGGCGAAGCTTTGGACATGCTTCAAGCCATGAACACAGGCCATGACGGCTCGATGTCCACGGTTCACGCCAACCGCCCGCGCGAAGCCATCATGCGCCTTGAAAACCTTGTCGGCATGGCATCAGCCAATCTTTCGCCGCGCGCAATCCGCCAACAGATCGCTTCGGCTATCGATATGATCATTCAGGTCGGACGCCTGCGCGACGGCTCGCGCCGCATCGTCTACATCACGGAAATTACGGGAATGGAAGACGAGACCATTACGTTGCAGGACCTTTATACCTGCGAGGTCATCGGAGAAATGCCCGACGGAAAGCTGACTGTTGAATTCAAGAACCATGGATTGCGTCCTCACTTCCTGCCCAAGGCCGCCTATTTCGGCCTCGATCGGCAATTGATGGAGACCATAGACTCATGACCATGAGCGTAGAGAACCTTTCTTTGATTATGGGCGGCGGCGCGTTTGCCGTCGCGGCACTCGTTATTCTGGCGCTTTCGGATAGTTCTTCCGACCTCGATAAACGGCTCGCGCGCGTCGAAGGACAAACCAAGCGCGCCATCGACAGCAGAGACCGCACATCGCCTAACAGCGTGCGCTCGACCAAGGACAGCGCGATTCCCTTGCTCGACCGGCTGGTCAAAATGCTGCCCAATCCGGACAAGCTTAGGGCGCGACTCGCGGCTACCGGCAAGGGCCTTTCTCTCGGCGAATATTTGTTGATGAACGCGCTTTCCGTTTTGCTTTTCTATATGGTCTTCCACTTTTTCGACTTTAGTAAATCGCTTCTCCTGCCGATGTCTCTTATGCTCGGACTCGGCGTGCCGCACGCCGTGACCGGCTTTATGGGCGCGCGCCGCATTAAAAAATTCGTCGCCCATTTTCCGGAAGCCATCGATACCATGTGCCGCGGCATTCGTTCGGGTCTTCCTATTACGGAATCCATCGGCGCCGTCGGGCGCGAAATGCCAAATCCCATCGGCATCGAATTTCATAGAATCAGCGACGGCGTGCGCATGGGCAAAACTCTGGAAAATTCGATGTGGGAGGTTGCCACGCGCATCAATGCGCCCGAATTCCGCTTCCTTATCGTCGCCATGGCTATTCAGAAAGAAACGGGCGGCAATCTGGCCGAAACTTTGGGCAACCTGGCAGAACTCATCCGCAAAAGGAGGCAGTTGCGCCTGAAGGTTAAAGCTATGTCTTCGGAGGCTAAAGCCAGCGCCATGATTATCGGTTCCTTGCCTTTCATCATGTTCCTCCTCCTGATGATTGTTAATCCGGAATATGTGTCTGTTTTGTTCAACGAAACAAGGGGCAGGATTTTGCTCGGCATTGGCTTGGGTTGGATGTCGATAGGATGGGGTGTGATGTTGAAAATGATTCACTTCGAGCTTTAGGAATCATGCCATGACGATTGAACATTTTTTGCGCGACCCCGACATTCTCTCCTCCCTATGCGGCTTGGGCGCTTTTGCCGTTGTCGTTCTTATTTGGATGGCTTTGGTTGAAGGCGATCCTTTGACGAGCCGCCTGAAAAGCATTTCGGAACATCGCGACGAATTAAGCGACGATGAACAGAAGAAGAAAAAAACATCGCGCCGCGAAACCCTTGTCGGCAAGAGCGCCATCAAGGAGCTTGTACAAAAACTCAAATTGGAACAAGGCAAGCAGTCAAACGAAATCCGCCTGAAACTGGCGCGCGCGGGCTTCCGTTCGCGTGAAGCCGTTTTGGTTTATCTTCTGATGCGCCTTGTCTCGCCGATTGCTATCGGATTTATGGCTTTTTCCATTCTTTTCGTCGCGCATGCTTTTCATATTGTTATGATGACAAGGGTTCTTGTCTTCGTTCTTTTGCTTATTCTCGGCGTGGCGTTGCCGGATTTGTTCCTCAAAAATCTAAGCCAGAAACGGGGCGCGATTTTACGCAAGGCGATGCCTGACGCGCTCGATCTCCTTGTTATATGCGCCGAAGCAGGCTTAAGCCTTGACTCGGCGCTTGACCGCGTCAGCAGGGAAATGGGGCCTTCTTGCGCCGAATTGGCCGAAGAAATCGGTTTGACGGGCGTGGAATTGGGATTCCTTCCCAACCGCAGCCAAGCGTTGCAAAACTTTGCCGACCGCGTGCCCATTCAAGGCGTTTTGGGGCTTGTGAACACGCTTATTCAAACAGAAAAATACGGCACGCCTTTGGCGCAGGCCTTGCGCGTCCTTTCGGCAGAAATGCGCAACGACCGCATCATGGCCGCAGAAGCAAAGGCCGCTAAATTGCCGGCGACGCTAACCGTGCCGATGATTTTGTTTATTTTGCCGCCGCTTTTTGTTGTGTTGTTAGGACCGGCTATTTTACAGGTTATGAAGCTGATGAAATAAAGGGATTTACGTCCCGCTTCCGCGACTCTTATTCATAACAGGACGCGGATGCCTGAGATCTCCCAAAAGTTCCTTCAGGAAACTGTTTCTCTGACCAAACGTCGGCGTCTCGCGATCGACGGGCGATGCCTCTGCGGCCTTTGAAACATCGAGATTTGAAACCGCCGTCACGATGCCTCTGTCGTCGAAATTTACTTCAAGGGCTTGCTGTTGAAGCACCTTGGGCGACAGAAACGAGATTTGTTCGGTCTGACGGCCAACATAATACCAGGTGTTTTCGTCCACCGTGCTTACGGCCGTCGGCGTTCCGAGTTTTGTCGCCACTTCTTCGCGAGTCGTTTCCCCAGGCTTTATCTGGGCGCAAAGCTCCGGATCAAGCATGTTCCCGCGATTAGCCACCGTCGGTTGACACGCCGTAAGCGCGGCTAAAAGAGAAAAAAGGAGGAAGGGCTGTTTTTTCATCTGGAAAAGGAGCCTAAATTTTGTAACGGTACTGTCATTAGACCCAAAAAATCGACATGGTCAAGCGTTGTTAGAAAGAACGATATGATGAAGGGACAAGAACCGGAATTTTCGCGCGTTATTAGCGTCACGCGGATTCCACCTAAAGACATCGAAGAGGCGTTGGAGGCCAAACCGGCCGAACGTATGGCTTTAGCCAAACGTTTCGGGCTGGTTAGTCTGAATTCGCTTAAGGCGCATTTGACCCTTGTCCTTGGGGCACAGCAGGCGGTGGAAGTTACGGGACGCATTGAAGCGACGGTTGTGCAGAACTGCGTGGTGACGCTTGAGCCCATCACCAGCCATCTGGAGATTGACGTGAATATGGTTTTGGTTCCCGGCAAGCCGAACGACGTCCGCAAGCTGGAAGACGATGAATTAAACGATGAAATCGAGTATTACGCGGACGGAAAAATCGATATCGGAGAACAGGTTGCCCAACAATTAGGCATCTCGATAGACCCCTACCCGCGCAAAGCCCACGCCTCTATCGGCACTGTGGAATTCGGCAAAAAAGTGGAAAAAGAGCGCCCCTTCGCCAAGCTCGCCACGGCCATAAAAGCTAAGAAAAACAAGGGGAAGAGGTAGGTTTTGCCCCGCTTCAGGCTTTGCTGCTTGCATCTCATTTAAAAACGCTTTAAGTAAAGGCCGTCGCGCGTTGTCCGGCATTGCATCGTTGAGCTAGATGTCGGGGCGCGCTTTATTATTCGTTTTACGTGAGAGTTTAAAATGGCCGTTCCTAAAAAGAGGACCTCGAAATCCGTGCGCAATATGCGCCGCTCGCATCATGCTTTGAAGGCGACCAATTCGGTTGAATGCCCCAATTGCGGCGAGCCAAGGCTCCCTCATCATATGTGCGCCGCGTGCGGCCATTATGACGGCCGCGCCGTCGTCAAGTCGAAGAAATCGGCTTGAGTCGGTCGCGCGCGTGTTACGCCCGTCCTCTTTCAACATCAGCGTTCCGGCGCTGATCCTGTCTTTTTGTCCTAGTCGTTTCTTACGTTCTTTCGTTTCGGGACTTTCATGACGTTCGGTATCGCTTCGCAAACCAATAAAAGCCTTGTCATCGCTCTCGATGCCATGGGGGGCGACAACGCTCCGGCCATCGTCGTCGACGGCGCTTCGCTGGCGCGCGCGCACTATCCGGAAATCAAATTTATTTTCTTCGGCGACGACGCGAAGATTGCGCCGATGGTCGCCAAGCATTCCAATTTAAAGGATTGCAGCGAGATACGGCATACGCCCGACGTTATTTCCTCCGACATGAAGCCTTCGCTGGCGCTGCGCCAAGGGCGCACGTCGAGCATGCGCCTTGCCATCAATGCCGTGGCGGACGGCGAAGCCTCGAGCCTCGTTTCCGCCGGCAATACGGGCGCCTTAATGGCCACGGCGCGGTTTGTTTTGAAAACGCTTCCCGGAATCGACCGCCCCGCCATTGCGACGCTTCTTCCGACGCAGACGGGCGAAACCGTCATGCTGGACCTTGGCGCGAACATCGAGTGCGACGCCGAGAATTTGGTTCAATTCGCCCTGATGGGCGCGATTTTCTGCCGCGCCGTGTTGGGGCGCACCGAGCCTTCCATCGGGCTTTTGAATATCGGCACCGAAGAATTAAAAGGCCACGACGAAGTCCGCATCGCCGCGTCGATTTTGCGCGAGAGGCCGATCCCCGGGCGTTTGTACGGGTTTATCGAAGGCAACGACATTCTGGCGGGAACGACGGACGTCGTCGTGACGGACGGCTTTAGCGGCAACATCGCTTTGAAGTCGATCGAAGGCACGTCGCATCTTTTGTCGTTCTTTTTAAGGCAGGCTTTTTCTTCGTCCCTGTTCGCGAAGATCGGCTACCTTCTGGCGCGCGGCGCGTTTAAGCGCCTGAAGAAGCGCGTCGATCCCCGCCGCTATAACGGCGCGATGTTCCTCGGCTTGCAGGGCGTTTGCGTGAAAAGCCACGGCGGCACGGATTCCGAAGGCTTTGCCAACGCCATCGGCGTTGCGCACGATCTTGTTTCCCACGGATTTAACGAGCGGATTGCCGAAGAGCTGGCTACGCAATACGGCCTTAACGGCGCGGCGCCCGAAAACATGGAAGAACCCCTATGATCCGTTCGGTCTTTCTCGGTTGCGGTTCGTATTTGCCCGCGCGTTGTTTAACGAACGACCAACTGATCGCCGAAAGAAAACTGGACAGCACGAACGAATGGGTCGAACGCCGCACCGGCATTAAAGAACGGCATATCGCCGCCGACAACGAAACAACTTCGGATATGGCCGTCAAAGCGGCGCAGGAAGCGTTAGAAAAATCAGGCGTCAAAATCGATGAAATCGATGCGCTTATTCTCGCGACGACGACGCCGGACGACAGGGTTCCCGCCGCCGCCGCGCGCGTTCAGGCCAAACTGGGCATGACGCGCGGTTTCGCCGTCGACGTGAACGCCGCGTGCTCCGGCTTTATTTACGCTCTGACAATGGCCGATAATTTCATTCGCCTTGGGCAGGCCAAGACCGTTCTTGTCATCGGCGCGGAGTCGCTTTCGCGCATCACCGATTGGACGGACAGGGGCACATGCTTTTTGTTCGGCGACGGCGCAGGCGCGGTCGTTCTGCGCGGCAAAAAAGGCCTTGGCATGAACGTCGATCAGGGCATTCTGGCCACGGCATTGCATTCCGACGGAACCAAATACGACATGCTGCGCACTAATGAAAACGGCGTTTTGCGCATGGACGGGCAGGAAGTTTTCCGCGCCGCCGTGACGAATTTGTCGGACGTCGTGGACGAGGCTTTGGAAATGACGGGATTGAAGCCCGATGAAATCGATTGGCTGGTGCCGCATCAGGCCAACCAGCGCATCATCGACGGCACGGGCAAAAAGCTCGCGCTGCCGGCCGAACGCGTCGTTTCGACCATCGCGTATCACGCCAATACTGCAGCCGCGTCGATTCCGTTGGCGTTGGCGTTGGCAGTCAACGACGGACGCATCAAGCGCGGGCAGCTTCTGTTGCTCGATACGATGGGCGCCGGATTTACGTGGGGGATGGCGGTCGTGAGGTGGTAGATTCCAATCGATCGATCTTGATTGAAATCCCGAAAATTCCGTATTTTGTTAACTTCTAAAATTCAGGCTATGGCCTGAGTAAAAATCACATCATTAACATCGCGTGTTAACCTTTTTTCTCAAGCTATAGGCTGAAAAAAGGCGTTTTTATTGAGCTATAGGCTGTGAGGATTCCCATTTACACAGCCTATAGACTGTGATACAGCCCATAGATTGAATGGGATATTATTTTAAGGAGATTTATTATGAAGAAAGCAGCAGAGACCGCCTTATTAAGAAAAAATTTGGACGTGATTATAAAAAAGTGGAAACGCGTTTCGCCGTCCGTCCCCACCGGCGGTTGGATCCGCAATATTCGCGAGGCTTTGGACATGACGGAAGACGAATTGGGGCAAATGTTGAAGGTTACGGGGTCGACCATCTCATACCTTCAGATTTCGGAGGGCAAGGGCACGATCGCGCTTGCGACCTTGCAGCGCGTGGCGAAGGCGATGAACTGCCGGTTTGTTTATGCGCTTGTGCCTTTTCAGTCGCTTGAAAAAACGGTGGCGCTGCGGCGGCTGCGCGTCACGTTTGACCATTATACCGCGCCTTCGAGCCTTGGGGCGATCGGGGAGCGCCAAGCCTTGATCCTCGCGTTTGCGGCGAAGATTCCGCGCAACCGCTTGTGGAAGGATTGGCCGAAGGCGAAGGAGCCTGTGCCGACAAGAGCGGGGAAGGCGACGACCTTTGAGGAAAGAAAGACAGCAGCAGAGGGCGGCGTGGGAGGCCTGTCGCCCGAGATGAGGCGGGAAATATGCGAAGAAGCGAGGGAAGTATTGCGGAGAGCGGGGATTAACCCGGATGACCCGAAGGCTTTTGAAGACGATGAAGACAAAGCGGAAGGCAACGCGGCAGGCGCGGAGGAAGAAGAGGAATTGAAGGATGCGGAATTAACGGATAAGCCGATTTGCGACGACACAAGGCCGGGCGACGACGACATAAGGCCGGGCTCCAAGAGGTGGAAAGAAATTATGGATAAGCCGAAGGGATATGTGCCCAAGTTCAGGGATTAGGGGGGCTAGGTGGTGAATAATATCACCACTTAAAATGTTTTCACTGAAAGGAAAAAACAATCAAAAGAATGAAAGAACCTTGTAAATATGTAGGTTTTTCACGCTGTTGACAGACGGCAATTTTTGCCTTCCCAAAGCATTCAGAATTTCTTAAACTAAGAATCAGATAATGATTTAGGTGCGCTCGGCAGGATTTGAACCAGCATCGGGAACTTAGTAAGGACCTGCTCTTTCCAGTTGAGCTACGAGCGCATTTTTATTTAAACGCCCTATCAACTCATAATTGATGGGGCGTTTTTTATGGGTCATGAGGAACAACAAACACCACATGGACACCAAATGAATACCATATCTAGTATTCGCGGCCATGATAACACAACATCTGGTGTAGTGTTTGACCCAAATCAAGCAGGCAAAAAATTGTTGTAACGAACGAAAGCGGAACGTTTTTGTTTTATTTCAAGGAGTTGTCCTTGTTTTTCAAGTGGTTTTGAAAAAGTGTGTAAGCGAAAAATGTAGTTGATTTTTTAAAATTTGAACGCGCCGATGGCGGAAGAGATTACACACGAAATCAATTCATGCACGTACATTATGTGAGGAAGCAAATGATGGTGTTGATCTTTTTATTCTTCTCAGCCGAGTTCTCGCGGTTTGTATAAAAAATCGATCTTGAAGAACCTTTTCTTTTATCCATGAAGCAAATTCATTTGAGTACAATTGCGGGCTAAACTTTGGTTTATATGTATATCGAATATCATTATTGAATTTATAAAGTTCCATAAGCCCGTGTATGTCAAAAACGGTAATTTTTTTTGGCAAACAGGTAAGTTCTTCGTTCAGCCTCTTCAGAAATTCTTTCATTCTGAAGGGATGTGTTTTGTTAGGGTCAGTTATACGAAATTCAGGGGCTTCTGGATTATCTGTAACGCGAATGGGTTGAGCAGTTATCTCTGATGAGAAGCAAACCGTTTTATTTACAACATGGCGAACAGATCTTTTTGTTGTTTTTACAACTTGTTTTATCCCCTGCATCCATTCCCGACGATGGGCTTCTACATTTTTGCGAATTATTTTTGCCAAATCCTCCGAACTTCCCGGCTCACTCTTTGCACCATGTCGGTAATATAATACCCCTTTATGAAAGGCACTTCGTTTTTCTTTTTGCTCTGTTTCATACTCTCCGGGGCGAACGGGGATTATGGGCACAGTACAAGGATCAATAAGAAAACAAACAATCAGTTCTGAATTTTTTGTTTCTTGCCGCAACTCAAATTGGCTATAATCAACATTGGTATATTTATGGATTTTATCAACAATTTGAGCTGGGTCGATTTTGAAAATTCGCGAAACATCTGAACCGGAATGAATCCCGTCATCGTTTAATCCAAAAACAATCACTCCTCCGTTTGAGTTCGCCATTGCCATTATGTCTTTTATAAGCTCACACCACGCACGTGTTGTGTGGTCAAATTCAGACTTGAATTCGATTTCAGAGGATTCACGCGTTGCAGTCAGCGCTTTTTCAACAATGGGCTGCTTATTTGACATTTACTGATACACATAATTTGTGTTTGTCACGAACAACGTAAGCTATAGAACAAAATGGTGCTGTAGGGAATTACCGTATCATTTGTCCTTCTATGGTGCCTGTTTCCGGCTTTCGCCAGTGTGATGAAAGAAAAAAAACCAAATGCGATGCCCGCCTTCCGGCTTCGCTAACTTGTCCGGCGGTGCCTTGGCGTAGCCGGAAGCTACGCCGGACAGGTCGCGGGGATGACGAGAAGGGCTAAAGGGTGCTCCTGATTTCAAAGTATATATCTAACAGCAAACACTAACCCCTCCCCTTCCGCGTTATTGCCACTAATGTTCTTATGGCAGTCGCCGTTTCGCGCCCGCAAGGGGAGGGGAATTCGGGTGGAATGGTCGCTGTTTCGCGCCCGCAAGGGGAGGGGAATTCGGGTGGAATGGTCGCGGTTTCGCACCCGCAAGGGGAGAGGGAAAGGGAACTAAATCGGATTCCGCATAAATTCGCATTTTTGCAAAAAGCAAAAAAGCGAATTTTGCGGAATGACGGTGCCAGGAATAGATGAATTTCTTATTGAAAGGCTGGCTGGATTCCGGCTCGCGCTGCGCGCGTTGCGCGCGGCTTGGCCGGAATGACGAAGAAAACAAGAAACCAAATGGGATCCCCGCCGGAGCCTGCCCCGTTGAAAAACGGGGCGGGGATGACGAGAAGAAAAGACCACCTCTCCCGCCGCGCAAATGCGCGGCACCCGCGTTATCATAACTTGTTTTCTTATGGAAAAGCTGTTTCGCGCCCCCGCAAGCGGCGGAGAGGGAAAGGGAACTAAATCGGATTCCGCATAAACTTTCTTTCGCTGCGCGAAAAGAAAGTTTTGCGGAATGACGGTGCCAAGAATAGATGGATTTCTTATTGAAAGGCTGGCTGGATTCCGGCTCGCGTCTTCAAGGAGAGGAGGAAAAAAGAAAACAAATCGGATTCCGCATAAACTTTCTTTCGCTGCGCGAAAAGAAAGTTTTGCGGAATGACGGTGCCAAGAATAGATGGATTTCTTATTGAAAGGCTGGCTGGATTCCGGCTCGCGTCTTCAAGGAGAGGAGGAAAAAAGAAAACAAATCGGATTCCGCATCTTCGCGCGGAATGACGGTGAATAAAAATGCGCGTTCGGAATGACGATAAGATTTGGTTGTGGTGAGACAGGAATGCCCGCTCGTTGCGTCTTTATACCGGTAATGGTTTAAGAAGCCAGGATGAAACCAGCCCCCTTCTTACGGCAAACGCAATTCCATTTTCATCTATTTTTTCGGGCATTATTTTGCCGAGGCCAAACCAGCCAAAGTCAAACCGGCGAAGATTTGCCTTATATAAACGTTCCGTTCTGCGTATTTTGGGTGCAAGGCCGTTTTCGTCCCGGTCGTTATAATATTTCTGAACAATGACCGCTCCGTTTTGATAAAAATTAATTTCGAAACCGAACGGCTCTCTGGGCTTGTCTTCCGGGCTCTTTATACCGCCTGAAAGGTTGACAGGATCGTACACCCTGATTGTGTACATATGTTCGGTAATACCTTCTCCATCCGTCCACACCTCCCTCACTTTATCGCAAATCTTGTAATGCCCATCGGCTTCCAATCCCCACTTTTTTAGGCGCTCGACGATCGGCGCGGCGGCGATCATAAACTCATTCATTATCCGGCAGTTTTCGTCGTTTTTTTCCGCGAGATTAGCATAATATCTCATTTGATCCTCAGCGCTCGCTCCTTCTAAATTCATGATCATGCCTCTTTGCCAACAAAAAAATATGACGCGTTTGCGTATTCCGTAAAAATAGTCTTGTCGCATCATACGCTCTTTTATTCCGGCAACAACTTTCTTGAATCTGATTTGCGGGTATGGTTAATGCTGTTTTCTTTTTTATAAATTGAATTCAGTTTGCCGCGTTTTGTGCTATCTTTTACTGGCATTTCAAAATTTATTATTTTCATCGGGAGAGCATTACCATGGGCTCCATAGCAAAATTGATCAAAACGCAACCTGCTCTCTATGATTATGAGAAGAAAAGCTTCTCGTGGGGAGATGAAAAACTCGCTGAAGAAATTTCTCCTGTTTTGCAGGACGTTTTATACAGGTTCCCACAAACGTTTATCGGAAGAGACCCTGTTGTCGCCCGTCCTTCCGAAAACGCCGTTTATTGCCTTCCGCCCAATTTGCACGATGTTAATCCCCATGCCCTTCTTCATATTTACGGCAAATTGGGAATTCGGGGCGCTTTAAATTCTTATCAGCAAACGGGTTATGTCGAAGCAAAATACTGGACCCTTGATCGTTATCCTCGGAAAGATAGGTATTATGAGGTTGTCGTTAACAGATTTTCCACCAAACACCTTTCTCTCCACGAATTTAGACTCAGCAGCGTCAACGTGGCTTGCCATCTTAAGCCTGCCGAGCGGAAAAAGGTTTTGCTGAGAGGCCTTATTAACAGTTTGTGATGAGCAACGGACATACGGGGTGAATACAAATTAAAGTATATTTTCCTGCTTTCGCCCCGTTGCATTGTAATCGGCCTTCTTCGTGCCCATATGGAGCCTATCGGCAAATCATTGCCGGTTTACCTGTAGGTATTCTTATGAATCCCCCCTCAACAACACCAAACACTCCGCTTCCAGAACAGAAAAAGCCCGTGATTGACGCCGCTTCTGCCGCTCAGACGGATGCTCAGAAAAAAGCCGATGCCGATAAAATCGCGGCTCAAAGCACAAAAGCGAAGGTATAACCCGTTTTATGAAGAGAAGCCTTTATGGCTTCTCTTCGTTTCGGATACCCCAACACCAAACTCGGGAGCACTTTAATGTTTACATCTAAAGCAAAACCGAAGACCGCCACTTGCGCAAAAACAACGGCGTGTTGCAGCAAATCGGCTGAAAAAATGGTCCCGCCGCAAAGGCCAGCGTTTCCAGCAATCAAAAAAAGCCCGCAGGACGCGCTAAGTAAGCACACTGTTGCGGCGTAAAAGCGCGGGCTTATGGCAAACGCGCCGAAGAGAAATAAACAAGAAACCAAATGGGATCCCCGCCAGAGCCTCGTGCTACGACACGGGGCGGGGATGACGAGAAGGAAAGACCACCTCACCCTCCCCGCTTCGCGGGTCCCCTCCCTCTCCCCCGCAAGCGGCGGAGAGGGAAAGGGAACTAAATCGGATTCCGCATAAATTCGCATTTTTGCAAAAAGCAAAAAAGCGAATTTTGCGGAATGACGATGGATAAAATGGGCACACGTTCCGAAATAACGAAAAAAGAAAGAAGACTCTTGCCGCGCGGACGCGCGGCGCTGGATTCCCGCTTTCGCGGGAATGACGAAGGTTTTAATGTTAGCGGCTGGTCTCTCCCGCGAGAGGAGGGGGAATAGAGAACAAAGCGGAAAAGGCGGGGAATTATAGGTGCGGTTTGCGGCGGAAATAAATCTCTCCAAGTGTTCCGGGGCGGGTGTTTGTCTTTGACCCCAAAATAGTGGGCTTGCGCCAGCGGGCTCCGGGCATTCTGGAATCATCTTTCGTTATATCTCCCATGAGCGGCCTGGCCGCTCTGGGCCGCACGGGGTTGGGCTCCGGCTGGGGATCGACCACGGGCGCCGCAGGCGTGGGGTCGACCTCGGGCGCGGGAGGCTTGGGATCGACCACGGGCTCGGTTCGGTTGAGAACTTGATCCCTTATTTCTTTTATATGTTTGATGGTTGTGCGGGACTGTTCTTTTTCACTCATAATATTGCTGCGCCTTCTCATCTCGGCATCAAGATAAGCCGATGTCACGATATTCGGATTTGAACTCAGCGCCGCCTAGATGACCTCGCGGGCAAGCTCTTGCGTGGGGGCTATTTCGAGGGAAACGGCGGGGGTTGCCCTTCCTTCCGGGTCTTTATAATTTTCGCGGTCATTGTCCTTGGTGATAAAGGACATTGCGGAAAAAAGGTCGGGACAAGCCAAGACTCTTTCTTGCGGCTCCAATTGCATTTCGGCTTCAAGCATCTTTTTAAGCCGGTTCAGCGCCGCTTTGCGCACATGCGCGTGTTTGGCGTTGCGCGCGACGGCGATGATCGTCGTTTGCGCCTTTTTGGCGTCTTCGGCGACAAGCCGGTTCAGCGCGCCCATCGCTTCCATGCAATCGTTGAAAGACGGCACGTCTTTAGATTCCGCGGCATTCGCAGATTCGGGCGCTTCCTGAGACACCGAGGCCAGGTACTTTTCTAAGACGACTATTGCCTGATCCACGGTGTACTCGATGCGATTGTTGGTTTTATGTGATGTACCCACGCGGATGAGGCTTTCCTAAAGGGTTGGAGGGATCGTGCGGAACAGGCGTCGCGGCAGGGTTCAGGAATGGCTGAATTTTTTCCAAAGTATTTATGAGCCGTTGGGCAGCACTGAGGTTTTTAGCGAGCCTGTTGTCGGCTCTTTCTCCAATTTGAGTTTTGAGGTTTTTCGAATACTCCGTAAGGCTGGCATGTAATTCGTCCGACACTGCTTGTTTCGGGAAATAGCCCAAGCCTGCGGATATCACACGAAGCGCGATATGATGCGTATGGCGCATTTCGTCGAGAATTACCCGGTTGCTCCACTTTTCGGCGCTTGTGAAGTTTTGGGGATCATTGTCGTTGATGATCTGGGTCATCGAACGCATCATTTCGCGCATTTCGCTCTCATCGACAGCGGTTTTTTCAACCTCCATTAAAAGAAGGATCGTTTCAGTCCTTGTCAGCGCGCTTTGGCGCAGCCCTACCCGCTTGTCGTTGCGAGCTATGTCGATAAAGGCGCTCCTGCTTTTTCTTGTCATGAGACTGTTATCTTCTTCAAATGCGTAGCCGACATACATCATCGCTATCTGGCAATCGCTTTGCGATTGGGTGCTATGTGTGCTGAGAACATTCAGCTTCTTATCAAATGTTGCGGCGTCGATCTTTTGCATATTCATGTTGGGCGTCCTTTGATTGAGGCCGGTTTTTATACCAAGTCGACGGAGGCACCTTAAAGGCCTGTTTGTGGTTAAATTACTTTCATGAGGGCGAGACAGGGTGTTAAGCGGGAAAAAGACGTTAAAATAATAATCTTTAGGAAAACCCCAACCAATGACCCCTCCCCTTCCCCCTCCCGCAAGGGGAGGGGAATTTCTCTTGTTTTTCAGCACTATTTCACTTGTTCACTTATATAGTAAAAGCTCTATATTCTTCTTCATGCTCGCTTATTTCATTCGCCGTTTGCTGCTGATCATCCCGACGCTGTTCGGGATTATGGTGCTTAATTTTATTATCGTTCAGGCCGCGCCGGGCGGGCCTATCGAGCAGATCGTCGCCAAGCTTCATGGAACCGACGTTGCCGCAACCGCCCGTTTTTCGGGATCGGGCACGGGCGACGTTTCGACGCCCGCCGCGCAGACGATGAAATCCGCCGACACTGCCGCGCTTTCGCGCTATCCGGGCGCGCAGGGGGTTGATCCGGAATTGATTAAGGAGCTGGAAATCCAGTTCGGTTTCGACAAGCCTTTGCATGAACGCTTTTTCACGATGATCGGCAATTATATTCGCTTCGATTTCGGCAAATCGTATTTCCGCGACGAAAGCGTTTTTCATCTTGTCGTCAGCAAGATGCCTGTGTCGATTTCCATCGGGCTTTGGACGACGCTTCTGGTTTATCTGGTTTCCATTCCGCTCGGCATTCGCAAGGCCGTGAGGGACGGGACGCCGTTCGACATGTGGACGAGCGCCGCCATTATCGCCGGTTATGCCATTCCGAGTTTTTTGTTCGCCGTTCTGTTGATCGTCGTGTTCGCGGGCGGGCGGTATTTGGATTGGTTTCCGCTGCGCGGGCTGACCTCGGACAACTGGAGCGACATGGATTGGCCGCGTCGCATTCTTGATTATTTCTGGCACATCGCGCTGCCGGTGTTTGCGCTTGTCATCGGCGGATTTGCGAGCCTGACGATGCTTACCAAAAATTCGTTCCTCGATGAGATTAACAAGCAATACGTTTTGACGGCGCGCGCGAAGGGGCTCACCGAAAACCGCGTGCTTTACGGGCATGTTTTCCGCAACGCGATGCTGCTGGTCATCGCCGGTTTTCCAAGCGCGTTTATGGCTGTTTTATTTACGGGATCGCTGCTTATCGAGGTGATTTTCTCGCTGGACGGCATGGGGCTTTTGGGCTTTGAATCCGCCATTAATCGCGATTATCCCGTCATGTTCGGGACGCTTTATTTCTTTACGCTTTTGGGGCTTGTGCTGAACGTCGTCGGCGACTTGGCCTACGTTTTGACAGACCCAAGGATCGATTTCGAGACGCGAGAAGGGTGAAGACAAAGACCACCTCACCCGCCGCCGCAAGAGCGGCGGCACCCTCTCCCCCAGTGGCGGAGAGGGAAAAGGAAAGACAAATGGGATGCCCGCCTTCGCGGGCATGACGGTAGAAAAAAGATGCGGCCACCCATCCTTTATCCGTTGTTTACGAGCCTCACGGCCTTGAAGGGCATTGGGCCGAAGATGGGGTCGCTTTACAAAAAACTTTGCGGCGAAACCGTCGTCGATCTTTTATGGCATTTGCCCGTCGGCGTCACCGACCGCAGCTATACGCCGAAGCTGAGGCATGCGGAACGAGACCGCATCGCCACGATTACCGTCAAAATTATCGAGCATCAGGTTCCGGCGCGTCCGAATTTGCCGTACCGCATTCTGGCCGAGGACGATACGGCTGAAGTCGTTTTGACTTACTTTAACGTCAAGGGCGATTATCTGACCAAGATGTATCCCGTCGGGCGCACAATGGCGGTGAGCGGGCTGTTGGAACGCTATCGCTCGGGATGGGTCATGAATCATCCCGACTATGCCGTGCCTGCGGAATGCTCGATTGAGATTCCGACGTTCGAGCCCGTGTATCCTTTGACCGCCGGCATCAGCAACAAGATGCTGCGGAAAACAATCGCGCAGGCTCTTGAGAAAGCTCCCGACGATTTTCCGGAATGGAACGATGCGGCGATGATGACCCGCGAGGGATGGCCTGTGTGGAAAGAGGCAATTTTAAAGGCGCATAATCCATTGCCAAATGATTATTCTTACGACACCTCCCCCCTCCCTAACCCTCCCCGCGAGGGGGAGGGAAAAGAAAGAATAACGCTGCCTCTTTCCCGCGAGTGGGAGGAAAAAGACGGGCATTTGAGGCGCTTGGCGTATGACGAGTTGCTGGCCGATCAGTTGTCTTTGGCCATTATCCGCGCGCATCACAAAAGCAGCCGCGGGCGGGCTTTTGCCGGGACAGGCGTTTTAACGGGCAAAATGACGGCTGCTTTGCCCTTTACGCTGACTGCGGGGCAAGTGCAGGCGATTAAAGAAATTTCAGACGACATGAAAGAGCCCAAGCGCATGGTGCGCCTTTTGCAGGGCGACGTCGGCGCGGGAAAAACCGTTGTCGCTTTGATGGCGATGCTGCAGGCGGTCGAGGCGGGCTCGCAAGCCGCGTTGATGGCGCCGACGGAAATTCTCGCCAAGCAACATCATACCACCTTGTCAAAACTTCTGAAGCCGCTTGGGATTGAAATCGGATTGCTTATCGGGCGCGGAAAGCACGGCGTCAGAAAGCCGACGTTTGACGCCTTGGCTCACGGCAAATTGAAACTTGTTGTCGGTACGCACGCGCTTTTTCAGGAGGATGTTACTTTTCAGGATTTAGGGCTGGCCGTTATCGACGAACAACATCGTTTCGGCGTCAATCAGCGCTTGCTGCTGGCCGACAAAGGGCGCGGCGTCGATATTCTTGCGATGACGGCGACGCCCATTCCGCGCACGCTGACGTTGACGGCTTACGGCGATATGGATGTGTCGCGGCTGACGGAAAAGCCCGCAGGACGGCAGAAAATCGATACGAGCATTATTGATCTGGAGCGGCTGGACGAGGTTATCGGCGGCGTTAAACGCCAGATTGCCAAAGGCGCGCAGGCGTATTGGGTTTGCCCTCTTGTCGAAGAATCTGAGGCAAGCGATCTGGCGGCGGCAACGGAGCGCGCCGCTTTGCTGAAGAAAATATTGCCCGGAATATCCGTCGATCTTGTTCACGGACGCATGAAGACGGAAGAAAAAGACCGCGTGATGCTGGATTTTGCGGCCGGAAAAACGAACATTCTTGTCGCCACCACCGTGATCGAGGTTGGCGTCGATGTGCCGGGCGCAACCGTGATGGTCGTCGAACATGCCGAGCGTTTCGGACTTGCGCAATTGCACCAGTTGCGCGGGCGCATCGGGCGCGGCGCGGATAAATCTTATTGTTTGTTGCTGGCGCAATCTCCTCTCGGGGAAATTGCGAAAGCGCGGCTGAAAATTCTGCGCGAAAGCGAGGACGGGTTTCTGATCGCCGAGGAAGATTTGCGCCTGCGCGGCGCAGGCGAGTTGCTCGGCACCAAACAAAGCGGCTTGCGCGAGTTTCGGCTGGCCGAGTTAGGGCGCGACAAGGGCCTCTTGGATATGGCGCATGACGATGCGGCTTTGATTTTGGCGAAAGACCCGCAACTGGAAAATCCACGCGGGGAAGCGCTTAGGATATTGCTTTATTTGTTTAACCGAGATTCCGCTGTGCCGCTTTTGAGGGCGGGGTAAAGCAAAAATTCAAATAATGAGAATGAGTCTTATGCCGCGCAGACGCGCGGCGCTGGATTCCCGCTTTCGCGGGAATGACGAAAAAGAAAGATAGCGCGGTGCCGCTTTTGAGGGCGGGGTGAATCCTCAAAACCACCTCACCCTCCCCGCTTCGCGGGGCCCCTCCCTCTCCCCCGCAAGCGGCGGAGAGGGGAAAAAAAGAAACCAAATCGGATTCCGGATAAAATCCGTATTTTGCGAAGAGCAAAAAGCGATTTTTCCGGAATGACGATAGAGGGGGCGATTCTGCAGTGCCGCCGTGTTGCCACGAACGGTTTAATCAGAACCTGCAGGAACATCCACTGCAGTGCGTTATGACGGGGGGCCGCACGGCTTCAAAAAATAACACGCCGGACATGCCGAGAAAGAGAAGTCCCGCGCCTATGCAAAAAGCTTTCTCTAAAACACCCGCCGATTGAACTTCGGGCGAATATATCCCCGCGCCCAACCACATTAAACCAAATGCAAGGCTGATACCGCCTCCAATAACGAAGTCTTTGTTTCGTTTCAGATTATTTTTTGCTTCCGATAAAGCAGTGCGGACATCGGAGAGTACAACATTGATATCCCTGTATCGCGTAAAAATATCTTTTGTTTTGGAAAATGCGGTGCGGATGCCGGAAACAGCGCTTTTTATGTTTTTGTTTTTCAGAAAAAGTTCTTTGGCTTTAGACAATTCAATCCAAATATCCGTAGGATCAAAAATTTCTGAAGGGCAATTATCTCTCATGATTTATGCCTTATGCAATGAATATGGGGGCATTTTCCTGCTTTTTTTGGCGGGAAGTCAATGAGTTCACATAAAAGCAAAAGCGGTATAATCCCAACTTACGACCCCTCCCCTAGCCCCTCCCTCAAGGGGAGGGGAATTCGTGCGGGATTGCCGCATGTTTGATTTAAAAAAATCGTCTAAATTTTTATATATTTCAGTGTGTTATTATAATTGTTTTAAAGGGCTGTGCTTGGTATAGAATTGACCCTGTCCGCCGGAAGCGGAGCTTATTTTACCCCTCGTGAATTAAAATGAATTTTCGCATAGGCCGCCGTCGCCGCATTTTTGAAGGAAAGGCCAAGGATTTGTTCGAAGGCCCCGAGCCCGGAACCCTTGTGCAATATTTTAAAGACGACACTTCCGCCTGTAACAACCAAAAAACGGGCGTCATTACCGGCAAGGGAGTCCTTAACAACCGCATTTCCGAATACCTGATGACGAAGCTGGGCGAGATCGGCGTGCCGACGCATTTTATGCGCCGCCTGAATATGCGCGAGCAGCTTGTCCGCCAAGTCGAGATTATTCCTTTCGACGTCGTCGTGCGCAATGTCGTCGCCGGTTCTTTGTCCAAGCGCCTGGGCATTGCCGAGGGAACCGTTTTGCCGCGCTCCATCGTCGAGTTTTATTACAAAAAAGACGAGCTTCAGAATCCGATGGTGACGGATGAACACATTACCGCCTTCGGGTGGGCCAGCCCGATGGAGATCGACGAGATCATGGCGTTGTCGCTTCGCGTCAACGATTACCTTTCCGGCCTGTTTCTGGGAATCGGGCTGAAGCTGATTGATTTCAGGCTGAAATTCGGCCGCCTATGGGACAACGACGAGCTGCATATCGTCCTTGCCGACGAGATTAGCCCCGATAACTGCCGTTTGTGGGACGTCAAGACAAACGAAATTATGGACAAAGACAGATTTCGGCGCGATCTTGGCCGAGTCGAAGAAGCCTATCAGGAAGTAGCCCGCCGGTTGGGCATTTTGCCGGAAAACGCACCTCGAACCTCAGAAAGCGAGAAGCCAAAATGAAAGTCCGCGTTGATATTATGTTGAAAGAAGGCGTTCTTGATCCTCAGGGCAAGGCCATCAATCATGCGCTCAGCAATTTCGGTTTCAGGGACATTCTGGACGTGCGCGCCGGAAAGACCATCGAGATCGACATGGGCGAAACCGATCGCGCCAAGGCCGTGGGCATCGCCATGGATATGGCCAAAAAGCTTCTGGCCAATCAGGTTATCGAAGATTTCAAAGTCAGTATTGTCTAGTTTTCTTTCGTCAACCCAAGCTTATTGACGTGTCATGAAAAGAAAAATTATTTTATGTGCCCTTATTTCTTTAAGCGCTTTGGCTCTGGCGGCCTGCGGCTCTTTGGACGGCACCGTGACATCCTCCGCTCCGCCCGCGAACGAACGCGAGGTTGTTCCCGCCATCAATAATCCTCAGACAAAAATTTGGCGTCCCGGGTATTGGATGCCAACGGGCGAAAGCGGCGAATTTGAATGGGTTCCCGGCGAAATTCTTCAGCGCCCGCATCCCACCGCCGTTTGGGCTCCCGCTTTTTGGGTGCATCACACCTATGGCTGGACGTTCGTCGCCGGGCACTGGGAATAGGCATGAATTCAAAGAAATTTGTTCGCGAGCTTTTTCTGGCTGTTAGGTATAGGGGCTTTTTCCCGACCCTTAAGAACCGTCTCAAGCTTTTGTTCGAAGAGCTGAAGTTCGTCGAAACCGTTCGCAAACGCCGCCGGAAAATCGCCAACAGGCTGGATAAGCTTTTTGATTCCACCGTCGCCTACGGCCCTTTTCGCGGACTGAAACTGACAAAAAATCAATGGTGGGGCTTCTCGGATCGCTCGGCCATGTTTTTCGGATTGTACGAACAGGAAGTTCTGACGTCCTTGCAAAACATTCCGCCCGAATACAGGACGTTTGTCGATCTGGGCGCTGCCGACGGATATTACGGCATCGGCGTTTTGATCAACAAGATGTTCGATCGTTCGTATTGCTTTGAGATATCGGAAGAGGGGCAATACGTCATTAAGGAAAACGCCGCGTTGAATGGCGTTTCCGATCGCGTGGTCATTAAAGGAATCGCGGAGAAGGATTTTTACAGGCATCTGTCCGCGGGCGAGCTTGAACGCGCCGTGGTGTTCATCGACATCGAGGGCGCGGAGTTCGCGTTGCTCGACAAAACGACTCTTCATGCCCTGAAGGACGCCATTATCATTATCGAGCTTCACGACTGGTTCTTTGAAGACGGCGACGCCAAACTTCGGAACTTGAAGGACGCGGCCAAGGCTACTCATTCGATCGTGACGTTAGCCGCGGAGGGCCGCGATCCTTCAAAATTCGAGGAGCTTAAGCGGTTTCACGATACGGACAGATGGCTGCTCTGCTCGGAGGGACGCAAGCGCCTGATGACGTGGGTGAGGCTTGATCCTCTGCGATCGTAAATCGCCACAAAATATTATCTTAACCTTGAATTTTCGGCTTTTCGGCGCAATCCTTGGGCATATTTGAATCGAAAGGAAGGCTCCTTATGATCGTCGTCGATATTGCAAAAAAAGCATTCACTTGTGGCGATAAAGCGCTCGGCATTATTGCCAATAATTCTATTACCGATACCTTTGTTGACATAGGCAAAGGCCTTTATGCTCGCCTTGATCCCGGCGGCATCCTTCAGGATGGCAGAGACGTCTGGTTTGCCTGTACGCATGAGCTCCGGTTCCACATGCATTTTTATTTATTCAAAGAAGCACTGCATAAAAAAGAAACGCTGAACAAGATAAATTGGCTTATCGTCGAGATATCCGCCGCGGGATTGGAGAAGGTATCGCTTGATAAGAATGATCGGGACTTTTTTCACGATATGTGGAGGCATTCGAGCAACAGAACCTATGGCCAGCCGATATATCCGGTTGCTCCTGAATTGCGCGATTACGCCGCCAAAAAGTTTGATGTTTTTATTTTTTGCTGAACGCTCGCGGCGCGGCGGGGCAAGCGTTTTTGTTCTTTAAGGAGCTGGCGTTTTGTCGGTAATCGCGGGAAAAAAGTAACTCTGACAAACGCGTTCGAGCGTTTCCATGCTTCTTCCGCGAGACAGCGCACGATCGATATACTCTTGGCCAACACGCGTTGCTATACGGGGTTTATTCGGCGTGTCGAGAAGACCTCGCATCAAGGCGAGACCACAGGCATATTCCGCAGCGTCATACTCCGCCTCGGCAAGATCCCACATTTTTTGTATGGCGAGATCTCCTTTTGTTTTTTCCATGGGAGCCTCCTTTCCGTTCAGGATAATCACAGCACGGCTATAACCGTTGGGGCGCCTGTCGGGGTGACGAACGTGGGGCGGACTTTCTGATAATTATCTTCGAGGTTTTCAAGATTTTCGTCACGTTCAACCGTCATTCTGCGGGCTTGAAGGATAAAATCCAAACACCGGGATTCCCAATCTACCGTCTTATCGGCGAGAACAATCAACTTTTGATCGATGAGGTTGCCGATCGTGTAGATGGAATTGATATCGCCCGTTTTGGCGTAATTCCAAATACCCCGCACGGTTTCCGTGATTCTTTCAGAATCGTCTTTTCTAAATGTGCTCATCATAAATCCTTTTAAAAAACAGACAAATGTTCTTATTCCTTTTTCGGGGGTTCATAAACCGCTTTTTTAGTTTCAAGAAAAAGGTAAAAAGGCTTGTATTTCAAGGGGAAAGAGAGATGCCGCCGGATTAACAGCGAACAGCCCTTATTCCAACCTCAGCCGTGGAGAGAAAGTTTTAATAATAGTCTTCTTGCGGAAAGGCTAACTGGATTCCTATGTGTTGTTTGCATTCTCTGAGGGAGTAGCATCAGGGGAAGCGCCGAGGGGGTGTTGCAACACCCCCTCGGCGGCGCGGACGACGATGGGTTCCTGGGCTTCGAGCCCGCTGTC
>JBAZNY010000017.1:0-39179 GCA_041649025.1 Bdellovibrionales bacterium | reverse complement strand
TATGATCTCGGTTATGTCGATCTGGAGGAACGGACACTGCAACCTTTAGTCAACCCCTTCGGCCCTAAAGTGTTACCTATGTCTTAGGTACATTCTGTTACCTATGTGTCCGGAACGTACCCTTTTTTATTGGTAGCAGCGGAGGGATTTGAACCCCCGACCAAGGGATTATGATTCCCCTGCTCTACCCCTGAGCTACGCTGCCACTCTTTCAGAAAGGGGACAGATAAGGCAGATATGCACGAGAAGTCAAGCAAGCAATGCGTTTTTTGGGCGTTTCGCGGCAAAAAAGAACAACCTCTAACCCCTTTATTCTCAGGGTTAATTAGGATCTGCCGTTGCCCGTCATCCTCTCGTGCGCGATGGAGGAAACGTACCGGATGCCTCTGACAACGCCCCGTGTCGCCGGGCCTTGTCCTTCGGCAGAAACCACCATTTCTTTGGATAGTCCCTTAACTTTTAAAATAACGTCGTTGATAAGCAAAATTTTAGAAACGGCTTTGTTCATTCCTTCGCGGATTTCCTTAAGCTGTTTTTTAATTCTATCTACGACTTCCATCGATTGGCTTCCGTTGATTTGGTAAAGAGCGCTGTCAATAGCGTCCACCTTCTCCGCTAATCTAAGCATAAGGCTATTCGTATCCGCCATCTCATCAGAAACCGAGAGAGAAATGTTCATCGCCTCATACGCCTTACTTCTAAGTTCTTGACCGCACGTTGACAGCCCCTCGGCCTCTTCGACGATTTTATCGATATAGGCCGCAGCCTCTTGTTCATACTCGGCTCGGTCTTGATTGATCGCTTCCTGCTGTTGTTTTAGAAGTTCCTGCCTCATCAGCGTATCCTTGAAGACGACGACGGACGCGGCCATTTTTCCGACCTCGCCCGCGCAATCCTTGAACGGCACTTCCTCCTGCACGTTTCCCGCCGCAAGAGACTCCATGTACTGCGCCAACTTCTTTATCGGCTCATACATGGCGCGCGCAAAAAACGACCCCAACGCGACGATGATAAGAAAGCCCAAAACGACCAAAACGCCTATGAGATAACCCCCTGTTTCTCCGGCACTTTGCTGGGGCAAAGCATTTCCGAATTCCTCAAGGAGCTCCTTCGCCCTCGCGCTCTTTTGCTTATATTCTCCCGTCAGCACGTTCACTTTTTGAATCGTTTCAGCCACGGCGGCAAAGTCTTGCCTGTAGGCCTTGATCCTGTCCGTCAGCGCTTCCTTATCGCTTCTTTTCAGGTATGACGCGGCAATTTCCTGCTCTAAAAGAGCGCCGTATTTTTGATGCTCTTCGACGGACGCCGGATCGAAGCGTTCTAAATATTCCTTCTCGTACTTTCGCATATAGAGCCATTCCGTCGTAGGCCGCCACTGCTGACGCTCCAACAACAAAATCTCCGTATGAATAGCGTTACCGCGCATCGAGCCCATAAGCCCGAGATCCATCGTCAGGCCGAGTTTTTCCCTGACCTGAAGAAGCTCGCCTCCCAATGTCAGCGTCGCCTTGATTTCCTCGATTTTATCTTGGTCGGCGCCAAAGAGCATCGCGCTGGAAACTTTATCGAGCGCCTCTTCCCCACGCGTCAGGAAGGTATCGAATTCATCGATATCCCAGCCTTCGTTTTCCGGAATAAAAATCTTCTCCTCGTACTTGGCATCCAAAAACGAGATTGTGTTGCTGGCGATAATAAGATTTTCGGATATTTCCGCCCTCAAGCTCAGCCACAGGACGGCAAAAAAGATGCAAACGACCGCCGCCGCTCCTGAAACAAGGAAGCCAGTCCGGTGTTTTGCCAGTAAGTGAGAATGGAAAAGGCGGTTAAACATAAGGGGGCTTTTATGCTACCCGTCCATAGTGTTAACAACAAAAAAATGGAAATCGAAGATTTTTAGGATATTCAAGGCTTTATGGATGCGCCGGATATCTGCTAAACCCGTATGATGCAAAAGTACGATGCCCTTATCCTTGGCTCCGGAGCCGCCGGCCTTATGTGCGCGCTGCGCGCGGGTCAGCGCGGGCGAAAAGTCCTGCTTCTCGACCACGCGGCAGAGGCCGGTTCGAAAATCCTCGTTTCCGGCGGCGGGCATTGCAATTTTACCAACCGCACGATCACGCCGGATCGTTACATCTCGAACAATCCGCATTTCTGCCGCTCGGCATTAAAAACGTTTTCGCAGAACGATTTTATTGCGCTCGTCGACAAACACAAAATTCCCTATCACGAAAAAACGCTGGGGCAGTTGTTTTGCGACGGCTCGGCGAAGGATATCGTTGATATGCTTTTATCCGAGTGCGAGGCCGCGCATGTCGACATGCGTCTTGGTCAGCGTATTGTGAGTATAGACAAGACCGATGCCTTTCATGTCCAGACCGACAAAGAAACGTTCGAGGCTTCTGCCCTCGTTCTCGCCACGGGCGGCCTGTCTATTCCGAAAATAGGCGCGACGGATTTCACGCATCAGACGGCAAAGCGTTTTGGCCTTCCGTTAACGGAGACGCGCCCAGCTTTGGTTCCCCTGACGTTTGCTGGCGGCGATCTTGAATTTCTGAGTTCTTTAAGCGGCGTTTCCTTGGATGTTTCCGTTTCTTGCGGCAAACAGATGTTTCGCGAAAGCATGATATTTACGCATAAAGGCCTTTCCGGCCCCGCGATATTGCAAATCTCTTCGTATTGGAATGAAGGAAAGGCGCTTTTGATTGATCTTCTACCGGATATCGATGCAGAGGCGTTTTTGCTTGAACGCAAAAAAGACCGCCCCAAGGCTTCGCTCAAAACCATTTTAGGCGAAGTGCTGCCTCAGCGCTTGGCTCAAAAACTGACGGAGACGTATTTCTCGGCCTCGTCTATCGGCGAAACGTCGCACAAGGAGCTTAAATTCGTCGCGGCAACGCTGAAATCATGGAAGCTTGCGCCGACAGGAACCGAAGGCTATGCCAAGGCCGAAGCAACCTTAGGCGGCTGCGATACGCGTGCTTTTTCGTCCAAAACCATGGAAGCCGCTGCCGTTCCCGGCCTTTACGTTATTGGCGAGGCCATGGACGTCACAGGCTGGCTTGGCGGCTATAATCTTCAGTGGGCGTGGTCGAGCGGCTGGGCTGCGGGCTCTGCCATATAAAACAAGGGATCGAAGATGGACGTGCGCGGTGTGTAATGCTAAGTTCTAGGCTCAATTAGACGTTGTCATTCCGGAATATTTTCTCTTCGGCTGCGCATGCAGACGAAAAAAATATCCGGAATCCGATTTGTTTTTAGTGACAAAAGAAACCAAATCGGATTCCGCATAAATTTTCTTTCGCGTTGCGAAGAGAAAATTTTGCGGAATGACGGTATATATTTAGGTTATCCGCACAACATAACAGACGAGAAATTTGATGACACGAGTTCTTGTAAATGGCGCAAAAGGAAGAATGGGAAGCATGACCGCCCTGTCGGTCAAAGCCGATCCGTCCCTGACCTTGGTCGGCGAAACCGATTTGGGCGACAATCTGGTGCAAACGATAAAAGACAATCGAGCCGAAGTCGTTGTCGATTTTACGGTTGCGTCTGCGGGTTTCGATTGTTTTACGACAATCGTCGAGGCGGGCGCGCACCCCGTCGTCGGAACGAGCGGATTCAACCAAGAGCAGGTTGAGAAGCTTAAGCAGCTTTGCCGCAAAAAAGGCATCGGCGGCCTTATCGCCCCTAATTTTTCGATCGGCGGCGTATTGATGATGAAGTTCGCGGCAGAAGCCGCAAAATATATGCCGGACGTCGAGATTATTGAATCGCACCACGAACATAAGCTGGATGCCCCTTCGGGCACTGCCGTTCGTACGGCGGAAATGATAAGCGATGCCGCAGGCTCCAAGAGCATTACCCCCGATAAAAGCAAGGAGCTTATTGCCGGCGTCCGCGGAGGCCGTTCGAACGACGTGCCTATTCACTCCGTGCGCCTGCCGGGGTTCTTGGCTCAACAACGCGTTATTTTCGGCTCCCTAGGCCAAACGCTGACCCTCGAACACAATTCGATCAATAGGGAATCCTTTATGTCGGGCGTTTGCCTTGCCATCAAAAAAATCGTCGGACAAAAAGAGCTGTTCTACGGCCTCGAAGAATTATTGTTCCGCGACTAGGGTCCAGCCCCAAATCAGACAAATTGTATCCACTGGCTAAGAATAACTTTCAGCGTGTCGATGCCCAAAGGCTTGCTGATATAGTTGTCCATCCCGCATTGCAGGCATTTTTCCCGATCTCCAAGCATGGCGTTCGACGTCATAGCGACAATCGGGGTATGAACCTTCGTCATCTTTTCATGTTCTCGGATATCTTTTGTCGCTTCGTACCCGTCTTTCACGGGCATATGACAATCCATCAAAATAAGATCATAGGGTTTTTCTTTATAGGCCTTAACCGCAGCTTCTCCGTTTTCAAAAAGATCAAATGAGACGATGCCGAATTTTTCAAGTATTTTCTTGATAAGAAGCCTATTGGTGGGATGGTCTTCGGCGACAAGAACCCGCGCCTTTCTGAAATAAACTTTGTCCGACGATTTCTTTTCAGCATGGACAAAATTCTCATCGAATAATTTTTCTGCGATTTCAAACGGGATTTCAAACCAGAACGTCGATCCCTTGCCGACCTCGCTCGTGACCCCGATTTTTCCCTTCATAAGCTCGACCAAATGCCGCGTGACGGCAAGGCCAAGGCAAGATCCGCCGATTTTTTGGATTGGAGACGCGTCAATTCGGGTTGATTTTTCAAAAATCTTGTCCTGCATATCCTTGGATACGCCAATTCCCGTATCGATAATCTCGCAATACAATTCGACATGCCCTTCCCCGGTTCTCTTACAAAACGACCGGATTTCGACATGCCCCTTCTCCGTATATCTGATCGCGTTTCCGATCAAATTCATGAGGATGCTGGAAAAATGGGCTGAATCTCCCATCAGGGGTGGAAATTTTTCATTAATATATTTCTTTTCGATAACGATCTTCTTCTCGTTGGCAATTTGCTCCAAAGAATTGACGACGGCGTCAAATACGGCCTTGGGATCAAAGCCGACATATTCCAACGTCAGATCGCCGGCTTCAATTTTCGACAGATCCGAAATGTCGCCGATAATTTCCAACAGATTAATCGACGAGCTATAAATAGCTTCCGTCAGTTCGCGCTGTTCCTGATTCAAGTACGTGTCTTTGAGTAATTTGTTCATGCCGATAATGCTGTTCAGCGGCGTACGCAATTCACGCGACACATTGATCAAAAATTCCGACTTCGCTTGATTGGCTGCATCGGCGCTCTCTTTGGCAAGCCGGAAGGCCTCCTCTCTCTTTTTTTGCAACGTGCCATCCCGGACGACGCCGACAAAAACAGGCACATTCCCCATGACGACGCGGCTAATTTTCAAATTTAAGGGAAACGTTTCTCCGTTCTTGCGGCATCCCGAGATATCCCGTTCAAGATCGACAAACTTGGTTCCGCTGTACATAAGGTAGTGTTGGAAAATACCGTCCTTTTCATCTTCGGAAAGCGCTGGCATCAGCACGCCGATCTTCTTGCCGATAATATCGCCCGCAGCATACCCAAAAGTCTGTTCGGCTCCCTTACTGAAGGTATGAATAACACCCAGCGCATCGAAGGTCACAATGCCTTCGAGAAGGTTTTCCATAATGGCGCTGGTTTTTTCCGTCTCCATTTCCAGCTTTTTCCTTGCGGCTTCGAGATTTTCATGGCTCAAATCATATCGGCCAGAAAAATAGTTGAGGAAACGCGCATAATGTATTGGAAAATCAGCAATAAACTTGTTTTCTTGGGGGGCCTCGGGGACATCGAAAAACACCAGCGCCGTCAATGTCTGATTGATGTTAATGCCAAAAAGCTCTCCAAACGTTGAGAACCCCGCAACCGGCATCGGCCATAGTCCCGACATATCGGCAAGCTGCGATTCATTATTGATACGCCGCAATATACAATCGCTCAAAACAGCGCCGAGCGGCTTTTGCTTACCCACGAGAAAATCTTTTATGTCTTTTCTCGTTTGCTCTACAAAATCCGTCGCCTTAAGCAATTCCAATTTATCGCCGGAATTGACGTCGCAAAAAAACGAAAGACCGCCCCTTTCCACGTGTCCGTTTGAAACCGAACGAATATAGAGCTCCCCGTTGATTTCAACGCCGAAGGTGTACCCTTTGAGCTTGTCCGAAATATTACCGGGCGTTGTCCCCAATGCTTCGGACAAGAGCGTCACAAAAGACTTAACCTCTTTCGTGACGGGATCGGACGCCGAATAAGCAATGCGCCGATCCGCATTGGCTTCAATAACGATGAAAGATTTTCCCGTTTTTTGAAAATTTTGACTCTTGAGAACGCCATAAGTGCGATCTTTTCTAAGTTTAAGAAAAATAATTACCGCATGATTTTCGAGAATGTTTCGTCCATCAAAAATATAGGTGTGCTTAAAATCAAATTTTCCTCCTGCGGAGCCTCCGATGAACAAGCATGGAAAGTGGCCGGTTTGATAAACGGCTTCCATAAAATAATTTTCGCAAGACGACAGGCCGTCAATAAAGGTCAAGGCAACCGTGTCACGAACGTCTATCGGGAAAGGCGGCATGGCCGTATCCAATGATCTCGCAATTTGCCGAATGCGCATGGCGCGTTCCGTCGATGGCGACCCTTGGCGAATATCATCGTTATGAAGCGGAACATACTGGATGCTTATCGCCTCGAACAAATCATCGGGGAAAACCTGCACAACAACGCTATGCCATTCCCGACCCGTAGGTTTGTAGAGCGGCCCGTTGCCGCCGGAAGAGCAAAGTTCCCCGGCCGTTGTAACGGCGACAACGGTCGTGGTTCCAGCAAGCCGACACAAATCCTCTGTGACTTTGGCAAAATCGACATACGGAGAAATATACGCAATCGCCAAAGGAGCCCTAAACCCGCCGATAATAAAATCCTCGGCAGAAATCTTTGTAAGATTGTCGTCTGTTTCGATAACGCGGATAGAAGAGGGTTTTCTTTTCTTGGGCGTTTTATCTTTTTTATAATCAAAAAACATTGCGCTCCGCCTATATGCAACCACCGAGAATAAGCCGTGGCCTAACTGTTGTTATCTCCATTTTGCGATTAATTTGTGGTTAACAAATCACGCGCTTTTATTCGCACACATATAGGGGTAGTCACGATTCCAGAAGTTCCATAATCAGGCGGCAAAAACGGTTTCCTGCCTTGCCGTCGCAATGGTCAAAAAGCTCTTTACGCAACGCCTTTTGCTTTGCAGCGAAAGGCCTCGTTTTCTTGAGATTGATCGCCGCTAAGGCAGCCTCCGTCGCCGCAATAAGCTCATCGACACCGAAGGTCACCGAGCCTGCCGTGTAATGGTCGCGGCCTGCGATGAGGGGGCGCGATTTTGAAATATATTCCGCGTGATCGGGACGATAAAAAATCAGACTGCGATTAAGAAGCAAAAAGTCAAACGCAAGAGAAGAATAATCCGTCACCAGGACATCGACTTCTTTGACAAGGGGATAAATATCAGTATGCGGCGCAATGAACCACAACTCCGGATAGCGCGCGCGCACCTCCGCGATTGTCCCCTGCTCGCCCGGATGAAGATTAATGCACAAAACCGCGCCGCTTGTTCTGCAATGTTTAGCGAAGGCGGGAAGGGCTGCTTTTTCAAACCACGCCACGCCGCTGTGATCGCGGAATGTCGGCGCATAAAGAATGACGGGTTTCCCGGCACGCCTCGCTTCCTGAAGGCGCAAGAGGGATTCATTATCGACATTAATAAGGTCTTCGGAAGAATTATCGCGGAAGAATACGTCGTCGCGCGGGTAACCGATGGGCGCCAGCTCACGGAAAGAAAAACGTTGTGCCCAATCGGCCTTTGACGAGGCGTTCGTCGCAACCATCGCCTCGTATGGGCCGCAGGCCTCCATGACTTCTATTTGCGCATGGCTTTTCAGGCCGATTTCCTTGAGCGGAATACCGTGCCATAGCTGGATAAACTTCGCGCCCTGCAACAACGCATGAGCAACGACGCCTGTTTGCTGAGGGTTAAATACGTCCTGAAGCACCGCAATCTTTGCTCCGAAAAGAGTAGGCAGATACTGAGGATCTTTTGACGTCAAAAAGGGCAAACCAGCCGCTTTAAGAAGTTTTATCTGCAGGGGGTCTTCGGTCAAAAAAGTGCACGCAATATCCTTGCCCTTGGCAAACCTCCAAAACGCCAGATACGCGTATTTAATATTGTCGCCAAAATAAGTGAGACCGACAAAAACGACTGTATTTGTTTTGGGATAGATTTTCGAAATTTTCGCTAAAGATTGCGCCGCGACATGCGTATTGAATTTTTGCTCGAGCGCAGCAATTCTTTCTTCAAATTGTTTGAAAGGCGGGGTGTCCATTCTTTAACAAAAAAACACGGTTAACGGGAAAAGCTTTGAATCAGTAAAGCACGGTGCCTATCATTAAAAAAGAGATAAAATTTCCCATAGGTGCGTCCATAAAAAGTCGAGAGGACACTTTCGACGCGCAAAACCTCACTTGCTGTCCCCTTCCGAACGCTTTATCCTATTATATTATGAAAATGCACTTTCTTAAAATCGCGCAGAATATAGTTCTCCCCATAATGATCGCCGGGGGATTTCTTCTTAGCCTCGTCGTTTTTGCGGAAGTCGGCCTCAATACCATTGGCGGATTGACTTCTGCCGTCATTAATGAAAACGCGGAACGAACCGTTCTTGCTCTCGGCGCACTCGACAATATTAATCTTGCGACGATAAAAGAGAAAAACACGCTGCTTGAAAAAGGCGAAGAACAAATCGCTTTAAACATGCGCGAATACAGCGAGCTGATGGAGAGCGCCGCCAAAAAGCTCGATCAACTGAAAAAGATAGCCCCTCCAAACGATTATGCCGTCCTCCTTCTGGTTACCGACCTGGCCGCCCAGCATCGAAAATTAACGGAAGAAACCGTTTTTCCTCTTGTCAAACAGGGGCATTTAAATAAGGCAACCGACATTTCTTTTAATAAAGACACCGGCGGCGGTCGCGCGCTTCGGCAAAAAATCCGCGCTGAACTTGAAACGATCGTCGAAGAAAACAGAAAAGAAATGCGCGACTACGGACAAGCGATTGCAGAAACCAGTAAAAGAACAAAAAACATTCTTATCCTTGTTGCGGCAAGCGGCCTTGCGCTCGCGCTCATATGGATTTCCATCATTCAAATTATTCGCCTTAGAATGAATAAGATGAACAGCATCGAAGCCTTGGCGCACGGAAACCTTGACGTTGAAATCGACGAAGTTGAACGTGAAGATGAAGTTGCCGCCGTCGTTCGCGCGCTTGAGCTGTTTAAGGAAAACGCCGCTCAAGTCAAACGCCAGGCGGAAGACGAGGAAAATGAATACGCGCGAAAATTAAAGGAATTAAAGAAGGATATAGACTAACCCTTCACGACAATCGCACGCACGGCTTTGTAGAGCGATTGAGCGATTGAGGCCTGCGTGTTATCCCACGTTTCGACGGCTTGACCATCCGCCCCGTCCGAAATGTATTTCAAACAACAAAACGGAATGCCCTGCCCCACGCATACTTTCGCCAAAGCGTAGGCTTCCATATCGACAACGTTCCATCCCTGCATTTTTCCGTCGGTCGTAAAACTGTCGCCGCTTCCGCACACGCCTTGCGGATAAGGCTCCGCGCGCAATCCGGCAGAAAATACGGGCGATGCGTCTTCGTTCGGCGTCGTGTAGCGCGTATGGCCGCACGCCGTGACATCCATGTCGCGCTGAATGAATTGGGTGCAATTGACAAGGCTCCCTTGCTTAAACAAGCTGGAACCTGCGCTGCCGACATTGAAAACGAGTTTGGGATAGGCGCCGCGCTTCTCCTTCCAATCCAGCAAGCCCAGGATCAGGCGATAGGTCGCATTCACTTTTCCGACGCCTGTGTAGATGGCGTGAAAGTCGCCGAAAAGCCCCTGCGCCTCGGATTCAAGCGCTAGAACCAGAAGTGTCTCATCCAAGGATGCTGAAAGCATAGACATAGCCTCACACTCCATTAAAAGACCAAGTTCCCGCTTTATGGGATTTGTGTGAGCCTATCAGGCAAATTCTTAAAAAAGGGAGAGTCCCCGCGCATACGAGAGAGTGTTATGCGCAAAACCGGCTGGCCTATTTGTATTTTTCTATAAATACAGACCGGAATTTTCGATTTTCACGCGAACGTCTTCCGGAATTGAAAACTGCAAATGACGCTTCCTGTTATAGAGTTGTTTATAAAGAGCATGCGCCGTTAATGCGATATTGATCAGTCTCATCATAAAGTTCGGTTTTTTCGTAAAAACATATCGCGTGGTGTATTGCTTGCACCCGATAAGAAGGCCGTTATATCTGAGCTTACTATCCTTTTTAAAATCAAAAAGAGCTTCAACGGGCAGGTTGGGTACAAGGCTTTCTTTTCCCGCGACTATCAACTTTTCATCAAGCAAAACGACATTGTCTTTGGTTACGGCGACGGGACGGTACCCTTTCCCTCTGGCAACCCGTTCGACGGCTTTGGCCGAATGGCGGAAAAATTTTCTCGACGGCGGATCCTGATAATCGATGAAACAAGGAAACGACCGATTGTATTCGATAACGACGATTGACGGCCTCATTTTCATGTTTTGAAAAATTTCCAGCTCGTTTCCATCGATATCCAGCGAAAGGACTCCGATTTCTGAAAAGAATTTCCCGCAAAAAGTATCAAGGGAATGATCGCCTTCATGTTCGATGAACCCGCATACAATATGCGTTTTATCTTCTTTGATGGTCTTCAGTTTTTCGAACGATGCGCCGGGGGGCTCGATCAAAAGAGCTTCCCATCCGCGTTTTTCCCTTAAGTAAAGGGTGTTCGATTGCGTTTTTCCGTCCGAAGCCCCGACTTCGACGCAACAGGGCTTAACAGTAAAAGAGTCGATCAGGTATTTGACGATTCCGTCCTCGCCGTCACGCGAGGAATAATTCCATCTGTACTGATCTAGTCTGCCAAATCGATCCCCTGTGGGAAGCTGATCCGCCATGTGTTTTCCTTCGTTTAAACAGCCAAATTTGATAACCGAACAAAGTCTACCAAGTCAAATGGTATAAACAAAGACCAAAACCCTTACCGGCCTTTGGTTGTACCGTCCACATAAGGCTTGAGTATACCGCGCAGCTCTTCGGAAATTTTGATCGGCGTCCGTTTTTTCTGATCAATAAGGACGGATATGGATTCGCTGTAGGAAATCGGCGTTTCGGCGCGATAAAGAGCGTTGGCGATATGCAATGACGTCGTACCGATCTTCGTGATGCAGGTGCCGACCTTCATGCGCGCCGGCATATGGAGTTCATGCTTGAAAGAGATGCACGTCCTGACCAGAATAAAAATCTCGTCCGCCCACGGCCATCCGGGAGTTACGAGGCTGAAAAGGTGAGCGCGCGCATTTTCAAAATACATGC
Source organism: Bdellovibrionales bacterium (assembly GCA_041649025.1). Lineage (GTDB taxonomy): Bacteria > Pseudomonadota > Alphaproteobacteria > UBA9219 > UBA9219 > CAIXLI01. The sequence continues at coordinate 27,703 of JBAZNY010000017.1, read as the reverse complement.
CCATCGCGTTATTATTGACGTGCCCCAAGGCGTCAAGATCGCAAAAACGCACGTGATCTTTCGTCCAAAGCTTGTACCGCGCTGGATTATATAACTTACCGTCGTCCATGGAATCACACCGCCAAAATTAAAAGTCGTTGCACGATACTGCGTTAACCGGAAGAAGAGCAAGCAAACGGGATATTGCGGTGCAAGAATCGAAGGCATAAAAAACATGCCCGCTTTCGCGGGCATGTTGAAGCAGTTATCCAGAAAAAATCAGAGCTTGCCTTTATGCCTTCCTACGCTTGGCAAAACCAACCAACGCCATTATGCCGGAAGCAAACAGCGGCAAAGCTGCGGGAAGCGGAACCGAAGAAAGGCCGGTCGAAACGTTGGCAATCTCGAACGCAGGCCGACAATGGCTTGTCAGCACAGCTTGCGTAAAAGTCCCCTTCGCGACTTGGAAGAGCACGTCAACCTCTTTGGAAAAGTTTCCCGACAAGTTGGGGAATCCAAATCCACCGACGATCATTGCAAGATCAAGTCCGCTGATCACATAGGTCTTACCAGCAGCCGTCTTGAGCTTCAGATCATTATAGGTATCGACCGATCCCCAAGAGAACCCGAAACTGTTTGAACTTAGGCTAAACGTGGCGCTGGAGTTCATGCCGCCCTCAACGTACAGATAAGAACCGCCGTTTGCTGCCGTCGGTGCAACATGATGGCCGGCAACAGAAGCCGTCGTAACGCCTGATACGCCCTTCAGCGTCGCAGAAGACAGATCAATATCTCCGGACAGCGCAGCGTTAGAAACAGTAACTGCGGAATTCCAGATGTTTCCGTGATCGAGCGTGATTACATAGGTTGACGCATCGGCCGCACGACCAAAAGAAAGAACCGCAATAGCGGCGAGTAAAAGAATTTTGTACATTAGTATTCCCTATAAATTAAAAAACTGCTTGGTTTCGTTACGCTGTCATTCTCGCGGTGAAAGAATTTATTTACAAGAAAATATCCGTCGCCCGCGCCCCCATTAACCTTAACCATACTCATAAAAACATGCCCGCTTTCGCGGGCATGTAAAAGTGTTTATCCCAAAAAGCCTTAGATCCGGCCTTAGGCCTTCCTACGCTTGGCAAAACCAGCCAAAGCGGCAATGCCGGAAACAAACAGCGGTAAAGCTGCAGGAAGCGGAACAACTGAAGAGAAGTTGCCGACTTCAAAGGAATTCTGCGAGCTCGTCAAGACAGCCTTGGTGAACGTACCAGACGCAAGCTTGAAGACCACATCCAACTGAGACGTTCCGCCCGTTAAATCTGAGATATTGCTCAGAAGGTCTGCGCCTGTAATCTTGTAGGTCTTGACGGTGTTATCGGGCAGTAAAGCAGACAGGACCAACGTGTTGTAGGTGTCGATCGTTCCCCAAGTGAAGCCAAAATTGCTGTTGTGCTGCACTAAAGAAAACGTCGCGAGCGAACCCGTATTTCCCGTGACATAAAGATACTTATCGGCATACATGGGTCCGGTCGGCGCCGCCGTGAGCTCAGCAACAGAATAGCCAGCGGGAACAATCTCCGCGTCCCCGGCCAAGGTCAGCATAGATACCGGGCTGGCAGTGCTGCCAAGATCAATATTGCCCGTAACCGCTCCGGTCAAAGCGTAGGTGTTCGTAGCCCCAAGAGTGATCGTATAAGTTGCCGCGTTGGCGCTCGCAGAGAGAGCCAAACCTGAAATCAGAGCCGCAGCGAATAGACGAGAAATTTTCATAACAATGCCTTTCAAAAAAGTATTCGGAAAAATCCGCACAGAATTTCCTATTGCTATTACTAACAGACAGAAAACTGCTAATCAACAAAAAAGAGCTGCAAAAATAGATGGTTAACACTATTGGTTAACAATATATTAACTTATTGTGTTGACAGCATTTTTTTTGCGTCTTCAAGGCCGGGGTAATTGACCCCCTCGACCACCGCCTGTTGAAGTTCGGCTTTTGCTTTCTCGATTTTGCCGCTTTTCATAAGAATGGCCCCGTAGTGATAGTGAATTTGAGGCGGCAAATCTTTGCCCTGCCCTATGGCGCGCTCCATAATTGTTTGCGCTTGGGGAATATTTCCCTGACGGAAATATACCCATGCAAGCGTATCCAACAAAAGGGGATTGGTCGAACCGCTGAAGCGCTCCGCCGTCCGGCGCGCTTTTTCCAGCGCATCGGGATCGTTGTATTGAGTGTCGGCGATTAATTCTGCCAAATTGTTAGCCGCGATTTCAAACCCCGGGTTGCGAATGAGCATGTCGTCGTAAAGAGCCATAGCCTCTTGATATTTTCCGGCATCGTTAAGCAAACCTGCGGCAACAAGCGCCATGCGTAAATCGCTAGGCACCACGTTCATGCCTTTTTTCAAAACGATGATAGCCTGTTCCGGCTTGTGATCTTTAATATAAAGGCCCGCGCGATCAAGGTAAGGGTCGGCAACCGGGGCATTGGCCTCAATGAGCTTGTCGAATACGGCCGCACCTTCGTCGACCTTGCCGAATGAAACATATCCTTTTCCGAGAAGAGTCAAAACAAGCGGGCTGTCCGTTTTAAGCGTTTCAAGATAACGCGTGGCGGCCTCCATGCGACCCAGTTGATAATAGGTCCCCACGAGAGACCTTAATGCGTATTCAGCCAAGGGCGTCGTCGGGTTGGCATTGATCACTTCTGCATATTTGGCAATGGCTTCTTCCTTCTTGCTATTTGATTCAAGAACCAGTCCTTCCAAATAGCTGGCCGTCAGATGTTGGCCTTCCATTTTATCCAGTGTGCGAATAGCCTCCATCGCCGGCAACCACTCTTTTGCGGCAATGGCAATACGCGCGGCAGCTTCCCAACCGATGGGATAATCAGGCGTTGCCTTGGTGACAGCCGATACCAATTCCATGGCCTGCTTAATATCGCCGTTCATCTGAACCATTTGAGCCAACCGAACGCGCGCGGCGGAATTCGAGGGATTGACATCGACAAGCTTTTTCATCGTATCGATGGCAAGATCGAGATGCCCCTGCACGAGAAACGTTTCCCCCATAAGCTGTAAAGCCGCTTGGTCATTTGGCGTATTGCGGATGATGCTGCGCAAATCGGTAAGAGCGTTTTGATAATAACCCTTTTCGAAGGACAAACTGGCTCGAACCAGCAAGGCTGAACGGTTATCGGGTTCTTTGGTCAATACGGCGGCGACAAGTTTGTCCGCTAAATCTTTATTCCCCCGCTTAATATTGATGCCCGCCAGAAGCGCGCGGGCATTAAGCGCAGACGTGCTGTAATCTCCACGCTCTACAATTTCATTTAACATCTCTATCGCTTTATCAACAGCGTTGTTGCTGATATAGAGATCCGCCAACCAAAAATACAAGTCATCGTTTTTGGGATTAACCTGCATCAGATCCTTGATTTCTTTTTCGGCAACTTCTGTTCCGCGATGGCTGCTCAAAAACATCACAAGCCGGCGTTTCAAATCCCAATTATCCGGCATATCCTTGATACCGGCGCGCAACGATGCTTCGGCCTCGTCAAGCTTGTTCGCTTTGACATAAATGTTGGCAAGATCCGTGCGAAATTGCGTTGCCTCGGGTTTTAATTTGAAAATGGCTTGATAGGATTCCGCAACCTTCTGAAGATCATTCGCGCTTCCATAAACCATGACGCGCAGCATCAAAAGCGCGATGTTTTTAGGATTGCGGGCGATGCCTTCATTAACCGCCTTTATGGCTTTATCTATATCTTTCTTGGCCGAATATACCCCCACCAAGGCGGCACAGGCAGAAACATTGGCAGGCTCTTTTGTCAAGGCCGTGCGTGCTTCGCTTTCCGCATCATCAAGCTTCTTCTCGCGCAAAAGAAGCGCGGCATAAGTGGCGTGGGCTTCGGCGTTATCTGGAGCTTCGCCAAGAACGGCGTCAATTCTCTTGCGTGTTTCTTCATATTGTTCCGCCCCCATATAATATTGGGCAACCTTCAGCACGGCAGGATGAAAATGGCTGTTTTGTTGCTCCGCTGCCGTAAAATGCGAAAAAGCGCCACGTAAATCACCCATAGCTTCTTCGATAAGTCCAAGTCTATAAAAGGGCTCTGCCTCTGTTGGCTTTAGCTTCGCAGCATTTTTATATTCGATGCGCGCTTTTTCATATTCCCCGTCTTCAAACAGAGCGTTGCCGCGCTTGATATACCGCGCTTCCTTCTGTTCCGGATTGTCGCATCCCGCAAGCGGAAGCACGACGGCAAGACAAACAACAAGCGTGAGAATCGATTTACATAGGCTCATGGCGACGTTGACCCCTTTTGTCTTTAAAATCTGCCCTGCAAACTACCTCAAATGGCATGAGCGTCGCAACAACGACGTTTACTTATGTCTACTTTTGTGCGGATTGCTTGACACAACGGACGGTAACTCACTATAAACTCAGCAAATCCGTTCCTTTAGCGTGGACCGATGTCTTCTATGCAGAAAACAATTGCAAGCTTAGTGGAGATCATCCGGCATTTGCAGCTGGTCAAAAACGAGGATCAGCATAAGAGCTTGCTTGCCAGGCTGGCAGCAAAACAAGAAAAACCTACCGTCGTTTCGTGGCTAAACTCTAATGCCCTCACGCTTGCGCAGAAGGATCAGACCTTAGCCGTGCACCTTCTAAAGTCAGATTTTTTGCTTCGCGACGGCGTAGGCATTTCTATACTACTTCATTGTTTAAAATGGGATTCTGGCCTCAATATGAATGGAACCGATCTCATTCCGGAAATCGTGCGCACATACGCCGGAAGAAAAGTTGCCCTTTTCGGAACGCACGAGGACTTTCTTTCCAGGGCCGCAGAATCCATCGAAAAGATGGGATGCAAAGTGGTCTTACGTATGGATGGGTTTCAAGAACCGGAAGACTATTTAAAACAGCTTACCAAACACGAGGCGGATCTCGTGATTCTGGGCATGGGGGTGCCCAAACAGGAAGAAGTGGCTTTCTACCTTGCCAGCAGACTTACAAGACCAGCGCTCATACTTAACGGCGGCGCAATTTTGGACTTTTTGGCGGGACGTTTTCCTCGCGCACCCAAGATTTGGCGTCAGCTTCGCCTCGAATGGGTTTTTAGAATATTGCAGGAACCTTTGCGTCTAGGGCGCCGCTATACAGTGGGTGGGGTGCTTTTCTTTATACTGACGGCACGAATTGTCCGCGCCATGAAGCCAAACGCTTTAGTATCGAACGTCTAAACATAAAGTGTGCTATTCCAAACGCGTGCAAAATTGAAAGACCCTTATGGAAGTTGTTCACATTGTCAGACAATATAGGCCGTCGGTTGGAGGCCTTGAAGACGCCGTACAGAATCTCTGCACGAATCTTGCGCATCGCGATGGGATAAAGGTTCGCGTCGTAACGTTAGATCGCCTTTTTACCGCACCCAACAAAAAACTGCCGCGTTATGAAGTATTGGATGGAATTTCCGTCACACGCCTAAGTTATTTTGGTTCGTCGCGTTATCCGATTGCTCTACAGGTTTTAAAGGAAATTCGCGCGGCTTCCATAGTGCACGTTCATGCTATCGATTTCTTTTTCGATTATCTGGCATTGACGCGCTTTATTCACCGCAAACCATTGGTAGCTTCGACACACGGCGGATTTTTTCACACGACTTTTGCAGCCCTGTTGAAAAAGATTTATTTCCATACGATAACGCGGCTTTCGTCCTGCGCCTATGACGTTCTCTGTTCGTCGAGCGAGAATGACTCGCACACTTTCCGCCAGATTGCGCCGACTAAAGTCGTAACCATCGAGAATGGAGTCAACATCGCAAAATGGGAAAACCGCGGCAGTCTTACGCCGCAAAGGACAATGATTTTTATCGGACGCTGGTCGGCCAATAAAGCCATTCCCGTTCTCATCGACTTGATTGCCGCACTGAAAAAGATCGACGCGACATGGAATCTCCTGATTGCGGGCATACCCGCGCAGGAAACTCAGGCTAGTTTGCGTGCGCACGCAAAAAAATGCGGCGTATCTGAACACGTGCAAATTTTTGAAGGTTTAAGCGATGCCCAAATCGGCGATTTGATAGGAAAAGCCAGTTATGTTGCATCCGCCTCAACCTACGAAGGCTTTGGCATCAGCATTATTGAGGGGTTATCCGCAGGGCTTGTGCCGATTATGAGCCCCATTCCGCCATTTGAAAAACTCCGTAAACTGCTTGGTTTTGGCGCCGTTATTGATCCCTCGCGAATAGATGCTTGTGCGCGGGAAATCGAAAACCTTCATACCCGCCTTACGGCATCCACCGACCCTATGCGAGAATACTGCAAAGCCCTAGCTCGTCAGTACGATTGGGCAAAAGTAACCGACAGCTTTGTCGAAATCTACCGTAACGTTCTCAAAGAAGGTAAATCATGAAAAAGTTTCTCGTTTTTGTCGGAACCGCCTTTTTCACATTTGCGGCTATCTGCAACACAACAAGCGCCGCTGAACCAAAAAGAAACTTTTTTCGTGGCATTAATTTTCCGGATGCAACATTTGGAAAAGCGCCCAGCGTTATCGGAAAGGATTACATTTGGCCGGGATCTAAAAGAGTAAATATGTATGCAGACGAGGGATTTAATATATTTCGCGTCGGTTTTTATTGGAAAAGAATACAGCCTGCTGCTTTTCAACCATTAGATCCACGAGGCATGGCGGCGCTTGATGAAATTGTTAATGCCGCCTCGGCGAGGCAAGTTACTATCCTGTTAGATGTTCATAACTATGGAAGTTATGATGGCGATAAGCTGATTGGATCCGACGATGTTCCTGTTGCCGTTTTCAACGATTTATGGACGCGTCTTGCCACGCATTACCGCGACAATCCCTATGTCGCCTTCGGCCTTATGAATGAACCAAACAAGCAAAGCGCAGATGAATGGGCCGCGATAGCCCAGGAAGCCATTTATGCCATTCGTAAGACGGGTGCCAAACAACTTATCCTTGTACCGGGAACACGTTGGGACGGCGCACATAGCTGGATGTCCGGCCTCAGGTCCAACGCTGACGCGCTTGCCAACATCAAAGATCCAGAAAACAATTATATATTTGAAGCGCATCAATACCTCGACTCAAATTCATCGGGTTTGAGCAAGGAATGCGTTAGCGAGGACGTTGGCGTAAAAAGGCTTGAAGATATGACGAAGTGGCTCAGAAAAACGAAGCACAAAGGATTTTTGGGAGAATTCGGCGCGGCGAAAGACCCCGTTTGCATGGAAGCTTTGCGGCGAATGTTTAAATATATGGCTGATAATAATGACGTTTGGTATGGTTGGACGTACTGGGCCGCCGCGCCATGGTTTGGCAACTATGCGTTCAACGTTTATCCATTCGAATCCGAACGCTTTCCACAGGTTGACGTTATAAAAGAGGCCCTTCAGGGATATTAATCGCATTCCACGGAATGTTTTTTAGCTCTGGCGGGGGAAAGGTCAGAGGCGGCAAATTGTTTACTCCGATATAAAACGCACGCACCTGTATCCGATAATTGCCTTTCTAATTTTGGTCATAATGGACAAAACGAGACAACGCAATGAAATTGCACTTTTATTAGCTTCTTCATGCCCAATATTGGAGGCGAAGATAGCTTTCTGCGGTTCAAGATACTCGCCTTGAATAGCCACAGCTGGAACAAACTGGTAAGTAACGAGACTGCGCGCTATTTCAGATGTCTCAATCGAAAAAAGGAAATAGTCAATAGTGTCATGATATGCTTCGGGAAGGGATACAAGGCGCTTGGCAGCTGCACGACTAATGATATAAGCCCCCCCTCCCCAAGCTGTTGAACGCAGGCGAAACAAGGCAGTTTTTGATAGACGCACAATGGGTTTGCGATCAAAAAGCAAGTATTTGTTGGTGCTGATTTCTAGACGAATGATATCAAACCCATGTGGCATCCATTGAGTGTTTGTGAAGATATCTGTAACGGTATTTGATAAATGAATATCGTCTTCAAAAACAGCAGCATATTCTTCCTGTCCGTCTGCAACTTTTTGCCATGCTTTATGATGACTCAAAAAGCACCCAAGGCTTGCTGGACGGCAATCGGATTTAGGATGAATGGTTCGCACCTTTTTTATACGAAGGATCTCCTCCTGCGGAATCTGCGAACCATCGACGGCATCTATGCGTTCAAAGCTCAATCTCCTTTCAGTAAAATGCTGTTTCGCATATTCAAGACGTTTTGGGTTGCGGGTGAGGTTGATGACATAGCATTTAATCACGGTTTATTCTCCTAAGCGTATTTAGCCAATTATAAGGACTGAATTTTTGGTTCAAGTTTCCGCGACGGCATAGTATCATACTCGGAATGGGATAAAAACCCAATAAAGAAGGCCATGAAGCAACGTCCGTTTACCAGTATTTGAAACAGGGTATGATTAAGGGCCAATTGTGGGAATCCATATTGCAGAACGTGCGTAAGAACAACGCCTAAAGCCGCAATGCCGCGAAGTGAATCCAATGAAGTGTAGCGGAAAGTCTGTGCGGAAACATCGCGCATAATCAGGAATCCTACTGTTAAATATAGACGCGAATCCCATTTTCAGTCTATCTAAGGATTCTTTTTTGATGGTGCATATTGTCAAAATAGTGTTTATTTTACAACAATAAGTTTAGTATCTTTAGTTGGCATCCAAACCTAGAAAGCTACGAAACAACTCATGCAGAGGTTTATGGTCATAAATGGCTGAAACAAAAGAACACATCCCCGCTCTTGATGGCATGCGTGGCTTTGGAGTCAATATGGTTGAGACCTTGGCATGCGTCGTGGTTGCTATGGCGTCTCATCTTTGCATTGAAAAACAGGGATAAGCTTTCTTGAAAATAAGCGCCAAAAAGTCTTTTCTGCTGTTTTCTAAAAAAAACTTTCCCTGCATGAAATTCCAAAATGAACGCACAGAACACCCTCTCGACGCCCAAGACAAATGCCCGTTCTATGAACCTCGGCAATCAAAAACTAACCCTATTTCTTTTGCTTGGGTTTACGGGCTACCAATTATTTTTGTGTTTTCTAAACACCCGTGGTTTTTCTATCTCGGATAATATTCTCACTGCTGCGGAAATTTTTCTTCTTGCTTTGACGGCTTGGCGCGTTTTTCCGACCTGTAAAACCACCGAATTTATTTCCGTCGCCTTTCTGATGGTCTATTTTTTGCTGTTGTGTGCGGTAAGAGGCGCCATTGATCTGGAAGCGCCAAGAAACATATTGATTATATTTTTCGCCTACGCCCTGGGCCGAGCCTCGCCCAATAAAGAGGTGGCAAATAAAATCGTATGGATTGTCTCTGTCATTGTTTTATTTTTTGCCGCATTCGAATATTTCTTTCCCGACATCTATTTGAGCAATTTTAATATACTACAGTATCATATTTCGCGCGGGATGACCCCGGAAACAGCCAAACACTGGATGCAACAGGATTTTTCCGTAAACGGATTACGCCAATCCGGCCGCAATCTTCTCCCTTTTCTGGGCTATCAGCGAGTTTCATCGGTTTTTCTGGAACCCGTCTCAATGGGAAACTATGCCATTATCCTTACCGCATGGGCGCTTAGTTTCGATAAAAAAGACAAGCGCACGACTTTATACCACTTGGTTGTTGCGTTAATCCTTATTGTCGCTAGCGACTCGCGATTTGCCAGCACTCTTTTTCTGTTTCTCGTGCTTTTGCGTTTTATCCCTATGGCGAGAGGAAGAGGCGTTGTAATGCTGCTGCCCCTAATCGCTATCGGGGGGTTGGTCGTCTTTACACTTTTGGGACTTGGAAATCCGTCAGATGACACTTTAACTGGACGCCTTGCACGTTCAGGAATTGCAACCCTTAATATGGCCTTTGCTCAGTTCCTCGGATTAGGAATCCCCGATGCGTTAGGAGATATGGGAGTCGCCTACACCCTCGAACATTTTGGAGTCTTTCTATGTATTGTCTTGTGGGCTGTCTTTGCATTGCCCAACATTAAAGATATTTACGCTTCCCGCTATAGGATGCTGATCGCCGTCTATTGTTTGGCCATTCTTATGGTCAGCGGCACATCTTTCTACAGCTCCAAAACCGCCGCGCTTGCGTGGTTTCTTTATGGCGTTCTAGTCAATTCCGGTAAAAATACGTCAGAGCATAAAAAGCCTCTCATCCAGCAACTTGTTCCGTCTCCCAAACCTGTCATACGGGATAGACTTAGGCTTTAGAGTCTAGACCCTAGTTACTTACCCCTGCCCGTTATGTTTAACAATTTTCTGGCCACGGAATTTGCCACTCTTTTAAAATGAATCCAAAAATTCATTCTATCCTTCCAAAAAAGGCGCACCAAAGCGCCGCAATTTCTATTACGAATAGCTGCAAAAATTTCATTAGTGACACCGGCAAGTTTTAATGAGTCAATATGCCCTTCGATGTCTTTTTTCGATTCAGCCGATAAGGTAGGAGCAAATTTCTCCAACAGCGCCCGTTCGGCGGCAATAAGCTTGCGATGCGCCTCGGGATTAAATATTCCTGAAAGCGACGATTTATAGACATAATAATTATAAAGGGGGCTATCTAAATAAAGCACCTTCGCCCCACAAATCAAACATTCAAGAAGAAGAAGATAATCCTCGCCATTGGATAAATTCGTATTATAGCCGAGAGCGTTGGCTTTGATAAAACTCGACCGGAACAAGGGTTTGAGAAATCCGGTTAGGACAGGACTGTCATAAGCACGGTTAAAACTTGTAAAACTTTTGACCGTCCAGTCTCCCTTTAAGGCTTCAGCTTGTTTTTTTTGAACCAGCACAGAAATAGGGGGCTTCTTTACATTCACCAGGACTATTTTAAGATTATCAAGACACACATCGGCGCACTTTTTCCTCGCAACTTCTTCCATTTGAGCCAAACGCCCCGAACCAATCGTATCGTCGGCATCGACGATGGCTATCCATTCGCCTCGCGCAAGGGCAAGCCCCCTATTGCGCGCAACCGACGGCCCGCTGTTCCGTTCAGTCTGCACAGAGATAACGTTTGGGTAGCGATGAACCAAATCAGTAATCTTTTCCGCCGTTGAATCCGTCGAGCAATCGTTGACGACGATTGCTTCCACATCGACGCCTCGTTGAGCGATAATGCTTTCTACACAACGCAAAATCGTTTTTTCCGCGTTCCACGCCGCAACGATAACCGAAACCAACGCCATTAGCTGTTTGCCTTGTCGTTTGTGAATATTTCGTCAACAAGAAGCTCAATCTTATGTTTTTCGACTCGAGCATCAAACGTACGATGCAAAACCTCGCGCAAACGAGCAGAAATTTGCTCCTGATCGTGTGCACTCCATCCAAAGACATGTTTTTCAAGACCTATGTCGCGAAACATCGATTCTATCTTTTTATTGTGCGCACCGATTGGCGCGGCAACCATTGCGTTGCCGACGCTGCCAGCAAGAAGCAATGCATGGAGTCTGTTAGATACAACGATGGTTGATCGTCTGTATAGCTCTTCAGTCGCCGTAATATTTAAGCTTCCGTCGCATACCTCTGCTTTGATCCCATGGCGTTCCGACAACCAGCGAGCGAGATGAAAGTTTGTATCGTTGTCTTTTTTTACCTGAGTTACGAAATAGACGAGCATAGCATCGCCGCATTCTTTCAGGATAAGAGCTATAAAGGCTTTAATATCGTCAAGCTGGCCTGGATATTGATCCGATCTAAAAGAAAACGTAATGGCCTTCGGATTATTTTTTGGAACATCACCGTCAAAAGCATAAAAAGCAAGATCAGGGCAAATGCCGTCAATCCGAACGAAAAGTTGAGACATTACCTTCTGGCTAAGCGTATCGCGCACATAATGGCGATACATAGCGCCGGAACGCGCGCGCAAAAGCCGTGAAAGCTTGGGACCAGGGTTTTCATACGACACTCCAAGCTGGCAAATTTTAACACCACCTGCTTTGAGAAGATAATAAAGGCCTGTGTGTAGCCAGCTTCGCAAATTCAGCCTTCCATCCAATTCGCCAATCCATCCACCGGGAGAAAGGAATACAAAACATTTTTCTCCCTTAAGAGTTTTCAGTAGCACTTTCAGAAGGAACAAACTTCTATCGCTTGTGCGATCAAGCCGAACGGTATTAAGAAATTCGTTGCCAATCATGCTTTTAAAAGAAGCCGGTACGCGCAAAATGCCCGCCGTCACTGTCGCATGCCGCGACATAAGCTTGATCATCTCACGATTGATCAGCGCATCTCCCAAATTGTCAAATTGCGTTTCGATAAAAATAAAGGCCTGTGCATCATGAGCCTCCCTGCCCTTAATCGCATCAATGCCAAAGGCATGGGGATCAACAATCCGTTCCGTCACTTCTTTCCAGTTAAGCACTTTGATGCCAGTGCTTTTACCTGCTTTCAAAGCCGCTGTAATAGCTGCACCGATTGAAGCCGCGTCTTTCGGCCTATAGCCAAAACGATGTGGGTGGTCGCCAACAACCTCAAAGGGGCAAACAGCCGGAACGCCAAAAAATGCGTACTGGAAAAGCTTCATCGATGTATCGGCAAGAGATGCCGGGATACTCTCGGGCAAATACGGCGCAAGAGCAAAATCGGCGTATTTAATGAAAGGTATCGTGTCGTTGAACTTCATTTCGTCATAATGGATGACATTGGCGAGCCACTTGGGCGGCCTTTCTCTTCCGCACCCAATGACATGGAACGTCACGTCAGGAAAAAGCGAACCTGCAATTTCAAAAAAACTCTCGTCAAACAGCATCGAACCGATGGAAACAGCATGCCGCCCAGGACCATAGGGAGAAGGGTCGGCAAAATTTTCTATCGAGGCATCAATACCCTGCGGCACGTAGAAAAGTTTCGCGCCCGGGCCAAAATCCTCTGTCATAAGCTTTGACGGCAACCAGCAATGATCGAACTGGGCGGAAATCCTCCGGACGGTGTCTTTGATGTATTGGGCTACATGAATTGAATCCAAAGTATCCGAGGTCAGGTAGATCATCTTGGCCGAAGGATTCAGTTTCTTCGCCATACCAAAAAAAGCAGGAGACGCGCCGCTTTCGAAGAAAATGGTGTCGGCCTCACGAATCCATTGCTTCATGAGCGCGGGCGCCATAAGAACATATAGCTTAAAAGCAATTGTCTCTAACGGACGTAACCAGATTCTGTGAGTATTGACGGGATGAACAAGGGTTTTCCATAAATAACAGTCAATGCCGTTGACTTGCTCAAGCTTATTCGCGCAAGCGGCGATAATGTGGCGCCCATCCGGGCGATATTTCGAAAGCCACGAGTAGCGCAGTGAAAAGAAACGAACCTTTCCGATTTTAATAAGCTCTTCAGCCATAAACTGCATCCACGCTTTGCGCGGCGTGCGATAATCATGGGCAGTCAAAAAAAGAAAAATCGGCTGTTTCATTGTTTTTGTTCCTTCAACCGCCCTCAAAGAGATTCCACGGCTACAAACTTGCGCCCACGCGTTTCTTCACAAACATTCTGACTATATGCACAAAGAGCTTAATTGGGTTCACGCTTTTGATTTCCATGCTGCGATAGAAGACCAGATTTACTATTCTATTGGGAACACAGCGTGCGACCCATTTTACAGATATGGGTACCGGATACTTCCTTTCTGTAATCGCACGCCTCAATTCCCTTAACAAGGTCTCATCGCTTGTCATAACAAGACAGAAAAACAGCCAGCGAAACCGGCGGTAAAGCGAAAAATCAAAAACCGATTCATATTTATCCAAAGCGCCGATCATTTCCAACGTCAGTTGAGTTCTCATGCATTTTGGACACCAGGAACAGTTTGTCTTTCCGGATATATCATGCCTAATGCAAACATCAAGATTTCTGTAGGAGCGCGGATCGGCAGCCATGATTTCCGTCTTTTCAAAACGCAAATGTTGACCTCCTGCCGAAATGCATTCAATCGTTTCAGTTGAAAAAAGATGTATGGCCATTGAATCCACGTCATCAATATAGTTGGGAGCCGATGCCCGCGTATCTCTGAAATGAACGCTGGAAGAGTAGAGAAATTTCGAGCATGCCTTTTGAAACAGGAGGGGCACGGCTAAATTACGCAGGATGCTTGTGTGAATAAAATCGCCGCCGATAACATCGGAAATATTTGAATTAACAGAAATAAGAGGAATTTTCCATTCTTCGGAACAGATTTGCATACGCCGTAAATGTTCGGAAAAAACTTCCGCCCTTTTATCGTTGCCTTCTTCATGAGCACCAACGTCATTAAAAAGAAAATGCGTTACACGATATTCGGCAGGACATTTCGTATCAGTATGTTCAACAAAAGTACAAAACGAATCCACACCAGCTGAAAAACCCGTAAAAACGCCGGTTCCTCCCCAGTTCTGCCGAACAAGATTTTGCGCATTTATGGAAACTTTTTTTGTCCCTGGAATGGCATTTCGGATCAACTCAATAAGGTAGTTTGATATGTTGTAATAGAGCCTGCTAGACAGCGATCCCTCAACAACAATGTCCAAACCTTTCGACATAGCGATAAATAAGGTGGCTACTAGAAACCCATCGGTCGTTTCCGTAGAAATCTTATCGGCATGTTCGCGATTACATTCGAACCATAGCGTCCGCGTTTCATCCGGCAAAACAATATCCGCTGATATTCGCGCAACGTCACCATCGATGCTTAGGACCGGGGTCTTGATAATCATGCACGCCATTTCCACACCGTTTATATTTGCCCCAAACCCGCAACTATCAAATATTCTTACATTTGCAACGATATACTAAAAGATGCCTTGTTATAAAACAAGTTTCATCGCGTTTTTTTGATCAAAAATGCAACATTTACTGACGTATAATTTGACTTTGCTTCTGCCGATTAATATATCTTTCGTTAAGGCTTCCCGGGATAGGATGATGAACTTCAAAAGTGCCTGCATTCAGCCCCTCCCGCACGACAAAACTCCTTTTTCAAAGGTTTTCTGAGATGACTGTTCTTTCTTTTGCACGTGGAGTCCTGCACAACAGCGTGAAATTTTGGCTCGATAGAATAACTGCGTTCTTCAAAACATCCATTGTTGTCATAGACAATCTTCGGAAAGCGCGATTGGAAAAGCTTAAAATAAGCCATACGCTTGCTGGCCAAGGGGCGCCTAAAAACATATTTCGCTTTAAGTCTTTTCTTTTCCCATCGTACACGGATACGCGGTGGCATCAGGCCTTTTATAACGGCAACGGTATATCGAGCGACAATTATATGCCAAATGATTTGTTTCATATAAGCATTGAACACATCCTTAATCCTCCCAATCGCTGCGCTATGTATGAAGACAAAAACATTTTCGATAAATTCCGTTTTCCGTGTTCTTTTCCCAGGACGTTTGGGCGAATTATGAGGGGAAAATTTCTTTCGCCCGAATATAGCCTCGCGAACCCGGATGAGCTCCTCGGAAGCCAGCCTGATATCGTTATCAAGCCGTCCCTCGACACTTGGGGCGGATTAAATGTGATTTTCCGGTCAGGCAAAGAAGCGGCACAATTTGCGCAGGATTGTCTAAAATCGGGATCACCTAAAGAATACATTTTTCAAGAACCTGTCGTGCAATCCGACTGCATGAGCAAGCTGTCCCCGGATTCCGTCAACACGTTGCGCATGACGACGATGTACATTGGTAACGATGTTTTTGTACTTTCGACATTTGCCCGCCTGGGAAGGAACGGTTTGCGAACAGATAATATCACGAGCGGCGGCATGGCTTGCGGCGTCACAAACGGTTATCTCGAAGCACAGGCCTACGATCTGAGTCTTATGCCTATCGGACGCGAGCATCCAGACACCAAAATCCGTTTTGAGGGATACAAAATTATCGGATTTAAAGAAGCGGAAGCTCTATGCATAAAACTGCATAGTCTTATACCGGAGTTGGGGTTAATTTCTTGGGACGTTGCCTTTGACAAACAAAACAAGCCCCTCATCATCGAGCTTAATGTGACGTGTCAAGACATCACCCTGCACCAGGTGATGCACGGGCCGGTATTAGAAAGAAAACTTCCGGAGATTGCAAAAATGGCAAGGCCCAAGGTGATTTTTAATCATCCTATAGGCTGAACCTTTTCTTCCTCTCACAATCAACCTTCAAAGTAGGTTCTTTTTAGTTGAAAAGAGGTTGGTTTATCGATCCCTTTCTCCACCAATGTTCATTGAAAAATCAGACATTTTTTTCACATTCAAAACAAGGAGCCGCATTCAATACCGTATTGGAATCGTCGGTCTTTTTAAGCAGTTCACGTCCAAAACGCAAAGCATCTTTTAGCAATTTGCGTTGAAGAAGAAGCGTTCCGAGCACTCCCGTAGCCGAACCCAATAAAAGCAAAACCAATAATTTGACCCATGGAGCCGTCAAAAAAAGACCGCTTTGATTAAAAAATTCCATCACAACAAACACGCATAATGCCGTCACAGCCGATGGCCAAAGATTCATCACATATTTCCATAGGTTGATGTCTAATTGTCTCTGTAAGATGATTAAAAAAACAGCCTGCATTACAGACATAAAGGCGACGACGCCTATGGCCATCAGTTTCAACCCATTAGGCAGAAAAATTAAAAAAGTCATGATAATGCTGGCTAACACACTGACCGCATTGACTGTAAGATATATCCTCATACGTCCATGCGCCCTGAACAGTTGAAACACGATAGCCTGAAACGGCCAATAGCACAGACCAAAAATAAAAATTTGCAATAGAGGTATAGTAGGCGTCCAAATTTTTCCAAACAACAATGGAACATAAAGCGGCGCCGTCGCAATCGCTATGGCAAGCGCAGGAAAGAGGATCATTCCAAACAGGAGGATAATTTTTCCCGCTATCGCGCGCTGTTCTTCCTTGTCATCGTTAATCTTGGTGAATGCAGGATATAAGACTGCAAGCGGCGGAATTATAAGGGCATTCGCCAAAGCGTAGCGCAGCCGAATAACAAAGGCATAATGACCCAATGACGTTGGGCCAAGAAACCGTCCAATGATGAATCTTGGAAACTCTCCTTCCAAAAACCCAAGCACATTGGAACACATCAGTTCAAACCCCGGCTTGATATCCTTTATCAAACCCCGAAGCTGGAATGTTCTTTTTGGGCGCCATCCCGCACTTGGCCAAACAACAGCATTCGTCACCACAAAAAGAGCAATTTGTTGCGCGACAATGGCATAAGCCCCGGCTCCATTAAAGGCCATCGCAAGTCCTACTACGCCTCCAATAAAGGTCGCGGCGAGTGTTCGTATTGCATAAATTTTGAAGCTCATGCTTTTCAGAAGCAACATATTCGGCACGGATGAAAGCGCAACAAGAAAGGGAACAATGGAAAACCAGTATAAAAGACCTTTGAGTCTGGGCTGCCCCATATAATTAGCAAGCGGCGCTGCCGTCGCAACACAAAAAAGGCTCAAGAGAATGCCGAGCACAACGATCGCCCAGAAAATACTGGACAAACGCAAATCATCCTCAATCTGTAGACAAACAATACCGTCAACAAGCCCATAGACAATGAGGCCTGCAAATGAAAAATATATAAAACAGATATTGGCAAGCCCGTATTCTTCAGGCCCGACAAGGCGCGCCAGAACCATAAAGACAACAAAAGATAGCCCTTGTTGCCCCCCTTTTTCCAGAAGAGACCACAACGCCCCATGTGCCATTTTTTTATGAAGGCTCATCTTAATCCGGCACGTAATTCTTTAACAGCGGTAGCGCATTATCCAAAAAAGAGGCGAGTATTGTATCCGCTTCGGTCTCATGATCATCATCCATACCGGTATCAACGCGCACTAAGGCACCATCCGTTCTGCCTTTGCTCAGAGAGTCGCGGAATAAATACCATTTTCTGTCTATAGTTGACGTCAGATAACGTCCTCTTTCCTTGTACCAGAAATAAACAAGCCTAGTTGTCTGCCCGTTTTTAATTATGGCGCGATTGACCTTTAGAAGGGTATTTCCCTGTATGTCCTTGACCGGGTAATCAGAAATAAGCGAGACAACCTCCCACCCCGACCCTGGAATGCAAACTAGAGGAGAATGTGGAGCCGCGTTGTGCCGTTGCGATTCATAATAAGCGACGTAAAAATTGACAGACTTAGAAATTTTTTCGGCTTCATAATCGGCAAGAAAATAATCGCTCAAATTCAGAGCTTTTAGATTTTCTGAAGAAATACTATTCGTGCGTCCGTGCCACGCTGCAATCCGCAAAGGAAATTCGGCAAAAGAGCTCCTTGGCGGCAAAACATCCTTATGTTCGGCAAGGGCTGCCTTTTGTCCGATAAGTCCCAACACCAACAGAATAAGAAGCACCCCTAGAAGCTTTTGCGCGCGCGGTAAATGTGCCCGATACGATATTGAAGCCCCAGGGTCAGAAGTGGGAATGCTTTCTTTCGTCTTGATGAACGACAACATCCACGAAAGAAAGAAGAAAAAAACAAGCCCACCGATAAACATGATCCAGCCTTCAAACTCATGAAGAAAGCCTTCTTCAGCCATCTTTATTCCCCAGAGATTGACCGACACACCGACGATAACTATCCGAATCGCGTTGATCGCGATCGTAATGGGCACAGTGGAAAAAAAGAGAACGATTTTTTTCCAAAGTGTTTTTTCGAAAACTATCGCTGCCAGATAACCAAAACATAACAAGGGAAAAAGGTAGCGCAATCCGCTGCAAGCTTCGGCAACCTGTAGCTTATACATACCGAGATCAATGATATTGCCTTCCTGAAAAACGGACACTCCCAAAAGGCTCAATCCCGCCACGCTTAAGGTTGACGAAATAAGCTGCAAATGAGCCGTTAGCCCCGCAAGAATAAGTGGAGGAAGCGGTACCGCAAAAAAGAGAAAGAAATAAGCCGGAAAAACAGCCTTAAACGCCGGAACGCCCAACAACGCAATGAGGACGCCACCAATCATAACAACAGGGGAAAATTGGTTGATCCAATTATTTGCAGCAAGAACCCCGAACACGCTCATAAATAATGAGACGAAAACGATGAACACCCCAAGATAGGAAGGACGAATTTCAGGACGTTTGGTTCTGAAGTAATGAATGCCGAGATAAAGGGAAATGAAAGGAACCAAGACTCCGTAATTGTATTCCGGAGATTGCCAAATTTCGATGAGGCCTCGCCCCGCATCAACAAAGAAAAACGAGGCTGCAAGAATCAAAAACGCGCCTTCGATTAAGGCCAAACGAACGCCCTTCTCTTTGCAGTGAGAGCCTACGACCCCAAGTGTCTCTCTCACTTTTTTCAACGCGTCTCTTGCTTTCATAGTACCCCGCCGTTCAAAAACATCTTGGGACAGCAGCCCCAACAAAAATCGCTACCAACAATTGTTCAGGACTGTGCCGATCACATTGGCTCCGGAAAGCGTCTTCAGGCAACGCTTAAGATCATCTGTTTTCGTGACTCCGTCACGAACAACGACCAGAACGGCTTCGATCTGAGGCAAAAAAGCGATGGGATCATCTTGCGTTAAAACGGGGGGCATATCATAAATGACGAAACGGTCTGGATAACGCGACTTAAGCTCTTCCGCCAAGGAAATCATCTTGGGCGATCCCAAAAGCTCTGACGAATTATCCAAAGCCTTTCCCGCCGGCAAAATATTGACTCGTTCAAAGGGCGGACGCATCAAACAATCTTGAATCGGCGTGTCCTTCAGCAAATAATCGGTCAATCCCGCTTGAGGCTCAACGCCAAGATATTGGTGCAGGTTCGGTTTACGCAGGTCTAAATCAACGAGCAACACCGTTTGCTTCAAATCAAGAGCGATGCTAATGCCAAGATTAAGTGCCACCGTTGTTTTACCATCGCCGTAGTTTGGGCTTGTAATGGCTAGCGTTCTATACCCGGACGCATTCATGATATGCAGAACCTTCGTTCTGAGTTGGCGATAGACATCCGCTTCCGAAGAACGGGTGCGGAAAGAAACAATGCGACTGCGTTCCATCTGATCTTCATCGACCAATTCTGGATTGATGTCGGACGGAACAGTCGAGGACACGGCCCCCGCACCCGTTGGCATGCTCCGGCTTGCAAAATCAGGCACGAACATGGCGCGTTGTTGTCTAGATTTTTCGAGGGCCTTTTCGAGCCTATCCATGTGAATTCTCCAATTAAAAACTATACCTTGGTAAACCGTTTGCGGGCGGTAAACAGCCGCTTAACGAGAGACTCCAACCTTTCGGTAAAAGGCCTCAGCCGCGTAGGAATAACCCGCTCGATAATCTGACACCAGAAGGCGCAAGCCCCCTGGTGAACACGATGCCGTAGGGAATATTTACGTTCTTCACGTGTAGAAATGTGCGGAATAGCAACAAGCGGCGCAACGCCGACAATCGATTCCAGATAATGAACGCCAATCACGCTTTGGCTGAAAATTTGGGCAGCTATAACGCTGGCAAGCCCGCCAAGAAGAGACACAAAAACGCTCCCGATAATCATAAGTCTGCGCGGCGGCTGCGTACCAAGCGGAAGCTCGGGAGGATTGATCAGAGTCAGACGCTCGCCCGTACGGTCCTTCTGCATCTGTTCGTTCATATCCGCAGCCATTTTCCTCTCTTTCATTTCGCGATAACGCATCTTAGTGTTATCATAGTCACGCGTAAGCGAGGCCATTTGCTTTTGAGCTTCGGGATTATCAATAAGGGCTTTTTGATAGTTTTCCAGTTGAGCCTGAACTCCTTTTCGCTGTTCAAGAAGGGCTTTATGCTGTTCTTCACTTGCACGCACCTGCGCCGAAAGTTGCAGATAGATCGGATTGTCGGAACCTGAGGCGCCACCTTTATTATTAGGGAATGTACTGCGTTTACTCGAAGCTTCCTGATCTTCCGATTTATTCAATTTGTTTTGCTGCGGTCGTAATGCCTCGATCTGGTGCTTAATCCTAACAACATCGGGATGCTGCGGCCCATACTGCGCGGACAACGTCGTGTACTGCGTCTGCAACGATATCAATGGATCAACGGCAGCAAGCTGCGCACGCAAAGAGCTGAGGGCCCCCTCACTTGTCACAATTTGAGTATCAATATTGTGGAAATTCAACGTCAAAGAAGAAGCAAGTTGCTGGTTGTAACTAAAATTTTCCGGACGCGTCATGCCATTCTTTTTCTGAAAATCAGCAATGTTATTCTCTTGTTCGGATAAGGAAGCTTCAAGCGCCGAAAGTTGCGCGCCTAAAAAAGCTGAGGTTTCTTGCGTTTCCGAGCGCCGTTTCTTCAAATCCTGATTAAGAAAACGCGTTACAAGATCGTCCGCGACCTGTTGGGCGACGAGAGGATTATCATGGTCAAAGCTAACCGTGAACGCCATCGTAGCAAGTGACGTTTTGGATCCGACGAGCGATCCGCTGGCAAGATCAATCCTGATTTTACGTCGCATTGAATCTGCAAGACTTGAGATAGGCGCGCTCTTTCGTGCCCCAGCATACAGATCAAATTTCGTAATAACCTCAATCAGTGACGCCGTCGACAACACCTTCCGTTGAAGCAAGTTGATATGTTGATCAGCCGCCTCCCTCATCTGACTATTGCCGCCCCCTGTCGCATCGATTGAAATTTCGGGCTGCTCAATCTGAATCATTGCGGTTGATCGATAATTCGCCCAACGCGATACACAAACCAGAGATGGCAACATGACCACCAATGTCACCGCCAAAAATATCTTCTTCCACCGGCGTAAAACGGCAAAGTAGTCCGAAAGAGTAAGCTCATCCATATTTTTCTATTCCCAAGGTTGTCAAATACCCGCCCAAGAAGGCGGAAAGGTTATGCATCCGAAGCTAGAGAGTCCATCCATCAGGGTGAAAGGTAAGTCCGATAGTAACAGCATGATCTTGCACCGATTGCGAGCGGTTTACGAGAGTTTCATACCTGTATTTATAATTCGCCGTAAGATTAAAATCATCCGTCAGACGGTAGGTTATACCCAAATTACCGTTCGTCATAGATTCCATGCTGCCTACAACGGTCGCCTCATATTCAGATGTCAGATACCCTGCCCCAAAGCTTAAAGAGACGCGTGGATTAATTTTATGGCTATCCATTATGGAAAAAGAAGTTTGCAAAGCATCCGTGCCATTACCGTAAGAAGAATTGGAACGCGAAGCCGAGAAGCTCAAGTTATCCTGTTCTCCCTTATACGAAAGCCCGCCCGAAAAAACAGTGTTCCATGTCCATGAAGTCGTAGAAATTCCATAGATATACTGCCGACTGGCCTGAGCGCCCACGGAAGCATTTGCGCTCAATCTCGGCGTAAGAGTTGTCTGCCATCCAAAGCTGGGACTCCAGCTGTCTTTCCTCGAGGCGTTGTTGCGCGTTGTTTGATATCGATAGATCTGAACCGAAACGTTGCCGCTATTATTCGGATCGAACTGACGCGCATAGGATGGCGAAACAGTATAGGTGTTGTAATTTGTAAATGCATCTCCCTCGTATCGTGAAGCTTGAACCAACCCGGAAAGAGAAATTGTGTCTACCGGCGAAGGGCTAAAAGAAACCCGTGGGCCAATTGATAGCCCGAGATGATGTCTATCGACCTGAACAAGATCATAATTTGTCAGTTCGCTCGTGCGCGTCGTATCATAATTGATCCCGCTCCTTAACGCTACACTCCAACGCTGGTTATTTTTCGATATATTGCTTGAGAGAATAATGTCTGTTGAATCGTGAGAGGACTGATTGAAAACATTTTCGTCTATTCTTGCGTTGGCATTGAACTGCAACTTCGGCGTTATGCTTTTGAAAACGAGTTCCGGCGACGTTGTCGAGCCCCATAACGCCTTGCCTCCATTGACGGCTAACAGAGGATTGGACGACCAGGTCGCTTCTTGTTTGATATTGGCCCGCACAGTCATACGGCTTGCGGCGGGCTCCGCCATCGCGGGTACGGCAAAAAGCGTCAGCAATCCAAGCGCGCTGCTGGTGCAAACCAAAAAGCGCTTATAAGCCTGTGTCAAAGGAAGTTGATGGTGCTGCATGAATTAAAACAAGCTCGCCGTAGGAACAACGATCACATCGCCGGGTTCAAGAGTAATGTCTCTGTCCAATTTATGGCCTGAGACAATATCGCCATAAGGAACAGGAATAGAGATGTTCTGATTTCCCCTGCGACGGATAACGATGATGTCGTCTTCGTCGGCAAAAGGAGTCAGCCCGCCCGCTTGACTGAGCGCCTGGAGGGTCGTCATGCGACGGTTGATAATGATTTCACCCGGCCTTCCAACTTGACCGACGACATTAACGGTGTGACCCAGAGCGGCCTTAACCGATACTGCCACCGAGGCATCGGGAATATAATTTTTCAATTTGTCCTTAATGACATCCTGCACGTCTTCCGGCGTGAATCCTTGAACATTCACTGTGCCTACCAAAGGAAACGTAATATCTCCGTTTGGAAGAACAACAACTTCTCTGTCCATCCCCTCTTCTTTCCAAACGGTGATTTGCAGGACATCTCCCGCAATAATCGTAAAAGGAAGTTCCGCAGCCATAACTGGCTGCACGGGCACGGACAAAGAGAGCGCCAACGCCACTAAAATCAAAGCTTTTTTCATGATATCCCCATATTTCCCTTCATCAGGGCTTATTTCTTTTGGTATTATAGTGATTTTTCCCTAAGCGGCAAAGCAATATCGTTTTTAAATTATGTGTTTTTTCAATAGGTTCTTAAGAAATACCCCCTATATGAAACTAATAAGGCCGCTTGCGGTTATCTTCAAGGGCAAGTAATACCAAACCGCAAATGAAGTGCCCGGGTTAGGTCACGAGCGGTTGCGTGGAGCGTGGTGCAGAAAAGTAGTCGTTTTACAACAAGGTATAAGCGGAGCGCAGAGCGAGTAAAGTTAAACGGCGTGGCAGCGTTCATTGGTCGTATGGTATAAGAGAGGGAACCATGTACGAAAAATTCTATGGCCTCAAGGAAAGACCCTTTTCGCTTTTGCCGGACGGAAACTCCGTTTTCCCGAGCAAACGGCATCGTAGAGCTATGACCTTATTGGAATATGGAGTCGTTTCTCAAGCGGGATTTGTTGTCATTACCGGAGAAGTCGGCGCGGGAAAGACAACGATTGTCCGTCATTTTCTTAAAGGCGTCGGGCCGGATGTTACCGTGGGCGTTGTCACCAATCCCAGCGAGTCTATAGGCCGCCTGTTCGACTGGATCGCCTTCGCCTTCGATATAAAAGAGCAAGGCAAGGATGATACAACTCTCTACAACGCGATTGTCGAATTTCTGCTGGCTCAATACGCGCGGAGAAAGCGCACCATTCTTATTGTTGATGAAGCGCAAAACCTGACGACAAAAATGCTTGAAGATATTCGCATGTTGTCGAACATCAATAACGAACAAGACATGTTGTTGCAGATTGTGCTTGTCGGACAGCCGGAATTGCTGGATATGCTCAACAAACCGGAGCTTCGGCAATTCGTGCAGCGCATTACGGTGCACTGCCATCTCGATCCACTCTCTCCCGCCGAAACGGCGGCGTATATCCGCTATCGTTTGGAACATGTGGGCGGATCGGCGGATATATTCGACGACATGGCCTCTGCAGCCGTCTACCATTTTACCGATGGCGTCCCGCGGCTGATCAATCTTCTTTGCGATCAGGCTTTGGTTTACGGATTTTCAGAAGACCTGCCGCACATATCGTTGGAAATCGTCGCTGAGGTCGCCATCGACCGCGGAAGCTTCGGTCTCAGCGCCTTCCGCAATGTCCCCAAAACGCTCGATGTCGCCAAGCTCAAAGACGATTTGAAGCCCGTGTATGAAGCCATTCACACCGAGGCATAGGAAAGCACCCTCTACGAGGACTGCAAAGGCGAGCAAAAGCGGCGATCAACCAAAGTCGAAACGGAAATAATCCTCGTCTCCTGGCCGTGCCCTTCATCCTTCACCAAAGCATGAGGCAACCCAACCGAGGGAATCCATACATCAACGACAACCCAGACACGTCCCGGTGAATCGTCCAGTTTGACAAAACGATCGCCAACTCGAACCGTCGGAGTTTTCCTTCTAAACATGGATCAAACTTCCGCTATTTGCCCCCATGGAGAGAACAAATCTAACTTGTTGATGGGCGCCCCGTTACTGTATCGCAGAAAAAAGCGTCACGGCATCGAGGATTTTTTTGGTTGCCTCGGACGCAATCAAAACATCCCTATCGACCATCGAATAAAAAGTGCCCGCAGGCGGCGGCCCTAGACGCTCAAGCAGCGCCCTTGGAGGAACGCTGTGCTGACGCGGAAGCATCCCGCCGATTTCGTATTTCTTCGACTGCCCGGGAGGCATGCATCTTTTATTCTTCTTGGCTAATCCCGGAGGACATTTACGATGATGTTCATCGCTCAGATAAGCGCGAATGGCACCTCTTTCATCATCGTCAAAAGCAACGCCGTCAAAATCATCGCCATGTCTGCCCCAATTTTTTCTGCCTTCAGGTTCAAAAACTCCGTTGTCATGTATGGCTTGTGGTTGCACCGGATGGTGCGGTTTCTTTGCAAATGCAGGAGTGCCTGCAAAGCAAACAATAAGAGAAAAAGCCAAAAGGGAAAGGATGTGCCGGTTCATTGTGAACTCCTTGGGGATGTGATGAGGACACATCATAGAACCGATTCCTCCACGAACCAAAGGCCTAAAAGAGAGCGCGTATACGTACGCACAAGACTGTAGCTGGTATTTCATAGAAGGATCGACCCTCAAGCTATGGGTGAACAAATTTATCATAATATTCTAGCAACGCATCGAAAGTAGGACTATTTTGCAAATTGCCGGAGAAATGATAGATACAGATGAAATTCCGGACGATATCACGAAGGCAACAACGAACACGCGTCCCAGATTAACTCAACTCAGGAGAAAATGATGACCATTCGCACCACAAGATTATCTTTAATAGCCGCACTGGCCCTAATCAGTTCCGTCAGCATGGCGTCCGCCGAAACGATGGATAAGGATTCCGTCTACGGGACGGAAGGTCAGGTTGTTCGCGCCACAAACGGAACCTGCGTGCGTACAAAATGGGAAGCGGGTCAAGATAAATGCGCCACACGGCAAGTCGCGCGTTCTATCGACGAATTTACGCAAGAAGAGCGGACGGTTTATTTTAAATTTAATCGCTCTGCCCTGACCAAGGATTCGATGACGCGCCTCAACACGCTTATCAGCGCACTTAAAGCCGATCAAAGCGTAAGAGAAGCGCGGATTGTCGGTTATGCCGATCGCATCGGAAGCGATGCTTATAACGATCAGCTCTCGCAAAAACGCGCTGAAACCGTACGCGATTACTTGTTCGCAAAAGGATATTCGAATGCGCGCGTAACCGAGACCCGTTGGGTCGGAGAAAAAGAACCCTCCACCAACTGTCCTGAAGAAAAAAATGGCGCGAGCCTGATTTCGTGCTTACAAAATGACCGTCGCGTCGAAGTGGAAGTCGAACTTCAGTAAGACACGCAATGTTTTTATAACGGAAAAGGCGGCCAAATCTGGCCGCCTTTTTCTTTTAATGGCGTCCCCTACGGGAATTGGCTTCTCGGCGCAAGTGCGCCGCTCGCCCTGACTTTGCAATACATTTATATTTTTCCGCGCGGCGTACACGTGCGCCGCGCATTTTTGAATTGCTTGTCATGAACCCGTGTCCCACCGGTTCAACCCAGAAGAAACCAATTATAAAAAAGACCCCAAGCGGGGTCTTTTTTATAATTGGTGTGCCGGACAGGACAAATCCGCATACTGGGAGTTGGCAATAAAGCTCTCGAATCCAAAAACGTTCAATAGTTGTTAAACTGATGAAGAAAGACGACCAATAGCTATCTGATTGAATCTAAAATAAAAAACACATGAAAAGTTATATTAATTGGATATAAATCATTATCTTATATGGTATTCCTATATTGTTTTAATAACCTTATTTAAAGGAATTAATCATGAGTGCTGAATCTGTTCTCCCATATGATATTGACTCGATCATCTCCGTTCGGGAGAAGAAAAAAAACAGGCCCCTTCCAGGCACTCTAGCGAGAATTATGGATCGTTATAAAATTGAAGGCGAAGCATACAAGGCAGCCAGCCTGAGATGCCCCAATCTTCAAGAGGGGGAGTATGTTTATAAAGTCAAGATCGAGGAAGGAAATTCTAAGGAAATCAGAGAATGCACACGGTTTGATATTCGAGGAGTTTTTGACCCCAAAGTTGACCCCAAGTCCGGAGATACGATTATCTTCAGACTTAAAAATCTATTCGGAGATACTCCGTTAGACGGTCTTGTATTGAAAGTTGGCGATGTTGCGGACCGTAGCCTAGGAGAAAAAGACGTTCCGGGCTGTGTCGTGAACGGGGCTGGCAAGGATAACGAGAATAATCTTGGAATACCCTCTAAGAAAATTGGCGGCACGCTTATCCCTAACCCGGATTTTGTAGGGTTGGAAAATCCGTATGAAATTGGAGATATTTTGTCCGTTCGCAGGACAACACAAAATCGGCCCCTTCCCGGAACAGTAGCCACGGTTATCGACCGTTCGAGAATAACAGGTGAAGCTTTCACGGAAGCGCAAGAAAAATTTCCTGATCTTCAAGAGGGGGAGTATGTTTATAAAGTCAAGATCGAGGAAGGAAATTCTAAGGAAATCAGAGAATGCACACGGTTTGATATTCGAGGAGTTTTTGACCCCAAAGTTGACCCCAAGTCCGGAGA
>JBAZNY010000016.1:0-41642 GCA_041649025.1 Bdellovibrionales bacterium | reverse complement strand
GCCTATCGCGTCAGTCTGCGCCAGCCTCTTGCGGGCGCGCAGCCTGCCGCTTGTGTCGCCGAACAATCCACGTTATTTAACCAAGGGCTCTACCCATGACCGGTCTATAAACGGGGGGAAGGTCAGGTCAAATGGTCTTCTAGATTTCTTTGATGACATCTATAAATATGCCAAAAGAAACGAGGAAGAAATTGTAATGGTATTAGCTGATGAAGATCCTTTTGAAAAAATATTGGGCACCCAGCACCATGATAGAATGGTGGCCTTAAAAGGAACCCCCAAAGTTAAGTGCATTCTGACGGAAAACACACAAAACACATACTGCACTAATTATTGTGAATATCGCACTATTTCCAAACATTATGTAAATTCCGTTCCTTTTTACATCTACGGCAACAAATATGCAGCTATTATGTTCGACGCCGATCCATCTCCAAAAGTTATAGTTATTGAGTCTCCAAGTATGGCGGCTGCATTTCGTCAGCAATTCTATTCCATGTGGGACAAAGCAACGCCGTTAAACAAAACCAAGACAGAAGAGGCAAGAATTAAAAAACAAAGCGTTAAATAAATTATCTATATTAAGCAGAGGGACCCCTCATGGACCATACATGCAACCTAAAATCTCGCCAAATCAAGGCAGCCAGATCGTTGTTAGATTGGTCGCAGGAAGATTTAGCCGCAGCTACATCGCTTTCAGTTGCCACTATCCGAAAACTGGAAGCTGGAAATATTTCTCCTCGTGGAAAAACGCAGCGGGCTCTTCAGAACGCCTTTGAAAATGCTGGCTTGGAATTTTTGGAGCCGGATGGTGTTCGTCATAGGCCAGAAGAAATAAGAGTATTTCAGGATATTGAAGGAGTGAAAAGATTTTATGACGATGTGTACCTATCGCTGAGCAGATCAGGCGGAAGCATTGCTACAGTGGCTCCTGATCCAAATCTATTGTGGGATATAATGGGTGATTATGCCGATTTTCATCGGAAAAGAATGGAGACAATTGGGGATATTATTTCGGTTCGGTGTTTGATTACCGAACGCGTTAAAAAATTTCCTGCTCCATCATATTGCGAATATCGAATTCTTTCAAAATCATACGTTAATCCCACCCCGTTTTACATATATGCAGACAAATGTGGAATCAGAACCATAGGTTCGGAATCTCATCCAAAGATTGTTGTCATCCAATCTCGCTTAGTAGCTGAGTCATTTCTGAATCAGTTTGATTCAATGTGGGATAAGGCTACTTATCTTGAAGGCCGAAAAAGAAAATAACGACCAAATACAGGAGCCCGGCATGATTCCAGATAGACAAAACTACATCAACGCACGCCAAATTAAGGCCGCACGCGCATTGCTAGATTGGTCACAGGAAGACCTCGCAAAAACATCCAGCCTTTCTATAGCAACCATTCGCAAGATTGAATCCGGCCATATTTCGCCCCGGGGAAAAACGATGGAATCCATCGAAAACTCATTGTCCGAGGCGGGGATAGAATTTTCTGGAACAAGCGGCGTAAAACTAAGAGACGATGAGATTATCACCATGGATGGTGATGATTGTTACGAACAATTTATGGATTTCATTTATCTATATTTAAAGGAAAGGGGCGGAGAAATCCTTTATATGCACGCAGACATGACGCGGGCATCGCAAAGAGAAATTGACACTCTTCTTTTAATGAGAAAAAGCGGCATTAGATTTAGGCGGTTATGTGAAGAAGGGGATACATATATAAATTTTCCCCTCGAAGAAACTCGCTGGATTCCAGCAAAATATTTTAAACCAAATCTTCAGGTTGTTTGCGGAGATTATGTTGCTGTCTGTATCTATCCAAATTCAAAAATGCGCCTCATTAGTAAAATTATTGTCATTCACAACAAATATCTCGCCGAAGCCATGCGCAATGACTTTAACTTCTTATGGGATAATTGCCGAAAGCCAACGATAACGACAGCACCACAGGTATATGATTAAAGGGAGACTTATCAGCTTCAACGAATAGGCTTCACCACGAATCAAAACAACAGACCACTTATTACCGCCGCCCAAATCCGCGCCGCTCGCGCATTATTAAATTGGTCACAAGAAGAATTGGCTGATGCTTCTGATCTTTCCATAGCCACCATTCGAAAGATTGAAGCAGGAAATATTTCTCCGCGCGATAAGACAATGGGCTCCATCGTATCGGCATTAGAGCAAGTTAAAGTCGAATTTTTGTCATCTGGAGTTAGACTAAGAAGTAATGATATTGCCGTCTTAGAGGGAGATGATTGTTATTTGCAGCTCTTGGATGATATTTATCACACCACAAAAGACAAAATTGAAGAAGTCCTTTTTATATACGGCGACTGCTCAACCGTTTCCGAAGAAGAGCTCCAAGGCGAATTAAGGATAAGAAAAAAAGGGGTTAAATGGAGAATTCTCGCAGAAGAAGGAAACACTAATTTGTACTATCCCGTTGAAGACTGGCGTTGGTTTCCTAAAAAATTTTTTAAAAGAAATATTCAACTTATATATGGAAGCAAAATTGCTATGGGCATTCGTCTTGACAAGTCACGCAACCTGACTACGAAAATGATTGTTATCGATAGCGCGCCTTTAGCGGAAGCCACTAAAAATCTTTTCAATTTTGTATGGGAAAGCTGTCGCAAGCCACCTTTTAGCACCGCCAAAAAAATCTATGAATGATTATCGACAAATGCTGCTCTGACTTATTTTTACATTTTACGCACGCCGCATTAGCCTCAACTCAACATTAGCCATCGCATTTGCCAAATGCCAGCGTTCATTGGTCTCGTCTTTTGAAAAGCCAAGTGGCAACAAATCTTGCGGAAAACACCGCCCCTTTTTACACGTCAAGTCAATGATGACATTAGCCATGCGCTCATATGGGATGAATTTATTACCAAGGTTAATACTAATGAGGCTGGTCATTATCGCACCGCCCTGCCCCATTTTTTTGTTCAAAAGCCTCAGGCAACGCAGACAAACAAAAAGATTCAATGAGTTTTGCAATAGCCACCGCTCGCAATGCGCGCATATCTTGCGGCAAGTCGTCTCTCAAAATAACAGCGAGAAAGCCGAGAGCCACAACTGAATAACTACCGGCTGACGCCGGTAGGTTCGTGTGAACTAAGATAGTTCAGGATCACGTCATCAGTAATGTTACCGCTTGTCGTGCAGAAGTATCCTCTGGCCCAAAAATGGCGACCCCAATAGCGTTTACGCACGTCAGGGAACTCGATCTGTACGCGATGTGACGAACGCCCTTTAACGCGCCGCACAAAATCGCTTACAGCAAGCTTTGGCGGTATCTCGACAAACATGTGGACGTGTTCTCTGGACAAAACGCCTGAGACTATTTTGACGCCCAGTTCTTCACATGTTTGCCGGATGATTGTTCGGATACGATCTCGCAATTCGCCACCCAAGACCTTGTAGCGATATTTCGTAATCCAAACAATGTGATAACGATAATGAAAAACTGTGTGACTTCCGGTTTCGTAGCTCATAGGTTCTCTCCGTAAAATGGGCATCCCCGCAGGGGGCAAATGCCCATTTTACGGAGAGAACCTATGAAGCAAAAAAACGGCTGAAGCCTCTTCTCGTCTGAAGACGAGGGTTTTCAACCAAAGAAGTGACAATAAAACCTGACGATCCGTCTGCGACATAAAAAAGTCTTACAAAAATTGTTTGATCAATGGCCCCAAGTTTTCATATTTTCAAATATGAAACCATCAAAATCTTTAAAGGTTTTAGCTAATGGATGCAGTGTTTTTCGCTAAAATAATAAACCGTTCCAGCTTTTAGTTATTATTTATAGCGTTGAAGGCTGCCGGTCTGAATAGCTAATGGAACTGCGCTATTCCAAAGAGGAAAAAACTCATTCAAAAACATCCGCACAGAAGAAATTGATTGAAACACAACATATCTAAAGGCAAAGCCGTCTTCCTTAAGCGCAATTGCATATCTATCGCCATATGCAAAATAAATTGAACAACCCATATAATGTTTAGGTAAAACTCTAAATTGGGCGGATTCATCAAAATGTGATGCGTTTTGCGCTTCGGACAAAAGACATTGAATATTTTCAAATTCACATATGTCTTTCAACCGATCATGATTGATAGAATTTGTGACGCCGAGAGATTTCAAAAATAATTCTTGCGACCTGCAAACGACAGAGACGACACCCTCGCTCTTTTTAACGGTTTCAAGTAAATCAACATAGAACATATCTGTGGCATCCGTACCTTCAAATACTTGCGTTGAGCTTTTGCGATATCCTAGGCCATTGTTTGCATAAAATTCGAGACCTGAATTTTCAAGCGCCTTACGAACATCGTTTGCACTTCGAGGGGAAAGACTTCCTTTTTCAAGATTACGAATTGTTGCAACACACAGCTTAGCCGTTTCGGCCAAATCTTCCTGCGACCAATCGAGCAAAGCCCTTGCTGCTTTCATTTGTTTGGCACTAATTGGATACATAATAATCCGCCCCCAAAATCCTCAAGCCGCCATGGTATTCTTGTCCAGCGCATCAAACGCACGCTGCAATCTTTTTTCTTCGTCGATGTAAATAACATTGTCTCTGATTTTTGCGGAACGCTCCACGGACAGAAGCAAGCCGTAGGCCGTATGTTCGCCGTATCGTTCGACTAATTCTTGGTAAGTGACGTGCGGCATGGGGAATATTCCTTATGCGGCTATACGCATATCGTCCTGGATACGTTGCGCACGCGCGAGACGGCTTTCTGGGTCGGCAACCTCGTATTGAGGTCTCAACGAAGCCGCTCGTTCGATTTCATGTAAGAGAAATTGTGCGACAGCACCGCCATAGCGTAATTCTAAATAATCGAATGATAACAATGGCATAATATAAATATCCTCTAGAAATCTATCTAATAATGCCATTGTACGGATTTATGACCTAAAAGCAATAACATTTTATAAAGCTTTATTATACAAAATGTCAGAATAGACATTTAATTATTGTCCGCTTTTAATTAACAAACTGCCCTTTTTAGGTAGTTTATTATTTAATTGCGGTATTAATTCTGACTTGTTATATATCCGTGGTTGACAAAATGAAAGAGTTTTTATGCCCAGTGGAAAGCAAATAAGAGCCGCTAGAGTTCTGGCCGGATGGGGCGCGGAATCGTTAGCCGAGAAGGTCGGCCTCAGCCGCGTCACAATTCAAAACATCGAGAACGGCGTGAACAAACGTCCGATGCCTGAGACGATGCAAAAAATTGTCGCAGCGTTTGATGAAATCGGAATCGAATTCACCGCCGGGGATGGTGTACGCAGACGCGATGATACGGTCCAAATTCTAGAAGGCAGCAATGCCTACTTAAAAATGATGGATGATGTTTTCTACACTACAAGAGCGGGTGGAACGGTTTATTTTTTCTGCGCCGACGACAATACGACCACGGAAGGCGAAATTGAAGCCGAACGGCGTGTACGCAAAAACGGCGTACGTTTTAAATGTCTGATCAAGGAAGGCAATGATGTTTTT
This sequence comes from Bdellovibrionales bacterium, assembly GCA_041649025.1. Lineage (GTDB taxonomy): Bacteria > Pseudomonadota > Alphaproteobacteria > UBA9219 > UBA9219 > CAIXLI01. The sequence goes on along the minus strand of JBAZNY010000016.1, from coordinate 36,117 downwards.
CGGTGGGACGCCGATGAATACAGACAAATCCCGGCCAGTTCTTTCAACCATGATCTACAGGTGATCTACGGAGATCGCGTTGCGCAGCTTATCGAAGGCGGTCAGAAAATTTTGATTATACGAAATGCTTCGCTTGCTCAAACGGAACGCAATAAATTTGATTTAATCTGGCCTCTAATGAAACCAATCAAGGTAAAAAAGAACAATGATAAATAACGGAAAAATTAGCGGATGCGCGCATACCGGCTGCAATAGGACATGCTGCGAGTTTAAGGAAGGAAATTACATCCTGCTATATCCCGGTGAACTGGATGAAGCTTATTCTTCTGGTAAATCGACGGCACATTTGTCCCTAATCGACGGGGATTATCACGGTGGCCAGAAAGCCGTTTGCGCAGCAAAGAACGCTGCAGATTGCGATAAGGGCTACAAGCCGCTCGATTGCCAAAGCTATCCTTTCTTTCCAGCATCCGGAAACGTTGACGAGTTGATCAAAGGGAAAAAATGTCCACTCCAAGAATCTCAGTTGGAGACACATGCTGAAATTGTAAAGGACGCGTGGCGGCAAGTCTGTGAGCGCAATCCAGAAGTTGTCGACTTTTTGGATAATGTGGAATTGGTTGGGTATACAACCCCAGTGCGACACCAGATACCCGCTGAAGCCCAAAAACGGGTTGCCGCACGAGTGGGATAAGTTCCCCCTAACCTCATCCCCGCAGACTATCGAGATAATCCGCCCAATCCTGCATCATTTTCTTACGTTCATCGAGGAATTGGGCGCGATCATAAGCGGCATCGACCTTATTACCCGGCATATGGGCAAGTTGGCGATCAACGACTTCATGGCGATAACCGAGGCGCTCTTTGATCGTCGTCATGGCAAGAGAACGAAAACCGTGGCCTGTCATGCGTGTTTTGTATCCCATGCGTTCCAGCGCGCGAAGAATGGTGGCGTTGCTCATGTGTGTTTTGGGATGCACTTGATTCGGAAACACCCATTCCCAGCGCCCTGTCAATTTTTTCATGTCTTCGAGAATAGCCAACGCTTGGCGAGACAGAGGCACTATATGCGGACGGCGCATTTTCATGCGCTCTGCCGGAATATGCCACTCGGCCCGTTTAAAATTGAACTCATTCCATTTTGCTTGGATCAACTCCCCCGTTCGCACAAACGTCAACATAAGCAGTTTCGTCGCACATCGTGTCGGCATAAACAGGCGATTATCATTACGTTCCAACGTCACAAGAAATTCCGGTAAATCGTCCGGCTCCAAAGCGGCATAATGGCCGGATTTGAAAGGCTTCAACGCCCCTTGCAAATCCATTACCGGATTACGGTCAGCCCTGTCAGTTATGATTGCGTAGCGAAAAACTTGCCCAGTAATCTGCCGCGTGCGACGAGCGACTTCGTGTGAACCTCTATTCTCGATCTTACGAAGTGCATCCAGAATTTGTCGCGCCGTGATTTCCGCAATCGGACGATGGCCGATTTCCGGAAACATATCGACTTCGAGGCGGCGCAATAGTCCCAAAGAGTATTTTTTCGATCTTGCTTCCTCGTTGTGTTTATTCCATTCACGAGCAACGCCTTCGAATGTATTAGAAGCATTTAAAAGCGCTTGGCGCTTTTGTTCTTGTTTTTCTTCCGAAGGATCGCGTCCGGCGGCCAATAGTTTGCGGGCATTCAATCGCTTTTCACGAGCATCGGCCAGAGACACCACAGGGTAGGAGCCTAAAGCGAGGCGTTTTTCCTTGCCGTTAAAGCGGTATTTAAGCCTCCAGAGCTTCCCGCCTGAAGGAGAAATTTCGAGATACAGGCCTTCGCCATCGAAAAGCCTATAGGGTTTTTCTATGGGTTTCGCGTTCTTACACCGGCCATTTGTTAACGGTTTTGGGGGCATTTTTAGTCCTCCCGAAAATTAAGCCCCCAGAAATGCCCCCAATTGTATTTAGAAGGGGGCGGACGTCTCCGAAAGGCAAAAGACAGGATATGCCTAATTTTATTGACTTTCAAGCGTGTTTTGTGGACGTTCTTAGACGCCCTCGGAAGGGTAAATGGTGCCTGGGGACGGAATTGAACCGCCGACACGGGGATTTTCAGTCCCCTGCTCTACCAACTGAGCTACCCAGGCTTATTTATAATGGTTGTCGCGATAAGGTGACGCTTATAGGCAAGGTTTTCAGGCTTGTCTACCCTTTGTATGCGCAGAATATGCCCCCATTAAGCTTCTTCGTCATTCCGCAAAACGAGCGTTTTGCCGAAGCAAAATGCTCGTTTATGCGGAATCCGATTTGTTTCCTCACTAAAAAGAAACCAAATCAGATTCCGGATAAAATCGCATTTTTGAAGACAAAAAAGCGATTTTTCCGGAATGACGGGGCTTTTTTTGAAAACGAAGAACCGGCAAATATGAATGAAGTTGTAAATTAGCTCTATTCTTCATTTTCGCCGGACTTATTTCCAGAACCAGACGTAGCTTTAGCGAAGCCTGGGGCATCGTCGTTTTCTTCGGTTTGTAGCCTGTAGCCTTCCCCCAGCCACTTTCCCAAATCGAGCATCGAACAACGCGAAGAGCAGAAAGGCTTGTACTTATCAGCCGGAGCTTTGCCGCACATCGGGCAACGGCTCGCCACCCGTGTTATTTGAGTGTGGTCACTTTTCATATAAGCCCCGCCATGCCCTCAAAAGTAGGACATCTCTTTTGTTTACTAAAGCAACTAAAAGAAAATGGGATCCCCGCCTTCGCGGGGATGACGATTCTGCTTGAAAGTATCATGCTCTAGAATCTCCATCCTGCGCCACGGAGCATCTGAGCCACTTCAAATAAAGGCAACCCAACGATGCCGGAATAAGAGCCGGAAATGAATCGGATCAAAGCCGCCGCCCTGCCCTGTATGGCATAGCCTCCTGCTTTGCCGATCCCTTCGCCGCACTCAGCATAAGCATCGATATCTTCCCGGGAAAGCAGGTGAAAAATGACAGTGCTGTCGCTGACGCGATGCAGAACCTTGCCCTTCGGCGTCCTTAAGGCGACTCCCGTGTAAACATGATGGCGTCGCCCCGACATCAGATTTAAAAATTTGCGCACGTCATCCGGCGTTTCCGCTTTCGGCAATATGCGCCGCCCTACCCCCACAACCGTATCTGCGGCAAGGATGAATGCGTCTTTCTCCTCAAATTCAGGACTAACGGCTTGCAATTTTTGGAGCGACAAGCGTTCGGCTAAAAAACGCGGTTTTTCTTTCGGCTGCGGCGTCTCGACAATATCTGCCGCAACAACTATATCCGGAACAACGCCGATATCCGCCAAAAGCGCCAGACGGCGCGGCGATGATGACGCAAGAATAAATGCGGGATGGGTCATGACGTTATAGGCTGGGCCTTTCGCGCAAGCTTCAAAAAAAGAAAATGGGATCCCCGCCGGAGCCTGCCCCGTGCTACGACACGGGGCGGGGATGACGGTATCTTGTGCAGGAACTTTATGAAGGATTACATGGTTTTCGCAACATCTATCGAACGACATCCTTTTTTAAGCACACACCTTTCTTTAGCCCTGACAATATGTTAACACTATTTCCGCTATCAAGAAAAAATCCATTCATCCTGTGATCGGGTGTTTTTGTGCGTTCCTCTTTGTCCTTTTTCGGTTCAATCGCTCTTGGCTCGTTCGCTTTGTGCGCCCTAAGCTTTTCTGAAGTCCTTGCCTCGGTGCCTTCGATTGTCCCAGCGTCGGCTAAGGTTGAAGAGCCCGCGTCTCTGCCGCAAAGCGGAAGCGTCCGCATCGCGCCGCATCGCGCCATTTATCAAATGAAATTGTCTTCCGCCAAAAACGGCAGCAATGTATCCGACGTTTCCGGACGCATGGTGTTCGAGTGGCGCGATGTGTGTGACGGGTGGGCCATACAGCAACGCTTACAGTTGCATTTCAGTTATGCCGACGGCAGCGATCAAAATCTCGTCAGTACCGAACTGACTTGGGAATCAAAAGACAGCAAACGCTACAGCTTTAATATCCGGCGCATAACCGATGGGCAAGAGACCGAAGTTTATCGCGGAAAAGCGGTACAGAATAACGACGGGATTATCCTTGTTTCCTACAGCGCTCCCGAAGGCATAAGCAAAAAACTGCCCGCAGGAACGCTCTTCCCCTCGGCCCACACGTTGCTGATCCTACAAAATGCGTTGAAGGGTGAAAAATTTTTCTCCCGCCTTGTTTTCGATGGTTCGGACGATGTCGGATCAAGCAACATCAGCGCCTTTATTTTGCCCCGGCGCACCCTTAAAAAAGAACCCGAGCCAATAACCAAAGCAAAGAAAAACCCGCTGCTCGTCGAGGCCGCCTGGCCCGTCCATCTGGCCTTCTTTAAAATCGATACGGAAACCGGGGAATCGGACTATGAAATGGACATCAATCTTCTTCCGAACGGAGTCGCTGAGCATATGAATGTCGATTACGGAGATTTCTCAATTACCGGAAACCTGGAAGAAGCCCAGGCTCTGCAAACGCTGAATTGCCCATGACCTACGATCAGCACCGCAAAAAACTTGTCATGATCGTCGAGGACAACGAATTAAACCTCAAGTTGTTCCGCGACCTTTTGGAAGCCCATGGCTACGCCACGCTGCATACGCACGACGGGTTTCAGGTTCTTGATCTCGTACGGAAAAATCATCCCGATTTGATTTTGATGGATATTCAATTGCCTGAAATTTCAGGAATCGAGATTACGGGATGGCTCAAGGCCGACGAGACCTTGAAAAAGATACCCATTATCGCCGTTACGGCCTTTGCCATGCGCGGAGATGAGGAAAAAATCCGCGCCGCAGGCTGCGACGACTATCTATCGAAGCCTATCGCCGTCCATCAGTTCATCGCTACCGTCAAGAAATACCTGTAAAACACCCTTCAGATCACCCTGTTGAAAGAGCCCGGTAAATGTCTGCCCGTATCCTGATCGTTGATGACATTCCTGTGAACATTAGGCTTCTCGCGGCAAAGCTGGCGCGCGATTATTACGTCATTTCGACGGCCGAAAACGGTCGCGAGGCTCTGAAAAAGGTCGACGAAGAAAAGCCCGATATCATTCTTCTCGACGTCATGATGCCGGAAATGGACGGGTTCGAAACGTGCCGCCGGTTAAAGACCAATCCTTCAACCGCCTTCATTCCCGTCGTCATGATTACGGCCTTGTCGGACGTCGCCGATCGTGTGCGCGGATTGGCGGCCGGCGCCGACGACTTTTTAGGAAAACCCATCAACGACCTCGCCCTTATGGCGCGCATTCGCTCATTGTTGCGCATGAAAATCCTTATGGACGAATGGCGTTCGCGCGAAGCGACAGCGTTGCAACTTTCGCCGGCGTCTGCCGAGGCCGTGTCCGACCCCCTGAACGTCCGCAATTGCCGCATCTTGATTGTCGATGACGACGCAACGGATGGGGCTTTCATTCGCGACGCTTTGCAGCCTCTTTCGGCACATATCGCAGAGGTCAAAAGCATTGCCGAGGCCGAAGCCGTTCTTGCAACCGATTCCTACGATCTCGTTTTTTCAAAGCTCGACCTTAAAAACGAAGACGGTTTAACGATCTGCCCTTGCCTGCGCTCCAATCCCGCAACAAGGCATATCCCCATTCTGATGCTCGCCAACGCCGACGATGTCGAGCGCGTCGCCAAGGGGCTTGATCTCGGCGCCAACGATTACCTGATACGGCCTTTCGACGTCCATGAACTTTTTGCGCGCACCCGCACGCAGCTTCGTCACAAACGCAACTATGACAGGTTGCGCATGGGTCTCGAACATAATTTGATGCTGGCCTTGGTCGATCCGCTGACGGGAGCTTTCAACAGGCGTTATCTGGAGGCGCATCTGCCGCGTTTTCTTGCACATGCCGCCACCGTCAAAAAACATCTTTCCGTGCAAATGATCGACATCGATTTCTTCAAACAGGTCAATGATAAATATGGGCATCCTGCGGGCGATGCCGTTTTGAAAGAAGTTGCGCAGCGCGTTCTTAATTGCGTCCGGCCTTCGGATTTCTTTGTCCGCATGGGCGGCGAGGAATTTGCCGTCGTCATGCCGGAAACCGAATTGCACAACGCGGAAAAAATCGCCGATCGCGTACGCCAGAGAATTGCCGAAGATCCTTTTTTGATTCCGGGAAGCGATGAAAAACTGAATGTAACCATCAGCATCGGCGTCGCCGCGACGATCCCCGGCAAAAATGACGAAACGACCACGGTATTTGACCACGCTGACGCCGCGCTCCTTCTCGCCAAACAAAAGGGCCGCAATAACGTCGTTACCGATAGGGGCGCATGACCGGAGGATATTCTCCCTTTGTCTTCGATCGAAGCCTTGTGCGGCAGCACATCGCGCGCGCTAAACCCCGCTTTCTCAAACACAGCGTTCTTTTCGACGATACCGCCGCGCAACTTGAAGAGCGGCTTGACGAGATCAAACAGCCCTTTCGCTGCGCGCTCGACATAAGTCCGTTTCCGTTTCTCGAAAAGCGCAAGGAGAACGTCTTTTCCGTGCAAACGCCAAAGACCACGGCCAACGAAGAACTATTGCCTTTTGCCCCCCAAAGCTTTGATCTTATCGTCAGCAATCTGGGGCTTCATTGGGTCAACGATCTGCCCGGCGCGCTCATCCAATGTTGCCTGACGTTAAAGCCCAAAGGCCTTTTTCTTGCGGCGCTCATCGGCGGGCAGTCCTTGCGCGAACTGCGTCAATGCCTGTTGGACGCCGAAATTTCCGTTTCAGAAGGCATAAGCCCGCGTTTTTCCCCCATGATCGATTTGCAAACCGCAGCCTCCTTGATGAAGCGCGCGGGTTTCCTTTTGCCTGTGGCGGATATCGAAACCATAACGTTGCTTTACGCCGACATGTTCGCTCTGATGAGGGATCTGCGCGGCATGGGGCAAACGAACGCGCATGTCGAACGCCTCCGCCAGCCGACGCGCCGTTCCTTTTTCCTGAAGGCTTCCGAACTATATCAAGACCGCTTCGGCAACGCCGAGGGCCTTATCCCCGCAACTTTCGACATTATCTACCTTCACGGGTGGAAATAAGGCGCCTGCGGGTTTAACTCTATTTTAGGGGTTTTGCGCAACTTTTAAAGGATGTTTGATCCCTCCTCCTTATCGCAAAAAGAACTCGTCGCGGCGCTGTCCGAGTACATGCAGAAATATCGCGCCGTTTTCGAAGATGCCGACATCGGTATTTTTCACGTCTTAAGCGACGGAAAATGGACGAACGCAAACCCTTCCGTCGCGACACTTTTACATTACGCGGACCCCGCCGAGCTTTTAAAGGCGCAGCCCGACCTTGACGGCAAGCTCTTCGTTGACGCCGCCCAGCGCGCCGCATGGCTTCACGGCGTGCGCGCCAACCAGCGCTTTGCGCAAGAATGCGCTGTCACGACAAAGGACGGGCAAATTTTATGGGTGAGCCTGAGCGGGCACCAGACGACTAACGCCGACGGCACTTCCGGCTTTGAATGCACGATGTACGACATCACGGAGCGCCGGAAAGTCGAGATAGCTTTGATACGCGCCAAAGAACAAGCCGATTATGCCAACCACAGTAAATCGGAATTTCTGGCGAATATGAGCCACGAATTGCGCACCCCTCTTAACGCCATCATCGGTTTTGCGGAAATCATTAAAGACCAGATGTTCGGGAATGCGGGACAGCCTCAATATGTCGATTACGCCAAGGATATCTATGACAGCGGCCAGCTCCTGCTTTCGCTGATTAACGACATCCTCGATATGTCGAAGATCGAGGCTGGCAAGCGCCAATTGCAGGAAACGACCCTGAACATCGAAACAATTGCCCACGCCGTTTCGCGCCTTGTCAGCGGGCGCGCCAAAGAAGGCAAAGTACACTTGAATTTGCATGTTCCGCACAATTTTCCCTCCCTGCGCGGCGAAGAAAAGGCGATGAAGCAAATTCTGACCAATCTTTTGACAAACGCCATCAAGTTCACGAACGAAGGCGGAAGCGTCACGTTGTCGGCCATTCTCGACGATAAGGGACAGATGATGATCAACGTCGTCGATAGCGGCATCGGAATCGCGCCTGAAGATATTGCCGTCGCCTTGGCGCCGTTCGGACAAATTGAAAACGCCCTAAGCCGCAAGCATCAGGGAACGGGGCTCGGATTGCCTTTAACAAAGGCCTTGGTCGAGCTTCATAACGGCACGTTTGAGCTGAAAAGCGAGCTTGGCGTCGGCACGACCATATCGCTGGTTTTTCCGGCCTCGCGGGTTGTTATGAATACGGAAACTGCGGCAAAATAAATTTTTCAGGCGTTCTTTTTTTCTTTATTTTGCCTTATTCTTCTTCCATGCTGCATTCATGAAAAAACATCTTCTCGCGCTCCTTCTTTTTTGTGTCTCCCTTTCGGCCTCGGCTCCTGTTTTCGCAGGCGAACAGGCGCAAACCGTTGCCCCCGTTTTTCTTTCCGTAAAAGACAAAAAGGACCTGGCCAAAATAGAGAATTATTTGAACGGGCTGAAAAACGTCTCCGCCGACTTCCTGCAAGTCGACGATGCCGGCGGCATGATGCGCGGGCAAATTGCGATTTCAAGGCCGGGAAGAATGCGCGTGACGTACGACGCGCCCAGCAAGGACTTTATTATCGCGGACGGGGGCTCCGTTCATATCTGGAACGAAGACTTGCAAGCCCAGACGAACGTCGATCAAGACGCGAGTCTTGCGCATTTTATTTTGCGCGATCCGGTTAAACTGAACGACGACGTCACCATCACGAAAATGGCACGCTTCCCCGCAAAAATCGAAGTCACCTTAGCTCAAACCAGCGATCCGGGCGCTGGAAGCCTGACGCTCGTGTTCTCAAATAAACCCTTTAAATTGCGGCAATGGAAGGTCATTGACCCCCAAGGCCGCTCAACCGGCGTAAGCCTTGAAAACATGAGCGACCGCGCCGCATTTCCCGACAGCACGTTTATCTTCATTCCGCCGAATTTCGATAAGAATCCTTAGGCGTTTTTGCTGTATTTTTTGTACCACTCGACGAATTTGGGAACGCCCACGTCGATATTCGTTTCCGGCTTATAGCCCAAATCGCACGTGCTGGATGTAATGTCGGCGAAAGTTTCCGGAACGTCGCCGGGCTGCATCGGTTGAAGATCAATGACGGCCTTTTTCCCCAGCGCACGCTCCAACACGCTGATGAAATGCATCAAATCTTCGGCATGCGAATTTCCAAGGTTATAAAGCGCGAGGGGAGGCTCTGTCCCCTTATCCTGCGGAGGCTTCCCGATTGCGGCCAGAACGCCTGATACGATGTCGTCGATATAGGTAAAGTCGCGCTTCATTTTCCCCTGATTGAACACTTTGATCGTTTTTTCTGAAATAATCTGGCTCGTAAAGATATAAGCGGCCATATCCGGGCGTCCCCACGGCCCGTAAACGGTGAAAAAACGAAGCCCCGTCATCGGAATGCGAAAGAGATGCGCATAGGTGTATCCCATCAACTCATCGGCGCGTTTCGTCGCGGCATAAAGAGAAATAGGGCGCTCAACGGCGTCGCTTTCGGCAAAGGGAATCTTGGTATTGCCCCCGTATACCGAAGAGGAGCTGGCATAGACAAAGTGCTTTAGCCCCGGCGTCGCGCGCGCCAGCTCCAGCATGACCACCTGCCCCATGAGGTTGGAGTCAACGTAGGCGTATGGGTTTTGAAGCGAGTACCGGACTCCGGCTTGCGCCGCCAGATGAACGATGTGCGTTATTCCTGATTTTGCGAACGGCAAAATTTTGTCTTTGTCGGCGATGTTGATTTTATGAAACGAAAAATTTTTCTGGGACAAAAGCTGGTCAAGACGCGCCTGCTTGAGGGCAACGTCATAGTAATCATTCAGATTATCTATGCCGATCACGTCGTCGCCGCGCGCCAACAAGGCTTTCGCAACATGAAAACCGATAAAACCTGCCGCACCGGTCAATAAAACGCGCATAACCTACTCCGTGAGGGTGTCTTCCTTAATGCCCTATAGTAACTGCATAAAAACAACCTTTGCGCCAGAATTTTTTGTTTTCTCTTTGGTGCGCGCTCTTTTTATCCTATGCTGAGGGCTTAGGGTTCTCCCTTCATTCAAAAACAAGGAGACCGATTATGCCCGCCCCCTTCGTCCTTCCTCCCCTGCCTTATGCCGATACGGCTTTGGTGCCCGTCATTTCGGCAAACACGTTTGCCTTCCATTATGGAAAACATCATAAAACCTATGTTGACAATCTCAATAAATTAGTCGCCGGAACCGAGTTTGCGGCGCTTGACCTTACTGACATCATCAAAAAAACGGCGGAAAAACCCGAGAAGACGGCACTCTTCAACAATGCCGCGCAAATGTGGAACCATACTTTTTTCTGGGAAAGCCTCGCCCCTAAACGCGGCGGCAAACCTTCCGGAAAAATCGCCGATCTGATTAATCGCGATCTCGGCGGTTATGAAAAATTCAAGGCCGATTTTGCCGCGCTCGCCACCTCGCAATTCGGCAGCGGCTGGGCGTGGTTGGTGGCGGAAGGAGACAAACTTTCGCTTCGAAAAACAAGCAACGCCGAAACACCCATTTCGGGTTCCGCAACGCCCCTCTTGACCATCGATGTGTGGGAGCACGCCTATTATCTCGACTATCAGAACAGGCGCGCCGATTTTGTTAACGCGGTGATTGACAATTTGCTGGACTGGGATCGTGCGAACAAAAGATTGAGCGCATAAAAAGTTTGAGATTATTTTCTCACATACGTTCGTATTGAGATTTCGTACGTGTTGACCGAATCTGCATCGCATTTTAGCTTCGGCGCAGAGGCCGTGTGCGCCTTATCGGGGGTATGGTGTGAGCAACTACCTGTTGGATTCTTTTTTCTTTTTCGGGGAACTTCCGGCAAATATTGAAAAAGGGACGTATTCTCCCTTTCTCGCTTTGGCCGCTTTTGTTGTGGCTGTTCTGGGTTCGTACACGGGTTTGTCCATCGCGGGTTTAATTTCCTCCGCCCAAACAACCCTTAAAAAACATGTTTTAAGTTTGCTGAGCGCTTTTGCTTATGGAAGCGGCTTCTGGTCGATGCATTTTGTCGGCATGCTCGGATATAAAACATCGTTCGAAGTATTCTATGATCCTCTTGTCATCCTTTTTCCTCTGTTGATTTCTATTGCGATCGTTTATGCCGCCATCCTTATGACCCGATTTGTGCAGAATCCTCCTTTTTTAAGACTAGCTTTTGGATCCTTTTTCTTGGGTTTCGGCATTTGCGCGATGCATTATTTAGGCTTGGAATCATTGCAAATGAAGGCTTCTCTGCGCTTTGTGCCGGCGCTGTTTTTTCTCTCTTTCTTTGTCGCTTTTCTGGGTTCGGGAGGAGCCATCGGAATCATCTTTACCCTTGGCCGTAAAAAACCTGTTTTGGCGCATATACTCTCTGCGCTTGTCCTCGCGACCGGTATTTGCGGAGCCTATTATATCAGCATGGAAGCCGCCGTCTTTATTCCCTTTCCGGACAGCGTCGGGAATTTAAATCAATCTCATGAATTTCTAGCCATTACAATTCTCGCCATTACGACGATTCTCCTCTTTATCCTTACGGCCGCCATTTCCAACCGCGCTTTTGTGACCATCGGATGTGCCGCTCTTTTCGCCCTGCCTCTGGTGCTTATCACCCATCAGGCTATTTCCGGGCTCAATCTTGAAATTCAGAACATTAAAAGGGAGCAGTTTGAAATCGCTTACCACAAAGAACTGTTCTCGCTTCTTCAACGTCTTGAGGATGTGCGCGATCTTTCCTTTGCCATACATAACGGAAAAACCGGATTTTCCGACCAGCTTCTTTCAAAAACGGAGGAAATGCAGACCTCTTTTAAAAAAGTTGGCACATTTGATCTTCCGTCTTTTGAAAGCAAGGTTATCGATAAGGACTGGCAAAACGTTAGGGCTGACGTTTTATCTCTACAGGACGCTCAACATGCCGCGTCCCCTGCGGCGGAATTTGAACAGTACGCGCGCGTCCTTCGTTCCCTGATCACTTTAATGGACGACGTCGCCGATAGGATAAATTTGTCCACTGATCCCCAAACGGGCAAGAACCGTTTGCTCGATTATTCAATCCACGTCCTTCCGCAAATTCAGGAACAACTAAGTCTTTTGCGCAGCAAAGCATCCAACCTGATATCGGAAGGCGGAAATGTCGCGCAGATATCCGAGGAAGATAAGGTTGCGTTGAGAACCCTTCTTCATGTTCTGGATGCTCAGAATGCCGAAATGAAGAACATCCTGAGCAGAACCGAAAATTTTAAAAGCACGCCCCCTCGTCTTTTCGATTACTATAAAGAATCTGTCGAGCCTCTTTGGATCAAGCTTTCGGAAAGCGTAAAAAGTGTTCTTTTAGCCAATACGAGCGCTCAAACAAGCGCGGAAATGTATTCACGGATCACGGAACTCTCGCAATCCTTTCACCTGTTATACGACGAGCCTTTAACCGCCTTTGGCACTTTGCTTAAAGAGCGAAAATCTGATCGCACCTTCACCCATAATTTAATGCTCTATTCCAGCCTTATTGCCTTCGTTGGTTTTGTTTCGCTTTTCTTTTTTCTTAATCGCTCGCTCGTGAAAACGGAACGCGCCCAAAAAATCGCATTGCAAACGCAAGGAGAACTTGCGGTTCGCCTCATAGAAAAAGAGCGGCTTGAACGCCAGATGCAGGATTATACGGATAGGCTGGAACTATCGCGTTTCGATGTGATGGCCATCAATGCCAAATTAAAAGAGGAAGAGGCCAAGATTCATGCCGTTATGGAAAATGTTTTGGAAGGAATTGTCGTTCTTAATGATCTGGGCATCATACAATCTTTTAACAAGGCTTCGGAGCATGTTTTCGGTTACGCAGCTGCGGATGTTATCGGACGAAGCATAAGCGTTCTTGTTCCCTCTGATAAAGAGTCGGAGCCGGAAACGCGCCTGAGGCATTATATCGAAACAAAGGAAGAGGGGTTTATCGGCGTCGAACGCGAAACCGTCGGACAGCGCAAAGACGGTTCCCAGTTTCCCATGGTTGAAACCACAAGCGAGGTCATTCTCGGAAAAGCGAGACTTTTTATTTCCTTGGTTAGGGATATTACCGTTCAAAAAGAAAAAGAAAAAGACCTGCTTCAAATGAAGGAGCGCGCGGAAGCCGCAAACCAAATAAAAAGCGAGTTTTTGGCAAATATGTCGCATGAATTGCGGACGCCCCTTAACAGCGTTTCCGGCATGACGCGCCTTCTGCTCGGAACAAAGTTGACGCCTGAACAACAGGAGTTGGCCGAGACGGTTATTTTGTCTTCGAACAATCTCATGGAAATCGTCAACGATATTCTTGATCTCTCCAAGATTGAGGCAGGCGAAGTTGTTCTGGAAAACATTGGCTTCGATCCGCGTCAGATTCTTCATTCCGTCGTTCGCGCCCTGGCGCATGCCGCGAGAGAAAGGCATTTACCGATCGTCCGGCTTTATGAAAATGAAACGCTTCCCTTCCTGATGGGCGATCCTCTGCGCATCGGACGCATCGTAACGAACCTTCTGAGCAATGCGATTAAATATACGGAAGAAGGTCATGTCGAAATCCGCGCTTATACCAAAAAACTGGACAAAAAACGTGTCGAACTGCACTGCGAAGTTACGGATACCGGCGTCGGTATTCCCAAAAACAAACTTCAGAGCGTTTTCGATAAATTCGTTCAGGCCGACAGCTCAACAACGCGCAAATATGGCGGTACCGGCCTCGGACTCGCCATTACGCGCGAACTTGTACTGTTGATGGGTGGCAAAATCGACGTAACGAGCGAAGTCGGTCAAGGATCGACATTCTCGGTTTCAATTCCCTTCGAAGTTGCCGATAAGCTTCACGAGGAAACTTCCAGCCGTCGGGATAAAACCCAGCTTGGCATTGTCCCGCCGAAGAATGCGCGGGTTCTTGTAGCTGAAGACCACCCCATGAACCAGCTCCTTATTAAGCGGTTGCTCAATAAATTCGGCATTGGCTATTTTGAGATTGCAAACAATGGAATCGAAGCCCAGGAAGCCTATCAGCAAAAATCTCCTTGGACCGTTATCCTTATGGATTGCCATATGCCTGAAAAAAACGGTTACGACACGACGATCGAGATTCGGGAGATGGAAAAATCAAAAAATACTCACGTTCCTATTGTCGCCATGACTGCAAATGCTATGGTAGGCGATAAGGAAAAGTGCTTACATTGCGGTATGGACGAATACGTCAGTAAGCCAATCATTATCGAGGAGTTGAAGGAAGTTCTAGGTCAGTGGATTTCTTTCGATTCCTCCGAATCAACAGAAAAAACAGGAGAGCCTATGCCCGATGAAACGCCGCCCGTAGATTTAACGATGCTCAGAACCCTTACCGGAGGAGACCAGGAAATTGAAAAAGAGCTTATGAAGACTTTTGTCGTTCAATCGGACAAGAATCTTGAGACGCTGAAGGAATTCGGAGCAACCGAAGGTGAAAACAAGCCGTGGACAGAGGCTTCCCATATGTTAAAAGGGGGAAGCGGCAGCATCGGCGCCGAAGAGCTGCGCCAGCTTAGCTCTACGGCTCAGCTTTATAAGGGGGACTCCGCCGGACGCCTCGCCCTGCTCGAAAAAATCGACAAAGAGTACACCCGCGTTAAGGAACACCTCAAAAAGGAAGGGCTATTGTCCTAAGGGAGTAGGCGTATATGCCTTAATATGCAGGAACGGGAGCCTATAGCCGATCTTTCTTTCTATAAGATTTGGTCTCTCGGCGGAGTTTCCTTTTTCAGCAATATTCTCTTTTGAGGGGCCAAGTTCCACCGGTTTTTCCGTTGCCGGCGACGGTCGTCTTCCTGCAATTTCGTCTTTATAAGCATCTGCCGTCAACGGACGCAGATTTTGCGGCTCGACGTTAACCAGGCGGTTTGGCTCCATGTCTTGTGCCTTTGCATAACACTCCACATCGGCCATCGTTTTGTAACACCACGACTCGTGTTCCTGAATCTGATGTTTCGTATCTGCTGGCGGCCCCTTTTCGGGATGAGTCAGATAGATCGTCGCGGCAGCCTCGCCTGCAACGATCTGTGGCGTGCAACCGCCAAGCGCAAAAACGCCAAAAACCGACAAGAAGACGAAGTTTCTCATATGTCGAACCTAGGGAGAAAGTGGTTAAGGAAGGACTAAGTCGGGGAAACACAAACGCGAATGCGCGGCACGAAGCTAGCTTATATTTTGATTCTCGAAAATTCCTTTTTCTTCCAAGTACAAGGGAGATGCCTGTAACGCCTTATGGGTGAATGAAAATTTGACGCCCTCCCTGCAACCCGTTAATGTGCCCCCTTCGTAAACATAAAGGCTTTGACCTCATTTTGACCATGCATCCATATCGTACGCATACCTGTGGCGAACTTCGCCTTTCCCATAAAAACCAAACCGTCCGCCTTTCCGGCTGGGTGCATCGCAAACGCGACCACGGCAGCCTTCTGTTTATCGATTTGCGCGACCATTACGGCTTGACGCAATGTGTTATCGACCGTTCGAGCCCTCTTATGCCCATCGTCGAAGCCGTCAAAAACGAAAGCGTTATTACGGTAACGGGAAAAGTCGTCCAGCGACCCGATGACACCAAAAACGACAAGCTTCCGACGGGCGAAATCGAAATCGACATCAACGAATTTATCGTGCAAAGCGCGGCTGACCCTCTTCCGCTTCAGGTCAACGCCGAGTTTGATACCGAAACGGGGGAAGCGACCCGCCTGCAATACCGCTTCCTCGACCTGCGCCGCGACCAAATGCAGCGCAATTTGGGGCTGCGCGCCGACGTTATCGCATCGATACGCCGCCGTATGTGGAATGCCGGATTCCGCGAATATCAAACGCCGATCCTGACCTCAAGCAGTCCCGAAGGCGCGCGCGATTTTTTGGTTCCGAGCCGCCTCCATCCCGGAAAATTCTACGCCCTGCCCCAAGCGCCTCAGCAATTTAAGCAGCTTCTGATGATTGCGGGATATGACCGCTATTTTCAGATTGCACCCTGCTTCCGCGACGAAGACTCGCGCGCCGACCGGAGTCCTGGCGAGTTTTACCAGCTCGATTTTGAAATGAGCTATGTCACGCAGGACGACGTCTTCAACACCATCGAACCCGTTATTCAAGGTGTCTTCGAAGAATATGGCGGTTTCAACAAAGGCAAAAAGCCGATTGTCTCTTCCCTGCCCTTCATCCGCATTCCGTACGACGAAGCGATGCTGAAATACGGGTCGGATAAGCCCGATTTGCGCAATCCTCTTTTGATTACCGACGTCACAAGCGTCTTTAAGCGTAAGGACGTCGAATTTCGCGCCTTCCGTTCGATCATCGACCAAGGCGGCGTTGTTCGCGCCATCCGCGCGCCAAAGGTTTCTGGTCGCCCGCGCAGTTTCTTCGATAAATTAAATGATTGGGCAAAAGAACTTGGCGCGCCCGGTCTTGGCTATATCACGTTTGAGGCCGGCGCTGGCAAAGGTCCCATTGCCCGTTTTGTCGTCCCCGAGGCGCAAAAAGAATTAAGGCAAATAACGGGATGCGAAGACGGCGATGCCGTTTTCTTTGTCTGCGACGAAAAACTCAAGGCCGCAAAAATGGCCGGCGAAGCCAGAACGAAAATCGCGGAAGATATGGATGTCATCGAAAAAGACGCCTATCGCTTCTGCTGGATCGTCGATTTTCCGATGTACGAATACGACGAACAACGCAAAAAAATCGATTTTAGCCACAATCCTTTCTCGATGCCCCAGGGCGGATTGGAGGCTTTAGAGAAATTGCCGCCGCTTGAGATTAAAGCCTTCCAATATGACATCGTCTGTAACGGCATTGAATTGTCGTCGGGCGCCATCCGCAACCATCTTCCTGAGGTCATGTACAAGGCGTTCGAAATCGCCGGGTATACCCGGGAAGAATTGGAATCCCGCTTCGGCGGCATGTTGTCAGCCCTCAAGCTCGGCGCGCCTCCCCACGGCGGCGCAGCTCCCGGCATCGATCGCATCGTCATGCTGTTGGCGAACGAACCCAATATCCGCGAAGTCATTGCCTTCCCGCTGAATCAGCAGGCCGAAGACTTGATGATGCAGGCCCCTAATGTCGTTCCTGCTGAACGGATGCAGGAATTGTCTATTCGGCTCGCCCTTCCGCCGAAGAAGGCCGAAGCGCCGCCCAAAACATAAAATCAAGCAGCATTGTTTTTCTTTTGCATAACATGAAATGATCATGAAGCCCTTTTTAAAAGAAAAACCGTTTGCGGAAAGTCCTCACGATAAGCTCGTTAAGCAGCTCACTTCCGTCAACGAGCAACTTGAACAGTTTGCGTATGTCGCTTCGCACGATTTACGGGAACCTTTGCGCACGATTGTCTGCTTCACCGAACTCCTGACCAAGGAATACGGCGACAAGTTGGACGAGACAGCACGCAAATATATGGAAATTAATCGGCAGGCAGCCAAAAAAATGGAAATGATGGTTGCCAACCTTTTGGAATATGGTCGCCTTGGAGAAAGAGCGGGGCGTCTTGTACAAACAAATTGCAATGACGCCCTTCAACGGGCATTGGATGCTTTAAGCGAATCCATCAAAGCTACCCGCGCTGATATTAGATACGGCACGTTACCGACGGTCGATGCAGATCCGCTTCACCTCTCGCGCGTGTTTCAGAATCTTATCGGCAATGCGCTGAAGTACCAACGCTCCGGCAAGCCTCCCCTCGTCCGAGTTGCCGTTGATGAGAAACTCGATCATTGGCAGTTTTCGGTAGCGGATAACGGCATTGGCATTGATGCCGCCTACTTGGATCTAATCTTTGCCCCGTTTAAACGGCTGCACAACGACGCCGAATATGCAGGAACCGGTATCGGTCTTGCCATTTGCAGACGAATTATCGAGAACTTCGGCGGAAGCATCTGGGCTGAGTCAAAGCCGGACCACGGCAGCGTCTTTTTCTTTACGCTCCCAAAACAGAAGTAAAAGAGCCCCGTTTTAGAGGCAAGGAAGGGCGACGACCTTCGACCAATACCTTACGACAATGGCCATGCAATCCATATATTCATTCAATTCTACGGACTTTTGAATGAATCCTGCCGCGCCACACCGGTAAGCCTCCATCATATCCCCCATGCTGATGCTGTTGGTCAAAACAACCACGGGGATTTCCTGCAATTGAGGATTCTTTTTAATCAATTTCAAGAGCGCCAATCCATTCATCTTAGGCAGGGAAAGATCGAGCATAATGAGATCGGGTAGTTTCTGGTTAAACTTCGCTTCGTGGTTCTGAAGAAAATCCATAGCCGCATCGGCATCGTGGAAGGATTGAACCTCTGTCGATCCTTCACATTCGTTCATGGCCTTTTTAAAGAGAATCACGTCTGCCGGATTATATTCGATAAGGAGGATGCGGAAAGCTTTGGCCCTCGTTCTCTGTATCACGCTGGCATTGATGCGCTCGCCGATGGACTCCTCAAGATTAAGTCCTTCATAAAAATAATTTGGCGGTACGTTGAGAATTCTTGCAAACGAAAGAAGCTTGCCCGCCGACACATGGCTTATGCCAGTTTCGTATTTCTGCATCTGCTGATAAGAAAACCCCATCAGCTCTGCGAGTTCGGTCTGACTAAGTTTAAGAAGCTTCCGTCTTTCTCGAATGCGCTGTCCTATAAAGGCATAAACTGGTTCTTGATGCTCCGCGATATTCATACACTCTCCAAACCCTAATCATTGGACTGTCGTTTTAGGCAACCATCATCAATTTGTGCAACTGCCGATTGTACCCCTGTGTTCATAATCACATCATTGTATGTAGTATTTGTTAATTATTTGAATATTATTGGCCACTAAAATGAAAATGTGAAAAATTTCTTCGACTCGGATGCACAACCGCTGGGTTGTATAATCAAAAGGGATATCGACTGAGAGCAATTAAAATGTTTATCCGTTTTAAAACATTTCCGACTGAAACTGCATTGCCTGCTGATCTGTACGCCGTCCTCTAGAAAAATAGGTTCGCCTCTAACGTGTTCTCCTTTGATGCCCCCACCTCTAACAAACTTGGTTCACGTGCTGCCTAACATCGAAAAAATTGACATCGAACCGGCCCCGATCGATTTCCATCGGCTGGATACGATTGCCGAAACAAAACTTGAGAAAAAGGTCATTCTGGAACTTTTTTATAATACCTTCGAGGAAGTCCTGGCCGAAATGAAAAGCGCGAGCTGTAATGACAAACCGTTGTCATGGAAAGAGGCCGCCCATACGTTGCGCGGCGCCGCCGCAAACATGGGAATGACGCCACTGGAAGAGCTTTGCCTCGAATCCGAAAGAATTTCTTGGACAGCATTAGGTTTTCGCAATGTGTTGCTGCAAAAAATATATGACGAAATCGCACGCATCAAAACCTTCGTTGCCGAAAATCATCCCTTCCTCCCAGCCCCAAAGATGAAATCATGCCCTCCCTGACATCTGAACTATCCCAGCAGATTCTAGCCTCCCCCATTCTTATCGTAGATGATATCAAGATCAATCGCGTCTTTCTGGAAAAGACTCTGAATACATGCGGCTTTCATAATCTCCTTTGCGTCGCAAGCGCGGAAGAAGCCTTGGCAAAAATCAAAGATTTTAAGCCCGACCTTGTGCTTTTGGACATACTTATGCCGAAAGGCATGGATGGATACGAATGTTGTGAAGCCTTGCGCAAGCAGGAAGAATATCGCGACCTGCCGATCTTGATTGAAACCTCAATCGTCGAACCCGAACTGCGCATCAAAGCCTTCAAAATAGGGGCGACGGATTTTGTGAGCAAACCCATAGATTCCGACGAGCTTTGCGCGCGCGTCATTGTGCATCTCGAGAAACGCCATTCTCTTAAAACCCTGCAACTTTATAAAAGCCGCATTGAAACAGAACTGGAAAGCGCCAAACAATTGCAACTGGGCATTTTGCCTGAGCCGAACAGAATCGAAGAATATGAACGGAACAGCGGATTGACAATTGCCGCGGCGTTTGAATCAGCGCCGGAAATCGGCGGCGGGTTTTGGGGCATTCATCATTTATCTCCGCACCAAATCGCCCTTTGGCTCGTCGATTTTTCCGGACACGGGATGCCTGCAGCCCTTAAAGCTTTTCGGATGCACGCCTACCTGAAAGAAAACATTCCGGAAGCCACTCGCCCCGGAGATTATTTATCCAAGATTAACGATATGCTTTTGAACCTTCTGCCGCGAGGCCAATTCTTCACGATGTTTTACGGCATCATCGATACAAAAAGCTGCCAGCTGTTTTTTTCACGCGCCTACATGAAAAATTCCATCGTCCTGCACCGCGCAACCGGCAAGGTTGATAAACTTGATGGCAGCGCCCCCCCTCTTGGTCTTGGGATGCATCAGTACTTGACGCAAACGATGCCTTTCACGTCGGACGACGTGTTATTGATATACAGTGATGCTCTTATTGAAACGCCCGACGCCGCAGGAAATTCTTTAACCGAAGCTCAAGTTATAGAACTCATTGAAAACAACTCTTCCGCGCCCGTTGATAAGTTAAAGGAACTTTTGCTGGGTCGTTTTAAAGACCATGCAAGCGGCGCGATGTGCGAAGATTTGATCATCGTCGTTTGCTCGCAAACGAAAAAATAATGAGGGGACTTTTACCGAAGACCCACGGTGCCGCGTAAATCGGCTCTTTCCAAATTGGCGCCGCGCAAGTCCGCGCCGGTAAGATTGGCATCGAGAAGAGAAGCTCCTTCAAGATTAACGTCGCGCATATCGGCATTGACCAGGAAGGCCTTCTCAAACAGGGCATTGCTTAAATTAGCGCCGCGAAGATACGACTGCTGCAAATTGGCGCCTGAAAAATTTGCAGGCCAGGCCGTGTGGTTAAGTGAGCGTGAAATAGGCATGGCCGAAAAATCGGCATATTGCAGATTGGCGCTGTCAAGCCGCGACATCGAAAAGTTCACGCCACGACAGTCCGCCTTTTCAAAAGAAGCCCCGCACGCGTTGCTGTCCGACAAATCCGACATTGTGAATATGGCACCGGCAAATGAGGCGCCGTCCATAAGCGCCTTCCTAAGGCTCGAGGCTTGCAGTTGAACACCGTCCAAAAGAACGTTCGAAAGATTTAGCCCGACAAAATCGGCACGTTTGCCATCACGCCCCAACGTGTTAACCCAGTTGCGATGTTCCGCGATAATTTCTTTAATGCTGTGTTCAAGCGTTTCGATCGAACGCGTCATTTTGGCGTTATTAAAAGTTTCCGGAGCGAATTCTTCGATGTGGACGAGACTCGCCGTAAGGTCGGCGCCATCGAATACGGCTCCTTCAAGATTGGAATGCAAAAGCACCGTTGAGCTCATATTGGCGTTGGTGAAATTACAGCCGCGCAAATCGGCGCTTTCGAACGTCGCCCCATGGAGATTACTGCCGGCAAAATTCACGCCGTTAAGCCTTGCGCCTTTAAAATTCGCAAAACTAAGATTTGTCGAAAGCTCAATGGCGCTCGAAAATTTCGCGCGTTGCGCCGTTGCATTTTTAAAAACGGCATCGCTGAGCCGTAATTTCGAATCGGCGGTCTGAACGGGAGACCCTATACCGCCGCCCCGTTCATGGTGCAAAAGAAGCCCATCGGAAAGATTGGCATCGTTTAAAATGGCGTTTGTAAAATCGACCGCGCGCATTTGCGCGCCGCGTAAATCCGCTTGGCTAAGATCCGATTCATAAAAGTTTCCATTGTCCAAGGTCGCGCCAAAAAAATTGGCCTGCCTGAGCTTGGTGCGCGAAAAATTCGCATAATTCAGAAAGGCGCCGACAAATTCCGCCGATGACAGATCCTTGTTCGAAAAATCGAGGTTATGCCCCGTTTGCATGGAAATATCTAAGCGCCGCCCTCCGCGTACACCGCGCATATACTGATCATGCCTTACAATCAGCTCAGAAAGCTCATTTTGGAGAACGACTGACATTTGACCTTAAATCTGGTGAAGGGATGAATACAAAAAACGACCCCTAATTTGACCAGATTTTGGTGAATTTTAGGTAAAGAATACGGCCGTCAGCAACATCATTGCGTGGACTTAAGCAGGGTCACATCGGGAGATCCCTGAAAACGAAAGGTTCCATAGTGGGCAAGACGGCTTTGGGGATCGAGCCAGATTTTGCCCCCGATCTCGCGCCAACGACGACAGAAAGTAAAATCTTCGCTGAGATACGCATTTGTTCCGGGCTCAATCATACAATCAAACAGGGCATATTGATTTTCGCTGGGTTCCTTAGGTATCGGATAGACGTGGGCGGACGCGTATTTTGTTTGCGGATAAGCAAAAATCATGCGCTCAAGGCATGAGCGGCGAAGCATTAAAAAACCCGATCCGGCATAGATTCCCGTTACAAATCCGTCTCTATGTTCTCTTTCTTTTTCGGGACACGGCATGCCGACAAAATGCAATCCGGTTTCGGCAAGCTTATCTATATCCATATCGGGGGACATTTTTTCTTTTGCCTTCGTCCAATCGTAGTTCTTGACCGGGTACATCCCTGCCACAACTTCATGATTGAACTTCAGCATGCGATGGACGTCTTCAGGAAAAAAAGAGATGTCGGCATCGATGAACATCAAATGCGTGGCATTCGGCATATCGAGAAAAGTCGCCACCAGCTTGTTACGGCTCCGCGTAATGAGGGAATCTCCCCCAAGCAAGGCAAGGCTGACGTCAAAATCGTTCCTTGAGGCGTATCCCATCAACTGAATGATGGACTCCATATACCCCTGAAAAACTTGTCCGCCGTAGCAAGGCGTAGCGATGAGAATAAAAGGTTTCATAAAAAGAAGGGGCTAGGGTCTGGATCTAAGGGCCGGGATTGAAGGGATAAGACTTCGGATACACACTATATTTCCTGTTCAGGCAACAAAATCAACCAAAAGTTAAAAAAGTTTACCCCATACTTCAAAGGATCGACAATCAAACGGGTCTTTTGCAGCTCTTCGCTGATTATGGAGCTACGGGAGCGCCTGTGTGGTATTGTTAAAATGTTTCCGGGTTCCTGTGACAAGCATATTTTTCTCATTCCTGAGTCGTTTTCGCAGCGTCGCCTGGGGCGCCGTTGCGTTTGCCGCTGTGCCAACCCTCGCTTTCGCCGACGTTTATGTCTCGGCAGCTGCCGAGACAGATCAACTGTCCGTCCTGTTTTTCGGTCTTTTGATCGGCGCTGTTTTGTCCGCCACGGCCTATTTGTTTTTCATCTGGGTCGTCATGCGCGACCGCGGACAGGTTTTTTTGATTATTTTTCTCCTTTGTATTTGCGTAAATATATACAGCTCCAATGATTGGCTGATGGGCAAAATCGGCTTTAACGATGCCCTGGAACGTGATTTTTTGGCAAATCTCAGCCTCGTTGTTTCCTGGATTTTTGCCCTATTTTTTACCTTCTATTTTCTCGAACTGGACATCAACAGTCCGCGTTTTAAAAAGCCTTTTGTTTTGATCGGCGTTTTGTTGTCCTTCTTCCTCTTTTTTCTCGTGTATTCCTTAAAAGATCGCACAATGATCTATTTTGCGATGCCTTCCATCGGTACGACCGTTGTCGCTGCCATTCTTATTGCCGGTCTTTCAGGCGTTCGAAACAGAACCAGCGGCAGTCTTGTCCACATCATCGCCTTTATCTGCTTCCTTGGCGGTATTTTGGCCGAACCCGCTTATGTTCTCGGCTTCCTTAAAACGCAGGCGGAAGTCAATAACGCGACCTATGCTTCTTTTGCCCTGTCCTCAATGATATTTGCCATTGTTATCGCTAACCAGTTTGCAGCCCGCCAGGATGAAAAAGAAAAAGCCTTAGCCGTTAGCAACGAACGTTTTGCCCTAGCGACGCGGGGGGCCAATGAAGGCCTTTTTGACTGGAATTTACAAACAGGCGAAGTTTTCTTTTCCGACCAGTTCCGCAGAATTCTCGGTTATCGCCTCGTCAATGGCGCCGAAGGGCTTAAAAAATGGGTCAGAATGATGCCGGAGCCCTACCGTCGCCTTGTGACCGATACAGTCCGGCGATTCCGCCGTAATGCCACTGCCGTTACGCTGACCGTCGAATATTGCATCGATAGACCTAACGGTGAACGCCGTTGGATGCATTCTAAAGCCGTCGCTGTACGCGACAAAACAACTCAAAAAGTCAAGCGTATGGTCGGATCCACCAGCGACATTACCGAACGCAAGAAGGGTGAATTTGACCTGCTTGCCAGCGAATCGCGTCTGCGCAGCATCATCGAGGCCCATCCGGTGCCGGTTTTGATCGTCAGCCTTAAAACCGGCTCGATTTTTTACGCAGCCCCGGGAGCTGAACAGTTTTTAGGGATGAAACAGGAAGAGATAAAAAATAACAACCTCGAACGCCTCATGCCCGATCCTGAGACGCGCGGAAAAATGTTGCAGGAAATCGCCGCGAAGAATCCCGTTGACTCGCTGGAAACGAAAATTATTCGCGGCGATGGAGCTGAGATTGCGGCCGCCATTTCCGCGCGAGCCATTACCTATCAAGAAGAAGATGCGATGGTTATGGGTATTTATGACCTAACCGAGCGCAAGAAAGCCGAAGTGCAAATCGCCCAGCAACAAGAAGCGTTGCAACAAAGCGAAAAGATGGCAGCTTTGGGCGGATTGCTGGCCGGTGTCGCACACGAATTGAACAATCCTCTGTCGGTCGTCGTCGGCCAATCGACTTTGCTTATGGAAGGAGCCCCTGAGGCCAAAGTCGCTTCCCGCGCAGAAAAAATCTTCAAGGCTGCCGATCGTTGCTCGAGAATCGTCAAAAGCTTTCTGGCTCTGGCGCGTCGCAAACCCCCCGAACATAAAAAGGTCAATTTAAACCAGATTGTAAGGTCATCCCTTGAACTCCTTGGATATCAACTAAAAATAGGCGACGTCATAATAGAAGAACATCTTGATCCGAATTTAATGGAAGTCATCGGCGACAATGACCAATTGACGCAGGTCGTTACCAATCTCGTCCTCAATGCCGCGCAGGCCCTTGACGGATGGAAGAATGAACGGCACATCAACATAACAAGCCGCCAAGAGTCGGATGGTTATGTCTCGCTTATTGTTGCCGATACCGGCCCCGGCATTCCTGCGGAAATCCGCGCGCGCGTGTTTGAACCCTTCTTCACCACCAAAAGCAGCAAGGGCGGCACGGGAGTCGGTCTGGCGTTGTGCATAAATATCGTTTCAGCACACGGCGGCGAACTTCTTTTAAGTGAAACGCCAGGTGGTGGCGCAACCTTTACCGTAAAATTCCCCCCCCCTCAGAATACGCCTGAAGGGGACGGCGCGGCACAAGATGAAGCTGTTATTACCCTTCCTCCTGTTAGCCTGTTGTTGGTCGATGACGAGGTCGAGCTCGCGCAGACGCTCGCCGATCTATTAGAACCGGAAGGACATACAATCGACATCGCCGCCAACGGAGCCATTGCCATGGAAAAGCTTCGTAAACAAACGTTCGACGCCATTGTGAGCGATCTTCGCATGCCAGTTATGGACGGCCCCGCCCTTTTTGAAGCGCTCGAACATGAGTTGCCTTCATACCTAAACAGGATTATTTATGTGACGGGGGATACCCTATCTACCCGTGTTCAGGAATTCCTGGGCAGCCACGCCGTTCCTGTCGTCGAGAAACCCTATCGCATCAAGGATATTCGTCGCGTCTTGAGCGAATTGTTAAAGAATGCGGCTATCAAAAAATCGGACGGATAACGATATGCATTTGCTGATTATCGATGATGAAGAAGACATCTGCGATTTAATCTCCGAAATCGGTGAGCGGCATGGCTTTGAGACGCGCACGACGACAAACGCCGAAAACGTACGCCAGATTTTAGAAAGCTTTCCGTGCGACGTCATCATGTTAGACCTTATGATGCCAGGTACCGACGGAGTCGAACTTCTGCGCCTTCTTGCCGATAAAGCCAAAAATGCCCAGCTATGCCTCATTAGCGGCAGCGACGCCCGCGTTCTCAACAGTGCAAGGCGGCTTGGCAGCGCCCACGGACTTAACGTTGTGGCCGCATTGGAAAAACCACTCAGCATCCAGACACTCAATACCTTTTTCGATTCAATCTCGAAAAGCGATAAAAACAAAGATATCGGAAATCAGGCGCTCGCACTCGCAAATGGTGAGTTTTGTCTTTATTATCAACCGGTTATTGAGCTTTCTTCGCGTCGCGTCAAAGGTTTGGAGGCTTTGGCCCGCTGGCAGCATCCGGATCGCGGCATTCTCTTGCCCGACGCCTTTCTACGACAGCTCACCGACGAAGGGCTTATGCAAGAATTGACGAACTTCGTCATCAAGACCGCCGTTAAACAAGCCTCCGCGTTCCAACAATCAGGTGAACGTTTAACAATAGCCGTCAACGTAACGGCCTCGACGCTTCTCGACCTCTCGTTGCCCGATCAAATCTCGGATATCTGCAAGCAAAATAATTTGTCTACAGAAACACTTGTTCTCGAAGTGACGGAGACCGAGGCCATGCGCGACGTCACGCGCACAATGGACGTTCTTTTGCGCATGCGCCTTCGTAACATTGGCGTTTCAATCGATGATTTCGGAACCGGCCATTCGTCTTTGCGCGAACTTCAGCGCATGCCGTTTAGCGAATTAAAAATCGATAAAAGCTTTGTCACCGACGCACCGAACAGCAAGGACTGCGAAGTCATTGTGAATTCAATTATTAACTTGGGACATAACCTGGGACTGAAAGTCATCGCCGAAGGCATTGAAGACGAACGCACATGGAATATGCTGCGCGATAAAGGGTGCGATTTTGCCCAAGGGTATTATATGGGTCATCCGATGACGGCGGCGAATCTTGCTCCATGGATGGAAAACTGGCGCAAAAAAAAGGACTGACGGTTGGACATTAGCCAACAAAGCCAGTCCTTTGAATGTCTCCTACTGAATTGCTAAAACCTGATAGAAGAAGAACTGCGTGGTCGGCCCACCCGTGCAGCTGGCGCCTATACCCGCCGTATAGGTGCAGCCGGTGCCTCCTGTAGCCCCCGAGTTGAAAACGCACCCCGTGGAGACACCGACCAGTGTCGGCCCTGGCGTCGCATCTGTTGTCGCTCCTGCCGTCCAATCCGTACCGCCTGTAGTCGAGGTGGGCCAAGCGGCTCCACCGGCAAGCCCCGTGTCTCCGGATATAAACGTGCCCAAATCAAGAGCCTCAGGAACCGCTGCGACCCCCATTGCCCTATTGTTGACTTCGGCGCACACGCCGCGTGATACGGGCAAGACAGCAACGACTTCATCCGCCGTCGTCCCAAATCCCGCTACAGAACCAGCAGGAAAACGCCAAGCATCGTAAAGCGGGTTATTGGCCATGCCCACGGACGGAGGAGCAATGCCGCCGCCTATCGGAGAGAACAATGCGTTAGCGGCCGATGTATGGGTTACGTCAATATCGACACCGTCTATACCGATGTCGCCGTCCATCACAATCTGGTCCATGCCCATTTTTAAATTTTCGCCAATTTGCACGAGAGCAGCTGATTTTGTTTTATTGCTTTCCGCGCCAGTCCCTGCCGTAAAACTCCCGCTGCCTGCAGCAATAGCGGAAGCAAGAATACCGAGGATAGCAATGATAAAAAGGATAGGGCCGATTGCAATACCCGCGTTAGGACTCATCCGTCCTTCATTTGCCTGCAACGCCAACATACCTACTCCTCCATCAATTGGGGCAACGAAACCACACCCTTCATCGCCAAACAGAGCTTCACGAGAGATGACAATAAAAAGGTGAGGAAAACCTTAAGAAACGGACAACCGACCAACCCACCTATACAACATCTTCTACAACCAAAGTCAAGAAAAGCCTTCGGAAAACACGGGCTTACCGTTAGCTATGCGGCGGAGACAACAACATTTTTTGGCCCGATAAAATTGCATTCATAATCCCCTGCCCGCTTCCACAATTTCCCGTGCAAAACTCCTTCAATGTCCAGCGAAACTGGGGCGCCATGGTATCAATATAGCTGAGTGCCGTAATCCACTGATGAAATTTAAGGCCGTCATCCGTTTTTACTGCCAGAACCTGCCCTAGTCTTGCCTCGAATTTAATGTCCGGAAATTGACGTTGAAGACGATCCGCTATTGATTGAAGCTCGCGGGGAGTCATGGGAACGCTTGAAATTACAGGCAGTACAGGCTCGACAGACATAACCTCTGTCGCCTCCCGACGGGAAGAAACGGCGCCATGAACAGCAAAGACAGCCAAAATCATCGTTACCAAAGCTGCTGACCAACAAATGCTGATAACAATTGCCGTTGACCTATCAAGGCTGTTGACGGCCTTGGATACCATGCGCGGGGAAAGGACTCGAATAAAAAGTTTGGCAATAGGATGCATTATCGCCGCCCCCTATTCATTGATTCGTACTCAATCTGAGCATCATTGCCGATAACAACGCCCTTTTCCGTTGTTTCGATGTTTTTCCCCCCCATGGCAGAAATGCGATCGGCCGTTGCACTGGGCGGAACAAGCGCCTTCCACCGTATAACCTTTTCTTTCACGCTATAAACTGTCAAAAAGCCGTTGAGAGACAAAAGGCCGTCATTGACATTCAGAAACCTTTCAATCTGCTCTCTGAGCGGGCTTGAACGCATATTTTGAGCATCCTGTAAGAGCTTTGTAACCTTCCCCTGGGTCCGTTCATTTGCTGCAGAAAGGTCATGCCGCGCAGAAATTGTCGTCATGCTCGCCAACAGCCATATAACAAAGGACAATCCAACAATCGACAATGACGTAAAAACCGAAGCCGCCGCCAAAATCCGACGGGCGCGATCTTCAAACAACGAAGCGGAATACCATGGTACCGGTTTCATTTGTCCAATGCGGAAAGGATCAATGGTTATGGTACGTGTCTTTTCGCCATATTCACGAACAATTCGTTCTGCCTTGGCTCTAATGACAGGCGCTGTGCCACGAAAGATATGAAGTTCCTCAGCGCCCACCATCATCAATACGGCAAGCTCCTCTCCGAAATAGGTGTAGCACACGGGCAAATTTCCGATGTCTTCCTTTGTCGGCAACAGAGCCGCAAGAGGACACCATGAATTCGTATGAGAGACGAGATCCGACGACTTAACCGCTAAATACCAGATACAATTTCCAACCGACTGCCATACGACGTGCACGCGCTCGCTGTCGCAAGCCTCCGCAGCCGCATTCCATACAATGGACTCCTCTTCACCTGCAACGCGCGGACAGACACCCCCGACAACATCGGGGGGGAAAAAGAAATCCCCGACATCGCCGATGGGTCCCACCAAGGAACGCACCAGAGACGTAGAAGAACCCGAAATGATGTCGTCAAACTTAGACGCAGTGGTGGCATCACCTCTGCTGTCAAAGTTTTCCTTCTGCCCCATCACTCCCTACCTGACGGCAAATGCCGTCTGTTTGAGCCTCTCACCGAAGCCCATTTTGCTCATTCCGAAAACGGATGCCAGAAAATTTTCTGGTTTCCGCCCTCTTCTCTTCC
Organism: Bdellovibrionales bacterium; assembly: GCA_041649025.1. GTDB lineage: Bacteria > Pseudomonadota > Alphaproteobacteria > UBA9219 > UBA9219 > CAIXLI01. The sequence continues at coordinate 6,544 of JBAZNY010000016.1, read as the reverse complement.
AATTATGACCGTAAATCCTTAAGACTATCGAGAAAGCTTTGATTTTGAACCGACAAAAGATAGATCATCATCAAAACCGTAGCTCCCGCGAGAGCCATCATGATGATAATGCCGGAAATAGCAAGTCGCCGTTGATCTGTTTTCGACATAAGCCCACGTTCTTCGGCTATGGCCGCGTAAACTTCCGCCAACTGATCAACGGATTGAATGGTCATAATCTGATCTCGTTCGCCTTTTGTCAAAGGCCAGCGCGCCAAAGCATGGGAAGGATCAACGCCTGCCATAATGCGGCTCTTGCATTCCTTCCAATAAAGCGTGCACGAAGGTTCACTGACGCTTTCCGTAATAATGTCGATGGCTTCGGCCAAAGGCACCTTGCCTTTCAAAAGCCGCTGCATAAGCTTGCAGCTTTCCTTCATTCCTGCGTTGCGTAAATAAGAAGACATAATCGGCATTTTCATAAGAATTTTAGACGTATAATGATCCGGTTTTTGCCGGTTGAACCAGTAAAGAGCGGCGAATCCAAGACCACCAACAATAAGGGCGGTGATCAAGATTAAAAGGGTCATATTGACCCATGTTGCCATGTTTATGGCATCATTGAATTTTGCAGCCGCTTCAGGATCTGATGCTTTTGTGCCCTGCCTTTTCAGATAGGGAATAAATCCAAACTGGGCTCCCCAGACCGTACCGACAATATTGATGATATCAAACGACAGCCAGCTCAGCGCCGTAACGATGATCTTGGTTTGCTTGCCTTTTTCCTCCGTATGCTCGATGGCATGTTGGATGACGCCCTTAAGATCTCCCGCGCGCTCTCCGGCCGTGATGATAGCCATCGTCGCGGCATCGAAGAGACGCAACGCGCGCAAGGCCTCGGAAAAAGAGCCGCCGCCCTTCAAAACCGTGCGCGTCGGCAAAAAGGCCAATCGCCGTTTGGCATCCGTTTCACCTTCAATGATATTGATCAAGGCGGTACCGGCAGAGGCCGTCGCGCCCTGAAAGCGCAAGGCTCGTAAAAGCTGCAGTTGCCAGTCGCGCGACCGAACGTCGGACCATTCAAAAAGCTTCGGTTTTTGTTCTCTAATGCTGATGGCGTTGAATCCGTTATTGTGGAGTTGCCGTCTTACGGCATGTTCGTCGGGAAGATAAAAATCGTCTTCCAGAATGGTGACGGAACCATGTCGCATCTGGGCATACTTGGCGTGAAAAAGCTTCATGCCGCCTACCCCCTGTTCCGTACCGCCGTCGAAACTTCCTCAATCAGCATGGCCGCACCCATGTTGGCGTCGATGGCATTGCGCTTAATAAGATCAACGATGCATTGGCGGCGGGGTATATAGATGGTTCCCGGCACATCAACAATTGAAGACGTAACATTTGAAACCATCATTTCCGTAATGGCGCGGCGGCTCGCTTGATCTTCAGGCGGAAACATGGCCTCTAACGCCAATGTACGCCCAAGAAATCCGCTGTTTCTGCAAAGATCACATCCCTCTTTGTGCGCGAAAGCCACCATTGACTTCGGATCAAGGCCAATTTCATCGCAACGTTCGGTGCTGCCAAAAACTTCCACAGCCTTTTTTGTTTCATGGCAGCCAGGACAAACGGTTTTTACAAGACGCTGCGAAAGGCTGGCAATCAGCGCATGCCCAAGAATATAAAGGCCGCTTGTTCTGTAAGTGGAGCTTAAAAAACCGTCAATACGATCAAGGGTATGCAACGCATCGACAGAGTGAACGGTTGTAATCACGATATGGCCGGATTCAGTTGCGCGCAAGGCTGCCTCAACCGTGTCGCCGTCGCGCATTTCGCCGACGATGATAACATCGGGATCGTGGCGCATCAGAGCGCGAATAATATCGGCGATGGAATTGGCGGAATTGTCGGTAACCGACGTCTGGTCAACCAAAGGCATGTCATATTCTACCGGCGCTTCGACTGAATAAACGGCGCGTGAGGCGCGGTCGATTTCTTGAATGATGCCGTAAAGCGTCGTTGATTTACCCGAACCCGTCGGCCCGCTGACAACGATGATGCCCCCGTCCTTTGTATGGCTATGGATAGTCTTGCGCAGACGCTCGGCCACAATGGGCGTGTGCAGAAACAATTCGTCAAAGGAACGAAGGTTTTCGCGATCAAGCAAACGCAAGGTGAGTTTTTCGCCGGACGGCGCAATCGGCAAAGCAGCACAACGAATGTCGATCATACGACCTTGCCACTCAAAAGCCAGACGCCCGTCTTGGGGATGCTGACGATCCGCAGCATCCATTTTGGCATCTGTTTTGATACGTGTGACGATCGGCGCCATAACGCGATGCGGCACGAGATGCTTGTAGACGAGATCTCCGTCAATGCGATATCGAATCCAACATCGAGCATCGTCTTCCTGCAAAGACAAATGAATATCGGAAGTGCGGCTCTGCAAAGCTTCTGACAAAATGTCGTGAACGGCCCCTTCAACGAGCACCGCGTCATCCGGATCGCGCGAGAGTTCAGACAAAATACGCAAAAGACGATCGCCGGCCATTTCGCTTTGCTCGCGCATAAGACGCGCCAGTTCGGCGCGATCCCACGGCTCGACTTCGATTTTTTTGATCTTATGATCGACCCGCGCCAAGGCTTGGGTAATGCGCAAATAATCAGCATCGTCAACTCGGTCGCCGACTGCGACGCGCAAAACGCCGTCACTCAATTCTAAAAGGCACAATCCCATCGCCGCTTGCGTGGCGGCCGGAACATAAAGGCGCAACGCCTGCATTGTTAAATTTTCTTTAGTGTCATCCTTATCTTTTGCGCCATCCCTCTTTCCTGAGGAAAATCCGTTTCGATGAAGGATTTCGTCAATAGACAACAAGCGCCCGTTCGCACGGCGCATGGCCTGTTCGGCTAAGGCAAGTTCATAATGTTTCGGATTTATATTAAGCGCTTTGGCTTGCGAGTGGAGGGCGTCGGTTGGGGACATTTCGCTCATTTTAGTTCATTTCCAGGCGAAAGCCCGCTTTTCCCTTGCGTAGATTTCTCTTGATTATACTGCTCGATCGCCTCTGACACAAGCGATGGTGCCGCTTCAAGCTGAATGGTCACTCTCTTCCCTCTTACCAAAATATCGGCAGAATGGGAGCCAACGGCAATAAGCTTGGCAATTCCATCGTTTGTTTCAAAGCTGCTCCCGATCGATAGAACTGTCGTACTGCCGTCCGGAAGATGGAAAAGCGCCCGATCGCCTATTGTGCCAATAAGAGAAAGTTTTCCGCTTCCCCCTTTCTCGCTTCGGCTTTTTCCAGATATCGAGCCGCCAGTTTTAAGAGAAGTATCCTGAATGGGCGCAACGCTGGCAGCCACTTCTTTTTCAAGGTCTCGCGCCGATAGAGGCAATGGCACGCTATTCTTAGACGGGAGTCTAAGCACTTCTCTGCCGCCCCCCCTGCCGCTTTCGACAGCCCCTTCCCCTTTTGCCGTTCCTCGAACGGGAATAACGGCAAAACCCAGCTTTCCGCTATGACGAATAATCAAATCGGTGGAAATCTGAGCCCCCTCTATCGGTTCCCACATCAGAGTAACGGGACACGAGGCTCCTGGCGCAAGCTCCATATCGACGGCACAGCCTTGTTTGAGCCTTTGCAGCCCGTTGCCGGCTTCGATCACATCAATGGCGTAGATTGTAATGGGATCGACGCTGTTGTTGACCATCAGGGTCGACCTTACAACTTTTCCATCGCCGGTGTTTATTGTACCAAAATCGATCGGCTTAATTTCTTTCGGGCTTATATCAAGCCCCGTGCTTTTACCTTCGCTTGTGCTCGTTCCGGATGTTTTCCCGATCAGCCGCGCACGCGTAATGCGGCCTGCGCCGTTATGCGTCATCAGCACATCGACGCTCCAGGAGCCTGCGCCCGTCGGCGCTACAGATACTTCGACGCTGCAGCGGCTGAGTGGAGCAATAAGACCCTGTTTTTTACAATCGTTGGCTGTCTCATCGGCTGTTACTAAGGAGTCGCTACTAAGATCGATCTTTTCGATTTTAACAGGCACGTTTGTTTGATTAACAAAGAAAATTGTCGCGCGCTTAGCAATATTTATCCCCGTTTCGCCGACGTCAATTTCCGCCTTGGGATCCACTCTAACAGCTTCCCCGCCAGAGCCTCCGCCAGAAGCGCCGGGATTAAGAAAAGCGGCCTCGCGAGCAAAAACGTCGCCCGAAAAACAAACCCACGTCAGGCAAATAAGGATCAAGAAACGGAAAGGTGATGGATATAAGCTCATGGCTCACCCCCTCCCGATGCGGAAGAACGAGAAGATTGAAAGAGTCTATCAAACGCATGGGCAAAACCCGATTTTGCCGATTGATCGTCACCAGACACGTTATCGACCGGCGCAGCCGACAATTCCCGCATTAAAGAGTCATCGGATTTGAACGGAATTGGTTTTGAGGGGGAGGACACCGCCGGAACCGCCTCAGAGAAAGGGGGTTCTTTGACAACAGGTTGAGCTCTTGTCTTAAGCAAATCGATGGGTTTCGTATCCCTATCGTCAAGAGCCGTGGGTTCAGAAAGAGAATTATGAACGTCATTCTTCTTCTCGAGTTTCTCCTTAGCCTCGTTCCTTTTTCCGGACTCGTTCGCAAATCGGACGATTGAGGGCTTAACAATGATGACCAATTCGCGGTTTTGCTTTTCGTCACTGCCATAAAGAGGTATCGCCCTATCGCTGCCTATCGGAAATCCTTGGCTTGTTCCGTTATCGGCAGACGTCACAAGCCCCGCCAAGACAAGGCTATCACCCGGACGCACACGTAACATCGTGTTTATTTTTTCGTCGGTTGTCTCGGGTAAATCAATCGTAAGGCCGCCGCTTGTCGTTGGATTAAGAGCAATCAAAGTTCGAAGGGAAAGATCAAGATTAGCGAACACAACTCCGTTTTCGTAGCTACCGACAACATTGAGCGCCAAACCGGTTTCGATTTCTTCGGTACTGATTGTGTTTGAGCTCGTCGTGCTGCTTGTGCCGCTCGTATTGCTGGATGACGAGCCAACCTGTGAAATATATTTCTGCGTGCCTCCGACCTTAAGGGACGCCCCCGAACCGGACACAAAGGTAACCTGCGGATTGCTGATGGTTTGAACGCGCCCTTTTGTCGCAATAAACGAAGCAATAGCGCTTGCCGAAATTGTGCCTGTCGTTACGGCGCCAAGGCTAACGCTGCCCGTCGTCGTCGCAAGGGAATTCAGGTTATTCGTTAAGGAGAGATATGGTTCTTTCAACGTGCTCGTGAAGGTCGTCCAGTTGATGCCTTGTGCGCTATCCCTATTCAGCGTGACTTCCCAAATATAGAACTGCAAAACGATCAGGGGCCGTTCCGAGCGCAATTCTTCCAGATATTTTGAAATGCGCTCTTCGATATCGACTGTCGCCGTATAGACGATCGTTCCTCCTTGATCGTCCTTCGTCGCCTTTTCGGGCCCCAACAGCTTGTCAATCGCTTCAACAATGCTGTTTGTTGCGCTCGTAGAAGAAGCTGCCGCAGATGACGATGAGCCCGTAACTGAAGAACTGCTCACGATGCGCATAATCGGCGGAAGAGTAATGATAAAGGTTTCTTTTTCCGAAAGCTCTATCGACCCGTGGCGATAAGAGCAAAAAACCCTCGCGGCGGAGCAAATCTTTTCGACGACGCTGGGTAAGGGACCGCGAAGATTCATCACGGTGACAAGACGCGAACCAAGCGCGCCCGAGGCGCTCCATGAAAGCGACACGTCCGTGCCGGAAAGAACCGCTTGCAATGCGGAAGTAATTGGAACGCCGTCTAAATTTGTCGTTGGAATGATAATATCGCTCGGCAATTCTTCAGTTGCCGACAGGCGGCGTTCACGCAAAGCCGTTTTCAGATCAAGCGTCACGATAGCGGGGTCAGTATCCCCCCGAACAACTTCATCCCTACCCGGTATTGTTGCAGGGGCCGGATTCCGAAGAATCACGTCTCGGATAAGCGGAATATCAGAGGCCGAACATGCGGTTATACCCAGCAAAAATGCCAGAACCACTATTCCCTGAATTCTACGATGCACCACGCCGAAGCCTCTTAAAAAAAACGAAAAATCAACGCACAAACAAGCATCCGCACGATTCATGCGGACAGATTCTTGAATCAATTTGCCCCGCCGGAGTTTATTTTTAGTTAACTGATATTAATAGGATTCTGCAATTTTGTATGAGAAGCGAAATGATTTTTCAGGGCTGTTCTCGCAATGCTCTGGCACGTTTTTTGAGGGAGGGGGGAGCATCAGTATATGACCTTGCCACCCGAAGCTCGCGTAGTGAGCGTAGGATGGTGGACCTGAACGGGATCGAACCCCCGCGCGCGTAGGCGCGCAAACCTTTTATCGTCGGTTCGTAAATACAGGATTTTTTGGGGATTGGTGGACCTGAACGGGATCGAACCCCCGCGCGCGTAGGCGCGCAAACCTTTTATCGTCGGTTCGTAAATACAGGATTTTTTGGGGATTGGTGGACCTGAACGGGATCGAACCCCCGCGCGCGTAGG
>JBAZNY010000015.1:0-41783 GCA_041649025.1 Bdellovibrionales bacterium | reverse complement strand
GAACCAAGCCCGTTAGGGCGCAGGGAAGCTTAGAAAAACGCGTATCCCCGCGAAAGCGGGGATCCAGGCAAAACAGAACCAAGCCCGTTAGGGCGCAGGGAAGCTTAGAAAAACGCGTATCCCCGCGAAAGCGGGGATCCAGACAAAAAGCCGAACCAAGCATCTTAGCGTATTATTTGCTTTCATTCGAAAACTCCCCTATTTGTCCGCGATGTTTTCTTTCGACGTCATCGTTATTGGAGCCGGCCATGCGGGGTGTGAGGCCGCCGCCGCTGCTGCGCGCTTGGGTGTGCGAACGCTATTGCTGACTCATAAACTTGAAACAATCGGAGAAATGTCCTGCAATCCCGCCATCGGCGGCTTGGGCAAAAGTCACCTTGTGCGCGAAATCGACGCTCTGGATGGCGTCATGGGGCGCGTTACCGATGCTGCGGGCATTCAGTTCCGCATTCTTAATCGCAGCAAGGGGCCTGCCGTTCAAGGGCTGCGCGCGCAAGCGGATCGCAAACTTTATCGAAGGGCAATGCAGACGGCGTTATGCGGGCAACCCAATTTGGAAATTTGCGCGCAAACGGCGGAAGACCTGATGGTGTCAGAAAACAACGATATAGCAGGCGTTATCACGGCGTCCGGAGAAAAAATAGTTGCGCGCGCGGTGATTGTTACAACGGGAACCTTTCTGCGCGGAATTATCCACCAAGGCGAAAAACAAACGCCAGCAGGGCGCATAGACGAACCGCCGTCATGTGGACTAAGCGTGGCGTTAGAACGCCTGGGCTTTTCTTTGGGGCGGCTGAAAACAGGAACGCCCGCGCGACTTGATGGGCGCACCATCGATTGGGCGGGCATGGAAATGCAGGCGGGCGACGAAAGGCCCGAGCCTTTTTCTACGCTTACACAAGCGCTTCCCAACCGGCAAATTGCGTGCGGCATCACGCATACGACAGAAAGAACGCTAGAAATTATCCGCGCAAACCTAGGCCGCGCACCCATGTATTCTGGGCAAATCAAAAGCAAGGGGCCCCGTTATTGTCCATCGATAGAAGATAAAGTTGTCCGGTTTGCTGATAAAGAGCGGCACCAAATTTTTCTTGAGCCCGAAGGCCTAGACGACGATACGGTATACCCGAATGGTATTTCAACATCGCTTCCGTGTGATGTTCAGGATGAATTTATTCATTCAATCAATGGATTAGCAAACGTTCGGATTATTCGTTACGGATACGCAATAGAATATGATTTTTGCGATCCGCGTGAGCTGAAATCGACAATGGAGACAAAGCGCGTGCCCGGGCTGTATTTTGCCGGACAGATCAACGGCACGACAGGATATGAGGAGGCGGCCGCACAGGGGCTCATAGCGGGGCTGAACGCCGCCCTAAAAGCAAAGGGGCAACCAATCTTTACGCTAGATCGTACACAAGCATACATCGGCGTTTTGATTGACGACCTCATCACGCGCGGCGTGACAGAGCCCTACCGCATGTTTACATCGCGCGCAGAATACCGACTGACACTAAGGGCAGACAATGCGGATCAAAGACTCACCCCAAAGGGCATCGAAATCGGGTGTGTCGGAGGAGAGCGCAATCGCGCGTTTTGCGAAAAGGCGCAAAGCCTAAACGCGGCGCGATCGCTCATGGGGGAACTAAAAGCATCCCCGAATAAGCTTGCGGCGAAAGGGCTTAAAATTAATGCCGATGGGGTTGTGCGCTCCGCGCTAGAATTAATATCGTATGCGGATATTGATTTAACAAAATTGATAGGAGTTTGGCCCGAGCTGGCGACCATACCCCCCCAAATTGCCGAACAGCTGGAAATTGACGGCAAATACGCGGGATATGTTGGGCGGCAAGAAAATGATATCCGCGCATTCCAGAAAGACGAAGCGCTGAAGCTTCCCGTAGACCTAGACGTTGATGCCGTTGGAAGCCTGTCCACGGAAATTAGGCAGAAGCTCAAGCTTATAAGGCCGGAGACATTGGGGGCGGCGGCCCGCATTCCTGGCATGACGCCGGCGGCGGTGATCTCGCTTTTACGCTATGTAAAGCGAGAAAAGGGGGATACAAAGAAAGACGTTGCGCAAGAAAGACCCCAGAAAACCACATGAATCAAGACCAGCAGACCTTTCTAACCGCATGCCCGGTTACTCGTGAAACGATCCACAGGCTAACCGTTTATCAGGAAATGCTAAATTCGTGGAATACAAGAATGAACCTCGTGGCGGAGAGCACCTTACCCCATGTTTGGACTCGACATTTTCTGGATAGCGCCCAATTGATGCCCTATATTCCGGAGGAGGCCACAACCTTGGCCGACATGGGGTCGGGCGCGGGTTTTCCGGGGCTCGTTCTTGCGGTTCTGGCTAAAGAAAAAAACAACCCGATGGAGGTTCATGCGATAGAAAGCACGGGGAAAAAGGCGGATTTTCTTCAGGCTGTTGCCGAAGCGTTGGAGCTGAATGTTGTTGTTCGGCGTGAGCGGGTCGAAGACATAAAGAATTTTAAAGCGGACGTCATCTGCGCCCGGGCTCTAAGAGCCCTGCCAGAACTCTTGAAATATACTAACAAGTTGATCCATAAAGACAGTTGTTGCCTGTTTTTAAAAGGGAAAAGCCTGATCGAAGAATTGACACAAGCGAAGAAATATTGGACATTCTCGTCGAAAACCTACCCAAGCAAAAGCGATGATTCCGGAAATATTTTGGTTATAAGGAATCTTCAATATAAGTCAAAACACTAACCAATTAGACCCATGACCGCAGCTTGCCGCATTCTTTCCATCGTCAACCAAAAGGGGGGCGTGGGGAAAACAACGACAACCGTCAACCTTGCAACGGCGTTGGCGGCCGTCGGCAAGCGCGTATTGGTTGTTGACGCGGATCCTCAAGGCAATGCATCGACAGGGCTTGGCTTTGTGCGCGCCGAGCGCGGCACGGGGTGTTACGAATTGATGTTCGATGGGCTGTCCGTTGAAGACGTGGCAAAACCAACGGCCGTTCCGAACCTCTCCGTTATAACGTCGTCGACGGATTTGGCCGGAGCCGAAATTCAGCTCGTCAATCTTGAACGGAGAGAATCCCGCATGAAAGAGGCGCTTGATCGCAGCGCCAAAGATTACGACGTTATTTTTATCGATTGTCCGCCGTCGTTGAATTTGATCACGCTGAATGCGCTTGTGGCGTCGCAAGGAATCCTTCTTCCTTTACAGCCGGAATTTTATGCGCTCGAAGGCGTGTCCAGTTTGTTGCAAACAATCGAAGCCGTGCGCGCGCGCTTTAATCCAGGATTGGAAATTCAGGGAGTTGTGCTGACGATGTACGATAAGCGCAACAGCCTTTCAGATGCCGTCGCAAGCGACGTTCGTGCCTATTTCGGCGACAAGGTTTACGAAACCGTCATTCCTCGCAACGTGCGCGTTTCCGAAGCCCCGTCTCACGGAAAGCCTGTTTTGCTTTACGACCTGAAGTGCAGCGGTTCTCGCGCCTACATGCAATTAGCCAGCGAGGTTTTGCGGCGCGAGTTCGGCTTCGGCGATCAAAAAGAAGACAGAAGTGCGGCGGTAGGCGAATAAAAACAATTTAGAATTTTCTAAAGAGGAAAAAAATGAGCAGCGCAACACCCAAACCATCACCCCTCGGACGCGGCCTTTCGGCCTTGCTCGGCGATGTTGATGCGTCGTACCAACCTACGACCCGCAGCGCCGATCCGACGGCGGCTTCGCGGGCGGGGGGGTTGCAGCGTATGCCGACGGCGTGGCTGTCTTCCGGAGCCTTTCAACCGCGCCACCTTTTCAATGAAGAAGCGCTGCAAGAACTGGCGGCGTCAATCCGCGAACGCGGCATTCTAGAGCCGCTCTTGGTGCGGCCGAAACCCCATGCGCGGGATTCCTATGAAATCATTGCCGGCGAGCGTCGCTGGCGCGCGGCGCAAATTGCGGGCGTACATGACGTTCCCGTTTTAGTGCGCGAGCTTACGGATCGCGAAGCGATGGAGTTTGGGATCATCGAAAACGTCCAGCGCGAAGACCTTTCTCCGATCGAAGAGGGCGAGGGCTATAAGCGGTTGATCGAAGAATTCGGACACACCCAAGACGCCCTTGCCAAAATTGTCGGCAAAAGCCGCCCGCACATCACAAACATGCTTCGCCTTCTTTCTTTGCCGGAGGAGATCCGCCAAATGATTGCCGAAGGCTCTTTGACGCCCGGACATGCGCGCGCGCTGGTTCCGACAAAGAATCCGTTAGAGCTGGCGAGAGAGGTCGTTAAAAAAGGCCTGAACGTACGGCAAACGGAAACACTGGCAAAACGCAATCAAGAGAATCCGGAAGTTCATAAAAAGCGGGCGGGGGCGGAAGCCAACGCCGATGTTTTGGCGCTGGAAAAGGAATTGGAACGCGTCATCGGCCTTAAGATCAAGATCGTCAACAAAGGCAAGGCCGGAACATTGACCCTTCACTACACCAGCCTTGATCAACTCGACGATATAATTAAAAAACTCAGGGCCTAGGGGGCGGGCTCTGAAAATGTTGCGAAGCCGCATAATTTCGTGCAGAATCGCAGGCCTCGTTTAACAAAGGGATGCGTGACTATTCATGAGTGCACAAGGAAATCAGGGCGAGCCCGGCATGGTTCTTTTGATGGTGCTCGTCCTTTTGGGGGTGCTCGGCTGGGTTTTTTGGCACATAACCGGAGACTTCTGGATCAACCACTTTTTCCGCTGGCTGCGCTTTGGGGAGCTTTGGTTCATCAATCTTTTTTCGTCCCACCAGTACGATGCGTGCCTCGATTGGCTTCGCTACGTTCCCATTACTAAAGAGACGCCGTCGTCACAAGCCGTCACTTTGACGAACGCCTGTTTCGGAAGCGCGTTTCTAAGCCGAATTCCGAGCGACAGCGTTCTTGCCTACTATCGGCTTTCGATACAATCGGTTTCGACAATAGGCGGAGAGGCGATGACATACTACAGGTGGCCCCTCGCGGCTTTCCTTTTTGTGATTGGCGGCTATGGCGTTCTCTATTCCCCCCATAACAAGTTTTTAACAAAACATACGCTAGAGACTCTTATCGCGACGCAAGCAAAAATGTGGCCGATCATTTCGCCCATCGTTAAATTTAATCCGTCAAAAACCGGACGCATTCTGGGTGACCCGATTCCGGACAAACTGCCCCTTTTTGCCGAAGCGTTGTCTCCGGAAGAGTGGATATCGTGGAACAGAATTTCTCTCACAAACGGCATTCCTGATCGCGACGCCGTTCGCCGGGCGTTTATTCATCAATTAGGGCCGCGCTGGAACGGCATCGCGTCGTTGCCTTTGCACATGCGCGCGCTTTTAGCGGCGTTTGCTCTTAAGGGCGCCCAAAAACGTGAAGAAAGCGACGCGTTTCTCGGCAAACTGGCAGAAGCGTGGTCTCCAGAAAAAGGATTTCGCCCAAGCGCCGAGCTTACGGCGGAAATCGAAAAGATTTTGCACGATCCGGGATGCGGCGGCAAATTGGCCCCCACTCTCGATCAACATGCTTGGCGCACGACGGCAATGCTTGAGGCCTTACGGTGGGCGCGGAATAACGGCGGCGTTTTAGCGCCGGCGCAGTTTTTGTGGCTTCGCGGAGAAGACCGAGCGCTTTGGTATCCCTTAAACAACCTCGGTCGCCGGGCGTTCCACAGCGAAGGGGCGGGCGCTATGGCTCACTTCATGGCAGAAATGGGCGCGAAGAAAGCCCTGCCCATTCCTCGTGTCGACACGGCGGTAGTTACGCTTAATACTTATCTGCATGATCCGGATAAACGAACCGTTCCCATCCCGCCGCATGAAGGAGATGTCTGATACTAAAGGCGCAATAAAAAGGCTCGTTTGGGTCACGAGCGGTTGCGTGGAGCGCAAGACAGAAAAGGGGGGCGTTTCAACAAGAAACAAGCGGAGCGCAGAGCGAGGGATGTCAAGCTGCGGAACAGTATTTATTGATCCTTTGATATAATAAAAGCCCGCTTTTAAAAAGCGGGCTTTTAGGGCCAGGGCCTAATTATTTTGGGAGGTTCTGTTTGCATGGGAACGCGAAATGTTAGGAAAAGACGCGATGCCGTGGCAGACCCCACGGCAAGCGGCTTTGACGCGACAGTTCGCGTTCCCATGCAAACCCGAAGGGCGCGGGTTAAATGCCGTCTGGACGTCGCTAAAAAACTTGTCCGTATCACCCTGATACGGCCTGCGTTTTTTGGCTAGCCAGACATCACTTTCCTTCGCGCAGAACCCCCAAAATAATTAGATCCTGACCCTAGCTACACCGAGAGCGCTTAACGGCGATTTCCCACCAGCGACAGCATAAACTGAAACGCGTTGATGAAGTTTAGATAAAGAGACAGAGCGTTAAACACAGCCAACTTGTCGTTTGCTTCTTCACCATAGGACTCGGCGTAGGTTTGCTTAATGCGCTGAACGTCCCAGGCAGTCAGGCCCGTGAAAATGGCGACACCGGCAACAGACACCATCCATTGAAGCATCGAGGACAGCATAAAAAGGTTGACGAGCGAAGCAATAAGAATTCCAAAAACGCCCATCAAAAGAAAAGCGCCCATGCGAGACAAATCCGCTTTGGTCGTATAACCCCAAAGACTCATGGCTCCGAAGGTTGCGGCCGTAATGAAAAAGGCGCGGGCAATACTGGCGTCTGTGAACGTCAAGAAGATAGCGCCCATCGACAGGCCCATCGTGCCACAGAACAACCAGAAAAGAGTCTTAAGGCCGGAAACGCTAATGGTGCGCATCTTAAAGCTCATGGCCATGACGAACCCCAGAGGGGCAATCGCAACAATCCAGCGCAAGGGCGAGCCAAAGATAAATTGCGCCAAAACAGTATGCGCGACGATCCACGCCAAAAGCCCGGTCAACGCTAACCCTCCGGCCATGTAGGCAAAAACGCGCTGCATATGGGCGCGCAATCCGGCGTCCAGCGTAATGCGATCAAGCCCGGCAACGCCGGAACGGAAGAAAGGGTCAGTCATAAAAACTCTCCGAAGTTAAGGTTAGTCACGAGATCAATATGTGCTCGACGCCCTGTCTTTTCAATACTAAACGGAAAAGCAATGAAGGAACAAGGCGTTGGGCAGAAAAACAAAAGGCCCCGGACACGCCCGGGGCCGTCTCTTGAAAAACGCATCAAACGGCAATGCGCTGTTCCTGTGTTAAGCGCTCAATTTCATCTTTTACGCTAAGCTTGAGGGACTTTAACCGACTGAGAGCAAGGTCGTCTTCGCCCATACGAAGAGATTTTTCGCGAATTTGTTGATCGATATCGGTATGTTTTTTTCTAAGCGCCTCAATGTGTTTTTCAAGAGCCATAACAATCCTCCCGGGGGTTGAAAGGAAACGTCTGTACGAACGCTCAGTATATCACAAAGAACCCGTTTTCCGACGGGCCTTTTTAAAGAAAAAACAAAAAAAGAAAAGCCTAGGGTCAGGACCTAAGCGAGACAAGGAGTAAGGAGAAAGAGCAATAAACTTTCTTTTTCGGTTTGACGCATAAATCGCGTTGCCCAAACTATTATTTTCCAAACCCAGTTTTCTTACGGGGGTCGTAGGAATTCTTTTTTGCCCACTTTTCGATAAAGTCAGCCAAATCCTGCGGCACGGGGTCAGGCAGCGTAATTTTCAGTTTAACGAACAGATCTCCCGCTGGATAGCTTGCGACGCCCTTGCCCTTTAATCGCAAAGATGTTCCGGAGTTTGATCCCTTAGGGATTTTTACGGAAACAGAACCGTTCAGCGTTGGAACCGTAACGCTTGCGCCCAGGATAGCCTCCGGCAAACTGACGGGAAAATCTAAAATAATATCGCGATCTTTTCGCGTAAAAAAAGGATGTGAGTCAATGCGGAGCTCGACAATAGCATCCCCGGCAGCGCCGCCAATACCCGGCAGTCCCTGTCCTTTAAGGCGCAGCTTATGCCCATCTTCGACGCCGGCGGGAATAGTGATGTCGAGCGTTTTGTCGTTCGTCAACGTCACGCGTTTTTTGCCGCCGAGGCAGGCTTCGACAAAGGACACGGAGGTCGTATAGGCAACGTCGCTTCCTCTGACGCCGCCCGAGCCGCCACCCATGCCGCTTGTTCCGCCGGAGCCGCGCCGACGAGAATTTGCGGCGCCCATAAATTCTGCAAAAATATCGCCCATACCACCGAAGGCAGAAAAAGGATCCTCGCCCGCACCGCTGAAACCAGACCGCGCGTTGCGATAAGAGCCGCCGAAAGGATTTCCTCCCCCAAAAGGGGATTCTCCGCCAAACCCCTGCGCCTGTCCTTGTGAATTGATATCGCCGCGGTCGAATTGCGCGCGCTTAACGGGATCTGAAAGAAGATCGTAGGCCGCCGTAACATCCTTAAATTTTTGTTCAATGTCCCTGCGTCCGGGGTTAACGTCGGGATGCAGCTTTTTGGCAAGCTTGCGATAGGCGCTTTTGATCTCGCCGGCGCTGGCGGACTTAGAAACGCCCAAGGTTTGGTAGGGATCGAACATGCCAAAGACAGTAAACAGGAAAAGGGAAACGGAAAAGAAGATTTTTCTTTACGAAGAGCCGCCAAAACGGCATTCTTGCTCGTCCATGCCCCCTTTAATGCTCGTTTTAGATATTCAAACGCCCGTCTCTTCTTGGAAGCGGGTTCCACAGCTTCGCGCCCGGCTACAAAAGGCTGCACAAGCGACGCAAGCATATCTTCCGGCGTTGACGCGCGTCTCTGCTACAGCGACAATCCTTTTGACCGGAAACACCAAGGTCCGGCAACTCAATTTCGATTTTCGCGGCATCAATAGGGCAACGAACGTGTTGTCGTTTCCCCAGTTTTTGCCCCAAGAGCTCCGGACAAAAAAGCAAAAAGCCCCCATAGCGTTGGGAGACATCGCGCTGGCTTATCAATATGTTGCGTCCGAAGCCTCAACAGAAAACAAGCTCTTGATAGACCATGTCACGCATTTAGTCGTTCATGGCCTTTTGCATCTATTCGGGTATGATCATATCCGCGATACAGACGCCAGGCGGATGGAAAAAGCGGAAATCGAGATTATGAAATCGTTAGGCCTTTCTAACCCTTATGCCCCACCGCGCGAAAGAGACAAAAAACGCAAAGCATGAACAGACTTCACACAACATCTTTTAAAGCGCTAAAAAAAATACAGGCTCTTTGGCGCAAGCTAATCCACGTTATCGATCCTCCGGCGAACGCCGAAGATTTACGCGAGGTGGTTGAAGAGCTGATGGAAGAGCCTCTGTCCGAATCCGGCATAACGTCGGCCGAGCGGAGCCTGTTATCCAACATTATCAAACTGCGGGAACGCCGTGTGGGAGACTGCATGGTTCCCCGCGCCGACATTATTGCGCTTGACCTTAATGCGTCGATCAAGGAACTCGTCGAAGAAATGTCGGCCAACGGCTTTAGCCGCATCCCTATTTATCGGGGAACCTTGGACGACGTCATCGGCATGGCGCACGTTAAAGACCTTGTGCCTTTTCTGGCGCAGCAACGGCCCTGCCTCATTCCCGATATTCTGCGCCCCGTCCTTTATGTCGCGCCGTCGATGCCGGCGGCAAAGCTTTTGGTACAAATGCGGCATTCGCGCCAGCACATGGCCGTTGTGATCGATGAGTTTGGGGGCGTCGACGGGCTTGTAACAATAGAAGATTTGGTCGAGGAAATTGTGGGCGAGATAGAAGACGAACACGACGCGCCTCTTCCTCCGCCGGTTCTTGCGCGCGCCGATGGAACGTTGTTAGTCGATGCGGGCTTGACCCTAGAGTCTTTCGAGGCCCAAACAAACACGCGCCTTCCCGCGCTTGATGGAGAAGAGGTCGACACGTTGGGCGGATACGTTACGCATCTCGCCGGACGAATACCGCAGGTAGGCGAAATTGTTCAGGGGAAAGGGGGGCTGACGTTTGAGGTTTTAGAGATGGAACAGAACAGGGTAAACCGCCTGCGTCTTCGCGGCGCACGGCGTGCCGACGGCGCGTTGCCGCTACAAAACGCCTGATAAATCAAGGAAGAAGAACGAGAGTATTAAACAATAATTAACGAATAAGATCCTAGAAAGAAACGTTACGCTTCGACGAAAAGGATTCTTCGGACAGCCGGGCGTCTACCCATTCATTTCAACCACTTGAGGAGAGGACGACATGATGACCATAAATTCTCCGGCGCAGAGGCGTCAGGAACAGCAGAAAAAAGGTTTTACCCTCACCGAAATTGCAATCGTCTTGGGCATTATGGGTTTAGTCTTGGGCGCAATCTGGGTCGCGGCGGCGGGCGTGTACAACAATCAGCGCGTCAACAACGCCAGCACGGGTGTCATGCAGATTGCCCAGGGCGTTCGCGCGCTTTATGCTACCTCTTCTTCTACGGGGCAGACGACGGCGTACAACCTGACGCAACAGATGATAAACGCCAATGCCGTTCCGAACAATCTGATTAACGCGACGCGCACGGCGCTGACGGGACCCTTTACGGGGGGAGCGACGGCCGTTATTGCAACAAGCGACGGGAATGGCTTTGTCATTGCAATGTCGGCGATTCCGAGATCCAGCTGTATTTCTCTCTTAGCCGCAGTTGGAGGCACGGGACGCGATCCGGGCTTGTTTATGGCCGACGCTATAGCGAACGCGGCTCCCGCAACGTCTGATGCAACAACCACCGGAACGGCGTTGACGGTAACGGTTGATCCTGGGATCGCAGGAGCAGCAAGAGTTGCCGGCGTTTCGTCCTATGGCGGCTGCACGAACGATATCAACAAGGCTCGTTTTGGCTTTGCGCTGAAATAAAAACCAAAGCTTAAGGCATTTAAAGAGCGGGGAGCTTCGGCTTCCCGCTTTTTCTTTGTTTGCGACGGTGCTAAAGAAGATATCTCGCACTCTGGCGTATTCATCGGGTTTGCATGGTCGCGCGCGTTACTACGGTTGCCTTTGAAGGCACAAACGTCCTTGATATCGATGTTCAGGTTCAAATGTCGTCGGGAGTGCCTCGGTTCAATTTGGTCGGCTTGCCCGACAAAGCGGTTGCCGAAAGCCGTGAACGTGTTCGCGCCGCGCTGTTTGCCCTGGGGCTCTCTCTTCCCGCCAAGCACATCGCCGTCAATCTTGCGCCAGCGGACGTCCTGAAAGAAGGCTCGCATTTCGATTTGCCCATAGCGCTTGGCCTGTTGGCTGCCATGGGCGTATTGCCGCCGGAAGAAATTTCGCGTTACACGGCGCTTGGCGAGCTGGCGCTTGATGGTGCCCTGACCTCCGTTGCGGGCGTTCTTCCCGCCGCCGTTAATGCCAGCGCGGCAGGGCGTGGACTCATCTGTCCCGCCAAAAACGGAGGTGAAGCCGTTTGGGCGGGAGAGATAGAAGTTCTCGCAGCCCCCTCGCTTCTTGCGCTTATCAACCACTTCAAAGGCACACAGGTGTTGGGTCGCCCCGAAGCAAAAATTCAGGCTGAAGAGAACGGCTATGCGGATTTGCGCGACATCAAGGGACAAGAAACGGCAAAACGGGCGCTCGAAGTCGTGGCGGCGGGAGGCCATAACCTGCTGATGATCGGTCCCCCGGGCGCGGGAAAAAGCATGCTCGCCGCGCGGCTTCCCGGCATTTTGCCGCCACTAGCGCCCGACGAAGCGCTGGAAGTATCGATGATTCACTCTCTGGCTGGCCTGCTTGACGAAGGAAAACTGTTGCGCCGCCGCCCGTTCCGCGACCCGCATCATTCAGCCTCGCTTCCCTCGCTTATCGGCGGAGGGGTTCGCGCCAAGCCGGGAGAAATTTCTTTGGCGCATAACGGCGTTTTGTTTCTCGATGAACTGCCGGAATACCAACGCGCGACGCTCGAAGCCTTACGCCAGCCTTTGGAAACGGGGCGCGCCGTTATCGCGCGCGCGAACCATCACGTTACATATCCCGCGCGCGTGCAATTAGTGGCGGCCATGAATCCCTGTCGTTGCGGCTTTCTTGCCGACCCTTCGCGCACCTGCGGGCGAGCGCCTAAATGCGCCGCCGATTATCAGGCGCGCATATCGGGGCCGTTGTTCGACCGCATCGATTGCCACGTCGAAGTTCCCGCCGTCAGCGCCGCTGATCTCAGCCTTCCTCCTCCCGCCGAAGATTCTGCGGCTGTGGCTGCGCGCATTTTGTCGGCGCGGGAAATTCAGACGGAGCGATATAGGAAAATTTCTAACGACAACCCCAACGCATCTGCGCCGCGCACGAATGCCGAGGCCGACGGCGAACTTCTGGAAACAATTGCCGCGCCGGATCAATCGGGGCGCAACCTTTTGACCGAGGCAACCGAGAAAATGAAACTCTCCGCGCGCGGCTATCATCGCGTCTTGCGTGTGGCGCGAACGCTGGCCGATCTTGCGGGACAAGACGGCGTTGCGCACATGCACATTGCCGAAGCGTTGAGCTACAGGCGATTAAATCTCGGAAAATAGCCAAAAAACGGCGTTTTCCTTCCCTTGCGGGAGAGGGCGGGAGAGGGGTATATAAAGAACTCATATTTCAAGGAGAAAGCCATGTTACGCACCCAAATCAACGATGCCATGAAAGACGCCTTGCGCGCAAAAGACGAACGCACGTTGGCGACGACGCGCCTCATTATTTCTCGCATGAGAGACCTCGATATTGCGGCCCGCCCCAAGGGAAACGCAGACGGCATCAGCGACGCGGAAATTCTCACGATGTTGCAGGGCATGATCAAGCAGCGCCGCGAATCCATCACGATGTACGAAAAAGGCAATCGCCCCGATCTGGTCAAGCAGGAAAGCGAAGAAATCACAGTGATCGAACGCTTTATGCCCAAACAAATGGACGCCGCCGCCGTGAAAGACGCCATCGAAAAGGCCGTTACCGCAACGGGCGCAACCGGCATCAGGGACATGGGCAAGGTGATGGGCGAGCTTAAAAAGACCTACGCCGGACTTATGGACTTTTCGCAAGCCTCTGCCGCCGTCAAGACGCGGCTGGCGGGGTGATCGTGCCCATCTCCGAGGATATTATTTTTGTCAATGCGGCAAAACCGAACTACGGTGAATTTAAAACGTTGAGGAAGGCCGTCATGCGCGAGCACGTCGAGCGTTTGGGGCTGCCGTGGAATGTATGGGAAGAAGACGACTATCATAGAGAACTATTCGCCATAAAGGGGCTGCGAATTATTTTGTATCAAAAACGGCGCGTCGGCTTTGTGGGTGTGCGCGAAGAAGACGGTGCGATAATCATAGACCGCTTTTGCATTGAACCTCGACATCAGAGGAAAGGCATCGGTACCGCCGTTATGCGGAAAATAATGGACGAGCCCCTTTGCCGGGGAAAGAACATAAAGCTGGATGTTCTGAGAAAAAATCCGGCGATAAAGCTTTATGAAAGACTGGGCTTTATTTTTCTTTCCGAAGACGACAAGCTCGCCTATTTACAACGCCGCCCGCAGGGGGAAAGCCCGCAATCAACCGCCGGGGCTCCGCGAATATGACCGCTTTTTCTCCCGCCTTTCTCGATGAAATACGCAACCGCCTGCCGTTGTCGAGCATTGTCAACGCGCGCGTGAAAATGGCGCGGGCGGGGCGCGAATACAAAGGCTGCTGCCCTTTTCATAACGAAAAGACGCCAAGCTTTTACGTCAACGACGACAAACAGTTTTATCATTGCTTCGGCTGCGGCGCGCACGGGGATGTCATCGGCTTCGTCATGCGCTTTGACCACCAAAGCTTTCCCGAGGCGGTTGAAAGTCTTGCGGCGCAGGCGGGGCTGCAGGTTCCTCGCGACACGCCCATTGAGCGCGAAAAATTCGATGCCGAAAAACGCCTCTATCAATTGCTCGAACGCGCAACCGCGTTTTTTGAAGAACAGCTTTTTGCGTCAACGGGTCGCGAAGCGTTGGCTTATTTGAGAGAAAGAGGCCTTGGCGACGAGGCCATCCGACGCCATCACCTCGGCTATGCGCCGAATGACGGACAGACCCTTTTGCGCAAACTGACCGGCGATGGCTTTGCTCTCGAAGACATCGTTGCCTTGGGGCTTGCTAAAAAAGCCGAAGATCGCAACGAACACTACAGCTTCTTCCGCAACCGCGTCATTTTTCCCGTCGGCGACAGGCGCGGCCGCACGGTTGCTTTTGGCGCGCGCATTTTGGGCGAGGGCGAGCCGAAATACCTGAATTCTCCCGATCACGTGTTGTTTCATAAAGGCCGTTTGCTTTACGGCCTTTCGCGCGCGCGAACCGCGTTGTCGCAGGGACAGCCGATCATTGTCGTCGAAGGCTATATGGACGTCATCGCGCTTGTCGAGGCGGGATATAGCGGAGCCATTGCGCCGCTCGGCACGTCTTTGACCGACGACCAGATACAAATATTGTGGAAGCTCTTGCCGCCGCCGGAAACGCGCGAAGCCTCGCGCGACTACAGCCCCATTCTCTGCTTCGACGGCGATAACGCGGGGCTGCGCGCCGCCGTACGCGCTGTTGACCATGCGTTGCCGCTCATCACGCCGGCGCAAACGTTGCGCATCGCGACGATTACGGGGGCGAAAGACCCGGACGAGCTGATAAGAAAATCGGGGAAATCCTCCTTTGATGCCGTTCTTAAACAAGCGCAGCCCATGATTGATGTGTTGTGGACGCTATCGCTGGCAGGACGGCAAATGCGCACGCCGGAAGAGCGCGGCGCGTTTACGGCGGAGTTGAAGCGGCGCGTTAACCAGATCAAAGACGAAACGCTGCGCGAGCTTTATCGCAACGAATTTAAAAAGCGCAGCGACGATGCGTTCGGGTGGAAACCAAAAAGCTTTACGCCCTTTGAACGCGGGAAGAGCAGGCAAGGTCAGACGCCATATCTGGAGGCGCGCGTGCCGCCGCAAGACCGGCATCGGGCGAGAGAAAAGATTTTTCTTGCCCTCATGATCAATCACCCGGACTTGTTTAACGAGTTCGGCGAAACCTTTACCCTATTGAATATCCACGCGCCCGAATACGCGTCTTTGCGCGAAAAGATAGTCGCGCACCTCTCGCAAGAACACGACTCGCCCCCGACGCCGGAAGAATTGCGCCGCGCCCTGTCGGAATCCGAAGCCTCGCCCTTTTCGCACGAGAAGGACAGCGAGGCGCTGGACGAAATTTTATCGCCCGCCGCCTATATCGGCGCGGCAAAGGCCGCCCGTCCCGAAGCTGCGCTGGAAGAGGCGCGAGAAGCTTGGCAGGCGATTTGGGCGTCGATTGAGGAGGAAAAAATCGAGGCCGAACGACTCCAAAGAACGAAAGACGCGTGGACGAACTAGGCAAAAGGGCCCCGTCCGCAGAAGGCGGATATACATTTTATCTTCTCCGTAAATTAGATATTTATTCTTCTTCAGCCGCAGCTTCGTTGTCTTCTCCGGCGCCGCCCATCATGACGCCCGCGACAAGCCCCGCGTTTGAGCGAATCTTTTGCTCGATCGTGTTGGCGATTTCAGGGTTATCACGCAGGAATTGCTTGGCGTTTTCGCGACCCTGGCCGATGCGTTGCCCGTCGTAAGAGAACCACGCGCCGGATTTTTCAACGACGCCTGCTTGCGAGCCGAGGTCGACCAATTCTCCGGTTTTGGAAATACCTTCGCCGTACATAATATCGAACTCCACGGTGCGGAAGGGCGGGGCGAGCTTGTTTTTCACGACCTTCACGCGCGTCTGATTGCCGACGACGGTTTCGCGGTCTTTAATCGCGCCGATGCGGCGGATGTCGAGGCGAACCGAGGCATAGAACTTAAGCGCATTGCCGCCCGTCGTCGTTTCTGGATTGCCGAACATGACGCCGATTTTCATGCGGATTTGATTGATGAAAACGACCATGCATCGGGACTTGGAAATCGACCCCGTCAATTTGCGCAAGGCTTGGCTCATCAGGCGCGCCTGCAAGCCCATGTGGCTGTCGCCCATTTCGCCTTCCAATTCGGCGCGCGGCACAAGAGCTGCGACAGAGTCGACGACCAACACGTCGATAGCGCCCGAACGCACAAGAGTGTCGGCAATTTCAAGCGCCTGTTCGCCGGCATCGGGCTGCGAGATCAAAAGGTTTTCAATATCGACGCCCAGCTTGCGGGCATAAATGGGATCAAGCGCATGTTCGGCATCGACAAAGGCGCAGGCACCACCCAATTTCTGAGCTTGCGCGACGACGTGAAGCGCAAGCGTGGTTTTGCCGGAGCTTTCCGGCCCGTAAATTTCGACAATACGACCGCGCGGTAATCCGCCGATGCCGAGTGCGATGTCGAGGCCGAGAGAGCCTGTCGAAATAGTATCAATTTCCGTCGCCGCTTCTTTAGCGCCCAGTTTCATGACCGAACCTTTGCCGAAAGCGCGCTCGATCTGGGCGAGGGCTGCATCAAGAGCTTTCTGGCGTTCGGGGTTCATGCCTTTTTCCTTGTCTTCTTGTTCTACGATATGAAGGGCGGTGTTTCGGGCGGCCATGGAAAACTCCTTTGAGTAGCAGGAAAGAAAGAGACGAGAAACAAAGGAACATCGTTTCTGTTTTGTTCTTTTACGCTCAGAAGCCCATGCGCGCAAGTTCTTTTTTTGTTCTCATTCCAGATTTTTTACAGACCCTTGTTTTTATTGGTTTTTTACGCGAAAAAGGCCCCACGGCGTTTTTCCGTCGCGGCATTCCCACCCGAGCAGCATATGGTCGTAAGGATCGACATAAGCCCCTTCAGGCAGCAACTTTTCAACGTCGGGCAATGAAGTTTGGTTTCTGATGATCTCAATGTCATGGCTTGCCTCGAAGCGCGCGCAGATCGTTTTCGATATCGTGGGATCCATTAAATCGTGAAGCTCGACAATAACGTCCATTTTTCGCAAGGCGGGAAAGGCCTCGGGATTCAGCAAATCTTTTTCCGCGCTCTCGATATCCATAATCACCAACGTTTTTTTATCGGCATATTTTGCATAATCCTCGCCGTAAAATTGTCCCGAGACATGAACGCGGTCTTCAACGTTATTGGCGCGCGCCATATCTAGGCATTTTCTGCGTGCTTCGTCACTGATGTCGAAAGCCTCGACGACGACATGCGGCATGCGCCGCGCAAGGCCGACGGCATAATAGCCGACGGAACAGCCGATGTTCAAAACCCGCGCGTAATCGTTGGCGATGACGTCTTCGAAAACGGAATGAAGCTCGTGTTCATAACAGCCGAGCAAAATCGGCGCTTGATAAGCCGCCAGCGCATCGTTTGTTAAAACCATGTCTTTAAACGGCCCGGCATAAACCTTGTCGCCGGTAAGAAGGCGCAGCCCGTTAGCCAATCCGCGTGCGCGTATGCACATAAGAGTCCAGACAAGCCTTTTAAGGCGAAGCGGAGGCGGATCGTTGTTTTTAAGAAGATCTTCAACAATTTTCAGGGAAATCTGAGCTTCTGCCGGACTATACTCCATAAAAAACCTCTATTTGCTGGGAAAAAAGAAGATTAAACGCGCGGGAGACAGATACCTTGTCATGAGCACAAAATCCTGTCTATAGCTTTTGTGTTCGTCCGCCTACGCCAAGACAAAGAAGGGAGGATAGTCCCCATGCTTACAATGCCGACGATCAGCGATATCCGCGAGCTTGCGGAAAAAATTCATTCCCGGCTTTCGGACCCTGAATTCCGAATGAACCCCTATCTTCGCTTGATGCGGCTCGACAAGCCGACGGGCACATGGCTTTTGCTGATTCCGTGTTGGTGGGGCGTGGCGCTGTCGGCGGAGTTGTTCCCAAATCTTTGGTATATGTTTCTGTTTGCCGTCGGCGCCGTCGTGATGCGCGGCGCGGGGTGTGTCGTCAACGACATCTACGACCGCAATTTGGATGGCTTGGTCGAACGCACAAGCGCGCGCCCTTTGGCGAACGGCGAGATTAATTTGCTGCAAGCCGTGGCCTTTCTTGCGTTGTTGTTGTTCCTCGGCCTTTGCGTTTTGCTTCTTTTCAACCGCGCGACGATCATCTTGGGTGCATCGTCCCTCGTATTGGTTTTTACCTATCCGTTGATGAAGCGCATTACGTGGTGGCCGCAATTGTTTCTTGGCTTCACCTTTAACTGGGGCGTTTTGATGGGCGGGATGGCGGTGACGGAAACGCTCGATTTTCCGCACGTCCTTGCCTATATCGCGGGAATTTTCTGGACGCTTGGATATGACACGATTTACGCGCACCAGGACAAGCGCGACGACCTTCAGATCGGCATTAAATCGACGGCGCTTTTATTCGGAGAAGTATCGTTGTGGTGGATTTCGCTGTTTTACGCGGCAACGATCTTTTTCCTGATACTGGCGGGCTGGGCCGAAGGCGACGGCGTAGGGCAGGGATATTTCTGGGGGCTTCTTGTCGCGGCAGGCTTCGCGGCCGTGCAGTTGATCCTATGGAAGCCCGACGATCCTGAAAATTGTGCGCGCCGATTCAGCTCTAACCGCGCTTTCGGATTGATTGTTCTGACGGCGATTATCGTGGGAAAGATGATATGAACCTTGATCCCGCGGGCTTCATTCAAACGCAGACGCAGATTCTTTCCCCATCAATTATTCCTGAAATCAAATTGCATCTTGCGGCGGAATTCACGCCTTTGTGGCAATTGACGGAAGACCGGCTTCGTCAAACGAATGTGCCGCCGCCTTTTTGGGCGGTGGCCTGGCCGGGAGGCCAAGGGGCGGCGCGGTATATTCTCGACAACCCGGCGGTTGTGAAAGACAGACGCGTGGTAGATTTTGCTGCAGGAAGCGGGCTTATCGCCATTGCGGCAATGAAAGCGGGAGCAAAAAGCGCGCGGGCTGTCGATATAGATCCTCTCGCGCTCGATTCCGTAAGACTAAACGCGCGCCTCAATAACGTTGTCGTCGATATTAGCGAGGGCCTCGATTTGACAAAGCCGTATACGAAAGCCGACGTCATAATTGCAGGAGACATCTGTTATCAGCAGGCTATGAGCACAACGCTTATCCGCTTTTTGCGTCTGTGCGTTGAGAAAGGAACAAGCGTCTATTTGTCCGACCCCGGCCGCGCCTACCTGCCGCACGAGGGTCTTGTGAAAATCGCGGCCTACGACGTGCCGACCTCGCGCGACATCGAAGACAAGGACGCGCGTACGGCGACAGTATGGAAAATGGAAATGGGGAAGAGCGCCGAAGAGGCGTAAGAGTTAAAACCCGCCCTGTTGAAGAACTTTGCGGATGGATTTCAATTCCGCCAAAAGCCCCTCGATCTCACGACGCTTATCCGTCGACAAATCTTCCGCACGTTTTTGTACGGATTTCGCCGTTTGGGCGGCTTGCTGCGGGGAAGACGCTTGAATGCTCGCCGGAATCTGGGGTGACGTTATTCCCGATTGCGACAAAGCGGAGGCGCCATTTTCGCGCAGGAGTTTTTGCACACCACGAATAGTAAATCCCTGATTATAAAGAAGCTCTTTAATGTCGTGGATGATCTTGACGTCTTCCGGCCTGTAATACCGACGCCCGCCGCCGCGTTTCAAGGGCTTGATTTGCTGAAACTTGCTTTCCCAGAAACGAAGCACATGCTGAGGAAGGGCCAACCCTTCTGCCACTTCGCTAATCGTGCGAAAAGCGGTAGGAGACTTCATTTCGCTGGAAAGCGACGGAGCGGAAACCTCAGAAGAAGAGAGCATTCCCTCGTTCATGCTTCACCCTTTGTCGGCCCAAGAAGGGCGCGATTGATCTTGTCTTTCAGCACATGGCTAGCGCGGAAAATGAGAACGCGGCGCGGCTTAATCGGAACTTCTTCCCCGGTTTTCGGATTGCGGCCGATGCGTTCGCCTTTACTGCGAACCTGAAAGCTGCCGAACGAAGACAGCTTAACGGACCCGCCCTTAATCAGAGCGACGCTGATCTTTTCGAGAATTTCATCTACCAGTTGAGCCGAGTCGTTGCGCGATAACCCGACTTCTTGATAAACGGCTTCCGCCAGCTGGGCGCGAGTAACGGTCGTATCAGTCATAGGCGCATACTCCTCTTACGAATCTAATCTAGAGAATCTAATATGCGTTGCGGGTTTGGTCAAATGAATAGGAAGGGGGGCCGAGCCTAAAAAGAAGGGGCTGAAACCAACCTTCAGAAAGCGGTTTTTCTTCCGAATTTGGAGCATTAGCGAGATAGAGTGAAGTGAAGAGAGCGTCACAGAAGGAATGAGGCATAATTCAAAACAGAGCAAAACGGAAGGGCGGCCCCAAAATACGACGCAAGCCCCCGCCGCAAGGCCAAGAGCGCGGACTTGGCAGATCTTCTTTGCTTGCCCTTCTACGGGTCGGATTTGAATCCTCTCGAGCAAGCCCTCACAAAATTTAAAGCCACATCTATAATGGGCGGCCCCGCCAGAAAGGCCCTGCCTGTTTGGTTGGCTATCGATGCTATTCATGCCGCCAGCCCATAATGAGGGACACCCCGCCTGTCGATAACCCCCTTGTTTTTCCTTGTTAAAAGGAACGACCGGAGGGTGTGCCCCAATAAAAAAGTACGGGTGAGGATGGCGGCCAGACAGGACGCGCATGCATACAACAATAGGAAATATTGAAAAATCAAGGCAAAAAAAAGAAGAGCAAAAATTTTAACC
The DNA here is from genome assembly GCA_041649025.1 of Bdellovibrionales bacterium. Classification (GTDB taxonomy): domain Bacteria; phylum Pseudomonadota; class Alphaproteobacteria; order UBA9219; family UBA9219; genus CAIXLI01. The sequence goes on along the minus strand of JBAZNY010000015.1, from coordinate 21,211 downwards.
ATAACGCTTTTATTTTAACCATGATATGACTATAACCTGTTAACGAGTTTAGCAAATTCCTTCTGAGCTGGAGATATGCATGAGCAAAGCAAGTATAATTGGCGCCTATAATACGGCTTTTGGCGCTTTCATTAACAAAGATAAAGCTACGGGCCTTATCACCGACACCAAATCCTATTACGACTTGCTTATCGAGGCAGGGCGGGGCGCTATCGCAGATGCCGGTATTGAGGCGAAAGACATCGACGCGATTTATGTCGGTTCCTGTTCTCCCTCTGGTTTTGTAAATCAGGAACACGTTGCCCCCATCGCCGCGGAAATCGACCCCTCGTTCCGATTCAAGCCCATGACGCGTTGCGAATGTGCGTGTTCGTCGTCGTCTGTCGCCCTTTATGATGCGGTATATGCCATCGAGGCGGGGCGCGCGCGGCATGTTTTGGTTATTGGCGTCGAGAAAATGAACTTACTGCCCACGCCGCAAATGACCCACGTGTTGGCGTGCTGCTCTCACTGGCCGAGCGAAGGCGCGCAAGGACAAACCTTCCCCATGCTTTTTGCGGCCTATGCTAAAGGATATCAGGCTCAATACAACATCTCGAAGCAAGAGCTGGAAAAAATGTTATGGACGGTTGGCGCCCTTGGATACAAGAACGGCGCGGAAAACCCCTTGGCGCATGTTCGCAACGGCCCGGCGACGGTTGAAGCTATTATGAAGCTGAACGAACCGGATGAACGCGGCCGCGCGAAGAATATGATGGTTGCCGATCCCTTGCGTCTTCATGACTGCTCGCTGGTTTCCGACGGAGCCGCGGCGCTCGTCATTACGGCAACGTCGAACGTTTCCAACCGCGCGCGCGCCGTCGAGATCGCAGGCATCGGGCATTCGTGCGAACGGCTTCCTGAAAACGTGCGGCCAAACATGTATGAACTGATGGCGGGCAAGAATGCGGCAGCCAAGGCCTACAAGGAGGCCGGAATCACGGCCAACGATGTTAATCTGGCGGAAGTGCACGATTGCTTTACGATCAACCAGATTCTCAGCACGGAAGCGCTTGGATTCTCGCCGGACGGTCGCGCGGGGTACGAGTATATCGAGGGGCGGTTTGGTCGCGACGACCCGCGCGTCTCGGTCAATCTTTCGGGCGGCTTAAAGTCGAAGGGACACCCTGTAGGCGCTACGGGCGCGTCGATGCACACGCTGCTCTATAAGCAATTGATAGGAGAGGCCATCGGCGTCAAGGCTCCGAAGGCCGACATCGCCGTTGCCTTCAACGTCGGCGGTTCCGCAGTCACAAACTGCGTCACCGTTCTCAAAAAACTTTGATCAAGAGGGAAGGCCTCCATGGCTAGTTTCATCTATAACGACAGCGAGTTTATCGTAAAAGCAGGCGGGTGGGACATCGTTCGTAAACTGCCGAACGGAACGACGGTCATGCTCGGCACCAATTTGTTCGATGGCCTGTCGCCCGCCGAAGCGGAAGCCAAGGCGCTCTCTTTGGCGCACACGATTAATCCCGTGGGCGTCAAAATTGTTGGGCCCGACGTAAACCATCCGAACAAGATCGGTAATTTAAAGATCGTTGGTCCGGACGTCGCGCATCCCAACTTTATCTACTGGGACAAGGATAGTTCCTCGTTCCCAAAAGTTTCCTAACGCAGACTTACATGTGAGGACATCGTCATGAATATCAGAGGAAGTGTGGCAATAGTAACGGGCGGCGGCAACGGCATCGGCGAAGCCGTTGCTAAATTCTTGGTCAAGAATGGCGCAAAAGTAGCTGTGGTTGACGTCGCGCCAGCGAATATCGACCGGGTCGTCAAAGAGCTCAAGGGTATGGGCGGCGAAGCCATCGGCATTCAAGCAAACGTTTCCAGCGAGGCCGATACGGCCAAGTTCGTTAAAGCAACCGTTGAAGCTTTCGGAAAGCTGAACATTACGGTTGCCTGTGCCGGCATTATCCGCGATGGAATGTTGCTAACGCTGGATAAGGAAACCGGTAAAGTCTCGAAGAAACTCGGGCTTGATAAATGGCAACCGGTTCTTGATATTAATCTCACCGGAACGTTTCTAACGCTGCGCGACTCCGCCGAAGCCATGGTCAATGGCGGTTGGCCGGGGCTTCTGGTAACGATATCCTCCGTCAACAAAGCGGGGCAGGTCGGTCAGCTCAACTACTCTTCCACCAAAGTTGCCGATGCTCTGATGCCCAAGATTATCGTGGGCGAATTCCAAATGCGCGGCATAAAAAACATCCGTTGCGTCGGCATTGCGCCGGGCTATACGGCCACGCCGATGCTCACCGGCATGAATCAGGCCGCTCTTCAGGGTCTCCTGAGGGATGTGCATATCAATCGGCTGGTTCAACCTGAAGAAATTGCCTCTCTCATCGGGCAGTGCATCGAAAACGAAGCGATTGATGCAACGACGATCGAGATTACAGGCGGTCTGTGCTATACGGGGGGCGTTGCGAAGTAACGCTTGCATCGAAAAGACAACAAACAAAAAGCCCCCCGAAAGGGGGCTTTTTAATTGACCCTAAAGAACAAAAAAGCTATTAGCCACAGCCAATAAAGACTTCAATTGAATATCGGGTGCGGAAGCGAACGCGGGAGAGCATTACCTTCACACGGCAAAGGACTTTATCACAGGGAATGGGTTTTCCTTGAATTGCGGTTTTTAATCTCGTATTTGCCTATGGCGCGGGTGCGGAAGCGAACGCGGGAGAGCATTACCTTCACACGGCAAAGGACTTTATCACAGGGAATGGGTTTTCCTTGAATTGCGGTTTTTAATCTCGTATTTGCCTATGGCGCGGGTGCGTAGCTCAGCGGGAGAGCATTACCTTCACACGGTAGGGGTCACAGGTTCAATCCCTGTCGCACCCACCATTTTTCAAACGCTTCGCGTTTGAAAAATGCCGCGCCGAAGCCTCTTGGCGACTTGTCCTCCGTAGCCCGAAGGGCGAAGGAGGAAGGCGGGCTCTATCGAAGCCTGAAAAAACAAAGAATTTTTTCAAAAGAAAAGGCGGGGAAACCCCGTCTGCGAGCGGGCTTTCTTGATCAAGCAAAGAAAGCCCCGTAATTTGATTCTTAAAAATTTTATATCAAAAATAATCCACAACCGAACCGACAGCTTGATGCATCGGAATCGGAAAAATCGGCAGCACCAGACTCACTCAGCGCAACAAAGTTAATGCCCGCTGTATGCCACGACCCAAAGCCCCGGCAACTCTCGTCACGCCGTTATTGTAAGGAACAAGAACGTCATTAGCGGCATCATTAAACCTATGTCCGGCATTATTAAGAGCAGCGTTTAACCTGGATCCAAAACCATTGACGACACCATTTACTCCGTCTCCGGTGCCGTTGATCATGTCTCCGAGGGCTAACAGCTTCCTGTTGATATTAGAATAATCGCTCATTTTGGTTCTCCTTTTTATAGAATGCGCCAACGCAATTGGGGATCGAAAGCGCAAGCGCGGTTTAGCCGCTGGTCTCGAAGTATACAAGACGAAAATTACTTTCATGAGGTCGTTTCGGAGCAGATTTTATCGGGCTTAAACCCAATAACCGAAGCTCCAAAAACCCGCGTGAAACATCGCAGCAAAAAGCTTGTTAAATCGACCCCTTATGCCTAAGAATGAGAGAAGCACTGAGAAACATTCTGGATTTGGCAATGGAATTTCACGCAACCGGCCTTCTTCCGACCCTTGTCATTAGTCTTGTTGCGGCCTTTGCCGGAGGGCTGGCGGTTCGTATTGTTAATTTGCCCCCGATGCTCGGTTATCTATTAGCGGGCATCCTGCTCGGCCCAACAATGCTGGGATTTACCGCCGATCAAGCGATGGCTGCCGATTTGGCCGAAGTCGGCGTTGCTTTGTTGTTGTTCAACGTTGGGCTTCACTTTTCTTTGAAAGATTTGCTGGCTGTTCGGAAAATCGCCATAGGCGGCGCGTCTCTCCAAATGATTGTGAGCGGCGCCCTAGGCTTTTCTCTTGCGCATTTTTTCTTTGGATGCAGCCCGGCAGCCGCAGGAATTATCGGGCTTTCCTTTTCTGTCACCAGCACAGCTATTTCGTCTCGTCTATTGGAAGAGAGACGCCAGTTTTCGACGCTCGCCGGACGCATCGCCGTAGGCTGGCTCGTTGTTCAAGACATGGTCGCCATCATGGCGATGGTTCTTTTTCCTGCCTTTGTTAACAAAGAAGGCCTCGCTTTAGGCCCCCTGACCCTAACGCTTGGGCAAACGCTTTTGCAGATCGCGGGCTTTGCGGTGATCATGCTCATCGGCGCGAGAAAATACATTCCCCGGCTTCTGGAGTATGTGGCGCGCATCGGATCGAAAGAGCTTTTTACTCTTGCCGTTATTGTTATGGCGCTGGGCATTGCGTACGGCTCTGCGGTTATTTTTGGCGTTTCAATCGCGCTCGGCGCTTTTTTCGCGGGCGTCGTCATCGGGGAAAGCGACCTCAATCATCATGCTGCTGCCGAGGCTCTCTCCATACAGCAGATATTCACAATCTTGTTCTTTGTTTCGATAGGCATGTTGTTTGATCCCTACAGCATCATGCGCCTGCCCGTCGAAATAGTGTTTTCTTTGGTCGCCATTATTCTAGGCATGGGGTTCGTGACGTTTATAATTCTTATAGGAATGCGCGTACCGCCGCAGGCGGCGGCGATGGTGGGCGGCGTTTTTGCCCAAGCAGGCGAGTTCTCGTTCATCTTGAGTCAAATGGGATACAAATGGGGCGTGTTGACGCAAAACGACCGCGATTTAATCTTGGGCGTAGCGCTTGTCAGCATTGTTTTAAATCCGTTGGTGATGAGGGGCTTTTCTAGGTTTGGACTCTGGGTTGGCGGGAGCAAATATATGGCGCGTTGGCAGAAGCTCGGAGAGCTAACGCTTCCCGAGATTCATCAGACTCTTGCGGGGCATACGATCCTTGTCGGCTATGGACGCGTGGGGCAAAAGGTAGCCGACGCGCTTAAGAAAAATAATATCCCTTATGTCATTATTGAATCCGATCGGCGCATTATGGAAAAGCTCCGCCGCGCGGGGACGCCGGTCATATTCGGCGACGCGTCGCGCGAATTGGTGCTCATGGTGGCGCAGCCGGAAACAGCCAAGCTTTTGGCCATAACGACGCCCTATGCCCCGCAAGCCAGGCAAATGATTGCTTTGGCAAAGCAGAGGAATCCGGATCTTGAGGTGATCATCCGTGTGCACGAAGATGCCGATGCGCGCCAGATGGCGAAGCTTGGCGTCGGTCTGGCTGTGATGGGGGAGCGTGAAATCGCCTTGGGCCTTTCCGCTCACGCGCTTCAGCATTACGGGGTCGAGCCGAACGTCGTGCTTGAAACGCTCAACGATCTTCGGCAATAAGCCGAAAATTATCCTTGCTTGATTCTGGTAAGGAAGGACTGAATTTCGCCGCGCAGATGATCGGCCTGTTGCGACAATTCGTCCGAGGCCTGCAACACTTCGTCGGCGGCGCCGCGGGATTGCGTTGCGGCATTGGTAACGTTGACGATGCTGGAGGCAACCTCGGAGTTACCGGCAGAGGCCTGTTGCACGTTATGAGAAATCTCGCGCGTGGCCGCTGTTTGCTGTTGAATGGCCTTTGCGATGGATTCCGAGATTTCGCTGATCTGCTCGATGGTTGTGCCGATGGCCTTGATGGCGTTAGCGGCGTCTGTCGATACGCTCTGAACCGTGCCGATCCTTTTTGAAATCTCTTCGGTGGCAACCCCCGTTTGCTTGGCGAGGTTTTTGACTTCGCTGGCGACGACGGCAAAGCCCTTGCCGGCCTCTCCCGCCCGCGCCGCTTCGATCGTGGCGTTAAGAGCAAGAAGATTCGTCTGTGACGCGATATTTTGAATCAGCTTGACGACGTCGCCAATCTGCGTCGCCGCTTCGGAAAGAGTAGAAACCGTGACATTCGTGCGCTTAACTTCATCCACGGCATTTATGGCGACACGCGACGATTCATCGACTTGGCGGTTAATCTCGCTGATGGAAGCCGATAGCTCCTCGGCGGCAGAGGCAACAGTCTGGACGCTGGCCGAAGACTCTTCCGTCGCGGACGCCACGGCTGCGGACTGGCGGCTTGTTTGATCTGCCGTTTCCGACAAATTCTTGGCGCTTGTTCGAAGCGCGGTGGCGGCAGAGGCGACAACGCTGACAGCCTCGCCAATGCTTCTGTTGAAATCATCAACAAGCTTGTCCATGGTTTTCCGCTTTTCTTCGGCGGCGAGTTTTTTCTGTCCTTCTTCTTCGGCTTCGGCTTTATGAAGCGCCGAGGAAATCACCTTGAAAGCATCAAGAAGGCGCGCGATTCCGCCATAAACATCCACCTTATTTAAATAGGGCACGGTGATCGTTAAATCATCGGCTGTTATATGCGCCATAACCTTGGTAAGAGCCGCCATGCGTTTAGCGCGTTCCTCGAGCATGAAGAACAGCGCCACAGTTAACCCGGCGCCCAGAAGAGAGCCGCCGATTCGGAGGGATTCATTCCAAGCGGCGTCAAAATTCAACCAGTTTTCGACAAGGCAAAAGATTTGAGCAAGAAGCACAAGAGCAAAAAAGCCCCGCGAGATAATTTCAAACGGAATATGAAATTTTTCTTTGCGATCAGGCGCGACAATTGGGTTTTTACCTATGGCGCGAATGATCCGCTGCGCCGAGCTAAGAGCCTCTGCCGAAGTTTTGGGGCCGGGAATCAGCTTAACGTCCAGAGCCGTCAGGGGCGGATAAGCAAAAACCATCCCCATAAAATTCTCAGGCGCTTCGATATTCTTGGCAAGTTTGGCGATGCAAAGATTGACGGTATTGGAAGCAATAATAATGTTGGATCCTGCGGCCGCGCGGATTTTGGATTGAATAACGGACTTGACCTGATCGTTTTCCAAAACGACTTCGATGCAAAAACTGCATTTGCGCAACAGGCCAAAATCTAGCCCCGTAGTAATACGAGAAAGAACAGCGGCTCTGGTCTCCGGAGTCATGCTGCCACCGGCCACTTTTTGGCTCAGGTTGGCGGCTATCATTTGCACGGCTGTTACCAATGACTTAAGGCGCACATCGATAAGAACGACGGAAGCCCCGGACTCGGCGCACACCTGCGCCATACCACAGCCCATTTTCCCTGCCCCAACGATACCGATAGTATCTGTGGCCATACTTCGTCTCCTTACAACAAAAACAAACAGATAGGTTAACAGAGACCCCACAGGGGTATGGTTAGCCCAACGCGTAGGATAGGGGTCAATATGGTTAATATTTTGTAAACTATAACTTGAAAAACAAATCAGCGCCCCCGCAAAAAAATTCGGAAGCTTTTTGCTATTTATAAAAAGATCGTCAGCATCACAAAACGCTGTTTGAAAAATGATGCAGTGCAAAAAAACGAAAAAGAAAACGCGAAGAAAACCCCATCGACATTGAAAAAGGGCGGTGCTCGCCAAATATAATAGATTAATTGATCGTTAACTGTTAAAACATATGGTTAAGAGCAGCCCGGTATTCAGGGCGGGACGGCGTGTCCCGGCCAAGCGTTTAACCCTTTTATTTGAAGGCTTCCAATGCCAGCACACTCTCCCGCGCAGGCTCAGACTGCGACATCAGACAGATTGGGGTCCCGGATGAATTCCATGCAAGAAGAAATTGACGAACTTATCGAACAATGGGGAACGGAGCACAACGCGCTCATACCTGTTTTGCAAGAAATCAAAAAACGGCATGCCGTTATCAACTCATTCGCCATGCAATACGTTGCGGATAGGTTCTCCATCAGTCCGGCGGAGGTTTACGGAGTCGTCAGCTTTTACTCGTTCCTTAGGGAAGAGAACCACGGAAAGTTTATCATTCGGCTGTGTCGGACGATCAGCTGCGATATGGCGGGCAAAGACGCCGTCAGGCGGCAACTGGAAAACGATCTGGGAATTAAATTTGGGGAAGTCACGCCGGATGGAAAGTTTTCGCTTCAGTGGGCGAATTGCGTCGGCGTGTGCGATCAAGGGCCGGCCATTCTTGTGAACGAGCAAATCTTCACGCAAGTTACCCCGGAGAAGGTCCATGAAATTATCCAAGCTTGTGAGCGAGTTTACGAAAATACTCCGGACTCAGCCAAAAAAGGGCATCCCAATGACCATACGTAACAACATTACCTTTGCGACAATCCGCCCTCAAGCCGGAATGACAGTAGCTTTGGGCAAGGGGCGCGCTAACGTTATCGAAGAAATTACGCGTTCGGGCCTTAAGGGCCGTGGCGGCGCGGGCTTTCTCACGGGCCTGAAATGGAAGCTTGCGGCAGAAGACCCGGGCAAAAACAAGGTCGTTATCTGCAACGCCGACGAAGGTGAACCCGGAACATTTAAAGACCGCGTCATTCTTTCCGAGTGGGCGGATCTTGTGTTCGACGGAATGACGATTGCCGGCTATGCCATTGGGGCGTCGCTTGGCGTCATTTATTTGCGCGGAGAATACGCGTATCTGCGGCAACCGCTTGAAGAAAAACTGGCGGCGCGTCGCGCAGCGAGCCTCCTGGGCGCGGATATTCAAGGCAAGGCCGGCTTTACTTTTGACATCCATATTCATATGGGCTGCGGCGCATATGTGTGCGGCGAAGAATCCGCGCTGATCGAATCTCTTGAGGGCAAGCGCGGCGAGCCCCGCAACAGGCCGCCGTTTCCTGTTTCAAAAGGGCTTTTTGGCTCACCGACAGTCGTCAACAACGTCGAGACATTGGCTTGGGCAACGGCCGTCTTCGCTTTGGGCGCAGATTGGTTCAAACATGTTGGAACCGAAAAATCGGCAGGCTTTAAACTTCTCAGTATATCGGGAGACGTGACGCGTCCCGGCGTTTATGAGTTCCCGATGGGGACAAAAATCGGCGCCATTATGGAAGCGGCGGGGGCGGTAAATCCCAAGGCGGCCGTTGTCGGCGGGGCTTCGGGAATTCTCGTCCCGGCCAAAGATTTTAACCGCGCTATCTGTTTTGAAGACGTTTCAACGGGCGGCTCCATCATCGTCTTTAACGAAGGGCGCGATCTTTTGGACATTGTCGAAAATTTCCAGGAATTCTTCTCCGACGAATCCTGCGGCCAGTGCCCTATTTGCCGGATGGGCAACGTGAAGTTGCTCGAAGGAATTCGAAAACTCAAAGAAGGCCGGTGTACGACAAAATATCTGCAAGAGCTTTGTTCGTTGGGGGCGAGCATGCAGGCGGCCTCGAAGTGTGGTCTTGGGCAATCGAGCCCGAATATGTTCCTTTCCGTCATCAAGCATTTTAAGGGCGAAGTCATGGGGCGCCCCCAACCCGAAGACTCCGTTGCCAGCAAAAGGAAAGCGTCATGAACGACTCCAGCATACAAACGGACGCCAAGATGATCGACATTGTCATCGATGATAAAAAGATATCCGTTCCCTCGGGCACGATGCTTCTGGCCGCCGCGCGGCAAAACGGCATCAAAATCCCGACCCTTTGCAATCACGACGATTTGACTCCTGCAGGCGGGTGCCGTCTTTGCGTTGTCGAAATCGAAGGACAACGCGCGCTGACGGCAAGCTGCGCTTTTCCGGTCACCGCACCGATTAACGTGAAGACGACATCCGCGCGCATCGTCCAGGCGCGCCGCCACACGGTCGAGCTTTTGCTTTCCGAGCATTGCGGCGATTGTTACGCGTGCAACCGCAACGGCAACTGCGAACTACAGACGTTGGCCAAAGACTGCGGCATCACCTCTTTCCGCTTCGGCCATCCGACGGAAAAGAAATATGAAATCGACTCATCCAGCTTCTCGATCATTCGCGACATGGACAAATGCGTGCAATGCACGCGATGCGTCCGGGCGTGTCAGGAACTTCAGGACATCGGCGTGTTCGAAACCGTTGGGCGCGGCGACAAAAGAACCATAGGCACCTATCTCAACAAACCCATGGCGGATGTAGGCTGCATCAACTGCGGCCAATGCATTAACCGTTGCCCGACGGGCGCTTTGCGCGAACGCGATGCAACCGACGAAGTATGGGCGGCCATTCAGGACCCGACAAAGCACGTTGTCATCCAAACGGCGCCGGCGCCGCGCTCCGCCATCGGCGAGGAATTCGGCCTCGCGCCCGGAAACGCGATGACGTGGCAACTGAACACGGCCCTCAGGCGCTGCGGTTTTGACAAGGTTTTCGACACGAACTTCTCGGCGGACTTGACCATCATTGAGGAAGGCACCGAGCTTATTCTCAGGCTTTACAAGAACTTAGTTCTGAAAGACAACTCCAGCCCCCTGCCGCAATTCACGTCTTGCTGTCCGGGGTGGGTGAAATCCTTTGAGCACTCGCACCCGCATATGCTGAATCATCTCTCGACGGCCAAGAGCCCGCAGCAGATGTTCGGCTCGGTCATCAAGACGTATTACGCAAAGCTTCACAACATTGACCCCACCAACATCGTGTCGGTGTCGCTCATGCCGTGTTCGGCCAAGAAATTCGAATGCAACAGGCCTGAGTTTAAAGACAGCGGCCAAAAGGACGTCGATTACGTCATCACGACGCGCGAAACTGCCAAGATGATCCGCCAGGCGGGTCTTGACCTGCCAAACCTGCCGAAGTCCGACTTCGACGATCCGTTCGGAACGGCGACGGGTTCGGGCGTCATTTTCGCCGCGACGGGCGGCGTGATGGAAGCCGCACTTCGCAGCGTTTTGGAGTTTGTCACGGGTCTCAAGGTCGAGGATATTTTTGAGCACGCCGACATTCTTCCGGTTCGCGGCATGGAAGGCTGCCGTTTTGTCGAGCTGAAGGTTCCGGAGAAAGTGGGGCCCGTACCTGCGCTGATTGCGCATCTTGTCCCGAATTGGGATTGGCTGGCTGGAGCGACATTGCGCGTAGGCATCGCGCACGGAATCAAGAACACACGCAAGATTCTTGACGATATCGCCGCAGGGGGCGTGTTCAGTACCTGCCACTTTATCGAAATCATGGCGTGTCCGGGCGGATGCGTCGGCGGCGGCGGCCAGCCGATACCGACGAACATGGATATTCGCAAAGCGCGTACGAAGGCTATTTTCGAGGAAGATTCGGCCTCCGGAACCCGCAAGAGCCATGAGAACCCTGCGGTCTTGAAGCTTTACAAGGAATTCCTGACCGAAGGCCCGTGCGGGCACAAGAGCCACGAGCTCTTGCACACGACATATACGCCGCGCGGCAAGTTCATAACGACCAAGACGTAAAAGCGGCCAAAACCGCAACGCCATGAGTAATACCAGAATCTCCGATATCGTAAACGCCGCTGCCGTCCAGCTTGCTTGTGCTGGAGTTGAAGACCCGCACTTAGATGTCCGCGTTCTTGTGGGGCATGCTCTGGGGCTTGCGCCGGAGGAAGTGCTAAACAGCGCAGGGCGCGTTCTTGCGGGAAAAGAAATGGATTTTATCGGCGCTCTTATCGATCGCCGCGAGCGCCGGGAAACGCTGAACCGCATTATCGGAAAAGGAGAGTTTTGCGGCCTATGGTTCGCGTTGAACGAAGCGACGTTGGAGCCCAGACCGGAAAGCGAAATCATCGTTCGTGCCATTTTGAAAAAAGTGAAAACGATATTTTGGTGTTTTCGATCGCACAAGCCGTTGCGGGTTCTTGATCTCGGCACGGGGTCTGGCTGCATCCTTCTTTCTTTTTTGCACGCCCTGCCGAATGCGACGGGGCTAGGCATCGATCTGGCGCCACGAGCGGTTGAACAGGCGCGCGAAAACGCCAAACGGCTTGGGCTTGAAAAGCGATGCGAGTTCCGGATCAACAATTGGAACGCCGGCATTGAGGAAAAATTCGACATCGTCTCGTTTAATCCCCCTTACATACCATTATCTGATAAGCCAAAACTTATGCGCGCCGTGCGCGACTATGACCCTCCCCTTGCGCTTTATGGCGGCGAAGATGGGCTGGATCCTTATCGCGTCGTCGTTCCTGCGTTGCCGGGACTTATCAAAAAAGGCGGATATGCCGGAATCGAGCTGGGCGACGAACAAACCCAGGCCGTCGGCCTTCTTCTCAAACAGGCGGGCTTCACCGATATTGAGCTATCGATCGATTTTCGCGGCTTCGATCGCGTCTTTGTCGTTCGCCAAAACGGACGTAAAAATATTTGATAAATGTCAAAAGAGCGACGTGAAAGGAGAGCATGCTGACGGCGTAACTGGAGCTTTCACATGTCTCTCATAAGCATCCTTATCGCCCTCGTCGTCGTTGGCGTGCTTCTCTTTCTCGTCAACACCTACATCCCGATGGACGGGAAGATCAAGCGCATCCTCAATGGCGTCGTTGTCATTGTTGTTGTGATTTGGCTTCTTCAGGTTTTCGGGGTGATTGGCGCCATAAACGGCATTCACGTCGCGCAGTGATCGGAGAGCGGCAACGCCAACCACCCAGTCGCGCTCGGCGCTGCCAGCCTACTTTAGCGTGCTTTCCAGCATCCAAAGCGCTTTTTGATGCGCCGTGATAAGCTCAACCATCAAATTCTCGGTTTCACCATCCTCAACATCTTGGGCCTTTTCTTTGGCAAGCTGACAAAGGCCGATCACGTCCCCGGTAAGTTTAATCAAATTGCTCACCATTTGATCGGCATGTACGTTAGCCTTCGTTTTTTTGTTTGATGAATGAGAAGTCATCCTGGAAAGCTGAATTAAATTCCCGTCCTCAAACGGCGAGACATACGCCCCTAAAGCGCGAATGCGCTCGGCGATGAGATCAACGGCAAGGAAGGATTCGTTGTACTGCCTTTCAAAAAGAGCATGCAGGGGAACAAATTTTTCTCCCTCCACGTTCCAGTGATAATTATGCGTCACCATATACAGCCCATAAGTGCCCGCCAGAACTTTCTGCAAAGCCAGGACGACAGCACCATCGGGCTGTAAGTCTTTGTGGAGCGCTGTGATCGTGCCCATCGTTATTTTCCTTTCCCGAAACAGAAGGTCCCCCTTCGTTATGCGCGCCCACAAGGGCGCGGCGGCTACAGGCGTCCGATCAGCATAAGAAAGAGCACGATGACAAGCACCGTCCCCAGGCTAACCGAAGGAGTGTATCCCCAATTTCTACTGTGGGGCCATGTTGGCAAACCACCAATCAACAGGAGGATAAGAACGATAAGAAGAATCGTGCCCAAAGACATAACCATCCTCCATCAAAACAGTTTCACGCTTTAAGCGCCACATAGGCACCAATTTCACACGCCTGCTTTGACATTAATCAAAAGGTTTTTTCGCATAGGCGCTATTGCAGCGTGGGGAGCGCAAAATATTTTACATAAGTCAATATGTGCCGACATAAGCGTGCTATCGTTCGTCAATTTGAAAGAGCGGCCATGGACAAACCAATCAAAGACAAAGAAAACACGCATGTCGAGGAATACGAACGCATTTTTGAGCGTTATCTGGACGTATGCAATCAAGCCCTGAAGAAAAACAAAGACAGATTTCCATATAAGGAAATCTGGGCGGCGCGGGTTAAAACGCTGGGAAGCGACAACACCCTTCAATGCGCAGTCTATGATGACAGGCCCAAGATCATTTATACGCTTCGGCTTTCCGAAGACATGGAAATCAAAATTATCAAGAAAGAGCCTGTTGAACAGGGCGATGTCTGGCCCTTAAAATACAGCTATATGAAGCAGGTGGTTGACAACCCGCACGAATATATTGAACACCCCGCCAATCTGGATTGGGGCTGGTTGACGGGTGTCTTTGGTTAGATACCGACCCTAGTTGCGTCGCTCCGTTCCGTTTTCGCGCGAATATTTCGTGGCAAGGGGGCCGTAGACGAATTTAATCAATTTGTCGACGGAGTCAATTTCAACGCTCGTCCCCTTCATTCGAAGCCCCGTTTTTTGCCTTAATATATTTAGCGCCCGCGAAAAAGTCGCACCCTTCATGCCAAGCGTTTCGGCGATCAGCGTTTTATCATAAGGCAAATGAAAAAGGACGCTCTTCTTTTTATCTCTCGGGCAAAGCCTTAAAAGAAAGCACCCGATGCGCTGAGGCGCGTTTTGCGTCGCATTAAGCGCCATTTCCCCATAATGGCGTCTGTGGTGCAAAGACATGGAGGAAAGCATGCTAAGCGCTAACGTCTGGCTGTTAGCTATTCGGTCCTTCAGAACACGCAGGGGAATGCTGAGAAGCTGAACGTCCTCGATGACTTGCGCGGTGCACGCATAGCGGTCTTTTTCAAAAAGGGCGCTTTCGCCCACCAAATGCCCGTTGGTGAGCATATCGATAATAACTTCATCGCCTTCCGGCATTGTGTGAAATAATTTTATCCAGCCGCTGCATATGACGTAAAAAAACTCTGCTTCGTCTCCCTCAAGGTAAAGTACCCGGCCTTTTTTATAGGCGCGAGCCTGTGCGGCATCATTGAAATAGGATATCTCTGAGTCGGAAAGTTCAGAAAAAAGCAAAGCCGTCTTAAGGCAGACACAGTGACTTGATCTGTGCCCGGGAACGTCTTCGTCTTTAGATACGGCCAATAACGCCATTCCCGAAGCGTACCATAACGAGCAACAAGAGTCTCTGCGCATTAGCACTTAATGCCAAAGGGAGGCCGTTTAACGGACGTAAGCGGCCCCGTCAGTGAATTGCGCCACCACAACGAATGGGGTTTCTCATAAACTAAGGACGCAAAGAATAGACGCCTTTGATGAATGTCAAAACCGGAAGCCAGAGACAAGAGTAAACTCTTAATTCGGGAACCCCTCTCGATAACGCAGGCGTGTGCGTTTAACTCAAAGACGAGGAGACCGCTATGAATCAAGATCAAATGCAAGGAAAGTTCGAGCAACTCAAGGGCAAGATCAAGGAAACATGGGGTCGTTTAAGCGATGACGACATCGCCCTTGCCAACGGAAAGATGGAGCAATTCTTGGGTAAAGTGCAGGAAACATACGGCGTTACGAAGGAAGCCGCGCAAAAGAGCTATGATGAGATTGCAAAAGCATGCGTTTTCACCGCAGAAAAATCTTGCGGGAGCGCTGCGGATAAAGCCGCGTAATTCGCGTCTACCAATATGAAAAACGCCGCCCTACGAAAGGCGGCGTTTTTTTATTTCGTGCAGAAGTCGCCGATTTGATGAATGTCAAAACGGTGCCAATCGGGAAGAGTACGCATAGGGTGAGCAGAGATGCGTTTATTTCAACGAACGGGTTCTCCCATGAATACAAAGAACAACCCAAACCGCCTGCGCGTCGTTCCGCAGACGTGTCTGTCCGGGTTTCACAAGCCGGCCTCTCGGCGCTCGGGCGATCTACGCTCGGTGATTCATGGAGGCAACGTCGTGCACATGACGCAATCAATTCAGGAATCGGTCGCGCGCACCTTTAATGAAATTTTTCTTGAAGAACCGACAGAACCCGACGAATGCGCGTAAACGCGCAAGCGAAAGGGTTGAGCGGAACCTGCAGATTATTCTGAAAACGCAATCGAAAGGAAAACCCATGAAATACATTTTAATTATACTGACCTTGCTAACTTTAGCGGGATCCGTCAGCGTCGCGCGCGCCGCAGCCAATGATCGAGATGTTGTGCATGACATGAAGGGAAAGATCGTTCACGCCACCAACGGCACGTGTGTGCGAACGAAGTGGGATGCAGGCAGCGATGTGTGTGCGTCGCGGCGTTACACACAACAAGAACGCAAGGCCCGCCCCGTTTCCGAGTTTACACAAGAAGAGCGGACGGTTTATTTTAAATTTGATCGCTTTGCGCTGACCAAGGATTCCGTGATGCGCCTCAATGCACTCATCAGTGCGCTGAAGGCCGATCAAAGCGTGAAAGAAGCGAAGATTGTAGGTTATGCCGATCGCATAGGAAGCGATACGTATAACGATCAGCTCTCGCAAAAACGCGCAGAGACCGTACGCAATTACTTGTTCGCAAAAGGTTATACGAATGCGCGCGTTACCGAGACCCGCTGGGTTGGAGAAAAAGAACCCTCCACAAACTGTCCCGCCGAACAAGAGCGTTCAAACCTAATCGCGTGTTTGCAGAACGATCGCCGCGTTGAAGTGGAGGTCGACCTCCAATAGGACGTGCGAGAACTCATTGCGCGCCGAAGCCATAAACAAGGAAAGGGAGACGCACCATGTCTAACACCAAACAGTATATAATATTTGCGGCAACAACTGCGCTCATTCTAACCCTGGCCGCCTGCGGTAACACCGCTGGCGAGCGCGCTGTAAGCGGCGCCGGCATCGGCGCAGCCGCCGGGGCTGTAGGCGGGGCGCTTACGGGAAATATGGGGACGGGAGCCCTGCTCGGAGGGGCTGTCGGAGCCGCCGCTGGAGGGCTTACGAGTGAAAAAGACATAAATCTCGGAAAACCGATATGGAAATAACCGGCGCAGGTGATAGAATGCCGGAAGTCACGTAAACCTGATTTGAAAGGACCCGAACATGGGAATGATCAACGAGCAATACAAAAAACCGATAATTGTTGCTGTGGTAATAGTTGTCGCGCTGCTGGCTTATAGCGTGCTGACGATGAAAGACACGCGCAACATATCCGAAAAAGTAAGCGATGCTGTTCAAGAGATGGAAAACCGCACCCCCGGCCAGGAGCTGGGCGATGCCGTCAAGGATGCCGGAGACAAATTGGGCGACAAAATTAAAGAGAATACCGAGCCTGCACCCTTACCCGCTCCGTAAGAAGCGCCGTTATGAAAAAAGCCAATGATATTGCGCAGCATGTCAAAGGCGTTAAATCCGTTAAAGACAGCTTCGTTATTCCGGTGAATCGGACAAAGTGAGAGGGTTTTTATCCAAGCATAAACGACGGTCTCTAAGCAGCGCCTTGCTTGGAGCCGTCGTTGTTTTCAGCTTCCCTGTTTATGCCGCCGACGCGCCTTCCGAGCCCCCCGTCTGGGGGCGCATAACGATCATGGAAGAAAACGATAAAATTACTTCCAGCGGAGACAAGCATTATACGCAAGGCATACGCGTTTCCTTCTTGTCGGAGCCGGTGACGCAGAGCGATTGGTGGAATCGGCCCTACGAGTGGTTAAACGACAAGCTGCCTGTTTTTGACGGCAACAACAACAAACGAAAATATGAGCGGACGATTATTGGGCAAAGCCTGTTTACGCCGACCAATACCGGAACGGTCGTTCCGTCTCCCAAAGACCGCCCCTATGCCGCATGGCTTTATATGGGGGCAGGCCTGCTTCAGGAAACCGATCGAGGAGGCTACGAGACGCTTGAAAATGCCGAATTGTTTTTAGGGGTTGTAGGGGCAGCAGCGTTGGGCGCTATGACGCAAAACGATTTTCACCAGCTTATCGATGTTTCTCGGGCGTTAGGGTGGAAGAACCAGATTAAAACCGAGCCTGGCTTTATCGCGAGCTATGAACGCAAAGGACGCTTTCAGAAGCCGTTAACCGGCAATCTTGCCGTTGATGCAATTCCTGAGTTTGGGATCAGCGTCGGCAACATTCTAACTTACGGTCAGGTGGGCGGCATTGTTCGTTTTGGCCAGAATTTAAAGGCGGATTATGGACCGAACCGCATTCGCCCAAGCCTGTCTGGGACCGGCTGGTTCAATTCGGATAAACTGAACGGCAAGCTTGGTTGGTATGTTTTTGCGGGCATGCAAAGCCGGATTGTCGGGCGCAACATTTTTCTGGACGGAAACAGTTTTGAGAACAGCCCAAGCGTCGATAAAAAACTTTTTGTGACGGATTTTATGGGCGGCGCGTCGCTTTTCTGGGCTTCGCGCGTTCGTGTTGATTTTACGGTTACCCAGCGCACAAAAGAATTCTACGGCCAACACGGCCAAGACCGCTTCGGCGGAATAAATCTGGCACTTCAATTTTAGGCGTTTTTTTGAAGAACGGGCGCAGCCGATAGGAGTTACTCTCTCTCTTTCCCCTTCGCTGCCACGCAGTCCAAGCGCTCACTCGGGGCGAAGATTCATGCTATGTTGACTCCGAAAGGATGGGCGGCGACAAAGGCGCCCACGGACAGCATGAAAACTCTTTCCCAGATCATCGTATTGCTGCTTTCTCCGACGCGGCTTGTGATAGACGGCCTGAAAGACAGGCGCAAGAACGCGCAAGGCAAAGCCGACCTGCTCCTGAAATGGAATCGCGATTTTTTCCGGTACGATATTTTCATCGCCCTCACGCTGGGAATCGTTTCTTCTTCGCTTTTTCCCCAAAACGCTCTTCCGTTGGTGCTCGGCTGGGTCGTCTTTATCGTCGCCTGTTCCCGCTGCAATGAGATTGTCTGCGCGCTTCTGCATGACGTCGGCCGCGAACTTGACTTTGCCAAATCCTCCACGGCGCTGACAACAGGGCAGCGCGTAAAAATGGCCATGCGCAGCTATATGGGGCTGCTCATAAATTTCGGAGAGATATATTATCTTCTTCCCAGGCTTTTTCCCGCCGCTTTCTTCGATCCCCCGCTCAAAAATTTTGTGGACGCCCTCTATTTCAGCGGCATAACAATTGCCACGGTGGGATACGGCGATATCAAGCCGGATCATGTTGTCACAAAACTGCTCGTGCTGTACGAGCTGTTTTCCGGCCTTCTTCTGGTCGTCGTCGCCCTCTCCGTTTATCTCGCCGCTTACGGCAGCCAGAGGAACAAAAAGTAAGGGTTTGTACCGAGGCGGGATGCTGCCTCAGGAATTACATTCTCTCGTCCCTCAACCGCTTCCTGCTTCGCAAGAGCGATTGCTGTTTAAAAAACCGTTTGCTAAACTAACCTCGCCTGCGATTTTGCAGGCAAACTCTTTTACCGAGGCTGGATGTTGGAGATTGCAGTAATCCGGTAACCGAAAGTCCCAAAAGGGCTGCGGTTATCAACCTGTACGAAATATCGGCAGGCATCGTTGATGCTTGGCCGGTTTGTGCAACTGATTACTGCTCAGAGATCTTCAACATGAATATATCCAAACTGGAACAAAGGACGCTTCACGTCCTTGCCCAAGGCGGCCGCATTGTGCATTACCGCGACGAGCGGGGGCGCATCGGCGCAGTCGAATGTTATACCCGCGACGGGTATGTTCTGGTTGATTGCACCTTGGCTGTCTTTAAAAAACTCAAGAACAAACGCCTTATCTCATCGAAAGACGGGAAGCCCTATCGCATCAACAAAATGGGGCTCGAAGCCGTTCGCTCTCAATTCGACAACCAATAACGGGAAGAAGAAGGTCAAAAAAGTCCGTCCACAAAACGCAACAGACTTTTGCGCCGTCTCGACATGTCTTTCCGTGGCGCACACGTTACGGTGTTTATAAATGGCTCATTCCCCTGCGGGATAAGGTTGGAGTCGTTTTTACGCCCCACATGGCAAGGCACACAGCCGGAACCCAGCTAAACGCTCAAGGGGCTTCTCTTCGTACCATCATGGAACGGTTGGGGCATTCCGATGTTAAAAGTTCCCTACGTTATCAAGCGGGGGATGTTGGAAATGTTGATAAACTTAACAGTAGAAAGCGGCAATTTTGTTTCCTTGTTTTTCTTATCCATGAAAGTATTGATCCCCCACAATTCAGCATACGAAATAATGGCAGTAAGGTTGTTTTATATTTAATTTCAGCGGGTTGGACTGCAATCCTTTATAGAGCCTTTTGTTATCCTTTACAAAGATGTTGGCTAAGTATTACAAGTTATCATGCTATCTATTACAAGGCGTAGCGTTAAACATAACAAGCTTATGAGATAAGGCTTACAGGATGTTACGCAAAAGCAGACAAGACCCACTTGTTCGGGAGTTTATTCTTAGAAATGTGGGCAATCATCCAACCTCCATTGTTTCTTTAACAATGGGAGAGTTTGCTCGTTCACGACCAACTATTCTTGGTTATGTGGAAAAACTTGTAAGAGAAGGCTTGTTATCCTTTTCGGGGAAAACCTCTGCTCGTCGATATAAATTAAAACCACAAGTTGAAGAGACATATACCTTATCGATTGATTATCTTTGGAACGAAGACACCGTTTGGAGGGAGAAAATTTTCCCTCTGATGAATGGAAGGGTTAAACAAAACATTATAGAACTTTGTCAGTATGGCTTTACAGAAATGCTGAACAACGTTCTCGCTCACGCAACAAGCCAAGACGTATTTATTTTATATCGCCAAACGTACACCCATGTAGAGATGATGGTGATTGATAGAGGCGTCGGCATTTTTAAAAAGATACAAAAAGATTTTAACCTTGCTGATCCAAGGACAGCTCTTTTGGAGTTGTCCAAAGGAAAGCTTACTTCTGATAAAAGAAACCATGCGGGGGAGGGGATATATTTTACATCAAGAATGTTTGATAGATTCCAGATTAGATCGGGGAATTTATTTTATTCGAGAGCAAAAAGAGATGGGGATGATTGGCTTGTGGAGGTAAATGATCGCCTCGCTGATCGTAAGGGAACAATGGTTACGATGCTTATCAGGACGGATGCAGAATGGACAACGCAAGATGTGTTTGAAAAATTTCGGGGAGATGATTTGCGGTTCAGAAAAACACATGTGCCCATTAAATTAGCCCAGTATCCGGGGGAGCAATTTGTCTCACGCTCACAAGCCAAGAGATTGCTAGCTAGATTTAATGATTTTTCTGAAGTGTCCCTAGATTTTGCGGATATAGAGCAAATAGGCCAACCTTTCGCCGATGAAATATTTAGAATATTTAGGCGGGATCATCCAGAAATCGCAATTAGTATAGCGAACGCAAACAAAGCGATTATGGAGATGATAGCTTTTGTGAGTGACGAGAAAGAGAGCCAGAAGGAATTGGATCTTTTTTCGAAGTAATCTTTCCCCCACTTTTGCCAATGGTTCACGCAACGTTCTGCCTTTTTATGCAGAAGGCGCTTTTGGGGAAAATGAGGCATTAAGCCAATATCTATGCGAAGAGAATGGTGCTGCCGATAGGAATTACTCTCTCTCCCCCTCGGCGGCAGAGCCAGCCTCGGGGTCGCTCGTGGCGCCTGCGTCCTAACTTTTTTGTGTGCGCGAGGCGTACTTGCGTCCGCCTCGCGTTAATGAAGGACTTGTCGTGAACCTACTTCTCGTCGGTTCAATCGGCAATGCCATCATAAAAAAAGCCCCCAATCGGGCTTTGAACGTTCTGACACATAGGTGACGTTTTGTACCGGACACATGGGTTACACTTTTTCTCCTGATGCAGCAGGAGAAGGAGGCCGGAATGCCATGGAAGGAGAGTTCGGTTATGGACGAACG
>JBAZNY010000014.1:0-49150 GCA_041649025.1 Bdellovibrionales bacterium | reverse complement strand
GCCTTCGACGTTCGACATCTCGCCCATATACTTAATGCCACTCCAAGAAAATGCCTTGGCTTTAAAACCCCAAACGAGGTATTTTCCCGTCAGTTCCATCTGTTGCACTTGGAATGTGAATCTACCTCCCCGCCTTCGCGGGGATGACGAAATTTATTGTTGAGTCAGGGGGTCTCAAATTTCAGTATAAAGAAAATTCATTCGCGGGTATCATTCCCTAAATGCTGATCCCTGAATGCTGACCCCTTAGCTTCCATGACTTTTCCCGGTATCGATCCTGTCGCTTTTTCCATCGGCCCTTTGGTTGTGCGCTGGTACGCGCTTGCCTATCTGGCGGGCATTATCGCGGGCTGGCAGTGGTGCATGGCGTTGGCGAAGCAGGATTCCCGCGCGCCGCGCCCGAAGCATTATGACGAATTCTTGAGCTGGGCCGTTGTCGGAATTATTCTGGGCGGCCGTTTGGGCTATATTCTATTTTATAATTTCGGCGACTATCTGACTCATCCTTTGGAAGCGCTGAAGATATGGCACGGTGGCATGTCCTTCCATGGAGGCATGCTTGGCGTCATTATTGCCGCGTACGTTTTTGCCCGAAAGAAGAAGATTTCCTTCTTCGCCTTTACGGATATATTGGCCTGCGTGACGCCGATAGGCCTTGGGTTGGGGCGGCTTGCCAATTTTGTCAACGGCGAGTTGTTCGGCAGGGAAACAAGCGTTCCGTGGGGCGTTATTTTTCCGCAGGGTGGCGCCGTTGCCCGGCATCCGAGCCAGCTTTACGAAGCGGCGGCGGAGGGGCTTTTGTTGCTGCTTATTATGTTTGTTCTGTCGCGTATGCCTAAAATTCGCGCACGGACGGGCTTTCTTTCGGGTATGTTTTTGACGCTCTATGCTATCATGCGCTTCGGGATTGAGTTCTTCCGTGAACCAGATCCACAACTGGGTTTTCTTTTTGCGGGCGCGACAATGGGACAACTTCTCTGTGTGCCTATGGCGATCGCGGGCGTCCTCATTCTCGCACAATCAGGTAAGGGGAAAAAGCATGAACGCGCTTGAGAACGTCATTCGCGATATTATTGCTACGCAGGGCGCGATTTCGATGGCTGCCTATATGGAACTTGCCATGATGCATCCCGTATATGGTTACTACAGGACACACGAGCCTTTGGGGCGCGAAGGCGATTTTATTACGTCTCCCGAAGTCAGCCAGTTGTTCGGCGAGATGTTGGGCGTTTGGTGCGTCGAAGCCTGGAAAGAAATTGGGAGTCCGGATTCCTTTGCCTTGGTCGAGTTCGGGCCGGGGCGCGGCACGATGATGCAGGATATTTTGAGGTCTACGGCAAAAGTGGGCGGGTTTCATGCGGCCAAAAAGCTTTATTTGGTGGATAGCAATGAAACGTTGCGCAAACTTCAGCAAGAGGCTCTCAAGGATTATGCGCCGCAATATATCGACGATATATCGCAAATTCCCCAGATGCCGGTTCTTATTATTGCCAATGAATTTCTGGATGCCCTGCCGGTGCGCCAATTTGAAAAGACGTTCCAGGGCTGGGCCGAACGCATGGTGACGGTTGAAAACGGCGCTTTGACTATGGCTCTTAGGCCTTTGACGGAAATGGAGAACAAACTTATTCCGCCTACCCGAAGCGGGGCTATGCCCGGAGCGGTTTTCGAGTTTAGTCCCCAGGCGCAGTCTCTTGTGCGCGAGCTTTCCCGCGAAATTGTTTCCCGAAAGGGAGCGATGCTGCTGATCGACTACGGCTATATGATTCCTTCGGGCTCTTCCACGGTTCAGGCGGTTTCGCGCCATGCGGCGACTGATGTTTTCGAACGTCCGGGCGAGGTCGATTTGACCGTGCATATCGATTTTGCCGCTTTGTCGCGGGCGGCGAGCGAGGGCGGGGCGAGGGTATCGCAGGTTGTAGGGCAGGGCGAGTTTTTGAAAAATTGCGGCATTGAAATACGCGCCAATAGTCTCAAGACACACGCAACGGACAAGCAGGCTATTGAAATCGACTCTGCGCTAGGCCGTCTTATAGATGATGAGCAGATGGGAAGCTTGTTTAAGGTTATCGAGATTAAGGAATGACGAAACTTACGCTTGCTCTTGTGACGGATATTCATTTTGGGCCTGATCGGGGAACAAAAAAAGGATCGGAGGCCTTGCTGCTGCTCGATCGTTTTGGTGCGTTTGTTCGTGAGCTGAATCCGGACGTTTGCGTCGAAATGGGCGACAGGACGTCTTCCTCCCGCGACTTAGCGCCCGGCGTCCTGATGAAAGAAGTTTGCGACGCTTTGCGCGCCAAGATACCGGGAGAGGTTTATCATATTCTCGGAAACCATGATTTGGACGGGCTTTCGCTTGAAGATAACGAAAAAATTCTCGGCAGATCGCTGGTTTCGAGAAGTTTGGACATAAACGGATTCCATCTCGTTTTCTGGAATACGCATCCGGTTCTCGATAAGACAAAAGGATTCACCCTTGATATGCGCGATCTTGACTGGCTGCGCGAGGATTTAAAGGCGACGACTTTGCCGGTTGTCATTTTTACTCATGTACCCCTCGATAACGGCAGCATGGAAGGCAATTTCTATTTTGATAAGGCCTACCCGCATCATGCCGGGTATCCGGCGGCGCAGGGAGAGGCTATTCGCGAAGTCATCGAACGCAGCGGGAAGGTCATTCTGTGCGTCAACGGGCATGCGCACTGGAATGCCTATCACGGCATCGACGGCACTCATTACGTGACCATTCCGTCTCTTGTCGAGACTTTCCCCACGTGGCCCGATGCCAATGAGGCGTGGGCGCGGCTCAGCATCGGCGAATCGATCGAGATCGGAATCTATGGGCGCGCGCCGATGCTTTATCGCCTGCCCATCAAAAAACTCGGCGCGCATTGGTGCAGCATCGAAAAAGACTACACGCCGAATGCGGCAAAGCCGACGTGAAGAATATAAACGATATGGTGATGGGCAGTCTGTTTAAGGAGATGGAATTAAGGACAGTACAAGCTGTTAGAATTATTTCCAAACGCTTGGGACAAGCTAAGAAAAAGAAAATGGGATCCGCCTTCGCGGGGATGACGAAAGAAAAAATGTGGGACGCAAATTAAAAAATTTGTTCGTTCTGAATCAATTTAGCCATTTGTTGGTCGGCAATGGTGCGGGTCTGGCCGATGCGGCGCGCGCGAATCATGGCGCGAAGGGGCGAGCCCGGATTATCGAGTTCGGTCATCATGAATTGCGTGAACAAACCCGAAGACGAAAAAGCCTGATAGATGACGCAGGTCAGTCCCGCCGCGAGCAACAAAAGCGCGCGCGGGCCGAGTTCCTGTTCAGCCAATTGCAAAAGGCCTTCGAGCGCTTCTTCCATGCTGCCGGCGTGCATCGTTGCCAAAACCGTATGGCCGGAAGTTGCTGCGCGAAGCACCTGATTGGCAGCATCCGGCGTGCGGATCTCGCCGACGGCGATATAGCGGGGATGCCAGCGCAACGCGCGTTTTAACATGGCGCCCCAGTCGGACTCCTCATGAATTTCCGTCTGATAGCAATAACCGTTTTTCCCGCAGCGGCCTTCCATGTTGTATTCAACGGGGTCTTCAAGCGTAAATCCTATCCCGCCGTAAGTTTCGAGGTAACGCAGCAAAAGCGAGGAAACAGTCGATGTTTTTCCTTGGCCCGACGCGCCGCAAACAAGGATGAGACCGCTTCTGTTTCCTAAATCTTGCAACAAGGGCAACAACTGCGGAATGACGCCCAGTTTTTCAAGCGGGAAGGGGCGATCCTGAACGCGGCGCAAGGCTGCCCATATCTCTCCGCGTCCCGTTTCGAGCCGCGTTGCCCTAAGGCGCGTGCCTCGGTAATCGATGGCCGATTCAATGCCCGTGAAGTGTTCGCGCAAATACGCCGCCAAGGCCGCCGCGTCGGCGGAATACTCTTCCGGCAGATCGACGTCGGGAAGATTGATCACGCCGTTATATCCCGCCCGATAATGCGGGGTGGAGGGAGCATCCAGACGCACGTAGACGTCCATGAAATCAAGCTCGCTGAGCGGGCGTTGCGCGGCTTTGGGTGTGGCGGGTTGAAACATCATAAAACCTGAAAATTGACTAAATAATGAGGCATGTTAGCCTGTTTTTCTCCGCGTTTCCAGAGAGAACGAGAATGCCCCCTCACCTGTAAATACTATGGGCTTACTGATCGTAAGCCCAAGTATTTACTTCCGCGCTATCACTACTAATGCCCTTATGGTAACTGCCGTTTCGCGCCCGCAAGGGGAGAGGGAAGATATTATTGGTATTCTGTCACTATTTCTTCTGCGGGGCTGAGGGAATTTAAGGGAACAAATCGGATTCCGGATAACCGCGCATTTGCAAGGTGCAAAAGCGCGGTTTCCGGAATGACGAGGCTTTTTAACGATTTGATGGATGGTAAACAGCATCGTTTTCTTGTTTTCTCAGCCAAATTATGGTGTTCTACAAACCCAATATTTTTCGGAGGCCTTATGTCCCATATCGTTGCGCTGCATGGTCGCGAAATCCTCGATAGCCGCGGCAATCCCACGGTCGAAGTCGATGCCACCCTTGAAAGCGGAGCCATGGGACGCGCTGCCGTGCCTTCGGGCGCATCGACTGGAACCCACGAAGCCGTCGAATTACGCGACGGCGATCCGGCGCGGTTCGGGGGCAAGGGCGTGCTTCGGGCCGTCGAGGCGGTCAACGAAGAGATTTCAGAAGCCGTCATCGGCTCGGAAGCAGCAGATCAGACTGCGATTGACGCGGCGATGATCGAACTTGATGGTACTCCTAACAAATCGCGCCTCGGCGCGAACGCGACTTTGGGCGTGAGCCTTGCCGTGGCGCGCGCGGCGGCGCAGGAAGCCAAATTGCCGTTGTATCGGTATATCGGCGGCGTATCCGCTTCTTTGCTGCCCGTGCCGATGATGAACATCATCAACGGCGGCGCTCATGCCGACAATCCCATCGATATTCAGGAATTCATGATTGCTCCAATAGGGGCGGAAACGTGCTCGGACGCCATTCGCATGGGATCGGAGATTTTTCACTCGCTGAAGAAGCTTCTTAAGGAAGTCAATCACAACACAAACGTCGGCGACGAAGGCGGCTTTGCGCCTAATCTGGCATCGACGGACGAAGCACTCTCCCTTATTTTGCGCGCCTGCGAAAAGGCCGGTTACACGCCGGGCGAAGACGTGATGCTTGCGCTTGATGCCGCCGCGTCGTCTTTTTACGAGGAAAAGCGCTATCAGCTGGCGGGCGAACGCAAGGTCTTTAATTCGGAACAGATGGTGCGTTATTACGCCGACCTCGTTTCGCGCTATCCGATTTTCTCGATCGAAGACGGCATGGCCGAGGACGATTACGACGGCTGGGAAATGATGACCGAGGCGCTCGGCGATAAAATCCAGATTGTCGGCGACGACGTGTTTGTCACGAATCCCGCGCGCATCGCCGACGGCATCGAACGCGGCATTGCGAACGCTGTTCTGATCAAGCTGAATCAAATCGGCACGCTGTCCGAGACGCTGGAAGCAATTGAAATGACTCACAAGGCGGGCTACCGCGCCGTCGTATCGCATCGCTCGGGCGAAACGGAAGACCCCATTATCGCCGATTTGGCCGTCGCGACCAATTGCGGCCAGATCAAGACCGGCTCCGTCTCGCGTACCGACAGATTGGCCAAATATAACCAGCTTATCCGCATTGAAGAGCAGTTAGGGCGCGCCGCGCGATTTGGCGGCAATTCCATCCTGATGGGCTAAGGCGGTGGTTGCCCGGCGCACATGGCGAATTGTCGTTTCGGTTATAGGCGCCTGCATCGTCGGATATTTTCTGTACCACACCGTCGAAGGCGAGCGCGGCTGGGTCACCAAGGTGCATTTGCAGAACGAAACCGTTACCGCCGAGGAAACCCTTGAGAAATTACGCGAAGAGCGCGAAGCCCTTGAACGCCGCGTGCGCCTTATTCGCCCCGAAAGCACGGATCCCGATTTGCTCGATGAGCAGGCCAGAAAAGCGCTTAATTACACCAAGCCTAATGAGATTGTTATTATAACGCCGCCTGAAAAGGGCGGGACGAAGTAGGGGCGGTTGTCGTTAGGATTTATCTTTACTCAAATCCGGTGAGTCATGAAAACCATCATTGCGTTAATTTTTGTTACCATCGCTTCAATTATGCTTTGGAACATCAGCTACCCGTTCGGTGTTTGGCGCTATCGCATGACGGTTTCGGTGGATACGCCGATGGGTATTAGAACCGGCTCTGCCATGCGCGAGGTTTCGGTTAAAACCGGCCCCGACTTTATGGGCGGCACGTCCATTAACGTAAAAGGCGAAGCGGTCATGGTCGGTCTTGGATCGCGCGGGACTTTGTTTGCATTGATGCGCTCTCCGAAAAATGCCAATTATGCGTATCAGGTCTTATTTGATACGTTTAAGCGTCAAGGAGGGAGTGCAACTCCGGAGGGCGTTCGTTTCTTCAATAATATGAAAACGAGCAGCATGGAAGAAGTACAGGAGCTGCCTGTGTTCGTGCGTTTTCGGGATTTGAAGGATCCTAAAACGGCGGAGCTTGTCGATCCGAGAGATTTTGAATTGAGTTACGGCGCGGGCGTGAAGCTGATCGGTGTTACCATCGATGTTACAAGCAAGGCCATGACGTCCGGAATTAGAAAAATCCTGCCCCCGTTTGGCGATGGGACGGGGTTCATTGAGGGGCCGAAAACATTGACCAACGGAAGACAGCTCCCCTTGAATCGCTCGGATTTTGTGAGGGGAATGCCGGGAACGCAGCGCTAAGAAGCATGACATCACTCGCTCTGCGCTCCGCTTGTTTCTCGTCGAAATACCTACTTTTCCGTGCCGCGCTCCACGCAACCGCTCGTGACCTAAGCGAGTTTCTTCCTTGCATCGTTGGTATAATTTATTTTTTCATCTTCGCGATGGTTTTGGTCGTGCTTTGGCCGTTGATCAACTGCGCGAGGACGACTTTGCCGCCCCAGCTTTGCACTTCCTTCGCGCCGACGACTTTATCTATCGTATAATCCGAGCCTTTCACGAGAATGTCCGGGCGGAACGTTTTGATAAGCTTAAGCGGCGTGTCCTCGCCAAAAATCACGATGTTGTCGATATCCGCCAACGACGCCAAGACGGCGCTACGCGCCGCTTCGTTTTGTATCGGGCGCATCTTGCCTTTCAGGCGTTTCACCGACGCGTCGCTGTTGAGACCAAGAACCAATTTATCGCACGCGGCGCGCGCTTGGCGTATCAGAGAGATGTGGCCGGGATGCAGAAGGTCGAAGCAGCCGTTCGTAAAACCGATTTTGAGTCCTTGTTTGCGCCAGCGCTCCGCCATATCGGCAATGGCAGAAAAGCTAACGACTTTGTCTTCGGCTTGGCGGGTTTCTCCGTGCACAAGCTCGCGCGAAATCTCGTCGCGGGTGACAGAGGCCGTTCCGACTTTTCCGACGACGATCGAGCCTGCGATATTGGCGAGTTCCGCCGCTTCCGCCGGATCAAAACCTCCCGTTAAAGCCAACGTCAATGTCGCAATGACGGTGTCGCCCGCGCCGGAAACATCGAACACTTCGCGCGCTTTGGTGTGTAAATGAAGAGCCGGTTTGTTCTTTTGAACGAGGCACACGCCTTCGGCGCCCAATTTAACAAGGACGGCGCCAATACCGAAATCGCGGATAAGGAAACGCGCGGCGGTTTCGGCTTCGGCGACGTTTGTAATCGGGCTGCCCACGGCTTCCGACAATTCTTTGCGGTTTGGAGTCAGATAGGAGGCTCCTTTGTATCTTCCAAAATTGCGGCCTTTGGGATCGACGATAACTGTCTTTTTCTCTTTCCGCGCAAGGCGGATGGTCTCGGCGATAATTTTCGGCGTCAGGACGCCTTTGACATAATCGGACAGAATGACGGCTTTGGCGTTTTTAATCGCCGTCGGAAGCTTGGCCATGATTTTTTCTTCGATGTCTCCTGTTATCGGCTTTGCGTTTTCGCGGTCTACCCTCAGCAATTGCTGGCTTCCGGCGATGAAGCGCGTTTTCTGCGTCGTGGGGCGGGAGCAATCGGTTATCAGGTTGGCCGTGACGCCGGATAATTTCTTGAATTCTTTGATCAGGTCTTTTCCGTCCTGATCGGAGCCTATGACGCCAATGACGTCGACGCGGCCGCCTAGCGCCGCGATATTGCGCACGACGTTTCCGGCTCCGCCCAAGGATGCCGTCAGGCGGTGCTCATGCAATACGGGAATAGGCGCTTCGGGCGAGATGCGGTCGACTTGCCCATAGACGTATCGGTCGAGCATGAGATCGCCGATGCACAGGATGCGGTGGCCGGCGAGTTGGTTCAGGCGGATAGCGAGTTTCGACATAACAGTTCCTTATTGCTGCTGTTTTTCTCATATCGATTCTTATGCCGTGCAGACGCACGGCGCTGGATTCCCGCTTTCGCGGGAATGACGAATATAGGGTAATAGACCCGCTTGACTATAATTTGACAAGTGCCTTAATGAGTGGCCTCTTGCTTAACCCTATCTCGGACGGGGGTCTGCTTCGTCGCTCCGGTGCTCGGATCCTCACGTACAAGAAAGTACGCTCCGATCCTCCGCTCCGTGGGCTTCTCGCATTCCCCTCGTCCGAGCGGGTTCTGCAAAGAGGCCTGATCTATTAATTATTTTTTTTGGGGTATTTCTATGGCGCGAGCGCTTGTGTTTCCGGGGCAGGGCAGTCAGTCCGTCGGCATGGGGAAAGCTTTGTTTGACGCTTTTGCCGAGGCTCGCGAGGTTTTTGAAGAGGTTGATGGGGCCTTAAGTCAAAATTTAAGCAAGCTGATATTCGAGGGGCCTGCCGATGATTTGATGCTGACGGAAAATGCGCAGCCGGCCCTGATGGCGGTCAGCATGGCCGTCATTCGCGTTCTGGATAAGCAAGGCCATTTCCGTCTTCCCGAAGCGGCAAGATTCGTGGCGGGGCACAGCCTCGGCGAATATGCGGCTTTGTGCGCTGCCGGGGCTTTGACGCTTTCCGATACGGCAAAATTGCTGAGGACGCGTGGACAGGCGATGCAGAAGGCCGTTCCCGTCGGCGCGGGCGGAATGGCGGCTTTGATCGCCATCGATTTAGGGACAGCGCATGAGGTCGTTGCGGCTGCCGCCCAAGGCGAGGTTTGCGCCGTTGCCAACGACAATGCTCCGGGACAGGTCGTGATAAGCGGTACAAATGCGGCGGTCGATCGCGCCATTGCGCTTGCCGTCGAGCGAGGGTTCAAGCGCAGCATCAAACTGCCCGTCAGCGCGCCGTTCCATTGCGCGTTGATGCAGCCTGCCGCAGATGTTATGCGCGGGGCTTTGGAAAAAGTGCAAGTGAAGGTTCCCGTTGTCCCCGTCGTCGCCAATATCACAGCGCAGGCGGTGAGCGATCCCGCGATTATCCGCGATTTGCTGGTCAAGCAGGTGACAGGCTCCGTGCGTTGGCGCGAGACCGTTCTTTTCATGAAAGAGCAAGGCGTGACGTCGCTGGCCGAGTGCGGGGCGGGACGGGTTTTGACAAATACAACCAAACGCATCGATAAAGATATTGTCGCGACGCCCCTTTCGGCGCCCGAGGATATGGATGCCTTCTTAAAGGCTTTGTGATGTACGAATTTTTGTCGGTTTATATGACGGCCTCTTCGCGCGATGAAGCCGACAAGATTGCTCTTGCGCTTGTCGAGGAAAAATTGGCGGCGTGCGTCAATATTTTCCCAGGCATTTTGTCGGTTTATAAATGGGCGGGAACAATCAGACATTCGGAAGAATGTGCGATGATCGCTAAAATCAGGTCGGATCAATTCGATGCATTCCAGAAGCGCGTTAAAGAGCTTCATTCCTACGAATGCCCGTGCATCGTCGCCGTGCCCGTTGTGGCAGGCAGCGAAGAATATTTGGATTGGATAAGAAAAGAAACGAGCGGTAGTTCCCTCAAATAAGCGCCGAAACCTCTTTAGCTATTATGTTTAGGGTTGTTTTGCGGATCAGGAATATGACGACTGGGCGGCGTTTTTAGAGAAGCATCGTAAAAACAGCCTGTTTCCTTGGAAAAGGAATAGAGGACGCTAGGGTCTGCTGCGAGATCAAGAAAATCAACAGATACGTTTATGGGATAATCCTTCTTCAAGGTTTTGATAAATGCGCTTACGAGCATTCTTTGAAAGTTGGCGTGTTTAATCGTAATGGCCCGAATGTGGTCTTTAACCGGATCTCCGCTGATGCGAAGCCCTAGTTTCGAGAGATAGGCGGGAGACTCTTCTTCGCTGATAAGTGACGTTGCAAAGCTTTTATCGTTCCCCATTTCTTTGATAATATCGTTTTCCGGCCCAGAAGCGTGGTCGTGTCCGTGGTCTTTCCCGCAGTTGCAATTATATGCATTGTTTATGCATCCGCAGTTTTCGTGACCAAGGACTTTAAACTCCTTTACCCCCAGATGAACGGCATAGGTGAAATAATGTTTTGCTTCCTTGCTGAGAAGTTGATGTCCGTCCTCAAGCAGTTTTACAAGATCCTCTTCTGTGAGAGCTCCATTTTTGTCCTTGATTACGGCTTTAAGAGCATCGGAATTCTCTGCAGAATTGCCAATATTTCTCAGGATAAAAATTTTGCCCGGGCCCACGCCATAGAGAGCCTCAGGCGGAAGGCGGGAATCTGCACAGCACAAAACGCCAACAGGAGGCTTCTGACCAGTGCGCAGGGATGGGTTTTGGGAATATTCGGAATTAATATAATCCATTCCCTCTGAAATATTGAGCACATCGGACGCAGAAGGTATTTGCGAAGCCATATTTTGTCTCCTGTATTTGAAAAGTGCGTATTAATAAAAATGCATGCGAACTATAGCGGCGCGCCCCTGAACTGCAATGAATTTAGGGCAAAATGGGTAACAATTGGTTACTTTTTATAGTAAAAAGATCGCTAATTTTCAGCCCTTTAGGCGTTTTTTTGAAAGTAATGCCCTTATTAAACGATCTTCTGGAATTTTCCGTCCGTTCCGAACACCGCGTAAGCGTCGCACGTCGCGACGTCGAAATAGACGACGGCGACGGTCATGGAAGAACTCAGCTTTTTCAGATGCTCTCTTGCCATATCCGCCATCAATAATCCGTGCGCGATTTCTACGGCTTGGAGCTGGTCGCCCGCCGGAAGCCCGCGGCTTGAAAGATAGGCGGAGGCGCCTTCCTTCTTAACGAGATCGACGGCGAATTTCTTTTTATTGCCCATGTCTTTAAGAATATCCGCTTCTAGGCCATGCCCGTGTCCATGGCCTTCCGCGCAGGCGCAGGCATTGGCGATGCATCCGCATTTTCCGTGCGGGAGGATGACAAGCGTTTCGACGCCAAGGTGGTTGGCGTAGGTGATGAATTTCAGGGCATCCGCGCCGAGCTTCTTGGGATTGTTTTCGTCCTCAAGCGAATTGCCGATGTTTCTGAACGTGAAGAGCTCGCCCGGTTTGGCGTCAAAAAGGACATCCGTCGGAACGCGGGAATCCGAGCAGCCTACGACGGCGATTTTCGGCTTCTGGCCGGTGTGCAGGCTTGGGTTCTTTGAATAAACGCTACGCGCGGCGCTGAGGCCATTTTTGAGGCGGTTGAGAATGTCGTTCTTTTGGTCGGCCATTGGGGGCTCCTGTTTTGTGCGTAGGTGTCGGTGAAACGTGCGCGGAATATAACAACGCGCTTTAAAACTTCAATAGATTTGAGGGATTATCGGAAGGAGGCGCCCAATTTCATGAATTGGCAATATGTCCGTTTTAAGGTTATAATAACTGCGTTTTTCGTTATCCGTTTGTCGTGCATTTATGAGTCTGTGCTTAAGTATGCATCCGATGAAGGCAGCGACAGAGCCGACAAAACAATAGGGGAATCGCCATGGCTGAAGAGTCTCAAGACTTTCTTAGTAAATTATTGGGGGGGCCTCTCGAATTTCTTGGAATTACTAAAATCCTGAAACCCCTTATGCCGATTCTAGCGCCTCTTGGTTGCGGGCTCATCGGGGTTCCCATCGTATTGATGGTTCTTCTTTTTCTTTTCTTTCAATTTTTCTCCGGAACGCAAATGTTCGGTGTTACCGCCGCACAACAGTCGGGATCTTCCCAACAACAAAGCGGCGGAAAGACATCGACAACTAATGGCGGGCAAAATAGCGGCGGGAACACGCAAAATCCTTCTGGCTGCGCGAACGAGGGCTGTCATTATCCTGAGTCAGACTAGATTTTAAAAATTCCTGTTTTTCCAGCTCCCGTGCTTTTCAAGAGCGCAGCTTCGCTTGCCGTCCTGATCTAGCGTGAAGCGAAGCGTGAGCCGATTTGAGGGCAATCTGCCTGCAGCGCGCTCGGGCCATTCAACTAATGTAACGCCATCAGCGAGCGCATCATCCCAGCCGAGTTCGTCAAGTTCGTTTTCGGATTTCAGGCGGTAGAGGTCAAAATGGGAGACAAGAAATTTATCCGTTTCATACGTCTGTAAAAGCGTGAAAGTAGGGCTTGGTACGTCGCCCTGAACCACGAATTCGCGCAACAAAGCGCGGGCGAATTCCGTTTTGCCGGAGCCAAGGTCGCCTTCCAAAGCGATAACGTCGCCTTTCTTTAGATGCGGCGCGATGAGCTTTGCCAGAGACTTTGTTGCGGCGAGATCGGGCAAGGGAAAATTATTTTGTAGCATTTGTTGGTGTCGCATGGACGGGGATAAAGCATGTCACGCGCGTGCCCTGATGGGGCGTGCTGGAGATTTCAACGCGCCCGCCGTGCAACTCGACAAAGCTCTTAACGAGACTAAGCCCAAGCCCCGCGCCCGATTGCCGCGCTTGCGTATTCGTGCGCTCGAACTTGCCGAAGATGCGATCCAGATCGCTTCCCGGAATGCCGATGCCCGTGTCCGCCACTGTTATTTCTATCCACTCGCCTTTGTTCCGCGCCTCAAGCGTAATGCGGCCTCCGGCGGGCGTGTATTTGACGGCGTTGCTGATAAGATTGAACAACACCTGCTTCATGCGATGCACGTCGACCTCGAAGGAGCCCGTGCTGGACGGGCAGTCGATGACAATTTCCAACGACTGCTGCCGCGCCCACTCGGCGGTCATCTGCTTGGCCGAGTTTAAGAGACCGGAGACGGATGTGTTTTCCTGATCGAGGGCCATGCGTCCGGCTTCGATCGTCGCCAGATCGAGCACGTCGTTGATCAACAGAAGCAGCTTCTTGCTCGCGTCCATAATCGTGCGGGTGTATTCCATCTGGCGGTCGTTCAGCGAGCCGAAGTACTGATTGGTGAGGATTTCCGAAAATCCCATAATCGTGTTCAAAGGCGTCCGCAGTTGGTAAGACACGTTGGCGACAAATTCCGACTTCAATCTGTCCGCCGCCGCCAAGGCCATGTTGCTGGCGCGCAAGGCTCGTTCGGCTTTCATCGAATCCGTAACGTCCAAATAACTGTTAAGAACGGCGCCGTCGGGCAGGGGGACGGCCACATATTCCAAAATCGTTCCGTTGGCCAGATTCATGCGCCCTTTCCGCATATTGCGGTCAAGTGCGTAGGAGATAGCCTCTTTCTTATAGTCGTTCCAATCTTCGTCGTAAGTGTGCAGCGCTTTGGTTTTTTCCAGTATGTCCGAAACATGCGGGCTCGTGGCCAGATAGTCGGTCGACACGTGCCAAATTTTCGCGACGGAAGGATTGAATAACCCGACTTTTCCATCAGGGCCGAAAACGACGATGCCTTCGGCCAAATTGTCCAACGTCTCCCTTTGTACCGCAATCAGCGTGTTGTAGGAAGATTCCAGGGCCAGTTTGTCAGTCACGTCCTCATGCACGAAAATAAGCCCGCCCATCGGGTGCGGCGACACCAGAATGCGCAAGGTCGTGCCATCGGGCAGATACATCAGGTCTTCGCGAGGTTCCAGAAGCGAAGTGAAGAGAGCCGTTCGTTCACGCTTATAGCGCGGAAAATCGACTTGTTCCGGCGCGACTCGGCGCGTTCGCTGATCCTCAAGAATTTCGCTGAACGTCGGCTTGCCGTCCAAAAACGATTCTTCCGCATGCCACAAACGTAAATAGGCGCGGTTATAGAATTCAAGACGCGTGTCAGGGCCGTATATCGCAATGGCGCTTCCCAAATGCTCAAGGACTTCGCGTTGCGAAGCGGCATGACGATCGATCTCAATATCCTTATCTTCTTCGGCTGTGACGTTAAGCGCAAAGCCGAACACACCCTTGACCCCATTAGCTTCATAAGGCGTTTCGTTGATCTCCAAGAGTTGCCGCTTTCCCGCGACGATGACATGACGGCGTTCGGTTTGCGTGGAGCCCGTTTCCAAAGCCTTGGCGGCCAAGGCACGGCCGCTACCGCCGCGCGCCGTCGCCGAGGCCAGTTCGTGTTGGCTCTTTACGACCTCATCCATCGAGAGATCGAGCGCTTTTGCATAGGCTGTGTTGCAGCGGACGATATTGAGTTCGCCATCGCGGCGCCAAATGGGAATGGGTATTCTATCGTAAACGGCACGTACATTCTCAAGCTTGGCGTTTATTTTAAGAAGCTCAGCGTTTTGGTTTTCAAAAATGCTGGCTGTAGAAGGGTTGTTGCTGAACCATAAAATATCAAGCAAGAAAGCCTCGCGGCCAATACGCATCCTTGTGCCAACGACCTGAATCGTTTTGTTGTCTTTGGCCGTTGCAATGATCAGCGAGAAGCTGTCGCCGGTATTTTGCATTTTGCGGAAGGCGGAGACGAACTCTTCCGGTTCTTTAATGGCAGCGACCAGATCATCAAAATGCGAAATCTTTTTGACGCCAAGTAGCGCCGCAATCCGTGTGGCTTCGCGCAAAATTCCCTGCGTCGTAAAAACGCAATAAGCGTCGGGAACAGAAGCCAGCATAGCCTGCATGCGCTCTGCGATGCGGCGTATATTTTTTGCCTGGGAATTATGCCGATGCAGATGGCCGTTGAGCGCAAAAGTAAGCCATGCCAGCCCTATCGTAACGCCGGCGAGAATAACGATGATGATCGTCGTCGATTGCACGCCCATATTAAGGCCAAGCACGACCACAGCGGCTAAAACAATCGCCGCGACGGCTGCAAAAGGGGCGTAATTGAGTGACAAAGGAACCATAGAATCGCAAAGGACAATGACAGGTGTCCTGAATAAGGCATAATGGCGAATAAGGAAATAGCCATCGCATCGGGAAATTAACTATATTTCCTAATTAATACCTGTAACGCTCCGCCTTATAGGGACCTGCTTGGGAAATGCCCAGATAGTCGGCTTGCTTGGCCGTCAACTCCGTCAGCGTCGCGCCGAGCTTTTTCAAATGCAGCCGCGCCACTTTTTCGTCGAGCGTCTTGGGCAATATGTAGACTTCGTTTTTGTATTTGCCCGGATTCGTCCATAGCTCGATTTGCGCCAGCGTTTGGTTGGTGAAAGAGGCGCTCATGACGAAGCTCGGATGCCCCATGGCGCAGCCCAGATTGACGAGCCTTCCTTTGGCGAGAACGATCAGCCGTTTGCCGTCGGGGAAAACGACTTCATCGACCTGCGGCTTGACTTCTTCCCACTTATAATTGCGCAGGTCGCCGATGTTAATCTCGGCGTCGAAGTGTCCGATGTTGCACACGATGGCGCGGTCTTTCATTTTGCGCATGTGATCAAGCGTAATAACGTCGACATTGCCCGTCGCCGTGACGAAGATGTCGCCATGAGACGCAGCTTCATCCATGGTCGTAATTTGATAGCCTTCCATCGCTGCCTGCAATGCGTTGATGGGGTCGACTTCTGTTATCATGACGCGCGCTCCCCCCGCGCGCAGCGAGGCTGCAGAGCCTTTGCCGACGTCGCCGTAGCCGCAGACGACCGCGACTTTGCCCGCCAGCATGACGTCGGTGGCGCGGCGGATGCCGTCGACGAGGCTTTCGCGGCAGCCATACAGGTTGTCGAATTTTGATTTTGTTACGCTGTCGTTGACGTTGAATGCCGGCATTTTGAGCTTGCCTTGCTCCATCATCGCATAGAGGCGGTGGACGCCCGTCGTCGTTTCTTCGGATACGCCGCGGACGTCTTTCAGAAGCTCCGGATATTTTTCATGCATGATCAGCGTCAGATCGCCGCCGTCATCGAGGAGCATGTTCGGGCGCCAGCCATCCGGCCCCATGATGGTTTGGTCGATGCACCAGTTGTATTCCTCCTCGGTTTCGCCTTTCCATGCGAAAACCGGAACGCCTGCGGCCGCCACGGCTGCCGCTGCGTGGTCTTGGGTCGAGAAAATATTGCAGGACGACCAGCGCACCTCAGCGCCAAGCTTGATAAGCGTTTCGATGAGAACGGCGGTTTGAATTGTCATATGCAGGCAGCCCGCAATGCGCGCGCCTTTAAGGGGCTTTTTGGCGCCGTATTCTTCGCATGTCGCCATCAGACCCGGCATTTCCGTTTCGGCGATGGCTATTTCTTTGCGTCCCCAATCGGCTAGGGCAATATCTTTGACTTTGTAATCATGCTTGGCGGAAGGGGACATAGAGAAACCTCAAATGATGATGGGGGGTTAGAAAGATTCGTATTCATATACCAGCCAAGCCTTGCGGGAGCAAATAGGATAGATAAAAGCCGGATGGACTACCCTCCGCCTTTGATTGCTGTGGCCAGATAGTTGACCCCGACTTTTCCCTGTCGAAGGCTGAATATGCCTGTAAGCGGGTTATAGACCATGCCCATCAGGTCGATGAGTTTTAGGCCTGCTTTTTCGAGGTGCGCCGCGAGTTCGAAGGGGCGGATGAATTTGTCCCAATCGTGCATTCCTGCCGGAACCCATCCTAAAATGTATTCCGCCACAACAATGCCGAGAAGATAGCTTTTGGTTGTTCTGTTGACTGTCGAGACGATAAGGAGGCCGTTCGGTTTGAGCAAGGAGGCGGCGCTTTTCAGGAAGGAAGGGATGTCTGCGACATGTTCCAGAATTTCCATCGCAAGGACGACATCAAATTTCTGTTTCCCTTGAGCATAGTCTTCAACGCTGCCGTCAATGTAGGCGATGTCGAGTTTTTCTTGTTTCGCGTGTTTGCGGGCGGCTTCCAGCGTTTTTGGGGAAGCGTCGAGGCCGGTTACTTTTGCGCCGAGGCGCGCGAGGGGCTCGCATAGCAAGCCGCCGCCGCAGCCGATGTCGAGGATTGAGAGATTTTTGAACTGAGTCATGCGTCGCGCGGACGCGCTCCGCTGGATACTGGCTTTCGCCGGTATGACGATATCTCGGGGGCTGCTAAAATGGTCGCAAATTGTTTTGCGAATGTACTCGCACCGCGCGGGGTTTATTTTGTGCAAGGGACTCCATGCGCCATCTGGGTTCCACCAATCCTGTGGTTGCTCGGAAAAGTGGGTTACCTCTTTTTGGTCGATGCTGGGGGAAGCGCGCATGTTCAAGTTGTCTCTTGTGCGATTTGATGGAATTTATAATACTCTAACTCTTCCAATTATGTTTGGCTCTGTCAAGAAAGAGACCAAATCGGATTCCGCATAAATTCGCTTTTTTGCATTTGCAAAAATGCGAATTTTGCGGAATGACGGCAAATGAGGGGTTATGTCTCTTATCGTCATGAAATTCGGCGGAACGTCCGTCGGCGATGTCGATCGCATCAAAAATGCGGCGGCCAAAGTCGCTGCGGAAGTGCAGCGCGGACACAAGGTTGCCGTCGTCGTTTCGGCCATGGCGAGCGTTACCGACCAGCTTATAGGGTTCTGCCGTTCCATCTCTTCCCGCTTTGATCAGCGCGAACATGATGCCGTTGTCTCGACGGGCGAGCAGGTGACGTCTGGCCTGATGGCTCTCGCCTTACAGCAGCGCGGTATGAACGCGCGGTCATGGCAGGGGTGGCAGGTGGGGATTCGTACTGATTCAACTCACGGAAAGGCGCGCATTATCGATATTGACGGCGCGCTTTTGCGCGAAAGCGTCGAGAGCGGGGAAGTCGGCGTTGTCGCGGGGTTTCAAGGCGTCACCGAAGACAAACGCATCACGACGCTTGGGCGCGGCGGGTCGGATACTTCCGCCGTCGCGCTTGCCGTCGCGATGAAGGCCGATCGTTGCGATATTTATACCGACGTCGACGGCGTTTATACGACAGATCCTCGCATCGTCGAAAAAGCGACGAAGATGAAGCGCGTTTCATATGAAGAAATGATGGAACTGTCGTCGCTGGGCGCGAAAGTGCTTCAAGTGCGCTCGGTCGAGATGGCGATGCGTTATCGTATGCCGGTTCAGGTTCTTTCGACATTCTCTAATGAAATTGGAAGCGATCTCCCAGGGACTTTGGTTATGGAAGGAAATAATAACATGGAAGAAAACGTCGTCACGGGCATCGCCTACTCACGCGATGAGGCTCAGATTACATTAATTGGCATTGCCGATAAGCCGGGCGTTGCCGCCAGCATTTTCGTTCCGTTGGCGCGCGCGGGGATCAACATCGATATGATCGTGCAGACGGCGTCAAGCGATAAAAAGACCGATCTTTCCTTTACCGTCGGCAAGGCTGATTTCGACCGCGCCCTTAAGTTGCTCGAAGACGAAAAGGCTTCCATAGGCTACAAAAAAATTCTCTCGCACAAGGATGTTTCGAAAATTTCCCTCGTCGGCATGGGCATGCGCAGCCATACAGGTGTCGCGGCTCTGATGTTCGAAACGCTGGCGGAAAAGGGGATAAATATTCTGGTCATCGAAACGTCGGAAATCAGCACGTCCGTTCTTATCGACGAGGAATACACTGAGTTGGCGTTGCGCGCGCTGCATGCGGCGTATGGGCTGGATTCAAAGTAAGCTGTGGCTTTCGCGTGAGGCCTGACGAGATTGGAAACGGGTACCGTGTTTATTTCCGGCGCCACCTCACCCGCCGCCGCTTCGCGGCGGCACCCCCTCCCCCAGTGGCGGAGAGGGAATTTTTATGCCGCGCGGACGCGCGGCGCTGGATTCCCGCTTTCGCGGGAATGACGAAAAGAGATTATTTCCGGCGCCAGGTTGTGTTGCCTGCTTTGTCTTCCAGAATGACGCCTTGCGTTGCCAGAGCATCGCGGATGCGGTCGGATTCGGCGTAGTTTTTAGTCTTGCGCGCGGCGAGGCGAGCCGCGATTTGCTTTTCAATTTCCGCGTCCGTGGGGCCCGCATTATTGGCGGGTTTCCATTTGAACCAGACTTCGGGGTCTTGCTGCAAGAGGCCCAGAGCGTTTCCGGCAGCTAGCAGTCGGGCTTTTATCGGCTCTTGTTCTTTCGGGGTAGCTGCGCGGTTAAGTTCGTTCACCATTTCGTGGATGTCGGTGATGGCTAAAGGCGTGTTGAGATCGTCACACAATGATTCTTCAATGGCGTGCGGAACGGCTTCCGGTTTGGACTTCGCTGCGGTTGCGTTTCGTAAAGCACCGTACCATTTGTCGAGAGTTGATTTTGCTTTTTGTAAAGACTCTGTCGAGAAATCCAGAGGTTGCCGGTAATGGCCGGAAAGCAATGCAAAGCGCAACGCTTCGCCCGGGGCGATTGCCAATAGCTCGCGAACGGTGAAAAAGTTCTTCAGCGACTTCGACATTTTATCGTTGTTGATCGTCAAGAAGCCATTGTGCATCCAATAATTCGCCAAGGGCGCGCCATCATGCGCGCAGCTGCTTTGGGCAATTTCGTTTTCATGATGCGGGAATATCAGATCGAGTCCACCGCCGTGGATATCGAACGTTGCGCCCAGATGTTGATTGGACATGGCAGAGCATTCGATATGCCAGCCCGGGCGGCCGCGTCCCCACGGGCTGTCCCAGCCGGGTTGATCGGGTGTGCTCGGCTTCCACAACACAAAATCGGCGGGGTCTTTTTTATAAGGCGCAACTTCGATGCGCGCGCCTGCTACCAATTCATCGCGCGTGCGGCGGGAGAGCTTGCCGTAATCTTTCATCGAAGGCACGTTGAACAAAACATGTCCCTCTGCTGCATAAGCATGTCCTTTGGCGATCAGGATGCCGATCAGGTCGAGCATCGCCGGAATGCTTTCGGTGCAAAGAGGTTCTATGTCCGGCGGCAGGGCGTTTAAGGCCGCCATGTCTTCATGGTACGCCTCTGCGGTCAGTTTCGTGATTTCTCCGATCGGTTTTCCGCTTTCTTTGGCTTTGGCGATAATTTTGTCGTCGATGTCCGTAATATTGCGAACGTAGGTAACTTTCGGATAAAGGCGTTTGAGCAGACGATACAGAACGTCAAAAACGACGACGGGCCGAGCATTGCCTAAATGGGCGAAGTCATAGACCGTCGGGCCGCAGACATACATGCCGATACGTTTCGGGTCGATGGGTTTGAACTTTTCCTTTTGACGGGACAGCGTGTTATGAATGTGAAGTTCCGGCATGTGTGCGTCCTTGTTGCTTCGGACGCAGAATCGCCTTTTTGGAAAGAAATATCAAGCCTTACCCCTCACCAAGAAAAACCAGGGCGTTACTTCCACCTTCGCCCTGCGGGCTTCGGTGGACAAGGTGTAACGCCCGGTTTTTCTATCCTCTCCCTCAAGGGGAGAGGAAAAATGTAGGATTGCTGCTCTTTTGGTTCTTTGACTATGGTAAACGCCCTATATAATGGGCATCTCCGGCACGTTGCCCGGAACAATTAATTTGGCTGCGGTTGCCGCGATAACCTGATCAACCGTTACGTCAGGCGCCGTTTCCTTAAGAACCAAGCCGTCATTTGTAGGCTCGATGACGGCAAGATCCGTTACGATAAGATCGACTCGCCGCGTCGAGGTGATGGGCAGGATGCATTTCCTGACGATTTTAGAAATGCCTTTTTCCGAATGAAACATCGCAACGATCACGCGTTTCGCGCCGGTCGCCAGGTCCATGCCGCCGCCCATTCCGGGAATTATTTTGTCCGGAACCATCCAATTGGCGAGAAGGCCTTCCTCGTCGATTTGCAGGCCGCCGAGAACCGTAACGTCAAGGTGGCCGCCGCGAATAAGGCTGAAGGACGTGCAGCTATCGAGGCTGCATGCGCCCGGAAGCGCGCCGATAAAAACGCCGCCTGCGTCCGTCAGGTATTCATCTTCCAGTCCTTTCCCCGGGACTGAGGATACCCCGATGACCCCGTTTTCCGACTGGAAATAGACTTCAATGCCGCTGGGTAAATAATCGGCGACAAGGGACGGGATTCCTATTCCTAAATTGACCAAATTGCCGTTACGGAGCTCTTGAGCAACTCTTTTGGCGATAAGAATTCTATCTTCCATTGCGTTGCCTCCGTTCAATCAGATAGTCGACAAGCACGTGGGGGGTGATGACTTCGTCTGGAGGGATGACGCCTATGGGAACGATTTCATTCGGTTCTGCGATGACGACGTCTCCCGCAAAAGCCATAATGGGATTAAAATTACGCGCCGTCAGCGAATAATCGAGATTTCCTCGATAGTCGGAGCGA
Source organism: Bdellovibrionales bacterium (assembly GCA_041649025.1). Classification (GTDB taxonomy): domain Bacteria; phylum Pseudomonadota; class Alphaproteobacteria; order UBA9219; family UBA9219; genus CAIXLI01. Next base: position 27,690 of record JBAZNY010000014.1, on the reverse strand, counting down.
CGCGAGCCCAGCAAAGCAAAATCGGCTTTCAGGGGCGTCTCAAGCAGATAATCTTTGCCGTTGACCCTAACGACACTTTTGCCTTCCGCTGCGAGCGTGCCGACTCCCGTGGGCGTTAGAACGCCGCCCAAACCGACGCCGCCCGCGCGAATGCGTTCGGCCAAAGTTCCCTGGGGGGAAAGCTCGACCCTTAGTTCTCCCGTGAGCATCTGGCGCTGGGTTTCCGGGTTCGTGCCGATATGGCTGACGATGAGTTGAGACACGCATTTGGCGTCGATCAATTTGCCAATCCCGACGTCAGGCCGACCGGTATCGCTGGCAATAACGGTCATGTTTTTGCGTCCCTGTCGAACTAATTCCTCGATCAGACGCCGCGGACATCCTACAGACAAAAAGCCGCCGATCATGAGGATGGCTCCATCGGGAATCATCTCAACAGCATGAACGACATCAATTGCTTTGGTCATACTTACCCCTCATATCTTTACGACGAGCGGTTTTGGCCCTTAGCGTCATTGTATATTTCTTGATTTTCTGTTGTGGAGAATCGGCAAAGAAATTGGACTCAGGAAGGAATAATACTTTTATCAAAAAGTACTGAAAACGCAAACACTTGGATTCATAGAGAATCGGGCAGCCGATCGAGGGCGTTAAAACAGCTTGTCGATGTCCGCTTGCGTGGAGGCCTGGTTGCCATGAACGATGCTGTTGCCTTCTTCCATCAAAAGACGCAACTGCGTCGCCATCGTACGGCATATGTCGGAAAAAGCGCCTTTCTCGCCGGCGTTGAGCAGTCGGCGAAGCGTGTGCGGAAGCTCTTCGATGACGATACGGATGCCATCGGCTTTGCGTTCAAACGCTTCACGCAGCTCGGGGGGAGAGAAAGGGTAGACTTCGATGGCTAACTCCGCAAAATCAAGACCGCTGGATTTAAAGTGCTGGATGTAATCGACGAAGCGCCACTGTTCGATCTCCTCAAGTAATTCGGGAGAATCCGGCAGCATATCCAAAACCATGACGACCGAGTTGAAGGTGTTAAAATAGTCAGTCGATAAGAGCGATCTAGAATCAATGTTGGTATCGGCGACTCTTCGGCGATATTCCTCAAGTTTATCGGCTGAAGGAACTGAAGAACAAACGATCTCGGGGTACGCCGCGCGAGGCTTAGACGTCGCGGAGCCAGAATCGGGTATACCCGTTTCTTCGTTATCAACAAAACTTGCCGAATGGGGACTATCCATTTTGTATTTCCCATCTCCAGACCTATAACTGATGAATACTAGTCTCTAGTCTCTAAAAAATGGTTACTAACAAGACCTCAAGAGAACAGGGAAAAGAGACGGAAGGGCTCAACAGCTGACAGTATTTGCTATTTTGCACAGTAGTTGTTTTTTGCAAAATCGCTTTCATGCAGACGTATGCCTTTGCCATAATTGTCATAATAGGGTCGAGCGTGGATAAAAAGGGGAGCACCAAGATGAAAAAAATGTCTTTTTACAACAGGGTTATTCTTCAACTGAGTGCCTTAATGTTGCGATTTTAATGCAGAAGAGGCATAAAGTGGACGTGCCCACAAATCATACGGAATTTTTATCTTTCGTTGGAAAGCCCGATCCTCAAAAAAGTAAACAAAAATGATGAATGCACTTTATTCTAATCGACGGGTATTAGCTTTTTTTCATGATGTTGTTGTCGCGGCATTTTCATTTTGGCTTGCGCTTTATTTGCGCCTTGGTGGGAATTTTGACGGACTATCCTTTGGGCAAGCGCTCGCCGCGTCGTCGATTTTTACCGTAACATGCGGGTTTGTGTTCTGGGCGCAAGGGCTTTACCGCAGTATTTGGGTTTTTGCGTCGCTCAGGGACTTATTGGAAATTCTTCGCAGCGCAACGCTTGCCGTGGCGATTTTTCTGGCCATTGCCTTTGTCACAACGCGCCTTGAGGGCGTTCCACGTACTGTTCCGTTTATGGCGTGGTTTATTATGTTGGCGGGATTAGGCGGGGCGCGGATGATATTCCGAATGCTGCGGGAAAGGCGCATGGGGCTTTTATGGGAGCGTTCGGGAGCCGGGCGAGTCAAAGTTTTGCTTGTTGGCGCAGGGGATGAGGCCGATATTTTTCTTCGTGCCGTGAGCGTAAATCCGCAGGCGCCATACAATGTTGTCGGCATTATCGGAGAAAACAATAAACGCGTAGGACGGACAATTCATGGCGTTCATGTTATCGGCACTATCGACGAATTGCCTGCAATAGTGGACGATTTGCGCAAGCAAAAGAAAACGCCGTCCCGTTTGATTTTGACCCGCGCCGTTTCACGTTTTAACGGCGGCCTTGTCAGCCAGATTCTCGAGCAATCCGCTTCTCTTGGTCTTAGCCTTTCACGCCTTCCTGCCATGACCGACGTGCGTAACGATATCACGGCTATGCTAACCGTTCGCGATCAACCTTTGGCTTTGGAAGATCTGCTGGGGCGGCCGGAAACGAAGCTTAATCGCAACGATATTCGTGCGCTGATCCGGGGACGGCGCGTTCTGGTTACCGGTGCAGGCGGGACAATCGGGTCCGAACTTGTGCGGCAAATTGCGACATTAGAACCCAAGCATTTATCTCTTGTCGAGTTTAGCGAATTTAATCTGTATCGCATCGATATGGAAACGCGGGAAACGTTCCCTTACCAATCCGTGCGGTCGCTTATCGGAGATGTACGCGACGTCGCGCGCAACAAGCAGATTTTTGTAGAAGAAAAACCCGATCTCGTTTTTCATGCCGCCGCAATTAAACATGTACCGATTGCCGAAGAAAACATCCGTGAGGCCTTTTTGACCAACGTTATCGGCACGCGCATCATTGCCGATAATGCCTTGCATTACGGTTGTGCGGCGATGATTCTGATTTCGACCGATAAGGCCGTTCATCCGTCCAGTGTTATGGGAGCGACCAAACGGCTCGCGGAAATGTATTGTCAGGCGCTTGATCTTTCTTCGAGTCATACGCGGTTTGTCACTGTGCGTTTTGGCAACGTGCTGGGGTCGACGGGATCGGTCGTCCCGCGCTTTCAGGAACAACTGGCAAAAGGCGGGCCTTTGACCGTTACGCACCCAGATATTACGCGCTATTTTATGACTGTATCCGAGGCCGTTGAGCTTGTGTTGCAGGCATCCTCTTTAAGCGCGCGGCCTGACGATCAACGAGGCAAGGTTTTGGTGCTGGATATGGGCGAGCCGGTAAAAATCGCCGACCTTGCGCGCCAGATCATTCGTCTTGCCGGATTGCGTCCCGACGAGGATGTAAAAATTACCTTTACGGGACTTCGTCCCGGCGAAAAGTTGCATGAAGAGCTTTTTGCGGAAGCTGAGGAGCTTATGCCGTCCGCCGCCGATGGCGTCAAAATAGGCAAGGCCACGACGGTTGAGCTGGTTTTCTTGCAGAAACAACTGAGCGATACCGCGATGCGTTTGCGCGAAGGCCTTAATGAAGAGCAGTCCGTCGCTAAACTTTCGGAGCTTGTGCCGGAGTTCAACCGTTTGAAAGAAGAACTCCAACAGGCCGTATGAGATGGTTTGATTTATTCTTTAATAAGCAGCGCTTCGCCGAATTTTTCCAAAGCTTCACGCAATTCATCGCTATCAACCGCTTTGGCTTTCTCCTTCATCGCGTCAAGGGCGGCAGGGTCTGCCGTTTTTTCGCTTTTGACAGTAGGCGGCGGCATAGAGGCGGAGTCCAAGGCTAAACGGGAAAAGGCTTCATAACCGAAATAGGCATTCACGCGGCTGCGGATCAAGTCAGCCTTAAAACTGAATTCCATAGCCAAGCCTTTGGGTAAGCGTATTGTCAGGACGCCGTTTTTTCGCTGAGGTTCGTTTGGCTGGAAGGGGAACGAAATTTTTACGGGCGTCGTGACGCGAGCATATTCCGTGCCGACGATTTCCGCCCAATGACCCAGCAAATTGGCATACAATCCCCAGTCTTTTCCTGCGGATTGTCGGGCGACTTTATCGACGGCGTCAGCTAGGGTGCGTGGTTTGAACATAAGGGAGAGTTTGGCTTTGAAACGGGGAAAAGTCAAAAAGCATGCGGAAGTTAAGCTCTTGCTGACTTGGTATGATCGTCATCGCCGCGTTATGCCGTGGCGGGCGGGCAGGGGCGAGGCTCCCGATCGTTATCGCGTTTGGTTGTCGGAGATTATGTTGCAGCAGACGACTGTTGCAACGGTGGGCCCTTACTTTCAGAAATTTATTAAGCGTTGGCCGACGTTAAACAGCCTTGCTTCGGCAAAATTGGATGATGTGCTGCGTCTTTGGTCTGGTTTGGGATATTACAGGCGCGCGCGGATGCTGCATCAATGCGCGCAAAGATTGCGCGACGATTTTGGCGGAGAATTTCCCGAGGACGAGAAAACATTGCGAACGTTACCCGGGTTCGGACCCTATACCGCTGCCGCCGTTGCCGCTATTGCCTTTGGAAAATCCGCGAATGTCGTTGATGGCAACGTCGAGCGCGTGATGTCGAGGGTATTTTTGATAACGGAGCCGTTGCCGAAGGCCAAAGCAAAATTACGCGACGTTGCGGCGACGCTCGTGCCGCAGAAGCGTTGTGGAGATTATGCGCAGGCGCTGATGGATTTGGGCGCGACCGTATGCACACCCCGATCTCCGAAATGCGATTTATGCCCTTGGCGAGACATATGCTTGGCGCGCGAAAAAGGCGTATCCGAAACTTTGCCCCGACGAACAAGGAAGAAAGCAAAACCCGTACGCCGCGCCGTTGCGTTTGTTCTTATCAATAATAAAGGCGAAGTTTTTCTGCGCCGCCGTTCGCCCCACGGCCTTTTAGGCAGAATGATGGAAGTGCCGAGCAGCCCTTGGCGCGAGGGGGATATACCGACGCTCGCGGATGTTCGTGACTGCGCGCCAAGCGCGGAGAAATGGATGTTGTGCAAGGGGCTTGTCCGGCATGTTTTCACGCATTTTACGTTTGAGGCGGCTGTTGCCGTCGCCGCAGTAAAGAAAAAAATCAGGGGGCATTGGGTCTTGCCGCAAGAGCTTGATAAAGAAGCCTTGCCGAGCGTCATGAAGAAAATTGTCAGGCATGCCTTGATAGAGCTATAATGGCCATTCACCCTCTTGGAGCGGCAACATGTTTTTCCGTTTTCTTTGTCTTGTCCTTCTTGCTTTTTCACTCTTTACCGGACGCGCGCAAGCTCAGGAATATTCTCAGATATCCTGGATTAATCTGATTCATACGCTGGTGCGGTTTAACGCCCTCAATTTGCTGGATCAGAATTTGCTCGACGAGTATGCGATCATTTCCGAATGCGATTTATATAAGAAGTATTATCAAAACGATTTTAAATGGAATCAGGTGCGGCAGGCCATCCGGGAATCCGTATCGATGAACGTCGCCACCTATCCGACAAATTATCAGCATGACCTGACCATGCGTTTGGGTCGTTTTGATTTCGAGGGCAAGATTTTTCGTTTTGACGAGAAGTCGTCATTGCACGGGGTTAATACCTTTGCCTTGTTGGCGGTTGACGGAACGGGATGCGGCGGCGCCAAAGTGGAATATATTCCGCGGGTTTTCCGCGCCATTCTTTCTTCCCCCATTTTTTTAGAAGGGCTGCCTTTGTCGGAAGAAGATGCGCAGGCTCTTCTGACCCGGATGGAAAAGAATCAAAATCCGGAGCGCATTATTTTCCTGCGTTATAATTTCCGGACGGTTTACGTCGAGCCCTTGCGCAAGATTGAAGAGAGGAGGGATATGGGCCAGAAGGCGCATTACGCTCAGACAAACGCCGGTTCCCAGAAAGAGGTTAAGTTCGATATGCAGCTGGATTCTGTCGGATTCTATGAAGATCCGCAGAGAACGAAACTCATCTATCAGTATACGCCTTAAAAGGCTTCGTGCGGCAGGGCTTCTAATGGCTTGTGGCTTCGGCGCGCACGCGTTGGCGCAAAATGTCGATGGGGACCAGATGGCCACGTCCATCGGAATCATAAAACCAGAACGTCCATCCGTTGCATGCGGGAAGGCCTTGCATGAGGGCTCCCACCTTATGGATCGATCCCGTAATATTGTCTCCGGCCTTGTTGGCCTGTAATGTCGCATCGGCTTTGACTTTGGCGCGGTGGCGTTGTTTTTCGTCGCATAGAAACTGCCCGGGGCGCAAAAGACCGCGTTCGAGGATGATGCCGAAGGGAATGCGCGGCTCTTCGCGTTTGGAAAAAGTCGTCAAAATATCCGGATCGGGCGCAACGGGCGTTTCCGCAATGCGTTGCTCGGCATACTTGGCATATGTTTTATCGCGGTCGATGCCGATGAAATGCCGCCCTAGAAGTTTTGCGGCGGCGCCCGTCGTGCCGGAGCCGAAGAAAGGATCGAGGATAACGTCGCCCGGCTTCGTCGACGACATGATGACGCGATAGAGGAGGGGCAGGGGTTTTTGGGTTGGGTGGACTTTTTCGCCATTCTCGTTGCGTAGGCGCTCATTTCCGCTGCATATCGGAAGGAGCCAATCGCTGCGCATCTGCTTTTCGTCATTCATGTTCTTCATGGCTTCGTAGTTGAAGCATGGCTTTGCGTCTTTCGATGTCGAACACCAGATGAGTGTTTCGTGCGCGTTGGTGAACCGTTTGCCCCGAAAGTTCGGCATCGGATTATTTTTGCACCAGACGATGTCGTTTAAAATCCAGAAGCCCAGATTTTGTAAAATCGTGCCGACGCGGAAAATGTTGTGATAGCTGCCGATAACCCACAGACAGCCGTCGGGTTTAAGGACGCGTTTGGCGGCTTTGAGCCATTCTGTCGTAAAGGCATCATAAGCGGCAAAGTCGGCAAACTTGTCCCAGTCATCATCGCATGCATCAACGTGGCTGTGGTCGGGGCGCAGCAAGTCGCCGCCCAATTGCAGATTATACGGAGGGTCGGCAAAAACCGCGTCGACTGAATGTTCGGGAAGCTCATTCATGATGCGGATGCTGTCGCCGATCAGGATACAATCCAGCGGCAGTGAGGAGGCTGAAACAGCTTTCGTAACTTTTTTTACAGGTCGCGGCATGGCAGGCAGCATCCTAGATAGAAATTAATAAGTCGTAAAGAGTCATTGGAATCATTCAGTTATGGGGGTTTTCTGCTATAAACATTAAAGAATAAATTATACCGACTTTCTCGCTGCTGCACGAACAGGAGCAAATGAAGCCCGATGACACTCTGTAATGCCGTGGAGCGTTAGAGCGTTTATGTGTTCGCTCGTGCCGTATCCGGCGTTGTGATCCCACCCGTAGAGGGGAAATTTTTCGGCCAGCTTTTTCATGAGCCGGTCGCGGTACACTTTCGCGATGATCGATGCCGCCGCGATGGAAAGGGAGAGGTCGTCGCCTCCGACGATGGGAACGGCTTCGCAGGAAAGTTTCGGGGCGCGGTTACCATCGATGAGGGCGACATCGATTTTTGTTTCTAATTGTTCAACGGCTCTTTGCATGGCGAGCATCGTTGCCCATAAAATGTTGAGCCTATCTATTTCCTCAACGCTGGCTTCGGCAATCGCAAAGAGGCAATGTTCTCTTAAGGGCTCGTAGATTTTTTCACGGGCGAGGGCGGACATTTTTTTGCTGTCGCGGATTTGGGCACAAAGCGCGTCCGGAAAATCAAAAGGCAAAATAACCGACGCCGCGACAACGGGACCCGCCAAGGGGCCGCGACCAACTTCATCGACGCCGCAAATAATTTTTCCTGTTTGGCGTCCAAATCGAATTTCGTGAGCAAAATCGGGCATGAAGGCTACAATCGTAACTAGAGAGATCGGAAAACGGTAACAAGTTACATATATATAGCAAATATGCCAAATTTCCGAACATCTAATGTTCTTTTTATGATGGTTAAAAAAAGAGTTGTATGTTTTTCGGCGAATGGATTAAGATTGCCTTACTGCGAAATGGTTCGTGCAAAGGAAGTGTTGCGCGGCAATCGCATAGAAAAGCGGTGCTCTTGCGAATAAGAAAAAGACTAAGGCAAGAAGGCCCATACGAAACAATATAAACGCACTCAGGAACGGTATTTAAAATGAGACAAGGTCCTAACGGCAGGCGTCCTCGCAGTCGTCATCATGGCGGTGGCAATGACCGTAATAACGGCGGCGGTGGTGGTGGAAGTCCGATGATGGGCAATCGCCCGCGTTCCGCAGCTTCCTTGAGACATCAGTCGTTTGACAGCAATTGCGGCGATTTGCGCGTTCGCGGCAATGCGTGGCAGGTTTATGAGAAATATCAGGCTTTAGCGCGTGATGCGACATCGGGCGGCGATAGGGTCGCGGCCGAAAATTATTTGCAGCACGCCGAGCATTACTTCCGCATCATCGAAGCCATCGACGAAGCGACTGCCGCAGAGCAACGTTTGCACGGCGAGCAACCGAGCGCGCCTTTCGGGCAGCAGCCGGAAATTCCCGCGAACTACTACACTCAGGGAAGCGTTTCTCCGCCCCCTTCGGGAGATCCCAGCGGAAACGCTTCTCAGCAATCATCCGCGGGGTCGCAGCCTCAAGCTGAAGCGACGGTTCAGACGCGCAATCCTCCTCCGCAAAGCAGTCCCTTCTTCACGCAAGAAGAGATCGACGAGCAAAACGGAGATCAACCATTGTCATCCATAGTGCGGTAAAGGTGGCCTTCCCCAAGAACATCGATTTGGCTCTGCCTTTTCTTAAAATGGACGGGCTCGGCAATGATTTCGTTGTTTTTGACGGTCGTTTAAACGGTTTTTCCCCCACAGAGAAGTTTTTACGCGCCGTTGCGGATCGCAAACGCGGCATCGGTTGCGATCAGGTTATTGTTTTGCGCAGGCCCGAAAGCCCCCAAGCCGACGTGCATATGGACATTTATAATAGGGATGGCAGTCAGGTTGGCGCGTGCGGCAATGCCACGCGGTGTATTGCGAGCCTGATGTTCGCCGAGTTGGAGCGCAATAATTGCATCATTGAAACCATCGCTGGGTTTTTAAAGGCTTGGGAAGATCCTTCCGGTTTGATTGCTGTCGATTTTGGCGCGCCTCGTTTTGTGTGGAATGAAATTCCTCTTGCGCGGGAAGTCGATACGCTGCATGTGCCCGTTGCTTATGGCGGTCTCGAAGACCCGTGTTGCGTGAACGTCGGCAATCCTCATGCCGTGTTTTTTGTTCCCGATGTTGATGCCGTAAATTTGATGGAAGTTGGCCCTCGTTTGGAAAATGATCCGATGTTTCCCGAACGCTGCAACATCGAGATTGCGCAAATTCTGGCGTCGGATCGCATTCGCATGCGGGTGTGGGAACGCGGCACCGGCATTACCGAAGCTTGCGGTTCCGGTTCTTGCGCGACATTGGTTGCGGCGGTACGGAGAAATTTGAGCGCGCGGCGCGCGACGGTCGTTTTGGATGGCGGCGAGCTTGTTATCGAATGGCGCGACGACAATCATATTCTGATGATCGGGCCTGCCTCTTTAGACTATAGGGGCGTGGTGGCAGAAGATATCGGCGATGAAGAACGTGTCGCCTAACCCAAAGCCCGAAGTCCTGACTTTCGGTTGCCGATTGAACATCTCTGAATCCGAAATGATGCAGTGCTATGCCGAAAAGGCAGGACTGAAAAACACTATCATCGTCAACACATGCGCCGTGACTGCAGAGGCCGAGCGTCAGGCCGGACAGGCTATCCGCCGGTTGAGGCGTGAAAACCCCTCGGCAAAAATTTTTGTCACGGGATGTTCTTCCCAAATCAATCCTCAGAAATACACTGCGATGCGCGAGGTCGATGGCGTTATCGGCAATCATGAAAAAACAAACCCCGAAAGCTTTACAAAGCTTGCCGGAGAAAATCAGATTCAAAAACCGTTAAAAGTAAAAAGTGCTTCGGTTTCGCCTCTTTCCCTTATGCAGCGAGCCTTTGTTCAGGTTCAAAACGGCTGCGACAATAAGTGCACTTTTTGCGTCATTCCTTTTGGTCGCGGAGCCTCGCGCTCGGTGAATTTTGAAACCGTGACGGAACAGGTGCGCGCCGTCGTGGACGAAGGATTTAATGAAGTCGTTCTTACGGGCGTCGATATTTCCTCTTATGGGCGGGATTTGCCCGGTGAGCCGACGCTCGGTTTTATGGCGCGGCGCGTATTGACGGAAGTGCCGCAGTTGCAACGGTTGCGCCTGTCTTCGCTTGATCCTGCGGGTATTGACGAGGATTTATGGGAATTGATTAAAGAAGAGCCTCGCCTGATGCCGCATTTGCATCTCAGCCTGCAGGCGGGCGACAATTTGATATTGAAGCGCATGAAGCGCCGCCATACGCGCGCCGATATTGTTTGCTTGACGGAGCGTGCGCGGAAAATCCGTCCCGACATTGTTTTTGGTGCGGACGTTATTGCCGGTTTTCCAACGGAAACCGAGGCGATGTTTGCTAATACGTATAATCTCATCCAGGAATGCGGCTTAACGTGGCTGCACGTGTTTCCTTATTCCTCGCGCCAAGGGACGCCTGCCGCTAAGATGCCGCAGGTTCACGGCAGCGTACGTAAAAAACGCGCCGAGCGTCTTCGCGCTCTGGGGCAAAAAGAGGCCGAGCGGCACTCTCGGTCGCTTATCGGAAAGACGGTCAGCGTATTGGTCGAAAACAACGGCATCGGTTGTACGCCGCAGTTTGCCAAGTTAGAGCTGGTTGACCGGTTTCCTGTGGGTCAAATTGTTGACGTGCGGTGCGTTAGGATAGAGAATGACTCCGTTATTGCAGAAAGCATTTAGCGTATGAAGGACGAGAAAGAAAAATCGGGCTGGTTTTTCCGACTGCGCGAAGGATTGAACCGGAGCTCGACCAAGCTTGGCGAGGGGATTTCGAGCGCCTTCACTAAACGCAAGCTTGACGACGCCGCATTGCAGGAACTTGAGGAGATGCTTATTTCCGCCGACATGGGGCCAGAGACGGCGGCGCGGATGGTTGCGGCGTTCGGCAAGTCCCGTTTTGGGAAAGATGTCGGCGATGACGAAGTGAGACAGGCTTTGGCTTCCCAAATTGCGGACGTCTTGCAGCCGGTCGCCAAGCCTTTGGAGATTGACCTATCGCGCAAGCCGTTTGTCATTCTTGTCATTGGGGTCAATGGCACGGGAAAAACGACAACCATCGGAAAATTTGCGCGGGATTATGCCGCGCGCGGATTAAAAGTTACGTTGGCGGCGGGAGATACTTTCCGCGCGGCGGCGATAAGCCAGTTGAAAATTTGGGGCGAACGCACAGGCGCGTCCGTGGTGGCGGGCGAGCAGGGCGGAGATTCCGCGGCTTTGGCCTATCGCGCCTTTGAAGAAGCGCGCGCTGATAAAAGCGATGTGTTGATGATCGACACGGCGGGACGCCTGCATAACAAAGGCGATCTCATGCAGGAGTTGGCCAAGGTGGTGCGCGTCATCAAGAAACTCGACGCTTCCGCGCCGCACGCGACAATTCTGACGCTTGATGCTACGACAGGACAAAACGCCCACGCGCAGGTCGAAGCTTTCCGCGACATGGCGTCGGTGACAGGGCTTGTTGTGACAAAACTGGACGGATCTGCGAAGGGGGGAGTGCTCGTTGCCTTGGCGGATCGCTTTAAGCTTCCCATTTACGCTGTCGGAATCGGCGAGCAAGCGGATGATTTACAGCCGTTTGTCGCGGACGAATTTGCGAAGGCCTTAGTCGGTATTTAACGTTTTGGCCTGAAAATAAACCTAAAGTGAAGTGTTGCAGATGCGGTAAATACCTGATAACAAAGCCGCTTCCTAAGGTGACCTCGTAGCTCAGCTGGTAGAGCATCTGACTTTTAATCAGGGGGTCGCGGGTTCAAATCCCGCCGAGGTCACCAATAAAGGGAAGGGGGCAATCGCCCCCTTCCCTTTATTGATTATTTAGGCAGTATTTGAACCCGCGAAGAAGCGGGTTCATGGCGAGCAATTCAACAAGGCGTTCGCGGAAATTCCGCGAACGCACAAAACAAAAAATTTATTGCGAAGACAGGGCGAGCGGCGCGAAGCGCCGAGAAGCCAATTCCCGCCCATCCTACCAATTAGGTCATGGCGAGCGGCGCGAAGCGCCGAGAAGCCAATTCCCGCCCATCCTACCAATTAGGTCATGGCGAGCGGCGCGAAACGCCGAGAAGCCAATTCCCGCCCATCCTACCAATTAGGTCATGGCGAGCGGCGCGAAGCGCCGAGAAGCCAATTCCCGCCGAGGTCGTCTATCGGGCGTTATTTTCCAACTCTTCCGTACGCGTCTTCAAACCGCACGATGTCGTCCTCGCCCAAATAGTCTCCCGACTGAACTTCGATGAGTTGCAAATCGACATCGCCGGGATTTCTCAGGCGGTGCTTGGCTCCTATGGGGATATAGACGGACTCATTCGGAAGAACCGTTTTCTTAGTATCTCCGCATTGAACTTCAGCCGTTCCGGCGACGACGATCCAGTGTTCCGCCCTGTGATGATGCATCTGAAGGGAAAGAGAGCGTTTGGGCGCCACGATGATATGTTTGACTTGAAACTGTTCGCCCAAGGCAATCCCTTCGTAAGAACCCCACGGGCGCATGACGCGCGGATGATCGAGAGCGAGGCTTTTCTTCGTGTTGCTGACATCGTCCGCCAGCTCGCGCACTTCTTGGGAGTAGGCGCGCGGCGCAATCAAAACGGCGTCCTTCATGGCCACGATGGCCAAATCGGAAACGCCCATGGTGGCAACCGTGGGTCCGTATGAACGGATGTAGCAGCCCTCCGTATTACGCAAAACGACAGGTCCGATGACGGCGTTTTTCTGATCGTCTTTCTTTTCGATTTGCCATAGAGCTTCCCACGAACCCAGATCGCTCCACCCCATGTCGCAGGCGACAGCGGCGCCTTTGTCCGTTTTTTCCATAATAGCCCGATCGAAGGGCTGGTTTCCAAGTTTGGCGTATAGAGTTTCGCTAAGCTTAATTCCCGTAAAGTCATTTTGCGCTTTATCGAGAGCCTTGCGGCAGAGGGCCAAGTCATCAGGCATCAAACGTTCGGCTTCCTTCAGCAAGACGGCGGGATCGTAAAAGAAAATGCCGCTATTCCAGACGGCGCCCTTATCGATAAGCTCTTTCGCGACATTTTCGGCTGGCTTTTCGCAAAATTTCTCGATTTTATTGACGCCTGCGTGTGCCGTTTTATCGCTGCACAGGATATATCCGAATCCGGTATCAGGACGCGACGGCGTGATGCCGAACAGAACAAGCTTTCCTTCTTCGGCGGCGGGACGCGCGGTATCGAGTGCCCTAAGGAAGGCGGCTTTATCGGCGATGACGTGATCCGAAGGCATTACAAGATGCAAAACTTTCTTTCCTCCTTTTTTTGCCGTTTTTTCTTCCGCAATCGCAGCGATGAGCGCGGCGGCAGCCGTATTGCGGCCAAGGGGCTCAAGGAATATAATTGCGTCCTTGATCCCAAGCTGTTCCAGACAATCCAGCATGAGGAAGCGGTGGTCGACGTTTCCCACAACCAGGGGCGCGGCAAATTGCGCGCGGTCTCCGACCCTTTTTAGGGTTTCGGTGAAAAGACTTTCATTTCCGAGAAGCGGCGCAAATTGTTTGGGATAATGTTTGCGGGAGACGGGCCACAAACGTGTGCCGGAGCCACCCGAGAGAATGACAGGACGAACAAGACAGGACATAATAAGACCCCAAAAACAGCAAATATACGCTTCTGCCTCAATTTATAGAACACTTGGTTTGAAAGCAAACAAAAGTCCTTGCTGTTTTTTCCCGATTGCGATTTGCTGTCGGCGCATGTTGGTGAAGGGGGCTGTGATGCGCTTTTGTTTGTTGCCTTTGTTTTTTCTATTGATGTCGTGTGCGATGTTCTCCGGGCAGGAGAAGGATCATGCGACGTTGACCCCCGTTTCTTTTTCCGACCTTGAAGGGTGGGAGAAAGATGCGCCCGCCGAGGCGCTCGGCGCCTTTAAGCGTTCTTGTCCCAGTATGAGGTTTAAGCCGGCATGGAAAGACGTTTGCGCAAAGGCTCAAGTTACGCCGATTGCCGACGAAGCCGCCCGCGCCTATTTTGCGGAAAATTTTACTCCCTATGCCCTTTCCGGACGCGAGGGCGATGTCGGTCTCTTTACGGGATATTATGTGCCTGAACTGCATGGCTCGTTGCGGCGCGGCGGAAAATACAAAACGCCCCTTTACGCTCGGCCAGACGATCTGATTTCCGCCGACCTTGGCGCGTTCAAATCCGACCTCAAAGGCCAGAAAATCATCGGCAAAGTCAAACGAGGAAAATTTATTCCCTATGACGAGCGCGCCGCCATTGCACGGGGCTCTTTGGCTCCCCGCGGCAAACCTATTGTTTGGATCGATAATCCGGTAGATGCGTTTTTCCTTGAAATTCAGGGATCGGGCATTGTGCGCCTGAAAAACAAGAAGTATCTGCTTCTCGGCTATGACGGCGCAAACGGGCGAGCCTATAACGCCATTGGCCGCGTGTTGGCGGAGAGAGGCGAGGTTCAGCGCCCCGTCACCATGCCCGCCATTCGCGCGCGGCTTGCCGATGATCCTTCGTTTGCGCGTGAAATTATGAACACGAATCCGTCCTATGTTTTTTTCCGCCGCTTGCCGAGAAACGACATCATGGGAGCCCAAGGCGTTCCTCTGACACCCAAGCGTAGCCTCGCCGTCGATCCGAGTTTTGTGCCTTTGGGCGCTCCCGTTTGGTTGAATACGACGGACGGCAAAGGGCAAAATCTTCAGCGCCTGATGATTGCGCAGGACACAGGCGGGGCGATTAAAGGCGTCGTGCGCGGCGATTTTTTCTGGGGCGCAGGGTTCGAGGCGGCTGAGCAAGCCGGGGCTATGCAAAGCATTGGGCGCGCCTTTATTCTGTTGCCCAAGGACATGAAGCCCGATGACAACTAAGGCTTGGAAAATCTATACGCAGGACGTTAAGCCGCTGCGAAAGAAAAAAATTAAGCCAACCGCAAAACAAGACGCGGTTGACAAGGCGGCGGCGCGGGCAGGGGCTTCGCATGAGCCGATTAAGCTTTCCAAAATCGGCCCGCGACAGTCATTGTCCGTCAATGTGTTTTTGCCTCTTGAACGTAACCGCGAAAAATTATTGCGACAAGGAGATATCGAAATCGACGCTAAACTTGATCTTCATGGCATGACGCAAGTCGAAGCTTTCGAAGCTTTGGCCGATTTCATGCGCAAGAAAACAAAAGCCGGAAAAAGGAATTTGCTCATTATTACTGGCAAAGGAATCGCGGGCGAGGGAGTCTTGCGCCGAAATCTTAATGCGTGGTTAGGGCAATTGATTGAAGCGTCCTCGATTCTTGCCTTGCGCCCCGCCGCCCCGAAGCATGGCGGCGAAGGCGCCTTCTATATCGTTCTGAGAAAGAAATGATTTGCCGATGCCTGCACGTTCGCAGGTGCAAAACATATTTTTCTTCTGTGCGCGGCCCCTTTGTGTAAGGCTTACGACTCCTTACTGATCACTGCCTAATCAACACCTAGACAGGAGTCCTTTATGAGCATCGCAAGCGCACTCGATACGACAGGAAATCCGGCTCCGCTGGGGCTTTTGGGTTTCGGCATGACGACCATCTTACTGAATTTCCATAACGCAGGTTTCTATCCCCTCGATTCCATGATTCTCGCGATGGGGATTTTCTACGGCGGGTTGGCGCAAATTATCGTCGGCCTTATGGAGTGGAAAAAGGGAAATACCTTCGGCACGACGGCCTTCACAAGCTATGGTCTTTTCTGGATTTCTCTTGTGACGTTGATTCTTCTGCCGAAGACTTCGCTCGGCATTGTAGGGCCGGATAAACAAACAATGGCCATATTTTTAGCCATGTGGGGTTTGTTCACGCTTGGACTGTTCGTAGGGACGCTACGTTTGAACAAAGCGCTGCAGGTCGTTTTCGGCTCGCTTGTCGTTTTGTATTTTCTGCTGGCTGTTGGAGACTGGTATCAGAACGAAACCGTTACCCGCATAGCAGGATGGGAAGGAGTCTTCTGCGGAGCTACGGCGATTTATGCTGCCTTTGCACAGATTCTGAACGAAATGTACGGCAAGGTTGTTTTGCCCTTAGGGCCAGTAAAAAAGAAATAGATCTAGTTCGCCATCCATGCGTTTTTGATGTGAACCGGCCAATGCCACGGCGTGGCCAGCATCACGTCAAAGCGCAGGTTCGCGTTTGCATAACGCGGCGCGCACATTATGAAGTGCTGTAGGGCATTGGCGATGCGCGCCTGCTGCTGGGGGAATATCGATTCTACGGCGGCATCGCGCGTGGCGCGGGCTTTGACTTCGATAGCAACGACGGTATTACCGCGAGCGGCGACAATATCGATTTCACCAACCGGCGTTTTGTAACGCTGCGCGAGAATGCGATAGAATTTGAGCCTTAAGGCCAGGCGGCACATTCTTTCGGCGGCAAGGCCTGTTTTGTAGGACGTGCGGGTCATTTCTTGTTTGCTTATTAGAGCCAATCGTTATAGTCGTTTTTGATATTAACCATAGATTTCTGAAATATTCCAAAACTATGTTTTTGAATCTAAAATTATGGTACGCAAGATTAGATATAACTTTATATCTCATATAGGGAGGTTCCCGTGATTTTACTTTCGATATTCAGAAAAGGCCAAAAGGATACTACACTTCCCGCATCGGCTTCCTCGCCTTACAAGGTAAACCTTAACGGTGCCGCGTCTGTCATTATTACGCTCTCGGAAGGCAAGTATTTGGGCGAACAGCTTTGCAGCAAAATTTATTCTCTTTATGAGGATTCGCTGAACATTAGAACGCCCTTTCCCCTTGGTCATGAATGGATAGGAGCGAGGCGGAACTGGAATGGAGGAAAAGTTTCCCAATGGATCGTGCGCGCGGCGATGGGGTATAATTTAATTGATATAAAAACAAACGGCGAAAAATCAGATGGAGACTCAAAAATCGTTTCTATAGAGGTTATGGAGAACGATATAACCCTGAAAGAATGCAAAACGTCGGTCATCGTTCAAACGGCTTTTGATTTGAGTAAGCACTTTGATATGCCGGTTGAAATTGTTCATGTTGGGCCGCTGTCGGACAGAATGCGATTTGAGATAAATCACCAAGAGGGTTTGCAAGAAGTTAGTTCAAGATACACCTCTCTTTTGGCATCACGTGGAATCGAAGAGGTGACTTCGTCTAAACTGCGCCACGATTTTTTGTAATTAGGGTGTTTCGTAACCAAAAGAAAGCCGTTGCGTCATTTCTTCTTGGATTCAGATAACTTTAGCGCCCTCGCGTATACATCTTTTTTGGAGTTCCCTGTCATTTCGGATACTTCAGCGACGGCGTCGCGCACGCTCAGGTGTTTCAATCTTTCGGATAAAAGCGCGTCGATATCGAATGTTTCAGGTTGCGCGTTTTCATCTTTTGCAACCAAGATGACGATCTCGCCTTTGGCTTCGTTGGTTGCGTAATGCTTGGCCAGCTCGCCCAAAGTCCCGCGCCGGATTTCTTCGTAGAATTTTGTTAACTCGCGCGCTACGGCTGCCGGCCTTGAGGCTCCGAGTGTTTCCGCCAGATCGGCAAGGCTTGCCGCAAGGCGTTGAGGAGATTCGTAAAAAACGAGCGTTGCCTGGCTTTGTTTGAAAACGGCGGCGGCTTTTTTCCTCGCGGCGCTTTTGGGGGGCAGAAAACCGGCAAAAGCAAACTGATCCGTCGGCAGGCCGGAAGAAGCCAAGGCGGTGATTGCGGCGTTTGCGCCCGGTATGACAGTCACAGGAAATCCGGCGTCGCGGCAATCGCGCACGAGTTTGAAGCCCGGATCCGCAATGGCAGGCATTCCGGCATCGCTGATAAGGGCTATAACCTCGCCTTCAGCTAGGCGCTTCAAAATTTCGGGCCGCCGCGCATCCGCATTATGGTCGTGATAGGAAAAAGTCGGCTTTTTGATGCCAAAGGCTTGTAATAAAACGCCGCTGGTGCGCGTATCCTCGCAGGCGATGGCGTCCGCATGCGCTAAAACCGTCAGGGCGCGCAGGGATATGTCGCCTAAATGGCCGATGGGCGTGGCGACCAAATAAAGTCCGGGTGACGGTTTACTTGCGCCGCCGTTCCCGCTAATTTCAAGCAGCGTTTTTCCTAACTGTGGGTAATCAGGCGATGAAACGTTTTCTTTTCTTGGCGGCATGCGTTGCTTTCATGCTTACGATAGGCGGCTGTGCGGATGTCTTCCAACAGACAGGCGCAGTATCGCAAAAACAGGGCTCCACATACAAACCTTATTATCAAGGGGGGTCAAATTTAGGGCAGGGAATGGCCCCTTTGCCGCAAGGCAAGATAAGAGCCGCCGTACTTTTGCCTCTTTCGGGAAAGAACGCCGCCTTGGGACAGGCGATGCTGAATGCCGCGCAACAGGCGGTTTTCGACGCGGCGGAGACCAATTTTGAATTGATGCCACGCGATACTGCCGCAGAAGGCGGCGCGCAAGAGGCTGCCCGCGGAGCAGTGGCAGACGGCGCGCGCCTTATCATCGGCCCCTTGTTTGCGTCCGATGTTCCCGCCGTCAAACTTGTGGCTCAGGTGAACGGATTGATGATGTTGCCTTTGTCTACCGACACATCGTTGGCTGATAGGGGTGTCTTTGTGATGGGTTTGGCTCCAAGCGCGCAGGTTGAGCGCATTGTCGCCTACGCCGCCTCGCAAGGATTGCATAATTTTGCGGCGCTTGTTCCCTCAACACCGTATGGAAATGTGGTCGGCAGCGTGTTTCGTAGGGCGGTAACGCAAGGCGGGGAAAATCTGGTTAGCATCGAATATTTCGATCCAGCCGCGCGCAATGCCGGAGACAAAATTAAAGCGCTGGCAGAGAAACGAGACAATATTGATGCTTTGTTCCTGCCTGAAAACGACAAGGATCTTAAATCTATTACGGTTCAGCTGGCCGCAGCCGGATTTAGTCCGTCGAAGACCAGAATTCTCGGCACGGGATTGTGGGATGTGCCGAATCTCGCGCGCCAGAATTCTTTCCTTGTCGGAAGCTGGTATGCCGCTCCCGATACAAGCTTTAGAAAGAATTTCATAACAAGCTATACGGAAACCTATAATCAAGAACCGCCGCGCCTGGCGACTTTGGCCTATGATGCCACGGCGTTGGCTTCCGTTTTGGCTAAACGCGGCGGGCGCTATGACGAGGCGGCGCTGACAAACCCGAACGGCTTTGCCGGCCTTGACGGCATTTTCCGCCTGACGCGGTCCGGCATGGTCGAGCGCGCGATGGCCGTTAACGAGGTGACTCAGGACGGCGCGCGCGTCATCGATAACGCTCCGACGACGTTTGTTTCCTGGACACGCTGAAATTTTTTTGCGGCCAAAAGCTGTCAATATAAATAGTTGCATAAGCGGTGCGAATATCCGTAGAGGCGGGGCTGCGTAACTTGATGCTTTTCTTTGATAAATGGCTCTCGTTTTCGAGTAATCATTTCTTAATCACATAATAGCTTTTTCTTTTACTTTCATGGCGTTGACCCGTGATTCAGCAAGATTTAACGCTAGTTGGTTACAATGAGTCCATAAAGTGAAAAGGCTATTTAAATGGCAGTCATTACTTCAACAGAGATGGAAAGCATTGTCGGCCCTCAGTTAGGGGTCATAGGCGGAGCCGCAACCGGGCTCGATATCCATTACAAAGTCGATGGCAATACGGATATTTCCTCTTCGACAATTCCAGTCAATGTAAAACTCAGCGAAAAGAGTTTGATAAACGCCGAAAAAAAGACCGGCGTTACGCGCACGCCTAAGCCCAATAGTCAGGCGATGTCGCCGACTTCCGCTATTGCTAAGCGTCAGGCGCAGAGCGACGATAAATTTGCAGGTATGTTCAGCAAGAGGGGGTTATCGCCCCGAATGGGCTTTACGCCTCGTCCCGATTATCGCGCCGCCCTGGCAGCTCCTGCTGTGGGACCTTTGGCGCGGAATCAGAGAAGGTTGCTTGCGCTCAGAAAGACATTCGACCAAATAGCAGCCCGGCAAAAGAAAGCTGTGCCCTTGAGTGCGGAATCTTTGCCCCAAGATATTCTTAAGAGGATGGTTGAAGAGGCCATTAGAAGGGGCGACAAGATGACTCCGGTTGGGTCTCTTTCCCATGCGATGAAGGTGGCGGGAATTTCTCCTAAAGAATTAGGAGGAAATAAGAACAACACGCAGAAAAAACGCAACTGGGCTTTGTTCTTCAATCCGGAGATGATACCATCCGGCTGGGCGATGGATTAATTCAGAACGCGAGTATGTATTTTCTAGTTTAGATATGCGAGGACGGCGTTCAGCCGTTGCAACCCTGCGGGTGTGGCTCGCAGGGTTTTTTCATTTTGAGCGATAAGGCCTTCCTTCCTCAACTTTTCCAGTTTTGTGGATGAAAGAAGCGCGGGCAAAGGGGTCGGGAACTTCTCATGCCAGAGGGTTAAATCAATGCCTTCGGTCAGGCGCAGCCCCATCATGAGGGCTTCGCGCATAGCCGTAGAGTCGTCGAGTGTTTCGTCGGCTTTGAGGCCAGTGTCTTCTTCTTTTACCTTTTGCAGCCATGCGTCAGGTGCGCGGAGGTTTTCCGTGGCGTGGCGCGACTGATTGAGGCGGTAACGACCGTGCGCTCCGGGTCCAATGCCCACATAGTCTTCATAGTGCCAGTATGTCAGGTTATGGCGGCTTTCTTGTCCCGGTTGCGCATGATTTGAGATTTCATAGGCGGGGTATCCGGCGGATAAAGTCATCTCTTGCGTCGTTTCATACATTGAAAGAGCATCATCGTCGGAACAGGCGAGCGTTTCACCGCGTTTGGTGCGGACATCGAAGGGGGTATGAGGCTCAATTGTCAGTTGATACAAAGACAAATGGCCTTTTGCCATCGACAGAGCCTCTCCAAGTTCCTGCCGCCATAATTCTGGCGTTTGCCCAGAATATCCATAAATCATATCGAAGGAAAAACGTGGAAAATTTTTTTCCGCCAGTGCGAGGGCGTTTCTGGCTTCATGGGCGTTATGAACGCGCCCAAGGAATTTTAGAGCTGCGTCGTCGAACGATTGGATGCCGAGAGACAGACGATTGACGCCTGCTTTGCAGAAATCGGCAAATTTGGAGGCTTCGGCAGAGGAAGGATTGGCCTCAAGCGTTATTTCGGCGTTTTTCTCAATGCGCCAGAGGCGTGCGACGTCCTGAATCACGGAGTCGACGGTTTGCGCCTCCATAAGAGAAGGGGTTCCGCCTCCGAAGAAGACGGAGCTGACGCTGCGGCCAGAAAGCAGGCCGGCATAATGCTCTAGTTCGCGCCGATAGGCTTGCCGCCATATTTCTTGGCTCGATGTATCGCCGACGCGCGAGTTAAAGTCACAGTACGGGCATTTGGAGATACAAAACGGCCAGTGGACGTATATCGCTAACATTGAGGTTGCAAAAGACGTTCGATATAGCGCGCGAGCAAATCCACCTCAAAGTTGACGCCGTCGCCGATCGAAAGCTTGCCCAAGGTAGTTGCGTTTTGGGTGTGGGGAATAATATTGATCGTGAAGAGAGCATGATCGACTTCGTTGATCGTTAATGAAACGCCGTCGAGAGTTGCGGATCCTTTGGGAGCCAGAAAACGCACCAAATCATGCGGGGCTTCGAATTGTAGGTTCAGGCTATCGCCGATGCGCTCTTTGTTCGTGACGAAGGCGATCCCATCGATATGTCCTGATACCATATGTCCGCCAAATTCATCGCCCAGACGCATGGCGGGCTCAAGATTAACGAGCGTGCCGGGAACCCATTTCATAACCGTTGTCTTTTTCATGGTTTCGGGGGAAATCTGGGCATCAAAAACATTATATGATTTTGAAACGATGGTCAGGCATATGCCCGCACAGGCCATAGACGCGCCGACGGGTGTGTTGAAAATAGGGAGTTTGTCGGTTTTAATTCTGAGCGTCCAGTCGCCGCTTTTAACGACATCGACAACCGTGCCTATATCCTTGACCAGTCCTGTAAACATCAAAAGGGATCCTTAAGTGAGGCTTAGGTGTCGGGAAGGGGATTTTTATCCCGGTTCTTTTTTCAGCGTGTCGACGAAATCTTCAAAATCGCCGGGCGAGCGGAAATCCTTGTAGACCGAAGCATAACGAACGTAAGCGACGTGATCGAGGGTGCGCAAGGCTTCCATAATATGGTCGCCGATGCTGGCTGCGCTGACTTCTCCCTCTCCGAGAGATTCCAACTGCCTGACGACGCTGTTCGTGACCTGTTCGATGCGTTCTTCATCGACAGGGCGCTTACGAAGCGCAATCCTCATCGAACGGAGCAATTTATCGCGGTCAAAGGGTTCTTTTTCGCCGTTGCGCTTGACGACCATCATATCCCGCAGTTGCACGCGCTCGAATGTCGTGAAACGTGCATCGCACTTAACGCAAAAACGCCGCCGCCGAATCGCGGCGTTATCTTCCGTCGGACGGCTATCTTTGACTTGCGTGTCGTCCGCTCCGCAAAAGGGGCAACGCATGATATGTCCTATTGATTAGTCCATTGTTTACGCAAGCGTAACTATAGACACACTACAGGTAGTAATCAATCGGCATTAGGGGGTGGATTTACTAGGGATTGGGGAGATGCGGGTAGAGGGAATTGCCGTCGCTTCGCTCCGGCGCGTCTGCGCGATAAGCCTAATATTTATGCGGCGCGCGTACACGTGCGCGCGCCGTTAAGGAATCGCTTGGCGCGAACCCACTTTTTGTGGGTTTGGGTCATTATCATACCAATTAAAAAGCCCCCATACGGGGGCTTTTTAATTGGTGCGGGTAGAGGGAATTGCCGTCGCTACGCTCCGGCGCGTCTGCGCGATAAGCCTAATATTTATGCGGCGCGCGTACACGTGCGCGCGCCGTTAAGGAATCGCTTGGCGCGAACCCACTTTTTGTGGGTTTGGGTCATTATCATACCAATTAAAAAGCCCCCATACGGGGGCTTTTTAATTGGTGTGGGTAGAGGGAATTGCCGTCGCTACGCTCCGGCGCGTCTGCGCGATAAGCCTAATATTTATGCGGCGCGCGTACACGTGCGCGCGCCGTTAAGGAATCGCTTGGCGCGAACCCACTGTGTGGGTTCAAGACCTCCATCTTACCATTAAAAAAGGCTCCGCAAGAGGGGAGCCTTTTTTAATGGTGCGGGTAGAGGGACTTGAACCCACACTTCCGTGAAGAAAACAGATTTTGAGTCTGCCGCGTCTACCAGTTCCGCCATACCCGCACACGGCAAACCCTATAGCAACACTAAGTGCATTCGCCAAGCGGCTTTTTTTGGTTAAATAAAGATGTATTAAGAAACGCGATATTCTGAAATTCGACGGTTATAGTTCAAAAAAGAGCACGATATTTTGATTATAGCTCACGAATTCGCGCGATATTACGATTATAGACTGTGTCTATCATTATAACACGAATCGGCAAAGACGGCCGGCGAGGCGGCAAAAAAACATAAAAATATAAAAATTCGGCGGCTTTTAAAAATTTCCGAGGGCATTCCTCCATAAATCCGAAGGATGCGGAAAAGAGGCGCGCCAGCATTTTTTGCGGCGCAGCAGGGCGGAAAAATGAGGCGGGGGATTTGTTTTTAGGAGAGGTTCGAGAAAAAGGGCGATATTTCAACTTGTGCCCGTATTTAAATAACTATTCGCATTAGGCTCTAAAAAAACTTAACCCCCGTTCGGCTTGCCAGCAAACGCTTAGCATACCGAACGGGGGTTGAAGAATTGATTACATCGTCACAAGGACGACGGAAGTTATTTCTTCTTCTTCTTCTTGGTTGTCTTCTTCTTAGCAACCTTCTTAGCTTTTTTCTTGGCAGCCATAGTGACCTCCTTAGTTGATTGACTAGAGTAGAGTGGGATGATGTTGGGTCTTACGTGAAAAAGAGTCAACAAAATTTTTGTCGTCGGTCGGAATTTTGACTTGAAACGAGACGTATCGTCTTCATGCGTTGCATGCGCGCAACAGATTCACTTCTGTGACGCTCCGAGAAAAAAATTCCCTCACGCATCGTTGTCGATGAGCGCGGGGAATGAAGAGCAAACAACATAGCGCGAATGAAAAACGAATCTGCGCCTGAATGATATGCACCAAATATGAGCTGCAATTACTAACGAAAGATGAACAACCCCTAGGGGTAGAGTCTAACGCTTCCCCGCGAAAAACTTTTTCAGCATTTCTTGCGCGCGTTTTTCTTCCACGCCGCCGACAATTTCAGGCGCGTGATGGCATGTCGGTTGAGAGAAGAAACGCGGCCCGTGTTCCACGGCTCCGCCCTTCGGATCGTAGGCGGCGAACACGACGCGCCGCAAACGGGCGAGGCTGATGGCGGCGGCGCACATCGCGCAGGGTTCGAGAGTCACGTATAAATCGCAATCCGTCAGGCGCGGGGAACCCCTGTTTTGAGAGGCTTTTTTCAACACCAGCATTTCGGCGTGCGCCGTCGGGTCGGCGTCGCTTTCCGTCTGGTTGCCGGAGCGCGCCAGGATATTGCCGGTGGAGGAGACCAAAACAGCGCCGACGGGGACTTCGCCCCTTTGGGCGGCTTTTTCGGCTTCCAGTAGCGCTAATTCCATGTAGCTGGGCATTTGAAACTGTACCTCTTCCATTTCGAGAGTAGGAATTGCAAAGAGTCCCACCTCACCCTCCCATCGCTAACGCGATGGGTCCCTCCCTCTCCCCCCTAAAGGGCGGAGAGGGGAATAACTCTCGACCGGAATACTTTCTTTCATTATGTTGGCGCTTATGGACAAAAAAGACAATAAGACAAATTCTTCTGTCAAGAATTTGGTTGAGTCCGGCGATTCACGCTTGTCATCCGCAAATGCGGACGACAAACGATCGCGGACTCGGAAGACATTCGAGGGCGAACGGATTGCCAAAAAGCTGGCGCGTTCGGGCATTTGCTCGCGCCGCGACGCCGAAAGGATGATCGGGGAGGGGCGGGTGACCGTGGACGGCAAGGTTTTGACCTCGCCCGCGCTGAATGTCACCGACGCTAATGTCATTCATGTGGACGGGAAACCCCTGAATGCGCCCGAAGAGACCCGCGTTTGGCGGTATCACAAACCTGCGGGCACCATTACGACCAACCGCGATCCTCAGGGGCGGCCTACCGTTTTTGAAAAGATGCCGCCGGAGATGCCTCGTGTCGTGAGCGTCGGGCGGCTCGACTTTAACACCGAGGGGCTGTTGCTTCTGACCAACGACGGGGAATTGGCACGGCATATGGAATTACCGGCGAACGCGTGGCTGCGGCACTATCGGGTGCGGGTTTACGGGGAGATCGATCCGGCCAGGCTGGCGTCTGTCGCCAAGGGCGTGACGATTTCGGGCATTCGGTACGAGCCGGTGAAGATCGACATTGAGAAAACCAAGGAAGAGGGGGCCAATAAGTGGCTTTCCGTCACCATTCGCGAGGGTAAAAACCGCGAAGTGCGCAAGATTATGGATTATCTCGACCTGCAGGTGACGCGGCTTATCCGCGTCGCGTTCGGCCCGTTTCCTTTGGGCAAACTGGTGCGCGGCGGGATAGAGGAAGTTCCGCGCCGCGTGTTGAAGGATTCGCTCGGCAAGTTTTTTGAGGGACGGACGAAGAGAGATACTGAACTATGAACAATAAGGGCAGGATTCCCCTCCCCTTGAGGGCGCGATACAGCGATTGCATTAAGATCACTAGTTGTGATAACGCGGTTAAGGGGAGGGGTTATCGGTTAGGCTTATCGCAACCTTATTTTTATTTTCCTGCCGCCACTATCAACCCCGCCCCCCCGCCCCTCCCTCAAGGGGAGGGGAGCGCGTTTGGTTTTGCGGAAAGAATGAATCTCTATAGTCGAAGGATGTGTTGATATGAGGATTGTTGGAGGGACACTTTCGGGGCGGAAGATTGAGCCGCCGCTTAGCATGGTCACGCGGCCCATGATGGATCGCGTGCGCGAGGCGTTGTTTAACATCCTCGCCCACCGCGATTGGGGCAAAAACATCGGCGATGTGTTTGCGGAAGATATTGCGGTTCTCGACGCGTTTTGCGGGACGGGCGCTTTGGCGTTTGAAGCGATTTCGTGGGGAGCGGGGCAGGCGACGCTGTTCGACAAGGACATGGAGGCGTTAAAGATTGCGCGGCAGAACGCGGCGACTTTGGGGATTACGGATAAGTGCCAGATATTGTCGGCGGATGTGACGATGCCGCCGCCGGCGCAGTCACGGTTGCGGGGAGCCAGCGAAGCTGGCGTACCGCAGAGTAGTCGCGCCCAACTAAATCCGGGAACGCCTTGCAAGTTGGTTTTTTTAGCTCCGCCGTACCGGAAGGGGCTTATTCCTCCGGCGTTTTTGGCGCTGGATACCGCAGGGTGGATTGCGCCTCATGCCGTTATTGTTGCCGAGACGGCAAAGAAAGAGGCGTTTGAGGCTTTGCCGGAGTGCGAAGTTGTGGTCGAGCGGAGTTATGCGGATACGACGCTGAGGTTTATGGTTAAGTGAAAGTATTGTTGCACTTGTAGAGACTGAGTTCCTTCAGGTATTTTATTCGGATAATTGGGGCTGAGGCATTTTTATGAAATCAATTTTCGAGAAGGAAAAGGACGTTCAGGCTCGTCTTGTCCAAGAATTTTTTGATAATATGTTTGCAGATAACGATACGGCTCAGGATTCTGAGCCGAAAACGCTAGGGGTTTGGACAGACGAGAGTTATCAGGACGTCGTTGGGCTAGCCGATAAATTACTGAGTGATTATCCTAATTCGTTTTTTGTCGGCCTTGGAGATAGTCCTTCGTATCTTGTTCATGCGATGAAGCTTTTAGCTGAAAAGCAGAATAGCGACGTTCAAGCTAGACATATTGCCTTCAGCAGCGGGCATCTGTTTCGTCTCATTACCCGATCACCCTCAGAAAATCTATATTTCAACCGATTTCCCGAAGAGTGGCCGCTTCATTTAGACAAATATCGGGAATACTTGACAACGCAAGGACTTCATCCCGAAAAAATTATGGCGCGGTATAATGAGACTGGAACAAAAACAATCGCGGCGGATTATTTTGAAAAAGGAAAAAGCATCGCTTCGTTTATTCATATTATGTACATTTGGGCGCGCGAATGCGGCATCAACGACAAGACTTTTTCGAAAGTTTTTTTGCCGGTTGTTTTTTCTCACTTTAATATTTCTCCCTTGATAAAATTTCGTGATGATCGTTTTCAGGTTAGAATTTATCATGTCCCTGTTTCTCGTGGTTTGACAAATACATTATCCAGCATGGCAAGCTGCGTAAACCGTTTTGTGCCTTATTATTCGCAATTTGAGTGGGGGCGACCTCCCGTGGACCCTATCGATACGATTGCGAATGTTCTTGAGATCAAGCGGGGACTGCAGGACGCCGTTGAGGCATATCCTGTGAGGCAGACGCATACATTAGGCAACTTCAAATCAATACTGACGAAAATAATCGGTTAAGAGTCAAGTTTTTGACAACCGCCGTTTCGCGCCCTCAAGGGGAGGGGAAAGAGTCATGTGCCGCGCGGACGCGCGGCGCTGGATTCCCGCTTTCGCGGGAATGACGAAGAAAGAAAGCAAATCGGATTCCGGATAAAATCGCATTTTGCAAAGAGCAAAAAGCGATTTTTCCGGAATGACGAGGTTTATATGCCGCGCGGACGCGAGGCGCTGG
>JBAZNY010000013.1:0-53481 GCA_041649025.1 Bdellovibrionales bacterium | reverse complement strand
TCCGGCCTCTTGTTCCCTTAGTATCCCGATTATCTGCTCTTCACTAAACCGCTTCTTCATCGTCCTCTCCCTTCCTTGGGTTGAGGACTCTACATCATTTTGGTCTATCTGGCGGGGGGAAGGTCAGCGATCGTAGCTGTTTTTAGGGTGGGTTCGGAGAATCCACGTAAGGCAAGATAAAAGAAACTGTCTCGCAAAGATGCGATCCCTTTGTCTGCACATCATTTTTTGCGAGTATCTTTTTTAGGTTGGAGGCAGTTTGTTGTCATTCCTTTGTTTTTGCTCATCCTTCAGGTACTCGCATCAATTAGAGACAAAAAGAGACGTGTTTTGAAAAACGCATAGGCTTCGAAAAAATACGAATTTGTTTTTGATGATTCCATTTCCACGGCCTTGGATTTTTGCTTGTGCAAAACTCAATAGACGGTCGCTGAGCTGTCTCGTCTGTCGAGGAGAGCAACTTGTATGGCTACATTCAAAAACGCTATCTCGGTTCAACGGAAGGGCGGAGCAGCCCTGCTGTGGACGGGCCTTAACGTGGCGCGAATATTTCGTAGATCAAAGGTTGAAACAATAATCGTCTCAGAAAGGAGCCTCATCATTTAAAACAATGAAATCAGCGAATTGCATAATTTTGCCTCCAACATGCCTCCGAGCCTCCGACAGAGAATCTTGAATTTTGATGTGCAGACAACGAGGTAGTCATACTGATTAAAAATCAGGAGGCTCCTTTTATCTTGCCTTCCGCTCCGTGCTCCTGCTCTCATTCTCCCATCGTCTCAATGCTCTCAATTTCAAAATCACGGTGCCAGGTTTCATCGCGCTCGAAGCGGTCACATTTTTGATTTGGATAATCGGAAAAGCTCGAAGGGTTTGCGCCGTTGTTCGCCCCTTTTCACTCCAAAGGCAGGGGCGGTCTAAGCGCAAACATGATACCGGTAAGAGAGCGGGTGTTAGCTGGCAAGCGCGGACATAAAGGCCGTAAGAGCTTTTCAGACTTAATGTGAGACTGATTTCGTTTCCATGGGGAACGAAAACCCCAAACGAGCAAGCTGCATCATGCCCCATCATGAATAAAGCATATAAGAGCGTTTGGGCTTTGGCAGGATAATCACCTTGTTTCCATAGGGAACGGATTGACCAGTACGGTTGAAATTTTTCTCATGAAAGGAGGTTTACGCATGGAACCTATCGCTTATCGTGTTTCGGATTTTTGCCAAGTTTACGTTATCTCTAAGGCGTCGTTTTACCGCGAAGTGCAGGCCGGGCGTTTGCGGATTTTGAAACGCGGCAGGCGAAGCCTTGTTGAACGGAGCGAGGCCGAAAGGTGGTTTGCCAATCTCAGAAAACCAGACAGCAGCCACCAAGAAAAAGGCGCATGCGGATGACTCGCAGAGGATACAAGCCATTTCGCAATGTTGATGCATCATAAGCACGCCCGAAATTGAACGAAAAAACTTAGGTTTTTAAAGGTTTTTGGAAGATTAAATATTTATTTCCCCTTAATTCAGGGTGTAGCTGGTTATTTCCGGTGGTGCTAGAATCACAAATGCCAGTGTGAGATTGCATCAATAATAATAAGGGGAGAAGATGGAACAGCTAAAAAAGGAGAATTCCTCTCAGGAACGCTTGAATATGTTTATTTCCAAAATGAAAAGAATTTTGGGAAAAGAAATAAACGCAGTGCGTAAACTAACAAAACACGATTGGGAAATTTTTGCCGAGGATACTCAAAACAGCGTTCATCAAATTCTTAGCGACAAACCGCTTTGCCGACCATCTCATGCAAAGAGAAAGCTAGAATCTGCTGCTAAATGGCTTCAAAAAGCATTAGATGATATAAAGAGTTGCGGTAAACTTGGTGAGCTCCTCCTCAGATCCGCAAGCCCTCGCTTGGATACTGACAATAATATCCAAAAAATAATGACAGACTTAGAGCTTCTTGCGAAGGCGGCTCAACACACAGCAACGACAGCCAAAGATTATAGCAAATCTATGCTAAGCCATAAGGGAGGATTAGAAAGAGATCACCAAATTTTAACCACCGTTTGCCGTCTTGTAGATATTTATCGCGACAGCCTACAAATCAAACCGACTCACATAACGAACCCCGATGATGGTTTTGGAATTAGTATTTTTGATGAATATGTAAAGCTAGCCCTTACGTTATTTAACCCAAGGCCACATAAAGTTTGTGACTCAATGATAGAAAAATTCATTCGACATGCTCTTTCTTATAGGGACCTAGAAATAATCTCAAACGAAAAGGAACTTAATAACTTATTGAAATAGAATACACTTCACGTCACATTTTATACAAGTTTCGGCTTTAGATTGAAGCTTACAAAAAGGGCATCCTTCAGCGAATCAAACACCAACGTATTCGCGCGAACATGAAGGAATAACAAAATGCCTATAGAAACATACAATCTTACAAAAGCAGCATACACACTCAACGAATTAATTGCGCTTGGCGTTGTAAGAAGTCGAACAACTGCATATCGGCTAATAAACGAGGGCAAATTAAAACTTACGAAACAACGGTCGAGTACCATTTTTCTCGTTTCTGACGTTGTGGCCTTCCTCGATTCATTAGAATCGGAGGCAGTATGAGCACTAAAAACAAGAAAGCGCCTTCACGTCTTACGAAGTCGGTGAAGAATTTCTCTGCTTTCAAAATAAACCTCAGCCGAAACAATCAGCTTGATATGAATTGCCCCGCTAACCATTACAACGGCGCGGGACATTATGGACTTTCTGTGGTGAGGGAAACGACGCGCAGCGCAGAAAGTTAGATCGCTACTGTGGGGATGCGTATCAAGCGATAGCGGTAGGACTAAGACATAGGCCGCACATACGCCGGAGGGTTAGATACCTTCGTTAAGCAGATGTCAGGCACAAGGTCACTAACGGCACTTGTGACGCCCGATGCGACGGTTGGCTCCGAAAGGGTTTGATCAAACGCATGGGTGGGTCACTAACCCTTTAACTAGGGATTAGTCGAACTCCACCCTTTGCTCAGGTTTTCCAAAAGGGTTTAAATAGAAGTATGAATAACTGTGCATCCTCAAAAATGAAGTCAAAAGCTCAAGCGGTGACTTATGACCAATAAAAATGATTTTAATCAGAAAAAATCAAACGCAGGAGTGCGCGGTGGGCACAGAGAGGGTGCTGGACGGAAATTGGGAAGCGTTTCGGTAAGAAGCAGAGAGATTGCACACAAAGCAATAGAAGGGGGAATCTCTCCACTAGAAGTTATGCTTGCCGCAATGCGTTATTTTTGGAAGCGCAGAGAATTCACAAAGGCTGTCGATATAGCGAAAGGCGCGGCTCCCTATGTTCATCCACGCCTCAATGCAATAGACGCTCCAAAAGAAAAGAATTCAGAATACATCAACGCCTCAATGCTCCCAAAAATAGATTACTTTGATCTCATGAAAAGAGTTGCTCTTGATAAATCTCTCGGTTCAGAGTCCATAGCCAAAGCTATGCACACACCTTCGCAACAACCGATTAATAATTATACGAACTCATCGGATTAGGTAGCATATCTACGTCAAAAAGAAATTTTGCCAACCCCATTAGAGCCGTGCTGGAGAGAATAAAAGTCGCTGCCCCAAGAAATCCAATAAATACAGAGGTAATTATTCCTTCACGTAGCTTTATTTTAGCAAACAAAATAATGGAGACAAAAATCAAACAAACAATAAGATTTCCAGCACTGGAAAGGACAAAACTGAACCTATTTCCATATTCGTACAAAGTACCAAACAGCAAAAACGCAATTAGAGAAACCCCCTCACTATGTTGCTTAAAAAAAGCCCAAAGGTTCTTTGAATCTGGAGTTTCAGCGTTCATTTGAATGGTTCCGCCTTGCGCCACCCTTCAAATAAAAGCATTTCTGCATTACCCGTAATTCGATTGATGCGAACAGGGAAGCTCGTGCCTTCCTTTGGTTTTATATGGTCGTATCTGTAAAAGGTTGGCCATATAAAGGAGAAAGAATAAAGAAGAAAAAAGGCAGCCAATGCAGTGATCGGTTTTGTTTTTATGATTTGCCAGAATTGTAGCAGAATCTCTCGAACTGTTTGCATTTGGATACCCCCACCTAAAACGACGGTCATTTTCCCTTACCGCCGCTCTTGGTTTTTATTTGATCCTTAGGGGTAATTTGAAACGGCCCCGAATTTTCTTTTACGGAAGCCCCTATCAAGTAACCAACAGGGCCAAAAAGAGATACAGTCATCGCGTCGTTGTTATTGTTCGGAGAGATTTCAAAAAGATAACTAGCGCCGGGCAATGCATTAAAGGTTATGGAGAAGTGTCCGGGCGCTCCCCACACATCCGTTGATAGAATTGTGCTTCCGGGACGAAAATTCCCCGTAAACGCTTCGCCGCGTCCTAGTGATGCGACACGAGCGCCGTTAATATCTACATTTGCGCTTGCAGCAAAGGCATACATAGCGTCTGTACGATAAACAGTAATACGGCTCTTAGATGCTTCTACCGGAACGCGATCAATTCCTTCCTGAAGATTTACGGGAGCACTCCCTGCGCAACCAACAAGCGCGAGGAAACAGAAACAAGCTATATTCTTGTAAAATATATCCATGGTCATCTGCCCCCTCAGCTTGGGCTACCAGAGAAGATTCTCTGGTAGCCGGAGGTTGATAACCGCTTACGATGAAACGGCGCGGCGCCTTTAGCGCGAACGCTTGGACATAGCGCCGCCCTCCGGCCATAAAAGACCGAAAGGCGGCATCTACGGAATCCTTAGGTAGAAATTCCCTTTTCAAACAAACGATCAGAAGAGGCTATTCATGCGCAAACGGCATGTACAGCCTGTCTTCGATTTTTTGCTTGTTTGATGAAAGGAACACTATCTTTAGACTCCTTACGGCCAATGATGCCTTGGCCGCACCGTAAAGGGGTTATCAATCCCCGGCGTTGGCGAAATGCCAACTCCGATTAAATAAACGCATAACTGGGTGTATGTGTCAATTGTGTGGGCTTGCATCGTGGAATCTAGAAAGCTTGACCCCTGTAATTTCAGCTTATTTCACACTGCTTATTAGGCAAAATTTAGGCAGAAAATGAAAAAGCCGCCTTGCGGCGGCCTTATCTTATTGATTTATTTGGCGTCCCCTACGGGATTTGAACCCGTGTTCTCACCGTGAGAGGGTGGTGTCCTAGGCCTCTAGACGAAGGGGACGTATGTTTACGTTGTAGTTCTCGAAAATCGCGTTTTCGCCACGGCCTGATGCGAAAGACTGACTCTTATATCTTTCTCACAATCTTTTGCCGCTTCTCTTTCTTATTTTTTACGGAATTTGTCCAGACTAATAACCTCTCCGCGAGGCTCTTTCTTTTCCGTGTTCCCGTCCTGTTCTTTTTCCCCTGCATTTGCCGCAGCAGATTCCTTACTTTCTCCCTCGCCCACAGCCCCTACTTCCGAAGCGTTCTGGAACTGCAGGGCAAAATTAACGGACGGATCGGCAAACGTCGTTATCGCATCAATCGGAACAACCAAACTTTCCTTCACGTTATTAAAACTCAGCATGACGCGGATGCAATCGTCCTCCAGCTTCAGGCCGAAAAACTGGTATTGCAGAACGATCGTCATCTCGTCGGGATACTGCTTGCGCAAATACTCCGGAACAGCGACTCCCGGAAACTTCGTCAAAAAAGTAATGTAGAAATGATGATCGCCCGGCAACCCGTCGCGCGCGACCGTCTCCATGGTCTCGCGCACGACATCTCGCAACGCGGCCTCGATCATCAAATCGTAACGGAGGAGATCTTCGCTCATTTTTCCAAACGCAAATTATTCAAGATGCCTTTTTTTGATAGCAAGCCTTCGCTGTTCTGTATAGAGCATAGAAAAACTTTTTTGCTTTTTATTTTTGATGTTCTAAAATATCCATCAAAGCGTGCTGAAAGCCCTGAGGATTCGAAACGCCGTCGAACGGCGATACATCGCCTCCCGTTCCATGCACCAACACCGTACCATAGCCGAAAACACGCCCCATAATCGTTTGCTCGAAATTCACGCCTGTGACGCGATTAATCATGATCTCGAAGGTCGCGCGCGAAATAAAGCCGTATTTGGCGATAAGCCTTTTGTTGGTGATGGCCAGCTCCGTCGACGATTGCCGGACGACCGCGCCGAGCAAAAGAACAAACCCCGTTAAAGCGAAAAGCATAGAGATACCCGCGAGAACGCGGCCGATCGAGGAAACATACGTTTCCCCAAGCACTGACCCGACAATTTCATAGCAATAAGCCCCGGCAAGTCCGCCGAAAGCAGCCAACAGCATTCCAGGAACAAAAATAATCCAATGCAGCGTCGCAACATAAAGAATCTCTTCATGAGGAAGCAGAGCTTTACTTAAATAGGACATAGTCTCTCCCCAATGCGGATGCTTAAGGTTTACCAGAGTTTTCCTTCGAAGCCAGAAACTTCTCGGCTTCCACGGCCGCCATGCATCCCGCCCCCGCCGCCGTTATGGCCTGGCGATAAAACCTGTCTCTGACATCGCCCGCCGCATAAACGCCTTCGACATTGGTCGCAGTGCGGTCAGGCTTCGTTATAAGATACCCTTCGCCGTCCATGTCGAGCTTGCCCTGAAAAATCTTTGTCGCCGGCGTATGCCCTATGGCGACGAACACGCCCGCAAGCGGGATAAGCTTAATCTGGTTCGTTTTTACGTTTTTCACGCGCACGCCGGTGACCGAAAGCGTCGGCTGTTCGTCGCCGACGATTTCCTCAATGACGCTGTTCCATTCAACGGCAATTTTTGGATTCTTCATAATGCGGTCGTGCATGATTTTTTCGCCGCGAAATTCGTCGCGCCGGTGAATGATCGTGACCTTGCTGGCAAACCGCGTCAGGTATTCGGCTTCTTCAAGCGCCGCGTTGCCGCCCCCGACCACGCAAATTTCCTTGCCGCGGAAGAAAAACCCGTCGCATGTCGCGCAGCCGGAAACGCCGAAGCCTTGGAATTTCTTCTCGCTCTGCAACCCAAGCCAACGCGCCTGCGCGCCCGTCGCGATGATGACCGTATCCGCCACAAAGGTATCTCCGGACTCCGCCTTGCAGACAAAGGGTCGGCGGCTGAAATCGACGTCGGTAATAATGTCGGAAACAAGCGTCGCCCCTACCCTCGTCGCCTGCGCCGCCATCTGCTCGACAAGCTGCGGCCCCATCACCGGTTCCACAAAACCAGGATAGTTTTCAATCTCCCAAGTAATCGTCAGCTGGCCGCCCGGCTGCATGCCTTGAACGACAATGGGCTTTAAATTGGCGCGCGCCGCATAAATAGCCGCCGTATATCCTGCAGGGCCTGCTCCGATAATGAGGGTTTTTGTGGTGTGCGTCGTGGACATTTAACCTTACCTGATGATCCTGAAATAGCTGTTGTTTTAGATACCTCAACTTAGCAAGCCCTTTTGCCACAGCAAGGGCAAAAAGCCCATTTTTTTCCGTGAAAATAAAGAAAAAACTCTGTTTTTTAAGGGTTTCGGATGCTAGAAAGCAGCACGTTTTGTCATTCTCTCAGGTCATCAGGTTTTATAGATTATGTCCGAACCCGAAACTTCTTTAATGAATCGTCTTGTTTCTTTGTCCAAAAGGCGGGGGTTTGTTTATCCGGCCTCTGAAATATACGGCGGCTTAAACGGTTTCTGGGACTTCGGGCCGTTGGGCGTCCAGCTCAAAAACAACCTGCGCGATGCCTGGTGGCGCAGCATGGTCGAGTGCCCCCCCATGGGCCCCGACGGTAAGCCCCTCTCCATCGTCGGCATCGACACAACCATCATCCAGCATCCTAAGACTTGGGAAGCGTCGGGGCATATTTCCGGATTTTCCGATCCGATGCAAACATGCCGCCAATGCAAAAAACTTTTCCGCGCCGATCATGTCGGAGACATGCTGAAAGAAGCCGAATGGGTAAAGTCCCTAGCCGAAACAATGGAACTGACAAACTTCGACGATTTACTGTCGTTCAATAGTGCAAAAGCTCTGCAATGGGCGCAAAGAAAAGGCAAAAAACTGGCACCAGGACTCGCGCTCGTACGCAACCCGAATGTGACGTTGTCGTGGCTCGCCGAAGATATAGGGATGACTCTCGATAAACGGGTGCCCCTGTCCGATCTGCTCTGTTATCTGGCTACGGAACAGAAAGCCAAAACAGGTCTGCAAATCCCCTGCCCCAATTGCGGCGGCGACCTAACCGATCCGCGCCAATTTAATCTGATGTTTGAATCGCGCGTCGGCGCGGTTGAGTCGGGCGACGATTCAGGCAAGGTCTATCTTCGCCCCGAAACGGCGCAGGGCATTTTCCTGCAATTCAAAAATGTCATGGACTCCACGCGCGTTCGCCCGCCTTTCGGCGTCGCGCAAGTCGGCAAGTCGTTCCGCAACGAAGTCACGCCGCGCAATTTCATCTTCCGCACGCGCGAATTCGAACAAATGGAAATGGAATTCTTCGTTCCCCCCGAAGACGGCATGAAATGGTACGAATTCTGGGTCGCCGAGCGCCTGAAATGGTGGGAAGAACAGGGCGTCAGCAAAGCCAACCTGTTCCGCCATGAAATTGCCGACGCCGACCGCTCGTTCTATTCGGCCGCCACGTCGGATATCGAATACAAATATCCCTTTACCGCCCCGGGCTTCGGCGAATTGGAAGGCGTCGCCTACCGCACCGATTACGACCTGACGCAGCATCAGAAATTCAGCAAAACCAATCTTGAATACGTCGATCAGGAAGCCAAGCGCCGCTACATCCCGCATGTCATTGAACCGGCGAGCGGCCTGACGCGAGGCGTCTTGGTCTTGCTTTGCGAGGCTTATCAATACGACGAAAGCCGCGCCTCGCCCGAATGGCTGAAGATCAAGCCGAGCCTCGCCCCCATCAAGGCGGGCGTGTTCCCCTTGGTCAACAAGGACGGCATGCCCGAAGTCGCCGAAAAGCTTTATCTCGATCTCAGGCAATCCTTCACCTGCCAGTACGACCCCAAGCAAAGCATCGGCAAACGCTATGCGCGCATGGACGAGGCCGGAACGCCGTTTTGCATCACCATCGACGGCGATACGCTGAAAGACCAGAATGTCACCGTCCGCAACCGCGACACGGCGCAGCAGGAACGCATCGCCCTTTCTCAAGTTAAATCTTACCTTTCAACAAAGCTCGCTTAAGGAGAAAATATTATGGCCGCAAAGAAAAAAGCTACAAAAACGAAATCCTTAAAGAAAACATCCTCAAAGAAATGGGTTTACAGTTTTGGAAGCAATAAAGCCGAAGGCCGCGCCGATATGCGCAATCTGCTTGGCGGCAAAGGCGCAGGACTTGCTGAAATGTGCAATCTGGGGCTTCCGGTTCCTCCGGGATTTACCGCAACCACTGATGTCTGCACGCATTATTACGCCAATAAAAAAACCTATCCCAAGGAATTAAAAGCGCAGGTTGCCAAGGCCATGGCGCTGATCGAGAAAGCCACGGGATCGACATTCGGCGATCCGAAGAATCCCCTCCTCGTCTCCGTGCGTTCGGGCGCTCGCGCCTCGATGCCGGGCATGATGGACACGGTCTTGAACCTCGGCCTGAATAAAGAAACGGTCGAAGGGCTTGTAAAGCAAAGCGGCAACCCGCGTTTTGCCTACGACAGCTATCGCCGCTTTATCCAGATGTACAGCAACGTCGTTCTGGGTCTGGAGCATCATTTGTTCGAAGACGTCATCGAAGACATCAAACGCGCCCGGAATGTCATGCTCGACACGGAATTAACGGCTAATGACTGGCAGGAAGTGGTTTCCCTGTATCTGGAAGCCGTTCAAGAAGCGCAGGGCAAGCCGTTCCCGCAGGATGTTGAGGAACAGTTGTGGGGCGCGATGGGCGCCGTGTTCGGTTCATGGATGAACGCGCGCGCAATGACCTATCGCAAACTGAACGAAATTCCCCACGATTGGGGCACTGCCGTCAATGTGCAGGCGATGGTTTTCGGCAATCGCGGCGATGATTGCTGCACGGGCGTGGCCTTCACGCGCAACCCGTCGACGGGCGAAAACGCCTTCTACGGCGAATACCTTGTCAACGCGCAGGGCGAAGACGTTGTGGCGGGCATTCGCACACCCCAAAATCTGACAATTAAAGGCAAGCATGCCCAAGGGTCGTTGCTTCCGGCGATGGAAGAGGTGATGCCGAAAGTCTTCAAGCAGTTGAACGACGTGCGCCTGAAGCTCGAAAAGCACTATCGCGACATGCAGGATATCGAATTTACGGTACAACAGGGCAAGCTGTACATGCTTCAGACCCGCACCGGCAAGCGCACGGCGGCAGCCGCTTTGAAGGCCGCCGTCGATATGGTCAAGGAAAAGCTGATCACCGAAAAAGAAGCCATCAAGCGCATCGACCCCAAATCGCTCGATCAATTGCTGCATCCGACGCTCGACCCCAAAGCGAAGAAAGTCGTTGTCGCCAAAGGCCTGCCCGCATCGCCAGGCGCCGCGTCAGGTAAAGTCGTGTTCAGCGCCGACGAAGCCGAAGAGATGACGAACGACGGCAACAAAGTCATTCTATGCCGCGTCGAAACAAGCCCCGAAGACATTCACGGCATGCACGCCGCCAAGGGTATCGTGACAAGCCGAGGCGGTATGACCAGCCACGCGGCCGTCGTTGCGCGCGGCATGGGTCGCGCGTGCGTCGCGGGCGCAGGTGAACTGCACATGGATTACGACAAAAGGCAGATGACCGTTAAGGGCATTACGATTAAGGCCGGCGACGTCATCACCATCGACGGATCGACCGGCGAAATTATGCAGGGTGAAATTCCGACGGTTCAACCGGAATTGTCGGGAGACTTTGCCACCCTCATGGGATGGGCCGATAAACTCCGCCGCCTGAAGGTTCGCGCCAACGCCGAAACGCCGCTGGATGCACGCACGGCACGGAAATTCGGCGCTCAGGGCATTGGCCTGTGCCGCACGGAACATATGTTCTTCGACGAAGGCCGCATTACGGCGATGCGCGAGATGATTGTCGCCGACGACGAAGCCGGACGTCGCGCAGCCTTGGCGAAACTACAGCCCATGCAGAAACAGGACTTCATCGATCTATTTACGATTATGGAAGGCCTGCCGGTCACGATCCGCTTGCTCGATCCGCCTCTGCATGAGTTCCTGCCGCATGAGGAAGCCGAAATCGCCGCCGTTGCCGCAGGCGCGGGAATCACGGCCGAAAAAGTCAAGCGGCGCACGCATGCGCTTCATGAATCCAACCCGATGTTGGGGCATCGCGGTTGCCGCCTGGGCATTTCGTATCCGGAAATTTACGAAATGCAAGCGCGCGCGATTTTCCTCGCTACGGTCGACATGGCCAAAAAAGGCAAGACGATTACGCCGGAAGTCATGATTCCGCTCGTCGCGACGAAGAAGGAGCTGGACATCCTGAAGGCCATGATCGACCGCGTTGCCGCCGAAATCTCGAAGGAATCCGGCGTGAAGCTTAAATACCTTGTCGGCACGATGATCGAATTGCCCCGCGCCGCGTTGCGCGCGGGCGAGCTAGCCGAAAGCGCGGAATTCTTCAGCTTCGGCACGAACGACCTGACCCAAACGACGTTCGGGTTAAGCCGCGACGATGCCTCGACGTTCCTGCCTGATTATTACAAAGCGAACGTTTTCGAACACGATCCGTTTGCGTCGCTCGATCAGGAAGGTGTCGGCGAATTGATCAAAATAGCCACAGAACGCGGCCAAAAGACGCGCAAGGACATTAAGCTTGGCATCTGCGGCGAACACGGCGGCGATCCCGCTTCCGTCAAGTTCTGCCATCGCGTAGGGCTTTCTTACGTTTCGTGCTCACCCTATCGCGTGCCGATTGCCCGCCTTGCGGCAGCGCAGGCTGCGATTGAGTCCGATAAGGACGTCGCGGCAAGAAAGAACGACAAGTAAGGGTATGTACTCCCCTCCCCTTGAGGGAGGGGTTGGGGGAGGGGTTGGGGGAGGGGTGAGCGGTTAGGTTTATCCTAATATTTACTGTTTGTTTCCTACAGCAAACATCAACCCCGCCCCTCGCGTTATCACAACAGCTTTACTTGTGGCAGTTGTCATTTTGCGCCTCCCGAAAGGAAGGAGAATCTCATTGTTCTTGCGTCTCTGTTCCACCTAAACGGCAAGAAACTAATTCGTCTCTTGCTTCGGCATATTTTGATTTTTGTACTCGTTGTACGCGTTCAGATAGCCAAGGCTCGCGTTCGAGCGGGGGAACACCCCATTGCGGGCGTCGTCTAATCCTAATTGTTCCTGAACCCTGTTGTACACGGCCTGGTATTGAGAACTTCCCATCGGATCGGGCAATAATCCATTAGTAGCGTCATTGGTAGCTTGCTGTTCTTGCTCCATTTGTGTTTTTTCTTCGCCCATGTAAGCCTCCCTTGCTCTGTTGAAGAAAGAGTCTATGCATTTTCAACAGTCCCGATTTGACGTTTATCAAAAAATTATATGACCGTATCCGCCGAAAAAAGCTTGCGGTGCTCTTGAAGAGCATATCTGTCCGTCATGCCCGCAATATAATCGGCAATAGCGCGAGCCTTGGTCGTTTCATCCCCGCACGTTTTGACAGCATCGGCCCAAGAAGACGGCAAACAGTTCGGTTGTTTTGTGTAAAAATCGAAAAGATCGCGCACGATTTTCCTCGCCCTGGCGCACACTTCGTTGACATTCGTATGGCGGTACATACGCACATGAAGAAACTCGTGCAATACCTTGATGTTATTTAACATTTCATCGCTAAAGACGACTGTGGTCTTTTGCGCATGGCGAATATCTTCAACCGATTTTGGCCTGATCTCCCCTAAGTTCCGGCGCGTCGATTCAAGAACGTCGGTGACCATAAAGCCAATCACTTCGCGCACGGCTTCATACATCATCCTTTGACTCGCGGCTTCAGGATAGAGTTTTTCCATTTTCCGCACGGCCGGGCCGAACAAAGGAAGCTCCATCAATTCCTCAAGGCGAAAAAAGCCCGCATGATGGCCGTCGTCGGCATCGTGCGTGTTATAGGCGATATCGTCGGACAAAGCGGCTACCTGCGCCTCGGCGCCGGCAAAGCTTGTCAACTCCAGCTCCCATTTTTCATTATAGGCGCGAATAGTCGGCAAAGAAGCCGAAGGATCGATGGGGCCGTTGTGCTTAACAATACCTTCCAACGTTTCCCATGTCAGATTAAGGCCGTCGAAACGTGCATAGCGGTTTTCAAGCTTGGTCAGAATGCGGAAAGTCTGTTCGTTATGGTTGAAGCCGCCGAAAGGCTTCATCGCGGCATCAAGCCCCTCCTCGCCCGCATGGCCAAAGCACGTGTGCCCAAGGTCGTGCGCCAACGCGATGGTTTCCGTCAAATCCTCGTCAAGACCCAAAGCGCGGGCGAGCGAACGCGCGATTTGCGCGACCTCCAGAGAATGAGTCAGGCGCGTGCGGTAATAGTCGCCTTCGCTTTCGATAAACACCTGCGTTTTGTTCCGCATTTTGCGAAACGCGCTTGAATGAACGATGCGGTCGCGATCGCGCTGAAACTCCGTCCGCGTAGCGCTTGGCGGCTCGGGAATAAGCCTTCCGCGCGATTGAGACGCCTTTGTCGCATAAGGCGCAAGTCCGCATTCCTGATAATCGATAGTCATGCGCCCACACTAGGATCAGGATCTGATTATTTCAAGGGTTCTGCCTCGGCATCCTGGCGCAAAAAGAAACCCCCGCCAAAAGACAATTCCGGCGGGGGTTTGAATGTTAATCGATTAAATTTAGCGAGGTGTGCTCGTAAGGTATTTAAATCCCTTCTTGATCAAAGGAACGTGTCCGGAGGTAAGCGTTGATCCCTTAAAGCTTGCAACAGCTCCGGCGGTCGCATTCGCCGCCGCGCCAAACCAATCCAGCTTGGCAGCCTTGTTGCTACCCTTGCTCAGCCCAAACGCATGAAGAATTGTCGCTCCTTCAATGCCGTTCCCGCATCCAATCGTTCCTGTGTCCTTAATATCGACCATAAAGAGTTCTTGAACCGGAACCGCAGAATATGCTCTGCTCTTATCTCCTTTATACTCCTTGGTCGAAAGAACGATCCCGTTTTCGCCGCGTGTTTCGACCATCAACGTATCGTCTCTGTCAAGGAAACTCGCGCGCTTGTTGGCATTTTGGGGTGCACCGAGTTCTTTTGAATTGCCAACCCAAATCGTCGCGGCATCCATTCC
Source organism: Bdellovibrionales bacterium (assembly GCA_041649025.1). Taxonomy (GTDB): domain Bacteria; phylum Pseudomonadota; class Alphaproteobacteria; order UBA9219; family UBA9219; genus CAIXLI01. The sequence goes on along the minus strand of JBAZNY010000013.1, from coordinate 39,243 downwards.
CGGCCAATGCTTAACCGGGGTCTTCTCGGCATTAAAACCATGGAAGGTCGCAATGATTTCGACATGGTTTTCGTTTTCGTCCCTGATAATCTTTAAAGCCTGATCCAACTGCGCAGGATATGTGTTCGGCGTCGAAAGCGGATAATAGAAAACATTGCATTTTGTGAGAGATTCAATCTGCTCTTGCGAGAAAACGACAGGACGCGGCGTTGGGTTCTTGTAAAGAGATTTTTCACGGGTCTTGCTGCCTTCAACTATCGGCATGTTAAAGGTAAGCGCATCCATCACATTGGATGCAGGAATATGGTCAATTTTTATCTGTTTTGCCACGCGCATCCCGAGCAAGGCTTCGGCAGAAACAATAGTTGCGCAGCCAGTATTGAAGCAGGAGCCGCCCTCAACCTTACGCGTGCCGAGATAGACCCAATTATCGACAACAATGCTCTTAAGCGGCGTATGCATCTCGGGCGTATCGATATGGTCCCCGGCAGGGGTCATTTTGGAAAGAGAAGGATCGATCGCTTCAAGTTTGGCGTTGATGAAATTCATCCGCTCCATATCCAGATCGGTAATCCAATCGATCATTTTGTTTCCAAATTGCACAACGCTATACGTCTTCTGCATATTTAATTTTAATCTCCTTTTCAACAAGATCGGGACACAGCCTCAAGCTGCAAGAATACAAATTATTTATCCCCTTCCAAATGTCAAATCCATTCAAATTAATCCTTTCATCTCGTCCTGCGCAATGAACATTAACCAAAAAGCCCCTTCCCGTCATTGACGAAAAGAGGCTTTAAAATCCAGCATAGCCGATAGTTACCAGCGACTCGGCACAATTAATTAATAATTACCTTTGCAAATGGTTTTGACGAATAGCTTTAATAGTTTCGAAGGAGCGGTCAGCAACAGCCAACGCAACTATGCCACCGACAACGGCGGCATTCACGGCCCAAGCGCCCATATAATCCACAGCCCCTCTTGCGGCCGTAGGAAGATTTTGAACGTCTTCTTTCAAGCGCTGCGTATAAGTCAGACTCTCTCTGCGTTTGGCTTCCTGCATTTCATGCGGCAATTCTAAAAATCTAACCATGCCGATCAGGGGATTATCTTCATTTCCAAACATCATATAATTCTCCTAAAAATCCGTTTATCTATGCCTTCAATATAACAGATCGTAAATACTTGCACACCACCGGAAATATTATTCACAGGCCATTTGTTATCGCATTAACCAAAAAAGCCCCTTTCCGTCATTGACGAAAAGGGGCTTTTTATTAGTAAAAACGTCGTTTTTTACGCGACGACTTTCTGTTGTTCCGCTTGCTCTGCGGCGGCCAAAGCCGCCTGAGCCTTGTCGGCATCGATCTTGTCGGCTTCCATATCGCGCGTCGCGGCGATCAGGCGCAGACGGCTGACGATGGAACCCGTTCCCGCCGGTATCAAACGACCGACGATCACGTTTTCCTTCAGGCCTTCCAGCGTATCGACCTTGCCGGACACAGCAGCTTCGGTCAAAACGCGGGTCGTTTCTTGGAACGACGCGGCGGATATGAACGAACGCGTCTGCAAGCTGGCCTTGGTGATGCCTTGCAGCACCGCCTTGCCTTGCGCGGGGCGCAGGTTTTCGAGCACGGCCTTTTCGTTGATGGCGACAAATTCCGTACGATCAAGCAGCTCGCCGATGAGCAGTGTCGTATCGCCGCTGTCGACGATTTCAACCTTCTGCAGCATCTGCTTAACGATCACTTCGATGTGCTTGTCGTTGATCTTGACGCCCTGCAAACGATAGACTTCCTGGATTTCGTTGATGATGTAGTCGGCCAAAGCCTCTACGCCAAGAACGGCCAGAATGTCGTGCGGCACGGGATTGCCGTCGATCAGCAAATCGCCCCTTTGAACCATGTCGCCTTCCTGAACGGCAATGTGCTTGCCCTTCGGGATCAGATATTCGCGCGGCTCGATGGATTCATCCATAGGACGAACGATAATGCGGCGCTTGGTCTTGTAATCCTTGCCGTATTCGATGCGTCCGTCGATGTCCGAAATAATCGCGAAGTCCTTCGGACGGCGCGCTTCGAACAACTCGGCGACGCGAGGCAAACCGCCCGTGATGTCGCGGGTCTTGGTGCTTTCGCGCGGCACGCGGGCTAAAATGTCGCCCGCCTTGACGTGAGTGTCGTTCTCGATATTGAGAATGGCGTCCACGGGCAGGAAGTAACGAGCTTCCATGCCGTTCGACAACTTGATGACTTCGCCCTTCTTGTCGTGCAGGACGATACGCGGACGCAATTCGGCGCCGCGAGCCTGTTGACGGAAGTCCATGACTTTCTTCGACGAAATACCCGTCGCTTCGTCGATGACTTCGCTGACCGACAAGCCTTCCACGAGGTCGGCATAGTGCGCCGTGCCTTCGCGGTCGGTGATGATCGGCATCGTATAGGGATCCCAATCGGCGAGCTTCTGCCCCTTCTTGACGGTTTCCCCTTCGTTGGCCAACAACTTAGCGCCGTAAGGAACGCGGTGACGCGCTTTTTCGCGGCCATCGGCATCGATCAACACGATCTCGCAGTTGCGGTTCATAACGACAGGACGTCCTTCGCTGTTCGCGGTGACGTTCTTGTTCTTGATCTGCATCTTAGAATCGAACGAGGCCTCGACCGAGTTCTGTTCCGCACCACGTTGTGCCGCACCACCGATGTGGAACGTACGCATCGTCAGCTGCGTTCCGGGTTCGCCGATAGACTGGGCGGCAATAACGCCAACCGCTTCGCCCATGTTGACCGGAGTTCCGCGAGCCAGATCTCGTCCATAACACTTGGCGCAAACGCCAAGTTCCGTTTTACACGTCAATGCCGAACGGATAGAAACCGTGTCGATTCCTGCCTTATCGATAAGATCGACCTGTATTTCTTCGATCAACTCGCCAGCCTTGACGATCACTTGCTTTGTTTTGGGATGAACGATATCGACCAAAGCCGAACGGCCAAGGATGCGTTCCGCGAGCGGCGCAATGACTTCGCCGCCCTCGATAACCGCCTTGACGTTCAGACCCTTTTTCGTGCCGCAATCGATTTCGGTGATAATGGCGTCTTGCGCCACGTCCACCAGACGGCGCGTGAGGTAACCGGAGTTTGCCGTCTTCAATGCGGTATCTGCCAAACCTTTGCGCGCGCCATGGGTCGAGTTAAAGTATTCGAGAACCGTCAGACCTTCCTTAAAGTTCGAGATGATCGGCGTTTCGATAATTTCGCCCGACGGCTTGGCCATCAGGCCGCGCATGCCCGCCAGCTGCTTAATCTGAGCTGCGGAACCGCGTGCGCCTGAGTGCGCCATCATGTAAACGGAATTAATAGTGCCCTTACCGGTGTCCGAAATGCCCTTCATCATTTCTTCGGCCACTTTTTCGGTGCAGGTTGACCACACGTCGACGACCTTATTGTACTTTTCGCCGCGGGTAATCAAACCGTCTTGGTATTGCTGTTCGTATTCATCGACTTGCGTCTGTGCCTTCTTGATCAGCGGTCCCTTGGCGGCAGGAATAACCAGATCGTCCTTACCGAACGAAATGCCCGCTCTGCAAGCGTTGCTGTAACCGAGGCCCATCATGCGGTCGGCGAATAAGACGGTCTCTTTCTGACCGCAATGGCGGTAGACAAAGTCGATGACGTTGGTGATATCCTTCTTCGTGAGCACGCGATTGATGAGGCTGAACGGCAGCTTCGGATGGCGCGGGAAAATCTCGGACAAAAGCATGCGTCCGGGAGTCGTCTCGACGCGCACGATGCTCGGCTTGCCTTCGGAATCGACGTCGTGATAACGCGCCTTGATCTTGGCATGCAACGACACGGTTTTATTGGCCAAAGCCTGTTCGATTTCCGCAATCGTCGCGAAAACCATGCCTTCGCCAACGTCGCCGTCGCGCACCATCGTGATGTAATACAAGCCCAAAACGATATCTTGCGACGGAACGATGATCGGCTTGCCGTTCGCGGGCGACAGAATGTTGTTGGTCGACATCATCAAAACGCGCGCTTCCAACTGAGCTTCAAGAGAAAGCGGTACGTGCACGGCCATTTGATCGCCGTCGAAGTCGGCGTTAAATGCCGTACAAACGAGCGGATGCAACTGAATCGCCTTGCCTTCGATGAGGATCGGCTCGAACGCCTGAATGCCCAAACGGTGAAGCGTCGGGGCGCGGTTCAACAGAACCGGATGTTCGCGAATGACTTCTTCGAGAATATCCCAGACTTCGGGACGTTCTTTTTCAACCATGCGCTTGGCAGCCTTAATGGTCGAGGCCATGCCGTAAAGCTCAAGCTTGGCGTAGATAAAGGGTTTGAACAGTTCAAGCGCCATCTTCTTGGGCAAGCCGCACTGATGCAGCTTGAGTTCAGGGCCGACCGTAATAACGGAACGGCCTGAATAGTCGACGCGCTTACCGAGCAAGTTCTGGCGGAAACGGCCCTGCTTGCCCTTGAGCATGTCGGACAGCGATTTGAGCGGGCGCTTGTTCGCGCCGGTAATGACGCGGCCGCGGCGGCCGTTGTCAAACAAAGCGTCGACGGATTCCTGCAGCATACGCTTTTCGTTGCGCACGATGATGTCGGGCGCGCGCAATTCCATCAGGCGCTTCAAGCGGTTATTGCGGTTAATCACGCGGCGGTACAAATCGTTCAGATCGGACGTCGCAAAACGGCCGCCGTCCAGTGGCACCAAGGGGCGCAATTCTGGCGGAATAACGGGAACGACATCCAGAATCATCCATTCGGGACGCGCGCCGGAGTCGATGAACGATTCAACGACCTTCAGGCGCTTGACGATCTTCTTGCGCTTGGCGTCCGACGCCGTTGCGATCATCTCTTCGCGCAGCTTTTTCTTTTCCTCATGCAGATCGATGCCCGACAGCATGAACTTGATGGCTTCTGCGCCGATCATGGCGGTGAAAGAGTCGTCGCCGTATTCTTCCTGCGCCTTGACGTAGTCTTCTTCCGACAAAAGCTGCTTGAGCTTAAGCGGCGTCAGGCCGGGTTCGGTCACGACGTAGTTTTCGAAATACAGAACGCGTTCCAGCTCTTTCAGCGTCATGTCGCACAAAAGGCCGATGCGCGACGGAAGCGACTTCATGAACCAGATATGCGCGACGGGCGAGGCCAACTCGATGTGCCCCATGCGCTCGCGACGCACTTTTTGCAATGTGACTTCGACGCCGCACTTTTCGCAGATGATGCCGCGATACTTCATGCGCTTGTACTTGCCGCACAAGCATTCGTAATCGCGGATCGGCCCGAAAATGCGGGCGCAGAACAAACCGTCGCGTTCGGGCTTGAACGTGCGGTAGTTGATCGTTTCCGGCTTCTTGATTTCGCCGAACGACCAGGAGCGGATACGCTCTGGCGAAGCAACCGAGATTTTGATTTGGTCAAAAGTCTGCGGCGCGCTTTGCTGATTAAAAATGCTCATAAGGTCGTTCATATCGTCAATCTCCCGCTTGCATGGAGTGTTCTTAAGTATATTCCGTTATTCGGCCGCCCTCGGTAGTTCCGCAGGTGGCTGGTTATCATTGGATCCGTCTTCGATCTGTTCCGACTTCTTCTGATCCATCTCGACGTTAAGGCCGAGCGAACGCAGTTCCTTGACCAAGACGTTAAAGGATTCCGGAATGCCGGCTTCGAAGTTGTCTTCGCCGCGAACGATTGATTCGTACACTTTGGTGCGGCCCGAAACGTCGTCGGACTTGACGGTCAGCATTTCCTGCAACGTATACGCAGCACCATAAGCTTCGAGCGCCCAGACTTCCATTTCGCCGAAGCGTTGGCCGCCGAATTGCGCTTTGCCGCCGAGTGGCTGCTGAGTGACGAGCGAATACGGTCCAATCGAACGCGCATGGATCTTATCGTCGACCAAATGGTGAAGCTTGAGCATATAGATGAAGCCCACCGTTACCTGACGATCGAACCTCTCGCCCGTACGTCCATCTACAAGCGTTTCCTGTCCGGACGTATTGAGCCCGGCCATAGTCAACATCTGTTCGATATCCGCGCCTCGCGCCCCGTCAAAAACGGGGGTTGCGAACGGAACGCCCGCACGTAAATTGCGAGAAAGCTCCAGAATTTCCTCGTCGGACAGCGGTGCGACATCCTGCTTATAGGCGTCGTCGCCGTACATGGTCTTAAGCTTGCCGCGCAGGTCGGAAACACTGGCCTTCTTGTCCTGCCGCGTCTGAGCCTGATACGCGTCATAAGTCGCGCCGATTTGGCGGCCGAGATTGGCCGAAGCCCACCCCAGATGCGTTTCGAGAATTTGCCCGATGTTCATACGTGAAGGAACGCCTAAGGGGTTCAGAACGATATCGACCGACGTGCCGTCTTCGAGGTACGGCATGTCTTCGACCGGCAAAATGCGCGAAACGACGCCCTTGTTGCCGTGACGGCCGGCCATCTTGTCGCCTGGTTGCAGCTTGCGCTTCACCGCGACGAACACCTTGACCATCTTCATCACGCCCGGAGGCAGTTCGTCGCCGCGTTGCAGCTTGCCGACCTTGTCTTCAAAGCGTTTCTTCAGAGCATTGACCTGTTCGTCGAAAACCTTCGAGAGGCTTTCGATCTGCCCCATCGTCTTCTCATCTTTGACGTTGATCTGACGCCATTGGCCGTGCGTATATTCCGAAAGCATTTCCTCGGTAACCGCTTTGCCTGTCGGGAAGCCCTTGGGACCAGCATCCGCTTTCTTGCCGAGAAGCATCGTCTTCAAATGCCCAAAGAAACTGCGTTCCAGAATCGCGCGTTCGTCGTCGCGATCCTTGGCGAGATGTTCGATCTCGGCGCGTTCGATAGCAATCGCGCGTTGATCCTTATCCACGCCGCGGCGCGAGAACACACGAACTTCAACAATGGTGCCGGTAACGCCGGGAGGCAGACGCAAACTGGTGTCGCGCACGTCGGCGGCCTTTTCGCCAAAAATGGCGCGCAGAAGTTTTTCTTCCGGCGTCATCGGGCTTTCGCCCTTCGGGGTTACTTTACCGACCAGAATGTCGCCTGGATTTACTTCGGCGCCGATATAAACAATGCCGGCTTCGTCGAGGTTCTTCAGAGCCTCTTCGCCGACGTTCGGAATATCGCGCGTAATTTCTTCCTGACCGAGCTTGGTATCGCGCGCCATGACTTCGAATTCTTCGATATGGATCGAAGTGAACACGTCGTCTTTAACGATGCGTTCGGAGATCAAAATCGAGTCTTCGAAGTTGTAGCCGTTCCAAGGCATAAAGGCGCAAAGAACGTTGCGCCCCAAAGCCAGTTCGCCCAAATCCGTCGCAGGACCGTCGGCGATGATATCGCCCTTCACGATTCTATCGCCCACCGTCACCAAAGGCCGCTGCGTTATGCAAGTGCTTTGGTTTGATCTCTGGAATTTAAGCAAGTTATAAATATCGACGGAAGGCGTGGCAGAACTTCCTTCCTGATCGGCGCTGATGACGATGCGGGTGGCATCCACCTGATCGACTACCCCTGAACGTTTCGAAACGATCGTCACGCCGGAATCGCGCGCGACGGTTCCTTCCATGCCGGTTCCGACCAGCGGCGCGTCGTTGCGCAGCAAGGGAACGGCTTGACGTTGCATGTTCGAACCCATCAAAGCGCGGTTTGCGTCGTCGTTTTCCAAGAAGGGAATAAGCGCGGCGGCGACCGAAACGATCTGCTTCGGCGACACGTCGATAAAATCGACGGCTTCGGGCGGAACGGTAATGTTTTCGCCGGCCTTACGGACGATAACGTGTTCCCCTGAAAAATGGCCTGACTTATCGAGCGAGGCGTTCGCCTGCGCAATCGCATAGCGGCCTTCTTCCATCGCCGAAAGATAAACGACTTCCGAGGTAACCTTGCCGTTCTTGACGCGGCGATACGGGCTTTCGATAAAGCCGTATTGGTTGACGCGCGCATAAGTCGCAAGCGAGCTGATCAGACCGATATTCGGTCCTTCCGGAGTCTCAATCGGGCAAATGCGGCCATAATGGGTCGGATGCACGTCGCGGACTTCAAATCCCGCGCGTTCACGGGTCAAACCGCCGGGCCCAAGAGCCGAAACGCGGCGTTTATGCGTGATTTCCGACAACGGATTGGTCTGGTCCATAAACTGTGAAAGCTGCGAAGAGCCGAAGAATTCGCGGACGGCGGCAGCGGCAGGCTTCGCGTTGATCAGATCGTGCGGCATGACGGTGTCGATCTCAATTGAGCTCATGCGCTCGCGGATCGCGCGTTCCATACGAACGAGGCCGATGCGGTATTGATTTTCCATCAATTCGCCGACCGAACGCACGCGACGATTGCCCAAATGGTCGATGTCGTCGATTTCCCCGCGACCGTCCTTCAGATCGCACATAATTTGAATGATCTTAATAACGTCTTCCTTGCGCAAGACGCGAACCTGATCATCGGTCTTGAAGTTAAGGCGCGAGTTCATCTTGACGCGGCCGACCGGCGACAAATCGTAACGGTCAAGCTGGAAGAATAAGCCGCGGAACAAAGCGTCGGCGGATTCCAGCGTGGGCGGCTCGCCCGGGCGCATAACGCGATAAACGTCGATGAGCGCTTCTTCGCGCGTCGCATTCTTATCGGCTTGCAGGGTATTGCGGATGTAGGGACCGACATTGACGTGATCGATACCGAGCGTCGGTAATTCCTTAATGCCGACTTCCTGAAGCTTCTCTATCGTTTCTGCCGTAATTTCATCGCCCGCTTCGAACAGGACTTCGCCCGTCTTTTCGTTGATGATGTCGGTCGCCAGATAACGGCCAATGAGGGCAACATCTTGAACTAAAATTTCTTTTACGCCTTGCTCGGCGAGCTTGGCTGTAATGCGCGGGGTTAATTTGCCGCCGGCTTCGGCGAGAACCTTGCCATTCTTGGCGTCGACGAGATCGACGAGCAATTTATGACCCTTAAACATGTCGACAATATAGGGAGTCGACCAGCCGTTCTTGACTTTCTTATAGGAAACGGTGGCATAGAAAGCCGACAGAATATCTTCCTTCGACATGCCGTGAACTTCATGCGCTTCCAGCGGCTTGCCTTCTTTAAGACGCTTGGCGCGAAGCTTTTCAGTCTCGGCGTTGTCCAAGGCGTATAAAAGCGACGTCACCGGCAGCTTGCGGCGGCGGTCGATGCGGGCGAACACCAAGTCCTTGGCGTCGAATTCGAAATCGAGCCACGAGCCGCGATAAGGAATAACGCGCGCGGCGAACAGATATTTGCCTGACGAATGGGTCTTGCCCTTGTCGTGGTCGAAGAACACGCCGGGGCTGCGGTGCATCTGGCTAACGATGACGCGTTCGGTTCCGTTGACGATGAACGTGCCGTTGGCGGTCATGAGCGGCATGTCGCCCATATAAACGTCTTGCTCTTTAATATCGCGGATCGACTTGACGCCGGTGTTTTCTTCGACGTCGAATACGGTGAGGCGCAACGTCACCTTGAGCGGCGCCGCATAAGTCACGCCGCGTTGCTGGCATTCTTCGACGTCGTATTTGGGTTGTTCGAGTTCATAGGACAAAAAGTCCAAAACGGCGCGTCCCGAAAAATCGGAAATCGGGAATGCAGACATCAAAACGTCCTGCAAGCCCTTGCGTTCGCGCGTCGCGGCGGGAATATGCATCTGGAGGAAATCGTCGTAGGACTTCCGTTGAACCTCGATCAGGTTCGGCATCTCGGCGATCTCGGCGATGCGCCCGAAAGATCTGCGGATTCTTTTACGGCCTGTAAAACTTTTGCTCGGGTTTTGATTGATGCTCGCGCCGATGGTCGCCATGCTTGTACCCTCTAAAGAAAGCTACGCCCCGCAAAACGGGACTTCGTGAACCAAAAATAGAATTGGAAAAGCAAACAAAACCGCACGACGATACGGGCTTCTCTTCCGTTCGTTGAGCGATCTGCTTATTTCTCCTAGCAAATTTGTCGCGGGAATATGACCAGACGACTCAGGGATTGCAAGCGGAAATATATTTTTCTTTTGCAAGGCGATAAAGAAAAAATATATTTTTGTGGCAGAAATAACATAGGAAAATCAATGAGGCACTTCTATACGAAGGCCTCAGGTCTCTACTGTTGGGGCGCTGGCTCAAGATACCACCCTCTGGCTACCCTGTATGTCACATAGCCCAATGCAGCCGCGGCGCAAACCGACTCCCCTGCTGCCTTAAAATCACTAGTTCGAGCGTTCAGATATGCGGCTGCTATATAAGCAATCGCCAAGCTTGCAGGAACCCCCAAAGAAATGAACCCCTTCGCCAAAATCACCGCTATTTGTGCGGGTTCTCTCATTTCTTTAATTTCTTTAATGACATCCCTGCCAACATCAACAAAAGTGGAGATCACTGTTTCTTTTACAATATTGTTCATCATAATAATCCTCCCTAATTTCCTGACTTTACAAGGCTATTCTACTTCTAAGATACGGTCAATATCGTCACCTCGCCCCTTCTTCACGAACCGCGCCATGACCTTCAAAACGCCCTTTCGTTCGAACGCGACCTCCAATTTGTCGTGATCGACGCGCCGAACGATCCCCAACCCGAATTTTTCGTGAGAAACGCGGTCGCCGACGTTAAATCCGTCGGGGTTATAGGGAGCCTTCACCACAGTTGCCTTGCCTTCAATTTCCGTGACGCGGCGTCGCCCGGAAACCGGAAAACGGGTATGTCGTCCCTGCCCCGCCTGCAACTGTTGCCATAAAGAAGGTATGCGCTCTTTGCGCTCCCATCTTTCCCCGCGCGCCTGATTCATGCGTACGCCGGACGTCGCGCCATTGCCGATCGTCGATTGACGCAGAATATGCACATCGGGAAGCTCGTCCAAAAACCGCGAAGGCAGAGGATTAACCCAACTGCCGTAAAGTAGGCGATTGGCAACGTGAGAAATCGCAGCGCGCTTTTTCGCCCGCGTAATGCCGACATAGGCTAAACGGCGCTCTTCTTCCAATCCTGCGTTTCCGTTTTCGTCAACCGAACGGCGGCTCGGAAAAATTTCCTCTTCCCATCCGGGCAAGAACACAATGTCGTACTCAAGCCCCTTCGCGCCGTGCAAAGTCATGATGCTGACCTGATCGCCGCCCGCCTTTTCTGTTGCCTCCATCACAAGGCTGACGTGCTCCAAAAACGCGGGCAGCGTATCGAATTCCGCCATCGCGCTAATGAGTTCTTTAAGGTTGTCGAGCTTTCCGGGAGCCTCAGGCGATTTATCGGCCTGCCACATTCCCGTATAGCCGGAGTCGTCCAGAACAATCTGCGCGACCTCGGTATGCGGCAGGTTTTGCAAAAGTCCGCGCCATGACGCGAAATTTTCGACGAAAGCTCGCAGCGTCTGCCGCAATTTGGGTTTCAACTCGTCCGTTTCAACCAACCGCGCCGTTGCTTCCATCAACGAAATGCGCTCGCCGCGCGCATAATTATGGAGTTGTTGAAGAGCGGCAGGCCCTACCCCGCGCCGTGGCACGTTGACGATGCGTTCAAGCGCCAGATCGTCTTCAGGCGACACGAGAAGGCGCATGTACGCCATCGCATCGCGGATTTCGGCGCGTTCATAGAACCGCGCCCCGATCAGCACGCGATACGGAATGCCGAGCTGAATAAACCGTTCTTCGAAAGCGCGCGTTTGAAATCCAGCGCGCACCATGACGGCCATTTCATTTAAAGAAATGCCCTTGCGCTGATGGTCTTCAATCTCGTCCGCCACCCAACGCGCTTCTTCCTCGCCGTCCCAAAGGCTCTGCACGGAAACAGGCTCGCCCATATCCGACGACGTCCACAACGTCTTGCCCAGACGCATGCGATTGTTGGCGATAAGATGCGAGGCGGCAGCCAGAATGTGCCCCGTTGAGCGGTAGTTTTGCTCAAGCCGGATAACGACGGCTCCGGGAAAATCCTCTTCAAAGCGCAGAATGTTTCCGACTTCCGCGCCGCGCCAGCCGTAAATGGATTGATCTTCGTCGCCGACGCAGCAGATGTTTTTGTGCCCCTGTGCCAAAAGGCGAAGCCACAAATACTGCGCGGTATTGGTATCTTGATACTCATCCACAAGAATGTACCGGAAACGATTGTGCGCTTCGGCCAGAATATCCGGATGTTTCCGCAAAATCGTCAGATGATGCAAAAGCAAATCGCCGAAATCGCAGGCGTTGAGGTCGAGCAGCCTTTGCTGATACAGCGCATAAATTTTCGGAATCTTCCCCTCGGCCAGATTTCCATGCCTCTTTTCGTGCGCGACATCCTGAGGCAACAGTCCTCGGTCTTTCCATAAATTGATGACAGCCAAGACAGCACGGGGCGGCGATTTTTTAACATCGATATTTTCGGCTTCCAGCAACTGCTTAATCAGCCGCGCCTGATCGTCCTCGTCCAAAATCGTGAAATTGGGCTTAAGGCCGACAAGCTCCACATGCGGGCGGAGCATCCGCGCCGCCAGAGCATGAAACGTTCCCAAGTACCAGCCCTCGACCGACCGCCCCAGCATTTCCGAAACGCGGGCGCGGACTTCGCCGGCAGCCTTGTTCGTAAACGTCACGGCAAGAATTTGCGCAGGCAAAGCTTTACCCGTCGCCAGCAAATGAACGAGGCGCGTCGTCAAAACGCGGGTCTTGCCCGTCCCTGCCCCCGCCAACACCAAAACAGGGCCGTCCAAAGCCTCTACGGCAGAACGCTGCGCAGGATTAAGCCCCCGCATGTAGGCGGGGTCTTCGTTATTCGTTGGCAAGAAAACTTGATTCATTTCACGTATATGTTTGTCCCTTAATCGGCAGCTGGCTTTAAATTCTGCGCCCATTCCGGAATATGAGTCCACAAGAAATGAAAAACATTACTCGCATTCCCATAACTAAACCCGTGGTTCTTTGCGAGCAAAGAAAGACTTTCTTTCGAAAATATACTGATGTGTCCGTTTCTGGGCGAGGCATACCACCAAAACAAACGATCGTTCTTGCGAATACAGCCGTTTGAAAGAAGAGTCGAAAAAAAGACGATCCCTTCCGGAGCAAGCAACTGGCTTATTTCGGACATCAGAACGTTCACGTCCGGCACATGTTCAAAAACTTCAAAGGCCGTAATGAGATCGAATTTTCCCAAATCGGAAATTTTCGTGCTTCTATTGACAAACGGGTCATAGGACGTTGAATCCCATTTTGCATCGCGAAGCATTTTTGCAAGAAATCCCTCGCCCCCGCCGTAATCGAGATGCCTGATTTTTACCGAAACCCGCCCGAACATGGACATCAGGTTTTCGTAGTTTTGATGCGGCCTTTTCATCAAATAGTGAGGATCGACTTCTATATATTTCTCGTTATAGATTTTTTCCTCAAACGCCTTCATATCCCAAGCCATGATTTCCGGCGCAAAACAAAAACCGCAGCCCTCGCACACAAAATAATAAATGGATTCGCCGGAAAGTTTAAGAAAAACGCCCTTCTGCTCCGCGCATGACTTGTTAAAGTCCACGACGTCGTAAGGGAAGCAGGAACGCTGGCATATGGGACATGTGTGTTCAAGTTTTTCTAACATCTAACTTGCCGCCATACATACTCTGTTGCGCCCCGTTTGTTTGGCCTCGTATAAGGCGCTATCGGCACGCGCAATAAGCGCGTCGCCGTCGTCTCCGGAAATATATTCAGCCGCCCCGATAGAAATGGTGACGGCTCCGATAACCTCGTTTGTCCCTCGCCTCGTAATCTGCTTTGTCGAAAGCGTCGAACGAAGAATGTCGGCAACACGCACGGAATCCTGCAAACGTGTGTCGGGCAATATAATGACAAATTCCTCGCCGCCATAGCGCGCAATAACGTCGCGGCCTTTCAAATTTTCGACCAACGTGCGCGCCACAAGCCTTAAGACCTGATCCCCGACCAGATGCCCATGCGTGTCGTTGAATTTTTTGAAGTGATCGATATCGATCATCAACATGGACAGCATCGTGCCCTTCTCGCGCGCTTCGGATAAGGCGCGGACGATTTCTTGGTCGAAAAACATTCTATTGCCGACTTGCGTCAGAGGATCGACCTGCGCTTCGCGATGGACGCGGTCGAAATCGCCGCGCACGGCGCTTAATTGCGCGGACGTCTCCGCCAATTCTACCTGCAATTTTTCATTTTGCGCCGTGACATGCTTCGTTTCTTCCGAAATCTTTTTCACGGCCTCGCGCAACATATCGACGGACTCGATCTTCTTCAAATTATTCGAAAAGACGCCCAGATTTTCTTCAAATTCGCCCGTTCCTTTGGCCGACGAATTCAAAAGCTGAAGGACTTTTGCAAGTTCTTCATTGAGAACCTTGCTGGCTCCCTCAAGAAATTCTTTCTCGGTGTCGGAAACGACGTACTTATAGTAAAACTCATCGCAACATTGTTGCGTCATCTTACCGTGCGCAACGATCAGATCGTAAGCTGTGCTTAACTCAAAATTCCTGCCGGAGGCGTACTCATAATAGACGGCATAATTGCGCGGCGTCGGAGGCAAATTGTCGCGTGACAAGCGCTCATACGCCTGCTTCGACCAAAGGCCAGCCTGAAAGAGTTCCCCGCCGACAACCAAAACGTTCTCCCATATTTTTAATTGATAACCTGACTAGACTACAGCGCCTTCCACTCGGCCTCGTCCAAAACCTTAACGCCCAAAGCGCGAGCCTTGTCGGCTTTGCTGCCGGCATCTGCGCCGATAATGACATAATCCGTTCTGGAAGAAACGGAGCCTGCCACTTTTGCACCGAGGCTTTCGGCTTTAGCCTTGGCTTCGGCTCGGCTCATCGTAGCTAATGTTCCTGTAAACACAACTGTTTTCCCCTCCAGAACCGAGGACGAAGCCCCTGACGGTTTTTCATAAGCTTCGATCGTCAACGAGGAAGACAAAGCATCAATGACTTCAAGGTTCCGGGGCTCCTCAAAAAAGTCGACGATGTCCTGCGCAATAAGAGGCCCAATCTGGTCAATCGATTCCAGATCATGCCGCGCCGCAGATTCCGAATCACGCGCCGCAATCATCGCCTGACGCCATACCGAAAGCTTCAAATAATGACGCGCCAAAAGTTTTGCCGTCGCCTCTCCGACTTGCCGGATGCCGAGCGCAAAAATAAAGCGATCGAGCGGAAGGATGCGGCGCGCCTCAATGGCCGCCAAAAGCTTCTCAACCGATTTTTCTCCCCACCCTTCGCGCTCAATCAAAACGTCGCGATATTTTTTCAAATTGAATATATCGGCAGGAGACCGGATCATCATTTCTTCCCACAACTCCCGAACGCGCTGATCGCCCAGCCCCTCGATATTAAAGGCAGTGCGGCTGGTAAAATGCCTCAGGCGTTCAACAGCCTGCGCCGCGCACGTCAGTCCGCCGATGCAACGCCGCGCGACCATGCCCTCTTCGCGTACGGCTAACGCGCCGCATTCGGGGCAATGATCCGGAAATATAAACGCTTTCGAATTTTTGGGACGTTGTTTCAGATCGACTTCGACCACCTGCGGAATAACGTCGCCCGCGCGCTGAATGCGGACGACATCGCCCGCGCGAATGTCCTTGCGGGCAATTTCGTCTTCGTTATGCAAGGTTGCGCGGCTCACAACGACGCCGCCGACGGTCACAGGCTCCAATTCGGCGACGGGCGTAAGAGCCCCCGTGCGCCCCACTTGGATAATAATGTTATTCAGGCGCGTCTCCGCCTGTTCCGCCGCGAATTTATGCGCGATGGCCCAACGAGGCGACCGGCTGACAAAACCGAGGCGCTTTTGCCAATCAATACGGTTCAGTTTGTAGACGACGCCGTCGATATCGAAAGGCAAGGCATAACGCTGGGTCTCGATGGAGCGATAAAATTCCAACAGCACATGGCCGCCTTTGCACAAGCGGGAAGGCTCGTTAATTTCAAAACCCCAACGCACAAGAGCTTTTCGGATATCGGTCTGCATCTCGAAATCGGGAACATTTTTACCTTCAGCAATCGCATAGGCGAAAAAGCGCAAAGGCCGGGACGCTGAAATCGACGAGTCCAGTTGCCGCACGCTTCCGGCCGCCGCATTGCGCGGATTGGCAAACGCGTCTTCACCGTTTTTTTCGCGCTGATCGTTGAGGGCGAGAAAATCGTCGCGGTTCATGTAAATCTCGCCGCGAATTTCAATTTCGTCGGGAAACGGCGCTTTTAAATGTTTCGGCAGGTCTTTGATCGTCAGGGCGTTCGCCGTAATATTCTCTCCCGTCGTTCCGTCGCCCCGCGTCGCGGCAACGGCAAGCGCGCCATTCTCATAACGCAAGGAACAGGACAATCCGTCGATCTTCGGCTCAGCGACAAATTCCGGCGCAGCGTCTTCGGGCAATTGCAGGAATTTCCGGATGCGCTCGACGAAATCGACGATGTCCTCATCCGAAAAAGCATTAGAAAGCGACAACATCGGTATCGCGTGCGTGACTTTGCCAAAGCCTGCGGCAGGCGCGGCGCCGACGCGCGATTCAGGGTCGCCCTCGGTCTTCAGATGCGGAAACTCCGCAAGCAGCCTTTTGTAGCGCTGCCGCAAGTCATCGTACGCGGCATCGGAAATAACCGGCGCATCTTTTTGGTGATAAGCCACGTCATGACGCGCAATCTGGCGCGCCAGATCGGCTAATTCAGCCGCGGCTTCAATGTCGGTAAGCTTGTTCATATCCCCTTTGTCTTTGTGCTCTTTTTGCGAGTCTTGCCGATTTTGCCCCATCTCAGGGGCGAGTTGAAGCTTTTTGATTATGTTGTCCCGCTTCCACTCAAACCTCGTCATTCCGCAAAACGCGCTTTTTGTTCTTTACAAAATGCGCGTTTATGCGGAATCCGATTTGTTTATGATTTTCACAAAAACCACGTTCTCGGCTTGACTATCAAACCCCGAATAAATAACATAAATCATTATCGCTCGGAGCCGAAACCTTATGTTTTTCCGCTGTTGTTGACCATTTATCGCTTCCTGCTGCCGGCAAGGCAGGCTTTGCTACGGTTATCCGAAAAATTAAGACGACTCCCTAACGTCAGAACAGGAAAATAGTATGAATAAAAGTCTCAAAAGTCCCAAGCTTTCGAGCACGGACTCCCATCTCATCGACAAGGTGTGGAAAGACCTGCGCGCGTCGGCGGAACGCATGGTTCGCCAAAACCCTCTTCTTAAAAAGCATGGGAAAAAAATCATCCTCGATAGCCCCGAAATGGCCGTGGGATTAAGCCGCGTCTTGTCCCGCCAGCACTTCGATGTGTACATTTCCGCTAAAGACCTCACGAAACTGTTTCTCGATGTTTATGAGAAAGCGCCGCAGCTCATCGCGTCCGCGGCCGCCGATCTGATCGCCGTAACGGAGCGCGACCCCGCGGCGACGGATATTTTGCATCCCTTTTTGCACTTCAAAGGATTTCACGCGCTTCAAACGCACCGCATCGCCCATTGGCTTTGGGGAAACGGGCATAAGGAGACGGCGCTCTATCTTCAAAATTTCAGCAGCGTCCTCTACTCGGTCGACATCCATCCGGCGGCCAGAATCGGAAAAGGCATCATGCTGGATCACGCGCACAACATCGTGATTGGCGAAACCGCCGTCGTTGAAGATAAAGTATCCATGCTTCACGGCACGACGTTAGGCGGCTCCGGCAAGGAACGAGGCGATCGCCATCCCAAAATCCGCGAAGGCGTCATGATCGGCGCGGGCGCAAAAATTCTCGGAAACATTGAAGTCGGCGCGGGCGCAAGCGTCGCGGCAGGCAGCGTCGTTCTGGAAAATGTGCCCGCGCATACGACGGTCGCGGGCGTTCCCGCCAAAGTCGTCGGAAAGCCGAAAAGCGACGTTCCTGCAGCGGAAATGGATCAGACAATCCCCTACAATCCCCTTTGTATCTAGGGTGTTTTTATGGCGCGTACCCTTCATTCTCGCAATAAAGTCTATGCCGACATCACCGAAGTCATCGGCGGCACGCCTCTCGTTCGCTTAAACAAATTGGCGCAGCAAGAAGGCGCAGTCGGTACAATTCTTGCCAAGCTGGAGTATTTCAACCCGCTTTCGTCCGTTAAAGACCGCCCTGCCCTCGGCATGATTGAGGCGGCGGAAAAAGAGGGAAAGCTGAAATCGGGCGGCACGCTGATCGAGGCGACTTCGGGCAATACCGGAATTGGGCTCGCCTTCATCTGCGCCGTCAGAGGCTACAACCTCATTTTAACGATGCCCGAAAGCATATCTCTCGAACGCCGCAAGCTTCTGGCCTTTTTGGGCGCAAAAATCGTGCTGACTCCGGCAGGCGAAGGCATGGCAGGCTCGGTAAAAAAAGCCGAAGAAATCGCAAAAAATACGGCAGGCGCCATCTTGCCACGGCAATTCGAAAACCCCGCCAATCCCATAAGCCACTTTCTCACGACAGCCGAGGAAATCTGGAACGATACAAACGGCGCCGTTGACGTCTTTGTTGCGGGTGTTGGAACAGGCGGCACGCTTCAAGGCGTCGCAGGAGGCCTTAAAAAGCATAAGAAGGACGTACAGATTATCGCGGTTCAACCGGCCGCAAGCCCCCTCCTGACGAAAGGCAAAGCCGGCCCCCATAAAATACAGGGAATAGGCGCAAACTTCGTGCCCCCGATTCTCGACATGAAGCTCGTCAACGAAGTTATCGACGTCGGCGACGACGAGGCTATGGCTTTTTCGCGCCGCCTTGCGCGGCAGGAAGGCATTCTTGCAGGCATATCCTCCGGCGCGGCCGTGGCGGCAGCCACCAAAATCGCCAAACGTCCCGCCATGAAGGGCAAAACGATCGTTGTCCTGCTTCCCGACACGGCAGAGCGCTATCTCTCCTCGGAGCTATTCAACGAGGTCTAAGCATCGAAAGACAACCCCCAAAGCTTCCGCCCACTATGTGCAAAACGCGCGCGTTTGCCAAAATCTCTTCAACCCTCGTTCACTTTAAGAAAGTATTTTAAGCGCCTGAATATCGTGTGACTTTTTAAAACGAGGTAGGTGCTACCTATTTTAGGTCTCAATATAAGGCGTTTTTTGACCAAAACGCCCACCTTCTGAAGTGTCGCTGTAAAAGTTATCCACAAGGCTATGTTTTTGTTGTGACAATGCAACGATGATGGAACGATATGCCAAAATTGGCTGAAAACAGGCTCTATCCGATCGATTCCGCGCCCCATCCATAATGAGTCGCAAAAATCTGGGGTAAAAAAGGCACTGATTCGGCTTGAATCCTGTTTTCCGACCTCGATTCGGGGGGTGAGTCGCAAAAAACACCCCCGAAGTATCCCGAAGAGACCCCGTCGTGGCGCTTTAAAGGCCTTTCGTCTGTAGGTTCGACCCCTTTACCGAGCCGATTCGCACTTCAGCGTTTTTGAATGAAAAATTATCCCCAATTACCCGTTTTATGGTCTCGAAAAGAGCCATCCCCGCTCCTTCGCTTGGGGCGACAAAAATCCCGTTTTCAGGCCGCTGAGGATCATAAGGTCGCCCTCTAAAATCACAGGAATAACCGCCGGCCTCCGCAACCAAAAACAGCCCGGGCAAATGATCCCACGGCTTTGACAGCCCAAATAACAGAAAAGAAGAGCGCGGCTTCGAACTATTCGCAAAACAAGAACCGTCATCGCCCGTAAAAAGCCGGCCATAATCGAACGCCGATGACGACCCTATTTCCAGGGCGGGCAAAGCCGCAATAAGGTCCGCGAATTTTGACAAAGCTTTGACCATCCGCGAGCCGACGATAACAAGTCTCGAAGCGGCATTATCTTGCCCTGCCAAACGCATTTTTCCACCTTGAAGCCAAACGCCGCCCCCCTTCTCCGCCATAAGCGTATGGCCGGTATTGGGATCGTGAATCCAAGCCGCCACGGTCTCCTTGTTATGCACCAGAGCAACCATAACGCCGAATTCCATTCTTCCGTTGATAAAATTATTAGTGCCGTCGATAGGATCGATAACCCATACGGAGCCGTCGCTCTCAAACAAATTCACAATTTCGGAATCTTTTGCGCAACCCTCTTCGCCAACAACGACGCTGCCGGGCAATAATTCTTTCAAGCGGCGGCTCAGTTCTATCTCACAAGCTTTGTCCGGAGCAGACACAGGATCGCCTGGGCCCTTCATTTCAATGTCGCACGACCGCAGTTTGCCGAAAAACGGCATAATCTCGGTCGCAGCAACTTCCCCAATAATTTTCTCAACCGCACCAAGAGCAACAATTCCCATGACTAGCCTTTTTTGGAAGAAATGAATCTACTCTTAAACCGCCCATAATCCGCCGCATCCAGTTCGACCTTAAGAACAGCGTTCGTTTTCGTATCTCGGCGTTTAGCGATTTTCCCATGCGCATGAAGCCACGATAAAGCCGCCCCGTCGGAAAGAGAAATCGTCAGATCGTACGTGCAGCGGCGCGCGGAAATGCGTTTTCCGATCAGGGACTGTAATTCAGGAATACCCTCGCCCGTCAAAGCCGAAACGCACACTTTTCCCCCTCGGGCCCCCTGTCCTGCGCCACGCGAAGAACTGACACAACTCTTGCCGCCCTTAAGCTCCACAATATCGATTTTATTCTGAACCTCGATAATCCTCTCATCGTCCAAATTAATCCCCAAAGACGCCAGAATATCCAAAACGGCGTCGCGCTGGCTTTTGGTGCTCGGATGGGAGATGTCGCGCACATGCAAAATAACGTCGGCCAAAAGAACCTCTTCCAGAGTCGCGCGAAAGGCCTCGACCAAGTGCGTCGGCAAATCGGAAATGAAACCGACGGTATCGGACAGAATAATCTCGCGCCCGTCCTGCAGTTTCATCCCGCGCATGGTGGGGTCGAGCGTCGCAAACAGCATGTCCTTCGCCAGCACATCGGCGCCTGTCAGGCGGTTAAACAGCGTAGACTTACCGGCGTTCGTATAGCCGACCAAGGCGACAGTCGGATGTTCGGCTCGGCTGCGCGCCTCGCGTTGAAGCCCGCGCGTGCGGCGAACCTGATTAAGCTCATCCTTAAGGCGCGCGATACGGTCGGTGATCTGGCGTCGATCGACTTCCAGCTGGGTCTCTCCCGGCCCGCCCATGAAGCCGAAACCGCCTCGCTGCCTCTCCAAGTGCGTCCATGACCGCACGAGGCGCGATTTTTGGTAGTCCAACGCCGCCAGCTCGACCTGCAATTTTCCTTCGCGGGTGCGCGCGCGGTCGCCGAAAATTTCAAGGATAATGCCGGTTCGGTCGATGACTTTGCAATTAAAGGCACGTTCAAGGTTCCTTTGTTGAACCGGCGTCAAAGAGTGATTGACGATAACAATGACAATTTCCCGTTCTTTAATCACCTCGGCGTATTGCTCGACCTGCCCCGAGCCAAAAAGAGTTGCCGGAACCGTTCGGGCCAAAAACAAAGTCGCCGAATAAATGACAGTCAAATCGATGGCCTCGGCCAAACCCACGGCCTCTTCCAGCGCGGCCTCGTCGTTGCTTCGCCCTTTATCGGATTTTAAAACAGGGTTCAGAACCAAGGCTCGTTCAAAGCGCCTGACTCCGGATATGTCTGTGAAAGCTTCCGTCACTGCTCAACGACTTCAGGTTCACCGCACCCATATATGTTGATTTCGTCGTGCGGCATGATGGTTGAAATAGCGTGTTTATAGACAAGCTGTTCATGCGCTTCGCGCCGCAAAAGCAACGACGTATCGTCAAACGCCGTCACGACGCCCTGCAATTTGACCCCGTTGATAAGAAAAACGGTGGCCGCGCCCTTGGTTGCGCACAAATGGCTTAAAAACAAATCCTGCAGATTTTCTTTTTGCTTTGTCATGTCCTTTTGATACCCGCATTTCAGGCGCAGTTCAAGGGACGAGCGTTTTCATGTACTCGAGCACCGCGCCCAAACTCGGAAAAAACATCTCAACGCCCAGCTTCTCGGCGTTTTCAGGGGTTCCGACCAACACCGGCATGCATTCGGCATTGCGGGCGCAAGTCACGTCGGTTTCGCTGTCCCCGATAAACCAGATGTCGGCGCCGCCTTCCAATCCCGCCAGCATAAGGGCGCGATCGGCATGTTCGCGCGCGGGCTTGTCGCGGGGCGCGTCGTGCGCGCCGACGATGGAGACGAAATACTGTTTCCAATTCAACTGAGCCGCCTCGACCCGCAGATACTCTCCCGACTTGTTGCTCACGACCATGGCCGGAATTTCAACCTTCTTCAGCCAAGCCAAAATCTCGTCCGCGCCATGAGCTTTATTGATGCCCATGCGGTCACGAACTTTGACAAAGCAGTCGTAATACTCCTGCCACGCGACCTTCCATTCGTCACCGAACCATTCGGGAAAACTTTCCCGCGCCGAGCGCGTGCAATTTTTCAGGATATCCTCGCGGTTCCAAGTCGGCAAACTATGCAAAGCGCGAACGTAATTAATCGCTTCGCCGATCGCGCCCCAGCTATCGACAAGTGTATTGTCCCAATCGAAAATGACGGCGCGTGGAAGAGAGGCTTTCATCAATTAATATTTTCCGACACGATGGGCGTGTTTTCATTGCTGTTGCCGTGAACGCCGAGCAATTTAAGCTTGCGGTGCAACGCCGATCTTTCCATGCCGATAAATCCGGCCGTGCGCGAAATATTGCCGCCAAAGCGCGTGACCTGTGCCAGAAGGTATTCGCGTTCGAACATCTCGCGCGCGTCGCGCAGAGGCAATTTCATGATCTCGCCGCCCTTTTCCCAACGCAGGACGCCGGGCGCGGAAGACGTAATTTCCGGCGGCAACATATCGGCGCGAATGGAGTCTGCCGGATTTCCCTGCGCCATGATGAGAAGCCATTCCATGGCATTGCGCAATTGCCGCACGTTGCCGGGCCACTCATAAGCTTGCAAGGCCGCCATGGCGTCCTCGCCTAGTATGCGCAAAGGCGTACCCGACGTTTCGGACGCGCGGGTCAGGAAATGATTAGCGATGACGGGAATGTCCTCGCGCCGTTCGGAAAGCGGCGGCACCTTGATCGGCACGACGCTCAGGCGGTAATACAAATCCTGGCGGACGTTCCCCGCCTGCATTTCCATCTGTAAATCGCCGCTGGATGACGCGATAACGCGCACATCGACCTCGACGCGCGTTGTGCCGCCGACACGGGTGAAAATCTGTTCCTGAAGCAAGCGGACGATCTTGCTTTGCGTCTCAGGCGGCATATCGCCGACTTCGTCCAGATAAAGCGTGCCGCCGTGCGCCTGTTCGAAAACGCCGATTTTGCGGCTTCCGGCGTTGACGCCGTGTTCGGTTCCGAAAAGCTCCAATTCAAGCTGTTCGGGAACCGTCGTCGAGCAATTAATGACCACAAAAGGCCCTTCGGCGCGCTTCGAGGCGCTATGCAGCGCGCGGGCTATCGTTTCCTTGCCCGAACCGGACGGCCCGGAAATCAAAACCCGGCTTCCCGTCGGCGCGACGCGCTCGACGATCTGGCGCACCTGATTAATAGCGGACGACTTGCCAATAATTTCGTAATCGGCGTTAGCGCGGAATTTCAATTCCTGGTTTTCGCGTCTCAGACGCGCGGCATCCAAAGCGTGGCGAACTTGCAAAATCAGGCGGTCGGCCTTGAACGGCTTTTCGATAAAGTCGTACGCGCCCATCTTGATGGCGGAAACGGCCGTGTCGATGTTGCCGTGGCCGCTGATCATAATAACGGGCATATCGGGATAGTCGTGGCGGACGTGCTGCAAAATCTGCATACCGTCCATCGAGCTTCCGCTAAGCCAAATATCGAGAATGACCAACGCGGGTTTGCGCGCAGCAATGGTTTTTAGCGTTTCTTCGGCATTCCCCGCTTCGCGCACGGACAGGCCTTCGTCATTCAAAATGCCCTTGATAAGAGCGCGAATGTCCGTCTCGTCGTCAACGACCAGAATATCGCTGGTCAAACCTTTTTCTTTAATCGGCAACGCCATGTATTTCTCAAACTCCTAGATCGTCTGACGACCCTACGCCGTCTTGCTTTTTTTGTGTATGCCGGAAACGGTATCAGATTCGCCCGCTTTCGACAAAGGTTCCGCTTTAGGCTGACGCAAGAGCCAAATCAACTTGACGATAGCACCTCCGCCCTGCCTGTCTTCTAAAATTAATCGACCATGGTGGTCTTCCATGATTTTCTTGACGATGGCAAGCCCCAAGCCAGTCCCCTTTTTGCGAGTTGTGACATAGGGTTCCGTCAATGTGTTGCGTTCCTCGATGGGCAGCCCCTTGCCGTTATCCTCGACGATCAGGCTCGCTTCATTTTCGTCGCACAGCAACCGCGTAAGAATCTTCCCCTTGAATAGCTCTCCGTCCGCCCTCGGTTCACAAGCGTCAATGGCTTCAGCGGCATTCTTCAAGAGGTTCGTCAGCGCCTGCGCAATTTGCCGCGCATCGCACTCCGCCTGGCATGACGCGGAGGGAATATCCCGCTCATAAATAATGTCGGTGCGGCTGTTGCTTTGGAGAAAGACCGCCTGACGGGCAATTTCCCTCAATTCATGTTTTTTAATGACGGGAGAAGGCATGCGCGCGAAAGCCGAAAACTCGTCAACCATGCGCCCGATATCGTCGACATGACGAATAATGGTATCGGTGCAAGTCTGAAATACTTCGGGGTCGGTAACGATTTCGTTCGAATATTTGCGGCGCAAACGCTCGGCGGAAAGTTGAATGGGCGTCAGAGGATTCTTGATTTCATGCGCGATGCGGCGCGCGACGTCGGCCCAAGCCGCCTTGCGTTGAGCCGACAAAAGATCGGAAACATCGTCAAAAGTCACGACATAACCGTTAATCTCCGTCCCGGCCTGTTCCGAAGATACCCGCACAAGAATGGTCCGTGTCGCCATATTGGGACGCCGGATTTCGACCTGATCGCTGATAAGTTCTTTCTCGCGCGGCATTTGCTCGATAACGTTCTGAATCTCAGGCGCCAAAGTTGACAAGGCTTTGCCATTAAACGAAGCCGGGTTTTCGATGCCGAAGAAATCGGCAGTCGACGCGTTCATTAAATTAATATTTCCCCTGGGATCGAGGCCTATAACGCCTGCCGAAACGCCGGACAAAACCGCTTCGCTGAACCGGCGGCGGAAATCAAGCTGGCGATTGGCATCGATCAAGTCGGTGCGCTGCGTCTCCAATTGGGTCGTCATGCGGTTGAACGCGCGGGAAAGAAGCTCAAGCTCGTCGTCGCTTTCCCTTGAACTTTCGTTCACGCGAGCGCTCAAATCGCCGCCGCGAATACGGTCTGCCGCATTGATCAGGTCGCCGATGGGTCGAGTCAGGCGCATGGCGAAATTCAACCCGAACCAGACGGCAGCCAGCAGCAGCAAAAGCGCCACCACGGCGAAGATCGAACCGATAATGACCTGCAAGCCGAAACGCTTCCCTTCCAATTGCTTATATTCGTCTACGGCCGACTGCGTCGCGGCCATATGCGCCAAGACTTTAGGCTCGACCGGTCTTCCGACAAATAAATACGTGTCGACAAAATCATTAAGCCTCGTCAAGGCCCTCACGCGATCGTCGTTGTCGCTAACCAAAAGAACGACGTCGCCCTTGGCGGCCTGCAAGCGCATCTCGTCCGTAATGGGCTCGAACGTCAGCGCAAAAGTCAGTCCCGATCTCGCGAGAATTTTCCCCGTCCCGTCAAAAACGAGAACTTCGGTTAAATTGCGCAAATACGCCTGCGCCGAAACGGCCTCGTTGAAACGCACGGGGTCTTGAGACAAAAGCACGGCCTGGCGGTCAAGATCGTTTGCCATCGCCATGGCGTCGGCGCGCAGCACTTGCTTGTGTTCTTCCAAATAGGCCTGCGCCACTTCGAGAGATTCATTAAGCGACGTCTTCACATGGTTGGAAAACCACGTTTCCACGCCGAAGTAGAAAAACACGGCCGCCAGAACGACGACCAAAATAGCGGGAGCGACGGCCAAAGTCGTAAAGACGCTGATAATCCTGACTTGAAGCTTCGACCCGGCGATATTGCGATGCCTGCGCTTCCATGCCTGATAGATGCGGTGCGTGACGACGGTTCCGAGCAAAACCAAAAAGCCCAGATCAAGAAGCGAAAGAACGGTGATCGTCGTCGGATCGTTGGCAAAGAACGGCGACCTCGTCATGGCGGCATAAGTCGCCAATCCGGACGCGATCGACGCGATAATCAGCGCGATGACCATTTTGTCGCGCAAGCGCGTGCGCAGGGCCCAAATCGCGAAACGCTGCGACTGCTCTTTCGAAATCCGCGCAAGCGCCGGAAGCGACAGAAGCTTTATGGACGGAAGCTTGATGTTTGGAAGCTTAATAGACGAAAGCTTTATGGTTGGCAGTTTAATCATTAGCCGCCCTTCTCCGGTTTTTACGAGCACGGCCCGCGGCAAGCCCCAAATCGCGAAGCTTCTTGCGCAAAGTGTTGCGGTTCAAGCCCAGCAATTCGGCGGTGCGAAGCTGGTTGCCCTTGCACGAGGACAAGGCGAGGCTGATCAAAGGCCTTTCGACTTCCTGCAAAATACGGTCATACAGTCCTGAGGAAGGCAAACTATTCTCGTGCGCGGCAAAATAATCGCGCAAATGGCGTTCGACGCTGGCGGAAAGACCTTTGGCTGCCGACATTCTACTGTCTCCCAAAAATTTGAAAAACACCGTCATTCCGCAAAATTCGCTTTTTTGCTCTTGTTTGCAAAAATGCGAATTTATGCGGAATCCGATTTGTTTTTCTTACGGCAAAGAAACAAAATCGGATTCCGGATAAATTTTCTTTCGCGCAAACAAGAGCGCGCAAGAAAATTTTCCGGAATGACAAACTATTATGAATTTTTTGGGAAATAACAATAATCATATGGCTCCCTCCACGAAAGGCTCGTAAAAACTCTTGATCAGCGCGCGAGCTTTTTCGGCATCGTCGCACGTATTGACAGCCGCGCGGAATTCGGAGGAACGCGGCAGCCCCTTTGAATACCAACCGATGTGCTTGCGCGCAATACGCAAACCGGCATGAGTGCCGTAATGCGTACGGCAAGCGTCGAAATGCTCAAGAAGCGTCGCAAACTGATGTTGTAACGCAGGAGCCGCCGTCACAACGCCGCCCGAAAGATAATCCATCGTCTGCCGCAAAAACCAAGGCCGTCCGCAACTTCCGCGCCCGATCATAATGCCGTCCGCGCCCGACAATTCCAAAGCCTTGTCCGCATCGGCCAACGTACAAATATCGCCGTTGGCAATCAGAGGAATTTTGATCATCTCGCGCACGTTGCGGATAAAGGCCCAGTCCGCCTTTCCCTCGTACATCTGGCTGCGCGTACGCCCATGAACGGTAACCATCATGATGCCGCACTCTTCCGCGATCTTGGCAAGTCGGGGCGCGTTTTTGTTTTCGTTACTCCAGCCAAGGCGCATCTTCAATGTCACCGGAATTTTGACCGCCTTAACGACAGCCTCCAGAATGCGCGCCGCATGAACCTCGTCGCGCATCAGCGCCGAGCCCGCATTCCCATTGACGATTTTTTTGACCGGACAGCCGAAATTGATGTCGATAATATCCGCGCCTCGATCTTCGTTAAGTTTGGCGGCCTCGGCCATAACGTCGGGCTCGCACCCCGAGATTTGAACCGACATGATCCCTTCGTCGGGCGAGCGCTGCATCATCTGCATCGTCTTGCGGCATTCGCGGATGATGGCCTGAGAAGCGATCATTTCCGAGACAACCATCCCCGCCCCGAATTTTTTGACAAGGCGGCGAAACGGCAAATCCGTCACGCCCGCCATGGGCGCAAGAATGACCGGCGCCTCAAGCGCCACCACACCGATTTTAATCGGCTTAAGAGCATAAGATTTTACCAAAGAAGATCCGTCATTCCCGCGAAAGCGGGAATCCAGCGCCGCGCGTCCGCGCGGCATATGAATCCCATCCTCTCCCGCATTGCAGGAAGATGAATTTCGCTCCTGGCGCAAGAAGGGCGAGGGTTCTGTTACTGTTACTATATTGTCAGGCTTTCCGTGCATAACCACGGCATATAGCATCTGCCTAAAAAATAGGCAAACCTATGGTTTATATTTGTAGAACTATAACTAATTCGAATAATTGAAGAACTACATCGAATCGACACAAGAGTCGATTCGCATGATTTGTCAAGTGATTCGGCGTGTTTGAAAAAATATTCCCTTCGGATATTGCAACAAGATGATTTCTTGACTACACCCGAATTTGTCCCAAGGGACAAGGCGGCGGGGGATCACCAACGCACCGACCTTAGTATGGCCGAGCGTGGTGATCCCCTGCTTATTTTGGCGTTAGTAGTTCATTGGCAGAATCACGGCTTTGTACCCCGGAGAAGTGGGTTCGATTCCCACCTAACGCCCACCAATACCTACTGACGCTGTATGTAACGACTCGGTGAGGCAATTTCTGCCTCGGCGATAATCTGATATGCAAAAACGTGGCTGTCAACACTATAGTTTCCAGCTAGAAATTCAAATATAGTTACTAATAAATGGTAAAAGCGCTATTTCGTAATATATTAGTGCGATAGACAGTGTCGATTTCGATTGTGTTCTTATTTATAGGTAATCATGCCCACCTGCACAGCCCTTATCGTCGCCGCCGGTTCCGGTTCCCGTTTCGGCGGCAAATTGCCCAAGCAGTATTACGAGCTTGGCGGCGAGACCATCCTGCGCCGCAGCGTTTTGGCTTTTCTCAACCACCCGCACATCGACGAAGTGCGCGTCGTCATCAACCCCGCGCATCGCGATATGTACGACAAGGCCGTCGGCGATCTCGGCCTGCCCGAACCCGTTGCGGGCGGTTCGACGCGTCAGCAAAGCGTTCTTCTGGGGCTTGAAGCGTTGGCCAAAAAAAATCCTCCCGCGTTCGTTATGATTCACGACGGGGCGCGCCCGCTGGTCGATGCTGCAACGATCACCGCCGTGCGCCACGCGCTCGACACCGCTAAAGGCGCGATAGCGGCCAAACCCGTCGTCGATACGCTGAAAAAAGGCGATAAAAACACGATCACCGGCACTGTAGACCGTTCGAACTTGTGGCAGGCCTACACGCCTCAAGCTTTCCACTTCAACGACATTCTCGACGCGCACCGCAAAACAACAACAGCGCAAGTGACGGACGATGCCTCCGTCTTTGAACTTTTGGGCATTCCCGTAACCCTCGTACCATCGAACCCGGACAACATGAAAATCACGAACCCCGAAGACCTCGACCGCGCCGCGCGAGCCATTGGCCAGAATTACGGCGACATCCGCACCGGCATGGGCACGGACGTGCACCGCCTCGTCCCGGGCGACAAAATCATCCTCTGCGGCGTGACTATTCCGCACAAATTCCGCTGCGAAGGCCACTCCGACGCCGACGTGGGGCTTCACGCGCTTGTTGACGCCCTTTTAGGCGCCATGAGCGCAGGCGACATCGGCAAGCACTTCCCACCCTCCGACCCCCAATGGAAGGGCAAGGACAGCGCCCATTTTGTGCGTTATGCCGTCGGTCTGGTGACAGAGCGCGGCGGAATTATTTCGAACGTGGACGTTACGTTTTTGTGCGAACAGCCGCGCATCGGCCCGCATCGCGACGCGATGATCAAGCGCGTGGCGGAATTGCTGGAAATTGACCCCTCGCGCGTCAGCGTCAAAGCCACGACGACCGAACAACTAGGCTTTACAGGGCGCGGCGAAGGCATTATGGCTCAAGCCATCGCAACCTTGCGCTTCCCGGGATAACACTCCATAGAGTCAACGATTATGCCCCTCTCCGCCCGCACTTGCGGGGGGAGAGGGGAGATACTATCTTTTCAGCCCTATGAACGGATGTGGGGTGAGGTGGGTCTTGAAAATTGATCCTAAAAATATTCGCGCTCGTCTCTTAAGGGTTAAGACTACAGATGCAGAAAACAAATTGTGGCAGGCTTTACGCAGTCGGCAACTTTCGGGCTACAAATTCCGTCGGCAGCATCCGATAGAGCGTTTTATTGCTGATTTTGCTTGCGTCGAACATCATGTCATTGTTGAAGCCGACGGCGGACAACATAATGAAAGCCGACGGGATGAAAGGCGCACGAAAATATTAAATAAGAAAGGATGGCGAGTATTAAGATTTTGGAACGATGAAATATTGACGAACATAGACGGAGTCGTTGAATCAATTAAAACTTCTTTGCTGGAAGACCCACCTCACCCCCACCATGATTAGTGTATTATGGAACGTTTTGTATTTCCCCTCTCCCCCCGCAAGTGCGGGCGGAGAGGGGCATTCGCTATAACTCTTCGGACACGATTAACATGACCCCTCCTCCCATTATCCTTCTTGTCGAACCCCAGCTCGTCGAAAACATCGGCATGACCGCGCGCGCCATGATGAACACGGGGCTTCGTGAGCTTCGCCTCGTCAATCCACGCGACCCGTGGCCCTTGGGCGAAGTCCACCAAAGCCGCATGGCGGCGGCTTCCAGCGGCGCGGATGAAATCCTGAAAAACGCAAAAGTGTTTGAAACTCTTGAAGAAGCCATCGCCGACCTCAATTACATCTATGCCACAAGCGCGCGTTCACACGACATGGTGAACCGCATCATGACGCCCCGCGCCGCAGTCCCCGACATGATCGCCCGCGCAAACAACGGCGAAAAAGTAGGGGTCATGTTCGGGCGCGAACGCACGGGGCTTATCAACGATTACATCGTCATGGCGAACGCCAAAATCACCATTCCGCTCAATCCGGAATTCACGTCGCTTAACCTCGCGCAATCGGTCTTGCTCATCGGCTATGAATGGTATCAGGCGCAAGACCAAACGCCTTCCGACATCCTCCACACCGGCAGCAGCATCCCCGCGACGCGCGAGGAATACCTTAATTTTTTCAAGCGGCTCGAATCTTCCCTGGACGAGGCCGGATTTTTCGTCGCCTCGGACATGCGCCCGACCATGACGCGCAGTTTGCAAAATACGCTTCAACGCGCCGCCATGACCGAGCAGGAAATCCGCACGTGGCACGGCGTCCTGTCAGCGCTGATCGGCATTCCGAAACGCGGCAAACAAAAGGAATAACCATGGCGCGCTGGGCATTAGTGACGGGAGCAGGAAAGCGCATCGGCCGCGCGATAGCGCTCGATCTCGCGTCGCACGGATGGGATATCGTCGTGCATTACCATCATTCGGGCAAAGAAGCCCAGCAACTGGCCGAAGAAATCCAGGAAATGGGGCAATCCGCATGCCTTGCCGAAATCGACCTCGCGGACGCAAAGTCGACGGAACAGCTCATCCCCTCTCTAACCAAAGAGCTTGGCGCGATTAACGCGCTTATCAATAACGCATCAATGTTCGAGCCGGATGAAACGGATCCAGATGGCAAGCGCCACTTCGCGGTCAATGCCGAAGCGCCGCGCATTCTCGGCAAATCGTTCCGCGATAGCCTCCCGAAGGGCGACCGCGGTGTCATTATCAACATGCTCGACGCCACTCTTCCGTCAGATTCTACCGTCATCCCCGCGAAGGCGGGGATCCCATTTCCTTATTCCTCCTACGCACGCAGCAAGAAATTTCTGTCCGGCATGACGCTCAACATGGCAAAATCGTTCGCGCCTAAAATCAGGGTCAACGGCGTCGCGCCCCTGTACGTTTTGCCAAGCCCCCGCCAAACCAAAGCGGCTTTCCTGAAAATGGCGGGAAACAAAATCACGCCGCCCGAAAAGGTCGCCGAAGCCGTCCGCCAACTCATTGAAACGCCGTCGGCGACGGGAGAAATTGTAACCCTTTCACCAACGATACAATAAAGAGACTCGTATGGGTCACGAGCGGTTGCGTGGAGCGCAGGGCAAAAAAGCAGGCGTTTCAGCAAGAAACAAGCGGAGCGGAGCGCAGAGCGAGTGATGTCGAGCTACACGTCAACATTCATTGGTTGTTAGATATTGGTTAATACATATGCTGGTTAATATCTCTGCCCCAATCTTGCCATAGGTTTTGTGTATAAAGGAGCAGAGGAGAAAAAGTCCGTCCATGCGTATAAAGGCACCTATTTATCTCGGCACGTTTTTGCTTGCCGCGCTTATCGCGGGTAATCCCGCGCAAGCAGGCGACGCCACTGTTCTGGGCACGACATTAGGCGCAATAACAGGCGGCGTTCTCGGAAGCCAGATCGGGCAAGGAACGGGACAGGTCGTCTCGACGACGCTCGGCGTCGCCATTGGCGGAACGATCGGCAATCGTATTGGCTACGAAATCGAAAGAGAAGACGACCGCCCCTATGGAAGCGGAGGATTCTACGCCCCCGCCAACTATGAATCGCCCATCCCCTATTATGCTTATGCGCCGAATTACGTCGCCCCCCCCGCCCCGCCGCCGACCTATATCGATCAGAACGCAAGAACCTACTGCCGTCCCTACTCGCAGGAAATCCACATCGACGGCATGCCGCAGGAAAGTTACGGCACGGCCTGCCTGCAAGAGGACGGCACCTGGCGCATCGTCCAATAATTAGAATATTTCCCGCTCCTTGTCATATATAACCACCGTCATTTTTTGTTTTCCCTCTCCGCCGCTTGCGCCCGCCTTCGCAAGAAGCTTCGGCGTGGCCTAGGGTGCAGGCTCATTTATTTTGCTCTGTCATTCCGCAAAATTCGCTTTTTGCTCTTTGCAAAATGCGAATTTATGCGGAATCCGATTTGGTTTCTTGTTTTCACCTGCGCTTTTTTTTGGCGTCATCCCCGAAGCCGCAAAGCGGCTATCGGGGATCCATCTTCTTCTCGCAAAATAAAAGGCTCGGAGATCGGTTGCCCCCGACCTCCGAGCCCTCTCTTAGGGTCAGGACCTAATCTCAACAAGCCTATTGGCTGACCCTCAAGTTCGACAACGAGTCGCCAATCGCATTAAACACGCTTTCCAATTCCGCTGTCGTCGGCGAATAGAAGTAGTAGTTCTCCGCCGTCGCGCAGTTTCTCAGCAAGGTCTGATTAATGTCATTGGCGGGCCCCAATCCAATCGTATAAACATAGATGCCGAGATTTTTCATCGTCGTACAAATGGCCAAAGTCTTTTCATCGAGTTTCTCGGCAGAACCCGTCGTACCTGCCACGCCCGTCCATTTGTTCATCGCAAACCAATAAGCCCCTTGCGAAGTATCATACATGGTGTTCTGACCATCGGTTAAAAGCACAACCGCCTTGGCCATACCCCTGGTGCCGTAATTCAAAGGAAGGCTATTGGCATCCATTGTTCCGCCCCATAGACCACTCCACCGCGGCGAGAGCATGCGCCAAGCCCACACCATGCCTTCGTTAATCACAGTACCGCCATTGGCCACCATTGCGTCAATTGACGTCAACAAAGTGCTTGAGTCATTCGTCATCGGCGTCATTTCGAGACTACATGTAAAATTTTGGCCATATGTCGGCCCGCTGCCGCTTGCGTTCTTTTCCAATGGCGTTGCATAGGCATAGCTTCCGGTCGGATAGCAAAGGGTCTTTCTATTGGTGCCATAGTTGTCGCCAGGCGCGCAGCTACTCACCGTCGTCGATGAAATAAAGGCGTTCGTCGATAGATTCCTGATCTCCTTCACATAAGACCGGAGGTTAAACAGCGTAAATGGAAGGCCTGTCGAAGGCGGGTCGTCCGTCAGGTCATAACCATTATGACGAGCGTCGATACACCCCGTCCAGCTCGCGTTAAGGGTTGCGTTTCTGTTGCCCACCCATCCCAAGCGCGACGTGCCAATACTCACTGACTGCGCAAAAGGAACAATGCCAACCCATAATTTGCCGTTTGTCGATGTCGCCGCACCGCCAAACAGGGCGTCGATTAATAGCGTCGATGCGTTTTTCAAAGCCTGAAGCTTTGTCATGCCGCCGCCCGCCGTATAGCCCATCGAGCCTGTGTTATCGAGCACAAAGACCAGTTCAAGCCCCGTGATCGCGCGTTTAATCTCTGAATTGGCGGTAAGCGTAACGTTATGAACGCCGAGAACCGCCATGAAAGTCGTCGGCATCGTTGCCGTGGCCGAAATCTTAAAGACAGTATTTTTATCGGTTGCCGACACCGAATAACCTGTCAGCGTCGATCCCATATAGTTGTTAAAATTGACATCAAGATATTTCTTGAACTCCGTGCTTGTATTCGCGGTGCTGACCGTAGCGCCCGCGGCAAGTCCCGCCGCGTCAACCGAAAACTGAAGCTTCGATTGAACCATCTGCACGCGACCGACGTCGATAGCCAGACCGGTAAACCCGGTAAGCGTAAGCAACGAGAGCGCAAGCAAAGGCAAAGTCATGCCGGACTCCGATTGCGCGAAAAGCGTCAGTTTTCCGAGCAATACTTTTTTGAAAGGATAAAACATCATTTTTTCCTCCTCACGTCGGCGGCGTGATAAGCGGACTAAGCCGCGGTTTATAAACTGCTTGGCGATAAATCACTTTAGAAATGAAATCATCCATAAACAACGGCGAGAAAGTGAAATACACCTCTGAAATAATAATGTTGTCCTGACTATTCAACGTCAGCCCGCTGGGCAAAACGGCGGGACTATCGACTGCCGACGAACCGATCCGGCTTGCGGGCATTGTCACGCCGTTGCCGGCAGGCGGATGAGTATACTGCCATTTGACAAGGGGGCCATGCACAGGATCCTGATACACGGACGTCACAATAATATATCCCGTTGCGGCAGGATAATTTCCCTCGCCGTCCGGCGTCCCCAAAGACGTAGGATTAAACGACAACGGCTTCATAAGTTGCCCGGCTCCCGACATAATATCTTCTAAATCCGCAATCGTGATCTTCTGATACTGAGCCACGATATCGGTAACGCTATAGGCGATTCGATCGACCCTTTCGTTGATCAGCAAATAATAGGAGCCGTCGACGATGCCGAGCAAAAGGGTAACCCATAGCGACAAGGTAAGCGCGAATTCGACGGCAGCGACGCCGCGACACTTGCGCTGTTTTAAGGATAGTAATTTTTTTCTAACTGTACGGTTCATTACGCACCACAATGGTCGAAGTCAGAACAACAACGCGGTCCGTTCCGCAAAGGCTTCCCAGCGCCGAGCACATAAGCGGCGTAAAGATTTTCCATGGATACGAAATAGTGTAAGTCACGATTTCCGAAGCCGTGCCATAGCCGATAGTACCGCCTCCCGCAGCCGCGCCGGAAAAACTGCTATAGCTGGACTGCGTCGTAACGACATGCGCAGGATCGAGGAGCGAGCCGTAACTGGATAATATATTAACCAGAATCTGATTGATGGTCTCGGCCTGAGTTTGGTTTTCCGCGACAAATCCCGTTTTGGCAAGACGCGATGTATTGTAAGCGGCGCTCTCCAGCATTTGCTGAGCGCCCTCCATCAAACAAAGCTCAATAACGCCCATCAGCAAAAGGAAAAAAACCGGAGCAATCAGCGCAAATTCCGGAGCAAAGGCTCCCCGTCGCGCTGCCCTGCGGCACGATGCCCGAGACCTAAAACGCAAACATGACAACAACCTGGCCATAGGTTTCTGACCCCCATAATCCTCTAGAATTTCTGCAAAAAAGCAGAAGAGTTCCCAGGATTAAGTATCCCACCGATGCCTTTACATGGCATTAAAGATACTAAGTATTTATGAAAATTTGAGGAAATTTGAAATTCGAATGAATTTAAAGCCATCCAAACAACTCCTTGTTCCGCCGCAAAAAAGAGGCCGCAAAAGCCCATTTCCGCGCACGGCTTCAGCAGCGAACGAAGCGAAGATATTTTATACGATGTTGTCTGGATCCCCGCCGGAGCCTGCCCCGTGCCACGACACGGGGCGGGGATAAGCATTTTCTAAAACATTGCCTGGATCCCCGCCGGAGCCTGCCCCGTGCCACGACACGGGGCGGGGATAAGCATTTTCTAAAACATTGCCTGGATCCCCGCCTTCGCGGGGATAAGCATTTTCTAAAACATTGCCTGGATCCCCGCCTTCGCGGGGATAAGCATTTTCTAAGGACTTGCTTCGCAAGTCCAAGAAAATGCTTACTTCGCGGACATGACCATAACCATCTGGCGGCCTTCGAAGCTGGCGTCGGACTCGATTTTGCCAAAGGGATCCAGCTCCATGCGAACGCGCGCAAAAACCTGATAAGCAATATCCTGATGAGCCATTTCGCGGCCTCTGAACCGCATGGTGACCTTGACCTTGTCTCCGTCTTTAAGGAAAGCAACGGCGCTTTTCATCTTAATGGCAAAGTCGTGATCGTCGATCGTGGGACGCAGCTTGATTTCTTTAAGCTCGACCACCTTTTGCTTCTTGCGGGCTTCGGCAGCCTTTTTTTGCATTTCGTATTTATATTTGCCGTAGTCCAAAACCTTGCACACGGGCGGATCGGCATTCGGGGAAATTTCGACCAGATCGAGACCGGATTCTTCGGCTAAAACGATAGCATCTCGGATGGCCATAACGCCGCGCATTTCGCCTTGGGCATCGACAACTCGAACCTGCCGAGAGGTAATGTCGCTATTAACACGGGGGCCGTCGTCTTTTTCGCGGCGGGGTGGATCACTACGGCTCCGGTTCATGGGTGGTAAGGGTATGGAAAGACTCCTTCAAAAAGTTGTAAGTGGCGTCAAATTAAAGAAAAACTGAGTTTCGTCAACAACTAAAGCGTGTTCCATGCGCGAATAACTAAGGCATAGAGCCTTTTAGCACACAACCCAAGATACACTTTTCCCCTTGTTTTTTGGTAATCACCCGTCATTCTCTGCGCACCTTATATAGTGTGTGAGTCATGCCCCCCAAAAGAAGACGCCCCGCATATCCTAGAAAAAGAAGGAAAAACACGGGTTTTTCATCTGGTTTGGTGCGTTTTTTCTTTCTTATGGGAATATGGATCGCAACCGCGGTCTTTTTATATGTCGGATACTGCGCCCTGGACCTGCCCGATATCCACCAGGTCGCCAAACCGCCCCTGCGCCCGTCGGTCGAGCTTGAAGCCGCAGACGGAACCGTTTTCGCAAGGTACGGAGACTTGGTCGGAAAGCAGGCTGTTCTCGAAGACCTTCCCGATTATGTCCCTCAGGCGATTCTCGCGATTGAAGACCGCCGTTTCTACAATCACTTCGGCATCGATATCTTCGGCATCATGCGCGCCGCCGTGCGCAATCTGGCGGCGGGGCATACGGTTCAGGGCGGATCGACGCTGACTCAGCAATTGGCGAAAAATTTATTCCTCACGCCGGATCGCACCCTCAAGCGCAAAATTCAGGAAATGATTTTGGCTTTGTGGCTTGAGCAAACCTATTCGAAAGACCAAATCCTGACTGCCTATTTGAACCGCGTCTATCTGGGAAGCGGCGCGTACGGCATCGACGCGGCGGCGCAAACGTATTTCGACAAATCCGCGAACGATTTGAACCTGCGCGAAGCGGCGCTGATTGCGGGATTGTTGCGTGCGCCCTCAAGGTATTCTCCCCTGCACGATCCCCAGCAAGCGATGGAGCGCTCCAAGATCGTGCTGCAAGCGATGGCTGACGAAGGCTATATCACAGAAGCCAAGCGTCGCGCGGCAGTCGCCAGTGTGCCGAAGATCGAACACAAAGCGGTCACTGGCGACAACGAGCGTTATTTTGCCGACTGGGTTTACGACCAGCTTGACCCGCTGATTTCGGATACTCAGCAAGACATGATTGTCAAAACGACTTTAGACTTGTCTCTGGAACGTTTGGCGGATCGCCATGTCGAAGGAATTCTCGCGGCGCACGGCGCGGAAAAAAATGTTTCTCAGGCTGCGCTTATTACGTTATCTCCCGACGGAGCAGTGCGCGCTTTGACGGGAGGCCGCAACTACCGCGAAAGCCAATTCAACCGCGCCACGCAAGCCTTGCGCCAGCCGGGCTCCGCCTTCAAGCCGATTGTCTATCTGGCCGCCATCGAGCAAGGCCTGACGCCGGACGACGTTATTATCGACGAGCCCGTCAGGATCGGCAAATACGCGCCCCAGAACTATGACGGAAAATATGCGGGTCCCGTGACAGTGCGGCGCGCTTTGGCGGAATCGATCAACACCGTGGCCGTCCGCGTGCTGGATCTCGCAGGCGTCGGCAAGGTTATCGAAACGGCGAAAGATTTAGGCATCACCTCGCCGCTTGAACGCAATGCGGCGCTGGCGCTCGGCGCAAGCGAGGTGACTCCGATGGAACTGGCGACGGTCTACGCCTCCTTGGCGGCAGGCGGCAGAGGCATCACGCCTTACGCGATTAAGGAAATCAAAACCCGCGAAGGGCTGGTTCTTTTCAGGTACGAAGAGGTAACGCCGCCGCGCGTGGTCGGAGCGGAATCCGTGGCGACGCTGACGGAAATGTTGCGGGGAGTCATCAAGTATGGAACAGGCAGAAGCGCCGCGCTCGGCTCGCGCCCCATGGCGGGAAAGACGGGAACGACATCCGATTACCGCGACGCGTGGTTTGCCGGTTATACGGCGGACTATACGACAGTGGTCTGGATGGGTAACGACGACAACACGCCCATGAAAACGGTTACGGGAAGCAGCCTGCCAGCTCAGTTGTGGCGCGGCTACATGGCCGACGCCGAAGACGGCTTGCCCGAAGAAGAGCTGAAGAACGGCGGCATCGTCGAACAAATCATCGACGACGCCGGAGCCGTCTCGAACGACGTCTCCAACGCCCTCGGCGACTTCATCAACAACATCCTCGGCGGGAAACGATAAAAGCGAAGCAAGAGCAACGAAATTTCCTCCCCCTCGCGGGGAGGCACGAAGAATGGAGTTTGCGGTAAGAAAGAATTTCCCTCCCCCTCGCGGGGAGGCACGAAGAATGGAGTTTGCGGTAAGAAAGAATTTCCCTCCCCCTCGCGGGGAGGGTTAGGGAGGGGGGAGTTCAGCAAGAACAGCTTTTCATATTGAGAACCCATTCTTCAAAAACCCCGTCATTCCGGAAATCGCGCTTTTGCGTTCCGCAAATGCGCGATTATCCGGAATCCGATTTGTTTTCTTTTTCTTTTTCTTTTGCTTTCCCTCTCCATCGCATACGGGGGAGAGAGTGCCGCGCACTTGCGCGTCGGGCTTGCCCAGCGTAGCTTTAGCGAAGCCGGATGAGGTGGCCTTCCCCCGTCATCCCCGCGAAGGCGGGGATCCCATTTGGTTTTTTCTTTCTTCGTCATTCCGGAACGCGCAAAGCGCGTGTCCGGTGATTGTGATGAAATAGTCAAGCAGGAAGAACCTGCCAAGGGCGATTTGAAGCAAGGATGTGGTTTGCGATGATGATGAGTTTACGCATAGAAGCGCAGAGCGCGGAAAGCTTAGGCTTC
>JBAZNY010000012.1:0-56578 GCA_041649025.1 Bdellovibrionales bacterium | reverse complement strand
CGGCGGCACGCTCTATCTCTGCCCTCTACAAAGCCATCGCTCGCATCATCAGGTCTATATCACCCTCAGAATGCGCCGCTTATCTCAACAACTCAGGCTATCTCGTATGATAGGAAAACGCTCTAGCCCAAGTTACGGAGTTCTGTCCGGAAAAAGCCCGGGCATCCAGCGAGAGGCCAGCGTCGCCGGAAAGGCGAGACGCAATGGAGATCGCGGGCTTTCTGAAGTAACAACGCCCTGTCCTAGAAGTGCCGATATAACCCTGCTTGCTTGGCGTTCGCCGACGCCCAGAATGTTTTGGATTTCGCCTCGCGGCAATTCGCCGCGATAAAGCAGGGCTTCGAAAATGCTGCCGGATTTTGCAGGAAGAGCGCCGAGGCGAATTTCTTCTTCCGCCCACACAAGAATGCGGGTTCGCAGGCGATCCGGCTGCACCAGACCTTCCATAAAGGAAACTTGATCGATGCAGGTTTTCAGAAAGAATCCGGTAAACTCCGCCAACGCTTCCTCGCTTAAGGTTCCGCGTCCATCGAGATCATTTCGGCGCGGCATATCGCAATTACTTAATAGCTGTTTATATCGATCGACATTACGAGCCAGCCCTCTCGCGATAGACCAAACGGCGCGTGTGTCGAGCGTTTTAAGAAATATGGCATGCGACATCAATCTTCCGACGCGGCCATTGCCGTCAAGGAACGGATGTATCCACGCCAGCCTGTGATGCGCGGCAGCGGCGGCTATGACGGTTTCCGACGTTCCAAGCTTTTCATAGACTTCTGAAAAGCGCCCGAGAAACCGCGGAATCGCGCCGGGGCTTATTGCAACGAGTTTTCCAACCGCAACGTCGTTTTTTCTGAATTCTCCCGGAATAACGGGTAAGCGCTCTTTGGTGTCTTTGTTTTCAACCCACCGAAGTTCGTCCGGAACTTCTTCATAAAAGCGGCGGTGAATTTCGCGGATTCCCTCGGCGCTAAGCGCGCTCTCCTTAAGCCCGCCTTCATCAATCCATTTTTGAACGGAGATGTGGGCCTTTGCCTCAAGTTGTAAATCCCGCTTTTTTCTGTCCTTGCTGTAATCCTTTTTCAGGGCGCGTTCGATGTCGATGGGGTGAGTGTCATGCCCTTCGATGAGATTGCTATAATAACAATTCATCGAGCGAACGAGGCCGGCTAACGATGTCAGCATCTGATCAGGCAGGCTTCGACAAAAACCTGCGGATTTTTTTCCCAAATCAAGAGCAAGATCGGCAAGCTCGCCGCGAGAAGGGTGCGTTTCGCTGATGAGCAACGGCTCCATGAGGCCGATGGACTCACCCCTATCCGAGGCGGGCAAAATGTCTTGTTTCATGTCTGGTTTGTTTTTCATGATTTGATATTAATATCAATATATTACTATTTTGTAAACGATTACATGACGCGAAAAATGTCTGGTTATACGGCACCTTAGCCTTTTCAAACACTCCCCTAATTCCACCCTACACTCCTTCGGAGCTTCCGGGGGCACGCCACTTTTTCAGCCCTTCATACAAATATTCCTAAAGAAAAATTATTTTAAGGAAATTTGACATCCTCGGACTGAGTCGTGATATAACAAGTATATGGATTAGCCGAATTTGCCCCGTGTGGGGACGCAAGGCAATCGCAGCAACTGTATTATAAAGGATATACAATGTTTATTTATATAAACATTGATGTCGCTGCTTGCCTTTTGGCCATAGTGGCGATTATCAACACGCTTCGTTGAAGAGGCGCCGCAGAAATGCGGCCTTTTCATTTTTTAGAAAAATCTTCTACGTAATTCAGCAAGCTTGAGGCGAAAATTGTGATTTTCGAGATTTTCGAACGGAGCGTACTCTAACGTACGTGAGTATCGAAAATCGAGAAAAGCGCAATTTGCAGCCCAAGATCGCTGAATTACGCCCTACTCTGCTTTTTCTATTTTCTCTAACTTTATGACAACCCGCCTGTTCTGCGCTTGGTTGTGCGGCAAAACGTTTCCGTCCGCGTCGTGATTGGGAACTTTGGGAAACGTGTCGGCGTAACCCGACGCACGAAGCTTGGTCGCCGCGATGCCTTGGTCGAGAAGAAAACGCGCCACGGCCGAAGCCCGCGCGGTTGAAAGCTCCCAGTTTGACGGAAACTGCGCCGTGTTGATAGGC
The DNA here is from genome assembly GCA_041649025.1 of Bdellovibrionales bacterium. Lineage (GTDB taxonomy): Bacteria > Pseudomonadota > Alphaproteobacteria > UBA9219 > UBA9219 > CAIXLI01. The sequence continues at coordinate 54,420 of JBAZNY010000012.1, read as the reverse complement.
GTATCGTCCGTGTGCCCTTCGACTGTTATCTGATAGTCCCTGAACTCATCCGACTTCAATTTGCCAACAACATCTTGCAAAAGAGTTCTGCCGCTTCCGCTCAAGGTTGCCGAGCCTCTGTCAAAAAAAGCCGAGCTGTCGATTTCCAGTATCGTAATCCTGTCGCCCTTGGGCTCGGCCTTTGCCATTTTTTGCGGCGTCGGGCGCGCTTCGATAACCGGAGGCAATACCAATTGTTTTTGGGCGACTTCCTCTTCCATCTCGTCTTCATAACGCGGCGGAATATTTTTGAACACGTCCGGCAACAGTATTTGCGGTGGCAAAACTTCCACATCCGTTTTGGCGACAATTTTGGGGGGCTCCACAGGGGGCAAAACTTGTTTCTTGGCAATCGACATCACAAGGAAAAGAACGAAGAAGCATAAAAGCAACGTAATCATATCGGCATACGTAATCAGCCAATCGTCGGCATGGCTGGGAGGTTTCGTAGAGTCGTGGTAAGAAGCGCTCATGCAGCAGTCGCCATTTTGTCCGCCGCCGCATCCATTTTGACGACGTTGAAATAATCATACGCTTCGGGACGCAGGAAGCTGTTCAGGCGATCCTGCACGAACATCGGCGTCTTTTTGCTGACCAGCATCACCATGCCTTCGATGATCAAATCGTTGCGAAACCGCCGCTGCGCGACGATCTGGCGAAGGCGCGAGGCCGCCGGAATGTAAACCATGCGGGCCGAAAGCACGCCGTACAGCGTCGAAAGAAAAGCGACCGCAAGGCTGGGGCCGATGCCCGCGATGTCGTCGTTCATGCTGCACAACATGGCGACCATGCCGACGAGCGTGCCCACCATGCCGAACGCGGGCGCGTGGCTCGTCATCGCCTGCAAAACTTCGACAGGCCTGTTGTCGCGCTCGTAAGTGGCGTTGGCCGCCGTTTCCATCATCTGGCGAACGTCGTCGGGTGCATATTCGCTGACGACCATCGTCAGACCGTATTTGACGAAAGAATCCTGAATGCCGACCTTGTCGATGATGGATTCAAGATTCCGCATGCCCTTTTCCATGACAAGGCGCGCGCAGTAAATCATCGCCGTCACATCGGACTTCAGGTTTTCAGGCGGCGGCTGCGTTTCCTTGAACAAGGCGCGGATGGACTCCAGCGCCTTGTGAACGTCGTCGGCGTCGAAACTCATAAAGGCGACTGTTATCACGCCGCCCACCACGATGATCAATCCGGCGAAGCTGAAGAACATCAAATACACATGCCCGCCCATCACAAGGGGGCTAAGAACCATAAGCGCCGCAAACGCCGCGCCGATAATCGGCGCGCGCATATAATAAGGTTTAAAAGGAGAACTCTTTTGCATGATGCGGCCAAAAACTTGATGCTGTTTGGTATAAAGAACCTCCTGAACCAAGCAATTGCCGTGCCACGCGGGGTATTTTATAATACATTGATATATAAAAGCTTTTGCCGCCTCCGGCGCGCCTGAAACACCGGCACGGAAGTAAGGCACGCTCTTTCCCTGACAAAAATTGCCTACTGTCGAAAAACGCGTCCGTTCTTGTTTCGGGATTCTTCACGACGATTTTTTTGATTTTCGACTGTCGCAAATTCGCATCAGGGTTAAAAAATCTGAAGACATGAAACTAAATCTCCACTTCCAAACGGGTTGATTCTTATATACAAGAAGCGCGTTCACAGCCGTTTTTTCGGCAGAACCTGAAAAGACGGACAATTCCAATATGAAAATTTTGCGAACGCTGAAGGCAGTACCGCCGACGGCAGATTTTTGTAGTCTACAGAATCTCTAGGGAGTTTTTACGTATGACCGTTTCGATTGCCGGTAAATCTATCGCTATTCTCGCCGCTAATGGCTTTAATGAAAATCAGATGACGGAAATTCAACGCGCTTTAACGGTAGCTAAAGCGAAGTTTAAAACTATCGCCCCTGAACAAGGCGTCGTGAACGGATGGCAAGGCGATCATTGGGGCCATTATTTCCCCGTCGATGCACAAATTAATGAAGCCTTGGGCTCGGACTTCGATTTTCTGGTTATCCCTGGCGGCGAACGCGCCATCGCGAAGCTCAAGACCAATCTGCACACGAAGCGCATCGTGAATCATTTCCTCGAAGCCGAAAAGCCCATCGCCGCCATCGGCGCAGGCGTTGTTCTTTTGGCTTTATCGGCCAAGGCCTCGGGCCTTACGGTTTCGGCTCCGGCAGAATTTCATGAAGAATTAAAGGCCGCAGGCGCCGTTATCAGCGAAAACGACCGCGAAGTCTCCGGCGCTGTTTTGACGTCAACGGACGAAGATGTTGCCTCATGGGTCGCGCAGGCACTAGTATTGTTCGACGAAGCCGACCGCGAACTGCAAGCCGCGTAAACAAGAGTATTTCCCTCCCCCTAGCTCAGGGAGGGTTTAGGGAGGGGGGCGTGACGCAAGAACAACCCGAAACATCTTCCCAAACGATTGTCGCCGATTATGCGCGGCTTTTAAATACGCCCGTTGCCGCGCCCGATATCGACGCGCCGCCTTTTTCAACCGATTTGCCGAAACGCGACGCCGGAAAAAAATGCGCGCTCTTACTGTCGGCGCATCCCGACGACGAATGCCTGACCGGCGTCTTGCCCTTGCGCCTTTTGCGCGAGCAGAATTGGCAGATTATCAACATCGCGCTAACGCTGGGCAGCAACTCTTCGCGCCGCATGGAGCGCAAAAAAGAAGTGGAGAAAGCCTGCGCCGTGCTCGGCTTTGCAGGCGCCCTGCCCGAAGAAAACGGCTTTTCGGACATCAATCCCGCCGCGCGCAACGCCGATGCCGACGCCTGGAACAAAAAAGTCAAACGTCTTTCAGAAATCATCGCGCACTTCCGGCCTCAGGTTATTGTGATGCCGCACGCGAACGACGGACACGCGACGCATGTCGGCACATACCTTTTGGGAATGGATGCCTTGGCGCTTATGCCTCAGGATTTTACGTGCACCGTGGCGCTGACCGAATACTGGCAGCAAATCGCAGACCCGAACACGATGATCGCCGTCAAAGAAGACGATCTGGCGACTCTCATGTCCGCTCTGGCCTGCCACGCGGGCGAAAATGCCCGCAACGCCTACGACCGTCGCTTCCCGGCTCTGCTCATCGATACCGTCCGCCGGGGCGAAATTTTGGCCGGCCAGGGAAAAGCGGCTCCAGCTATAACCTTCGGACAAATGGTTAAACTCGGAACTTGGTTAAAAGGCAGATTCGTGCCTTCCGCCCTCAATCGCGTCGTCGGCACAAGCACTACTGATTCTATTTCCGCCCTCTTTGCCTAACCCCGTTTGCTTAAATTCGGTTCCGGAGGACGGTTTTAACCCTATTTTTAGAGCTTTTCATGAAATTTCCTTGCTTTGACATCGGCGAACCCTAGAATTCACCCTTTGACCAGCACGACAAATCCTTTATACACAGCGTTCCCTAGGGGACTGGATAGAATGGCAACGACCAAAAAAGTGGCAAAGAAAAAACCCGCACCGCACGCAGTTAAGAACCAGAAGGCGAAGCCTAAACTTAAGGCAAAGCCGACTGGGAAGAAGCCTGTGCCCAAGAAGCTCGCACTTAAAAAACCCGCGCTTAAAAAACCCGTGCCCAAAATTATTGTGAAGGCGAAGCCCGTGACAAAACCCATTGCCAAGCTTGCGCCTCAAACAGAAAAACTGAAAAAACTTGGAACCAAAACTGCGGCGCCTGTTGCTTCTGCAGCCAAAACTGCGCCCGCACCCAAACCGGACTCCAAGCAAGCCGCTCGTCCTATGCAGGAACCTGAGGAAGCCCCCAAGGCCGACGAAGATGCGATCATCAGCGCGACCGCCGACGCCATTAAGAAGATGATTAAGAAAGGCAAGGAACGCGGTTACGTCACGATCGATGAAATCAATGCTGTCTTGCCTCCGGAAAAGATTAATTCCGACCTGATCGAAGACACGATGGCGATGCTCTCCGAAATGGGCATCAGCGTCACGGAAGGCGACGACGACGAAACAGCAAAGCCTGAAAAAGAGGGCGAAGAAGGCGAAGAAGCCAAAGAGGAAGAAGAAAAGGGCAACGTCAACGAAGATTTGGGCCGCACCGACGATCCCGTCAGGCTGTATTTGCGCGAGATGGGTTCTGTTGAGCTTCTAAGCCGCGAAGGCGAAATCGCGATTGCCAAACGCATCGAAGCCGGGCGCGAAATGATGATTAGCGGGATTTGCGAATCCCCCCTGACCATTCAGGCCATCCTTGGCTGGCATGACGCGCTGAATGACGGCAAGATGCTTCTTCGCGACATCATCGATCTGGAAGCGACCTACGGCGGCGCGCCAACCTCCGAAGCCGAAATGCTGGGCGAAGGCGAAAGCGCCGAAGTTGCCGAAGAGCCGGCAGAAGAAAAACCGGAAGGCGAAGAAGGTGCCGAAGGCGGCTTTGACGACGAAGAACAGGAAAACCTGTCTTTGTCGATGCTCGAAGAAAAACTGAAGCCCCAGGTCTTTGAAACGTTCGGCAAGATCGGCGGCGCTTATACGCGTTTGTACAAACTTCAAGCGGCGCGTATTGCGGCCACGCAAAAGGGCGAACAACCAACGCCGCAATCGGACAAGAAATTCGACAAGACGAAAGGAGAGCTTGTCGATCTGGTGCGCACGGTTCGGCTTAACAACAACCGCCTTGAACAATTGGTTCAGCAGCTCTATACGCTCAACCGCCGTTTGGTCGGCATTGAAGGCCGCATTTTGCGTCTGGCTGCCGATTGCGGCGTCGGACGCGAGGATTTCCTTGCCCGTTATACCGGACACGAACTCGACCGCGACTGGCTACACGATGTTTTGCACGGCAAGGTCGTCTCGCCCATCAAGAAACTGGTTGCCAAGCTCGGCAAGGGGCAAAAAGCGCCTCCACCAGCGCAGGTAGACCCGAATGTGCCGAAGTTTGTCGCACCAAACGTCAAGGCCTGGACAAAATTCTTTGAACGCCATGAATCCGAAACGGACCGTCTGCGCGCTGAAATTGCGTCGATCTGCGACGAAGCCGGCCTTCTTCTGGGAGACTTCAAGCGCATCGTCATGACGGTGCAAAAGGGCGAACGCGAATCCAACCGCGCCAAGAAGGAAATGGTCGAAGCGAACCTTCGCCTCGTTATTTCCATCGCCAAGAAATACACCAACCGCGGACTTCAGTTCCTCGACCTTATTCAGGAAGGCAATATTGGCCTGATGAAAGCGGTTGAAAAGTTCGAATACCGCCGTGGTTACAAATTCTCGACGTATGCGACATGGTGGATCAGGCAGGCTATTACGCGCTCCATCGCCGATCAGGCGCGCACCATCCGCATTCCGGTGCACATGATCGAAACGATCAACAAATTGGTGCGCACAAGCCGCCAGATGCTTCATGAAATCGGCCGCGAGCCGACGCCCGAAGAGCTGGTCGAAAAGCTGCATATGCCCTTGGAAAAGATCCGCAAGGTCATGAAAATCGCCAAAGAGCCGATCAGCCTTGAAACGCCTATCGGCGACGAGGAAGATTCACATCTCGGCGACTTTATCGAAGACAAAAACGCCGTGCAGCCTCTGGATTCCGCGATTCAAGGAAACCTGCGCGAAACAACGACTCGCGTGTTGGCGACACTCACCCCGCGCGAAGAGCGCGTGCTGCGCATGCGCTTCGGCATCGGCATGAACACCGACCATACGCTTGAAGAAGTGGGCCAGCAGTTCAGCGTCACCCGCGAACGCATCCGCCAGATCGAGGCGAAGGCATTGCGCAAGCTAAAGCACCCCTCGCGCTCGCGCAAACTGCGCAGCTTCCTGGATACGTAGGGTCTAAAGCCTACCCCGAACCTTCGAAGAAACGCGCCTTTTACGCGGCTGCCATAGCTGTCGCAAAGGTTTCGAACTCCACTTTCAGCTTTTCGGCTTGCTTTGCCAGCTCCTGCGCCGCCGAGAGCACCTGATGCGATGACGCGCCCGTGCTGTTTGCGGCGTCGTTGACCGAGCTGATGTTGGTCGCAACCTCCGACGTTCCCTTGCTGGCCTCCGTCGCGTTATGCGCAATTTCCTTGGTGGCAGTGCCCTGCTCTTGGACGGCAGCCGAAATCGCCGATGAAATTTGGTCCATTTCCTGAATAACCTTGCAGATTTTTTCGATGGCTACCGCCGATTGCTGGCTGATCTGTTGGATGGACGCTATTTGTGCCGAAATTTCCTCGGTTGCCTTGCCTGAATTATTGGCAAGCGTTTTCACCTCCGAAGCCACAACCGCAAACCCCTTTCCCGCGTCTCCTGCCCGCGCAGCCTCAATGGTTGCGTTAAGGGCGAGCAAATTCGTCTGCTCCGCGATACCCGATATCACTGCCGTAACGTCGCCTATCTTTCTCGCCGCTTCGACAAGGGTTCCCACGCTATCTCCCGCTTTCTTCGCATCCTCGACGGCTGTGTTGGCGATTTGCGACGACCTGATAACTTGCTGTCCGATCTCCGCAATCGAAGCGGTCATTTCCTCGCTTGCGCTGGCGACAGTCGCTACGTTGGCCGTCGTTTGTTCCGACGCCGCCGCCACCACTGCCGATTGCTTAGACGTTTCCTCAGCCGTTGCGGCAAGAGACTGCGCCGATGCCTGAAGCTCCGTCGCGGCGCTTGCCACGGTCTTTACAATATCGGCCATAGCTTTTTCGAAGCGTTCCGTCGCCTCGGTTCTTTTTCTTTGTCTTTCTTCTTTCAAGACCCGTTCCTTCGCCTCGGCCGACTCAAGCTCTTTTGCCTTGATCATATTCTCTTTAAAAACGAGGGTCGTCTTCGCAATTTCGCCAACCTCATCTTTCCGCTCCGTTCCGTAGATATCTATCCCCAATTGCCCTTCGGCCAGGTTGGCAAGGCACTTCACAATATTACGAATAGGCTCGACGATTCCTTTTTTCGAAATCAGCATTCCCAGAGCGAAGCCTACGACAATGCCGCCCACGGCCAGAATAACCATGGCCTTCATGAGAAAAGAGGCCATTTCGCGCGATTGTTCGTCGATCTTATCGTTATGCTCCATAAGTTTTACGTTAAGTGCCGTTATCTCGTCTGTCGTTTTTGTCGCTTTCGCGCGCGCAGCTATAACAGCTGCATATATTTCTTTCTGCGCGGCGCTAGCTTCGGAACTCTTATGTTTTTGCGCGAGGGAGAACGTCTCGTCGGCTAACGTCATATATTCATTATATAAGCCTCGAATAACATTTATTTCTTCCTTACGATCATTTGATACGCTCTCTTCCAGAGCGGTCAGGCGTTCGTCAAACTGTTCCTTATATTTCCCTATAAGGGGCATAATTTCCCCGATTTCGTTTGGAGCTACAGCCGCGCGGTATTCGCCGCGGCTTACCATAAGAACGTAGACATACGCCTGTGCCCCTAATCGTATTTGCTTGACGCTTTTATTGATTTCCACCGTCGCCGCCGTCACTCTGTTCAAGCCGTAGGAGCCTAGGATGGCTATTCCGCTCGCTACAAAACCTAAAATCAGAATAACCAAAAGGACCTTCGTCGAGATCTTGTAATCTGAAAGGCGCATGATCGTTCTCCGGGGAAAATGTTTGGGACAGGCGACGACTTGGAATTTAGAAAGCAGCGACGAGGAAACCAAAAACGCAACGACATACGGGGGCATGAAGGAAGGATAGTTCTCTCCTCCTCTAAGATTCTTGAAAAGAAGAAGCGGTTAAGTATAGACTCAACCGATGGTTATAGAATCACAACCGATTGAACAAATGAATCCACTATCTGCTAACCTGCGGTTGTGCAGAATATATCCTTCGCTTTAGTGTAATTGAGCCCTGTTAATTTGTTTCTCCGCCCCACCACCAACTCTTGGAACAAGAGAATGGAAGGCATCAAAGAGCAGGTATCGACAGAAGGTTTGGAACCGGCAAAGGCCCTTTCCTTTTGGGAGGAGCATTTACACGAGATTGGGTTAAGAGGAAAAATATCAACAACGACGAATGCTCCCTTTTTTGCAAAAGCCGTCAATTACGAGTTTGGAAAGAGCACTTTGTATCTCTACCAACTGTCAGCCTCCACGCACACACGAACGCTAAGTGATTGCTCAAGAAATCCGAGCAATCTTTTTTCCCTTTCTTACGTCAAAAAAGGTTCTCTTGTCGTCACACAGGGGCAAAACGAAGCTCTTGTCAACGCGGGCGATTGCTTTTTGACCTATTCCGGCGAGCCTCGTTGTTATCGAATGCTCACGCCTTGCGAGGGCACTTCTCTTATCGTTCCGCGTCTTTCTCTTCAGCGTTGGGTGCCTTCTCCCTTCGATATTACGGCTACATCTTTTTTAAAAATATCTCCGTTCGGAAAAGCGTTGGCGGCCGCTTTCGACGCGCTAACCCCCTCGTCTTTAGATCATATGTTTGTCTCACCTGACGCGGTAACCGAACAGTTTTGTTGTTTAATGGCTCTTAGCGCCGGTCCGCCTAAAGCCGTTTTGACAAGCTATAAACAAGCGCTGTTTCACAGATTCTTTCAATCTTTACGCACGCGCTGTTGCGATCCCGATTTTAATCAATCCGCCCTGGCTCACGAACACAAAATATCAACGCGTACGATTCAGACGACCTTCTCATGCGCAGGAACAAGTTTTGGGCAAGAGCTTTTGGCGATGCGCATGCGAAGAGCGCGATGGTTTCTTGACGATTATAGATACGACAAAAAAAGCATATCGGAAATTGCCAACCTTCTTGGGTATCGCCGCCCCAATCATTTTATCACTCATTTCCACCGCGTATTTGGCGACTCACCTGCGGCTTATCGAAAAGCCCGGAGACTATAGAGATCAACCTTCGCCTTGGCCTCACGCGAAGGAGTTACCCCCGACCATGATACGGCGCCACGCCCGTATCCGGCACATGCACGTTAGAAGGCAATTTTCCTTTTTGAAAAAAGATGTCGATCGGCATGCCGCCGCGCGGATAAAAATAGCCGGATATGCGCAGCCACTTGGGCGCAATTTTCTTAACCAAGGTATCCCCTATACATACGGTGCAAACTTCGTGAAAAACGCCATAGTTGCGGAAAGACTGGAAATAAAGTTTGAGCGCCTTGCTTTCCACGAGCCACTTTCCCGGAACGTAGTCGATGACAATATGGGCGAAGTCCGGCTGACCCGTCACCGGACACAAACAGGTGAATTCCGGGCAAGTGAATCGCACGAGGTAGTCGTGCTCGGGAAAAGGGTTCGGCACTTTTTCGATCAGGGCATGATCGGGCGAATCCGGAATGGTGACCTTGTGTCCCAGCTGCTTTAAATTCTTGTAAGTAGGTTTCTGCATGTGTTTCCTCGTTAATAATCAGGAAGTATATAGATGAAAACCGGGGAGAAAGGAAAGGACTGAATCCGCCTGTCGCCTCCGCTGCCGGAAAACGGCAAAAAGAGACGCCGTTGCTTCAAAATCTGGCCTTTCTGAGGATGACGGTGGACGCCTTTGCGCCCTGCCCTGCCACGGCCAAAACCCAAAATATTTACAAAATCCGCGGGAACCGCCGCCCAAAACAAACGGGAAAAAGCCCAACGCCGGATCGGGAAAACGGCCAAAGCCGCCCGACATCCTCCGGCCGTTTATTGTCCCTAAAATTTCCCTCCGCCGTCCAGACAAACCCTTCGCTTCCGGCTTTCGTCCTCTTCGCACATGAAATTTCCTGTCGGCAAAACGAGCATCGTACCGCCTACTCCTTTCCGGCAGATGCCGTTTTACGGGGCTTTAGTCCATTTCGTCTTTCAAACGGCTTTGTTTTCTTTTTGCATTTGTGTCAGAGCCGAAACGTTATCGTTCGCCGGAACCATTTTTTTGGGGCGCAGTGTCCTGCGGGTCAGAATTTGGAAAAAACAAAATTCCGCCTCAGGCTCCTCGCGGAGGACTCCTATCCAAAGTGATGCACTCAGGACACAGGGAGGGAAAAAATTTCAAACCCGAAAATTTTAATTGATTGTGAAAATTTTTGGATTACACACTCGTTCTTACGGAAGCGCACGTACCACTGGCCCAAGGACGGAGAGGCATACCACCTTTTTCGTTCCCCACTGGTTTATGTAACGACGCTTTGCCGCCCGGCGAAGACCCCGCGAAAGCGAGGACGGAGACGGGAGAGTGGTATGCAGCAGGGAGTTTTTTCGAACGATTTGATTGCGGCATGGTGTCGCAAAAAAGGTCTTCGAATTGAGGTCTTGGTTGCGAGGCAAAGAAAGAATAAGGGTCGGCATCGGCGCCGCTGCGTCGATGAGCGTGGAGCTTTTCTCCATACATCCGCCTCTTTTCAATTGGATTGGATTTCTCTTCCGAGAAGTCCTTGCTCGCGTTCACGTCCTCAACTTTTTTGCTGTTGGCAATCATTTGCATCAGAGGGCCGGACGATGAGCAACAGATTACTCCTTCTTCAACTCGATCCCTTAATAGCTTGTTGGCGCGAAGCGGACTTGGCCTTGTGCCAGAGAAGCGCCGTTTCCGAAAGCAAATCGCGCGCCAAAGGAACCGAAACCATCGGAGCCGGCGCGGAAGAGATCGCGGTTTTGTGGCGCAAGGCCTCAAAATCAGAAATTTTATCCTGCCTGCGCAAAGCGGCTTCAGAAATAATGCATCGGGGCACAATGGCCCTGGCGGCGATCGTTGAGATGTACGGTATGGCCAAGGCTTCACTGATGTGGAGCGAGCATTGGATCCCGAGCGAGCCTCATCAGGAACTGATTCCCTGGGTCGGACTGTTCAGGACCGTAGCGGCAAGAAATCCATTGTGGGTATACACATGGCCTGAAGAAGAATATCTGCATCCTTAACTTAACTTCCTGTGTTTGATTTTTGGGTTTTTCATGAATTACAAAAATGCTGCTTCGCGATCCGGAACCTTTGGCTCCAGCCCCGAAGCTCCCGTTGTTCCAAATCTCCCGCGCGCGTCTAGCGTCGAGTCATTCATTAAGACCGTGCGTCCTGCGCACTCCGTCCACTGCATGCATCCCGACAAGCTGCATCTGGCGGCACGAACGTTTGTCGAAATCTTTCCGGGTCACAGCCTGTACGCCATTAAGTCTAATCCTGACCCTTATGTTCTGGAGAACCTCCACAGGGCCGGAATTAACCACTTCGACGTCGCCTCTTTAGGCGAAGTCAGACTTGTGCGTACAATGTTTCGGAGCGCCCATTTGGCCTTTATGAATCCGGTCAAAAGCCGCGAGGCTATCCGTTCGGCCTATTTCGACTATGGCGTCCGCGACTTTGTCGCCGATACCGCCGACGAAATTAACAAAATCGTCGAGGAAACCGACCATGCGCGGGATTTGCTGATTGTCATCCGAATCGCCATGCCCAAGGGCAGCGCGGCTTGCCAGTTGACCCTTAAGTTCGGCTGCACCCCCGATGTCGCCGTTGGCCTTCTGAAAATGGCAGCTGGTGTCGCAGAGCGCACGGGAATTTCGTTCCACGTCGGGTCGCAGACGCTTGACCCCTCCTCTTATGCCAACGCCATCAGGAAAGGCGGAGACATCATTCGCCGTTCGGGAGTGAAGCCGCACGTTTTCGACGTTGGCGGTGGGTTCCCTGTGCGAGGCCTGGGCATGGAAATTTTGCCCCTGACAGCCTATTTCGACGTAATTCACGAGGAAATCGCCAAACTCAAGTTGCCCAAGTGTTGCGAAGTTTGGGCGGAGCCGGGGCGCGCCTTGTCAGGCGACTGCTCGACCCTTGTCGTAAAGATCCAACTGCGCAAAGGCGACCTGCTTTATATTAACGACGGCAGCTTCGGCAACATGTTCGAAGTCACCTCTATGAACTGGAAGAACACCGCCACCCTCTTCCGTCTGCCCAAAAAAGACCAGAAAGCGCCGAGTAAAAAGCTCGTTCCGTTCAGGTTTTACGGGCCTACCTGCGATTCCGTGGACTACATGGCCGGGCCCTTCATGCTGCCCGAAGATGCCTCTGAAGGAGACTGGATTGCGCTTGAGGGCATGGGCGCCTACATGGCTGCCTCACAGTCCCGCTTCAACGGGTTCTACTCCGATGCAAAGGTCGAAATCATCCCCAATGCGCACGGGAAGCGCACGACTCAGTTGAAGGTTGTGAAATAATCGTTAGGGTCAACTTTGGGATTCGTTCTGGAATTTTCCGAATCTGATCCCTCCTTGTCAGTCTGTTTTTTAGTTTGCAAACTATCGGGAGAATTGTTGTGCCAGCACCAAAAAGATACGTTGTTTTTAAGAACCACATTTTCATCATAGGCTTCGGGTCTATCGGCCAGGGCGTTTTGCCCCTTATCCTGCGTCACATTAATGTGAAGCCCGAACAAATCACCATCATCACGGCGGACAATCGCGGCAAGAATGTTGCCAAGGAACTTGAAGTCGCCTTCGTCGTCGATCCGCTTACGCCGGAGAATTATCGCGATGTTCTGGGCGCGCGTTTGAACAAGGATGATTTCGTCGTCAACGTTTCAGTCGACGTTTCGTGCGTCGCGTTGATCGATTTATGCCAAGAAAAAGGCGCTCTTTACCTCGACACCGTCATCGAACCGTGGGCCGGGTTCTATACCGATCCGAAGCTAACGCCGTCGCAGCGCTCCAACTACGCTTTGCGCGAAGAAGCGTTGGCCTTAAAGCCCAAGTATAAAGACGGAACGACCGCCATCATTTGCCACGGCGCCAATCCCGGCATGGTCAACCATTTCATCAAGCAGGCTTTGTTGAACGTCGCCAAAGACACCGGCGTGAAAGTCACGAAGCCCACCACGCGCGAAGGATGGGGAGAGCTTGCTCAACAGTTGGGCATCAAAACCATCCATATCGCGGAACGCGACACGCAAGTTTGCAGCAAGCCCAAGGAAGCGGACGAGTTCGTCAATACGTGGTCCATCGACGGCTTCTGCAGCGAGGGAAACCAGCCCGCCGAACTTGGTTGGGGCACACATGAAAAAACCCTTCCTCCGGGCAGTATGCGTCATGCGAACGGATGCGACGCCGCCATTTATCTGAATCGTCGCGGATGCACGACCCGTGTGCGCAGTTGGACGCCTTTGGAAGGCTCTTATCACGGCTTCCTTATCACGCATAACGAGGCAATTTCGATTGCCGACTATCTGACACTTCGTAAAGGAAACAAAGTTACCTATCGTCCAACATGCAATTATGCCTATCACCCCTGCGACGACGCCGTCTTGTCGATCCACGAAATGAACGGCAAAAACGGTAAACAGCAAACGCGCCAACGCCTGATGAGGGATGAGATTGTGGACGGCCTCGACGAATTAGGTGTTTTGTTGATGGGCAATGAAAGAGGCGTTTATTGGTACGGATCGCGGCTTTCGATTAAACAAACCCGTAAGCTTGTTCCCTATAATAATGCGACGTCTTTGCAGGTCACCATCGCGGCTCTGACGGGCATGATCTGGGCGCTCGAAAACCCCAAACGAGGCATTGTTGAACCCGAATACATGGACTACGAGCGCATTGTCGAGCTTGCCACGCCCTACTTGGGTGAAGTTGTCGGCGTTTGGGGCAATTGGACGCCCATCCAGGACCGCGGGGTTTTGTTCCCTGAAGACATAGACACGGCGGATCCTTGGCAGTTTAAGAACATCCTCGTATCCTGAATTTCTTTATGCCAAAGCGTTGAGGCGCACATAATGCCATATTTGACATGGGATGACCACACGATGAGCGTCCATGTCGGCGTTCTCGATGACGATCACAGAATATTGGTCTCGATGATCAACGATTTGTTCGGAAGCCTTCAGGACGGGCGCGACAAACAGGCCATTGTGGCGATACTCGACAAACTGGTGGCTCGCACGATCGAGCACTTTTCCCTTGAAGAATCCTATTTTGCGAAGACGGAATATCCCGAAGCCTCCCCGCATATGATTGCTCACGCGGAAATGACGGAGCTCGTCCTCACCTATCAGCAAGAATGCAAAAGCGGAAATCCGGACGCTTTTATGGCCGAAAAAGCGAATTTTCTTTGGAATTGGCTCGTCAATCACGATCTAACGCTTGACAAAAAATATGGCCCCTATCTGAACAGCAAAGGGGTTCTATAGAGCGCCCCTGCTCGATTAAGGCTCTTATTTTTGGATCGGTCATGTCTTCGAATTCCGGTTATCTCCGCCACTTTATCGCCTGCAATAAATATGACGCGAGCCATTTTTCGCCGTTTTTTATCGGCAGCAAATGCTATGGCCGGATTAAAAAAGACGCGGCGAATTTCCTGTTAAAGGAAACGACGCTTTTCGAACCCCAAGGCGGCGGCCTTTCCCTTTCCGCGCGGTTTTCGGATTTTACCTCGCGCAGCGACGCCTTAATGCAGGCCACGATGGTTCTCACCAAATACTTCGGCAAAGCGCTGCGCAATGAAAAGTATCCCGTTGTTGAAAAATGGGGAGACACCCCTGTTGCAGAGCTCGACCGCGTCGCCGTGCCGTGGTTTGGCATTCGCGCCTGGGGAACGCATGTCAACGGATATGTCCGCGCAAAAAACGGTCTTTCTTTATGGATTGGCGAACGCGCAGCCAACCGGCTGATCGAGCCGGGTAAACTTGATAATCTTATCGGCGGAGGATTGCCCATCGGGCTAACCCTTGAGCAAAACCTCTGTAAAGAAGCCAAAGAAGAGGCCGGTATTGAGGCGGCACAGGCTTTAACGTCAAAATTTATACGCACACTTGATTATCTGCTTGAGCTTCCCGACGGATCGCGCAACGACAGCTTGTTTCTTTACGATCTTGAACTGCCGGAAAATTTTGTGCCCCGCAACACGGATGGCGAAGTCGCAGCCTTTCATTTAATGTCGCTTGCCGAAGTTGCCGACCTTGTTTGCTCCACCGATAAATTCAAATTTAACTGCGCCATGGTTATTGCGGATTTTCTGATACGGCACGGCTTCATAACGCCGCAAACCGCCGAATTTAAGGAACTTAAGGAATGGCTGGGAAAAGAGCCTTTGAAATAGCCCAAACCCCGCAATTAACCATATATTTTATCTATGAAAATAAATCGGCGGTTGCACCATGATGAGGCCGCATGCAAATCTGCACAAATCTTATAAAGCTTTTTTTGGAGATTATTTATGCCTTCGCTAGTTGATGAACTTCCTTATGCCGGAATAACGGCCTTATTGCGTCAAGAACAAGACCCGCTGGATCCTAAAAAAATGCAGGTTTCCGAGTTCGGAATTGAATCAAAAACAGTCATATACAACGGCGACCCTAGCTCTATTCTCGGCGATATTTCCATCGTAAAACAAAAAAAGAGAGCCGCTTCTGATAATGTCGCCCCAGAAAAGACCTCCTCAGAAGAAATTGTTCATATCATGCTTGTGAAAAACCATCATAAGCAAAAAGCCTCGGCGGACTTTGCTGACGCGATGCGTTTTCTTCAGAAAAAGTTTCTTGCTGCATGCGATAGCGAAAAGACATTCGAATATTTGGACGGAACAATCGGAAGAGAAATGAGGGTTAAATTCGACCCCAAAAGCAATATTAAGCTTTGTCTGGCAAAGGTCGGCGATTCCGAAAAAAACCAATTTTTAGTCGCCTGTCTCATAACCCTTAACGTGCCTCCAGTTGTGAACGCCCATATCAAGAATAATGACACCAACACCCAGGCAGATTCCAACCACATAACTGGAGAGACAAACACCAGTGCCGAACCCGTAAAAGGGGATCCCTGTGCCGAGATTGGAAAACTTGCCTGGATTCTAGAAAATGCGGGCATTTTCTCAGCTAGGGAACGTGAGGCTTTTTATGATGTGGTCACGTCAAACTTGTCCGGCATCAGAGATGTCGTTATCTCCACAAAACCAAGTCCGCCGAAAAAAGATCCGACCAAAACGTCAGATGGCTCACCCGCAACTCCGCCCATGCTGGGTTAACCGAGATTTTCTTTCTTTTGCGCTTTCTACTTACCAATGCAAAAATCGCGGAAAATGATGTCGAGCAAATCCTCGACATCGACGTGACCCGTAATGCGCCCCAAAGACCGCATCGCAAGGCGCACGTCCTCGGCGCATAAATCGACTTGTTTGGCCTGCAAGGCGCGCTCCAGGTGAACCTTACACTCCTCAAGCGCGGCGCGATGACGCGCGCGCGTCAGCGGCGGCGCGCCGGAATCGGCAAAACGGCGCTCAATCTCCTGCCCCAATTTTTGCAGCAGCGTGTCGATGCCTTCCCCCGTCAAGGCGGAAATAAAGAGTGGAAAAAGATTGCCCTTTTCGCGTTTTGCCCCGATCAGATCGCTTTTGTTCACGACGACAATCGTGCTGGAATCGATTAAATCCTGCGTTACGGCATCAGTTTCCGGCCAAAGGTCGCCGTCGAACACCGCAATTTTTAAATCGGCATCCTTGGCACGGGCGCGGGCGCGGCGAATGCCCTCGATTTCTACGGGATCCCCCTTCAAAGATACCAAGGGAGTCAAACCGGAGGACAAATCGTGCAATCCCGCCGTATCGGCCAGAATGACGGGATATCCGTTTAAATCCAGATGAACCTCGATCACATCGCGCGTTGTCCCCGCCGTGGGCGACACTATCGCCGCGTCGCGCCGCGCCAGCATGTTTAAAAGAGAAGATTTACCGGCATTCGGCGGCCCGATCAGAACGATGGAAAAACCTTCGCGCAATCTTTCGCCGCGATGGTTGTCGTCAAGATGCCGCGCGATTTCATCGCGCAAATCTTGCAAAGCCCTTCTTTGCTTAACAAGCAAGTCGTCCGGCAATTCATCGTCCGAAAAATCTATCGCCGCTTCCGTCCAAGCCAGACTGTGTTGAAGCCGCTCATGCCAATTTTCGTAGAGTTTGCCGAGCGCGCCGTCTAATTGGCGCAAAGCCTGTTTGCGCTGCGCTTCCGTTTCCGCGTGGACAAGGTCGGCAATGGCTTCGGCCTCGGTTAAATCCATTTTGCCGTTTTCAAACGCGCGGCGCGTAAATTCTCCCGCTTCGGCAAGGCGAAAACGCGGCAACATTGACAGCGCCTCAACGACGGCGCTCGCGACGGCGCGGCCTCCATGCGTATGAAGCTCGACCACATCCTCGCCCGTAAAACTGTTCGGCGCGGGGAAAAACAAAACGACGGCCTTGTCGATTTCTTCGCCCGTTTTCGGGTTTTTGAGCGTGCGCAAAGACGCCACCCGCGCTTCAGGCGTCGCGGCGGGCTCGCACACGCGGGAAAACACCTGCACAGCGCCCTGCCCCGAAATGCGGAACACGGCTATCCCCGCCTTTCCTATGGCTGAGGCCGGAGCGAATATGGTTCGATCGTCGTTCATACCCCCTCAAAACATGAATAGGTGGGTATCGTCAAGCTAATGCCAAAAAAGGCAAATGAGGCATTAAACGCCATAATTTCGGCCTGATTTATTGGGTAGCCTTCACATGGTTCACTCTCCGGCATAAGGAGCCGCCCATGAAATCCCTCAAAGCCCTTTCCCTTTGCAGCACGGCGCTTCTGCTTGCCGCATGCGCCGCGGCTCCTACGGGGCCCGGCGTTCGCGCCCTTCCCCCGCAGGGCAAGAACTTCGAAAAATTTGCGGAAGAACAGGCTTACTGCAAACAGTACGCGAACGATCAGGTTCAAGGCCAAGCCGAACGCGCCAATTCAACAGGTCTTGTTCAAGGACTTGGAGCCACTGCCCTCGGCGCAGGCCTTGGCGCGGCCATCAA
Source organism: Bdellovibrionales bacterium (assembly GCA_041649025.1). Classification (GTDB taxonomy): domain Bacteria; phylum Pseudomonadota; class Alphaproteobacteria; order UBA9219; family UBA9219; genus CAIXLI01. The sequence continues at coordinate 36,719 of JBAZNY010000012.1, read as the reverse complement.
CGGCGGCCAAGGAGCTGCAGTCGGCGCAGCAATGGGCGCAACAGCCGGAACCGTTGTCGGCGCGGGAACATCGTCAAACAAACATAAAAGCATCCAGCAGCAATACGACGACGCCTATGTTCAATGCATGGTTGCGAAGGGTAATCTCATTCCGGCGCCCGCCGTTCCTCATCAGACCGTGATTTACCAGTCGGCACCGCCCCCGACGGTTATCGTCACGCAGCCGCCGCCCCCGCCGACTGTCATTTATACGCAACCAGTGCCGCCACGCCATTATCACGGGCATTATTAGGCGCCTGGGAAGTTCCGAAAGCCGAGCAAGAAGTTCTTCGGCGTCGGAATAAGGTCAGGGTCAATCGTGCCTTCCGGCTTCGCAATATTTCCGAGCGTCTTGTCGCCGCTTGAGACGATGTGCTGGATCCAATAAGTTCCCTCATAGCCGAGCTTATCGAGGTCGTCGATAATCCAGCCGATATCGGCCTCGCTCATGATTTCGGGCGCGACCGTCGTCCGGATTTCAAGCACAAGGCGCCCGGCGTTGTGCTGTTTGATAAGAAAATCAAGGCTTTTGCGGAAAGCTTTCTCGAATTTTGACGTGCCTAGAATCTTTTTCGCAAGTTTTGGCGGGCATTTGTAATCGAGCGCGACGTAGTCCAGAAGCCCTTCGCCCAAAAGCTTTTTCAGCATGTCCGGATTGCCGCCGTTGGTGTCGAGCTTGACCTTAAACCCCATTTCCTTGGTTTTGCGCATAAGCTCCGGCAGCGTGGGGCAAAACGTCGCCTCGCCGCCTGAAAAAACGACGGCTGTCAGCTTTCCCTTTCGCGACTCCAGAAAAGAATAAAGCTCGGCGGGTTCTTTTGTTCCGCGCTTCAGGACAATATCGGGGTTGTGGCAGTAAACGCAGCGCAGATTGCACCCCGACATCCAGACGATGCAGGCAAGCTCATCGGGATAATCCAAAAGGGTAAAGGGCGATATTTCGTAGATGCTGGACATATGAACAAAAACCGTTTGGGATATAAATCAATATAACGTCATTCCGCAAATTTTTCTCTTCGCGCAGCGAAAGAAAAATTATGCGGAATCCGATTTATTTCTCTTATCTAAAGAAAACAAAATCGGATTCCGGATAAATTCGCATTTTTGCGAGAAACAAAAAAGCGAATTTTCCGGAATGACGAAGATATGCGCGTTTTGCCTTGTCCGACGTAGCCTTTGGGCGAAGCCGGAAGCCCGGCCTCACGCGAAGGATTTAGGCAGCCGCCGCTGCGGTCTTCTTCCCGCTATTCAACCTGTCGGTCTCGCACTCGCAGCGCTCTTTCGTCGGTTCCTTGAAGGGAACCCGTTCGCGGTGCTCGCCCTTCTTGCCGATGTTGAAGCCTTCGATGGGGCGGAAATAGCCCATCACGCGCGTCCAGACTTGCGTCTTGCCGCCGCAGGTCGGGCATGTTTGCTGTTCGCCGTTCAGATACCCGTGCACGTCGCAAACCGAGAAAATCGGCGTGATCGTGATATAGGGCAGCTGATAGTTTTCCAAAACCGTGCGGACGAGGCGGCGGCAGGACTCGACGCTTTCGAGCCTCTCGTTCATGTACATGTGCAGAACGGTGCCGCCCGTGTACTTGCATTGCAGGCGGTTTTGCAGATCCAAAGCCTCAAACGGGTCTTCCGTATGGCCGACCGGAATCTGGCTGCTGTTCGTGTAATAAATATTCGGATAGTTGCCCGCCTGATCGATGTCGGTAAAGCGCTTGTGGTCTTCCTTGGCGAAGCGATACGTGGCGCCCTCGGCCGGAGAAGCTTCCAGATTATAAAGGTTCCCCGACTTTTCCTGATATTCGCGCAGGCGCAAGCGCATATGGTCGAGAATGCGAATGCTCATCTCGATGCCGAGCGGCTTGGTCATGTCGGCTTCGCCGCGCGTGAAGTTCTTGACCATTTCGTTCATGCCGTTGACGCCGATCGTGCTGAAGTGGTTGCGCAGATCGTGTAAGTACCGTTGCGTGTAAGGATACAAGCCGCGTTTCAGGCCGTCGTTGACGAACACGCGCTTCTTTTCGAGCGTTCCGTACGCCAAATCCATCAGGCGGTCGAGAGCCTCAATCAGCTTGGCTTCGTTGCCCGCATGCATATGCCCCAGACGCGCCATATTGATGGTGACGACGCCGATCGACCCCGTCATTTCGGCAGAGCCGAACAGGCCGTTGCCGCGTTTTTGCAATTCGCGCAAATCCAGCTGCAAGCGGCAGCACATCGAACGGACGGCGCCAGGCTTATAGGCTTCGGGGTTTTCGTGGCGGACGCCGTTTTCATCGCGCGTATATTGGCTGCCGATGAAGTTCTGGAAATACGAGCTCCCGACCTTTGCGGTATTGGCAAAAATGACGTCGGCGACGCGGCTGTCCCACTTGAAATCCTCGGTAATGTTGACAGTCGGAATCGGGAACGTAAAAGGCTGTCCCGTCATATCGCCTTCTGTCATGACTTCGTAGTACGCAAGAACGACGCGTTCCATCTCCGGCGCAAAATCGCCGTAGGTCATGTCGGTCAGTTTTTGAATTTCCGGGCGGCGTTGACGCGCCATGCGCAAAAGCTCGCCGTCGCGGACGCCGTCGAACAAATGTTCGGTTCCGCACATCGGCATCACCGTCCGTAAATCTTCCGGGCAAACGATGTCGAGCGTCACGTTCGTAAAGGGCGACTGACCCCAACGGGCCGGAACGTTCAGGTTATAGACGAATTGGCGGATGGCCTTGACGATTTCTCCGTCGCCCAGCTGATCGATGAAAACGAGAGGCGCCAGATAGGTGTCAAACGAGCTGAACGCCTGAGCTCCTGCCCATTCGGATTGAAGGATGCCAAGGAAGTTCGACATCTGCCCGAGCGCTTCGCGGAAATGGCGCGGCGGGCGCGACGACACGCGTCCCGTAACGCCGTTGAACCCTTCCGTCAGAAGCTGGCGCAGGCTCCAGCCAGCGCAATATCCCGCGAGGCTGTCGAGGTCGTGAATATGATAATCGCCTTCGCGATGGGCGCGGCCTTCGTCGGGCGTATAGACGTCGTCGAGCCAGAAATTGGCGATCACCTTACCGGCGATGTTGTTCACAAGGCCGGCATGGCTATAGCCAACGTTGGCGTTGGCGTTGATCCGCCAATCGGCCTTCGATACGTATTCTTCTACAGTGTCGGAACAGTCAATCATGGTTCCTTTGGATACATCTTGTGCATCGGAAATAGAAGGGTCAGTACGAAAAGCCAAAGACGAATTTGCCATGAGATGCTCTTCCAGAAAAATAGGGGTGAACCACTAGATGATGTATAATGCACTGCACTATAACACAATATATGGTATAGTGTTTGACCTTAATCAAGCAAGAAGAAAATTTTTATGGTCTCCTTTTTTTACCAAACCCGGGTCGCAAAGAGGCCAACACTCAGACCTATAAACAAAAAAGGCGAAAAAGTGACCCTCGTTATTTGAACCTTAAATAACCGAAACAATCCAATAAAAATTGTTGCCAAAACGGAACCTATGCCCCACGCAAAAAAGGCAGACTCGATTCCCAAGCAGGCAACGGCCAGCATCGTCCATTTGGCGTCGCCCATGCCCAAAGCATCGGCGTGAAATTTCCTCGCCCACGCGAAATTGACGGCCCAGATAAAAAGTCCGGCGGCAATGGCGCGGGCAAGATGTTGCGCAGCAATTTCCCAAGACGCATACACCCCCAAAGTCAGCGTAAGAACAAAAAGGCCGAGAAAAATAAGTGCATCGGGAATGGTCGCTGTGAAAGCATCGATGATCGCCGCAAACGCCAGAATTGCCAAAACGCAAGCCGTGACCCACCATATTTCCGGCGGCATCGATGGCGCCAAATCGATGAGAATGGTTTTTATATGATCAAAAAGAGAAAGAACGAAACTCATAAGCCGCCTTTATTCTGATGCTCTCGCACACACGCATGGATGCTATCTTTATGGCTCGCAATGAGAGTCGGCATCACCCGCCGTCTCGGGCAGCGTAATCCAAACAATGAATTTCTGAGACGCGCTGGCAGGGTCATATACGACCTCATGCGCCGTATCCACCGCCGTTGAGCTGTTGAATTTTGCCGCCGCGCGTGTAAGCCCCGCAACGATGGCTGCGTCGTTCACAGGATTAGCTTTTGTCGGCGCCGTCCAAATGCAGCGCCCGCCAGTTTCCCCGGTATTAATATAAGTCCACGGACTAAATCCTTTCGTCGGCGGCGGCATCAGGATAGCCCCCCACAACGATGAAGACCCCATGGGATCGCATATAAGATCGGAAACCGGGGTTCCCGTGCCTGTGTTGGAAGCAGGAAATCCTCCGGGAGGATCCGTCCCAACGATATCGACGGACCCCGACGATAACGCCATCATATACTGAAGATTGCATTGGCTGACCGTTGTGCGGATCAAATTTGCCTGCGTTGTAATGTCGGCGTTGATGCGGTCAATCGTGCCTGATATCTGAAATCCCCCGCCGCCCGAGGACATCGCCGCTGCCAGCACGGCCAATATGGCAATGATAAACAAAATCGGGCCAATGGCGATGCCTTGGGAAGAAGAAAACCTTTGATCGTTCATCGCGCGTTTCTCCTGATAAAAAAATGCCTGATTAGAGTTCTTTATCCTTGCTCAACCCCTCTTTTAGAACATACCGCCTGCCGCAGTAGGGGCAATCGACAAAATCTTCCGCATTCATGGCAAGATAAACGCGGGGATGCCCGAAATCCTTATCGTCGGAGCAAGCGACTTTTGTTGTCTCAACAGGGATATTTTCCGGCTTAAAAGGCATGTTTTTCAAGGAATCGGCGTTAATAGGGCATTTTACTCCCCCTGCCACAAATAGCCACAAAATCCCCCCCCGCCCCTCGATTATTCCCGTAACGGAGGCCGTTGCATGCAATTTATTATGGAGGATAATATTGAAACGGCTTTAATAGAGGTATTTCAGATAGTTTTTATGCACAACCAACCCTCCCCCGTCATTCCACAAAATTTTCTCTTCGCGAAGCGAAAGAAAATTTATGCGGAATCCGATTTGGTTTTCTTTCTTGAATGCATAAAACTTAATTGAAACGACTATAGAGCGCCCAAAAACTCTGAGGATTCCATGTCCACAAGCGATCTTGTTGCGCTCATTGTCGACGATCAGGAAACAATGCGTTCGATTATACGCAGGCTTCTCGGCGTCCTAAATATTAAACACATTCTGGAAGCTGAAAACATTGCCGGAGCCATCGCGCTCTTGATCTCCGGCCAGCAGAAAAGGCCGAATTTTATCATCAGCGACCTTTATCTGGACAAAGAAGGCGGCCTTGATTTTCTCAATCGCCTCAAAAGCGAAGAAAAGCTGCGGAACGTCCATATCCCCGTCATTCTCCTGACGGGCGAAACCAACCCGAAAATTCTTGATCCCGTATGGCAGGCGGGCGCCTCTTTTATTTTAAATAAGCCCTGCTCGGCACCGGAGCTCGGCAAAGCCATCGCGCACACTCTCGGAGCAAAGTAAGCCCTCATCGCCCGTGTTGCGAACCATGTGAAAACCATGCCATTATCGCCGCCTTTCAGGAACGCCTTCTATGACCGAACCTTCACGTTTTAGCGATATGCTCGATCTATCTCCGGATTTTGCCGTTGAGGTCAAGGATCTGGTCAAGACATATGCTTCAGATAACGGGCAGCCCCCTAAAGAAGCCCTGAAGAGCATCAATCTTCAGATTCCCCGTGGATGTATTTTTGGTCTTTTAGGACCGAATGGCGCAGGAAAATCGACGCTCATCAATATTCTGGCAGGCCTTGTCATTAAAACATCGGGCACGGCAAATGTTTGGGGATACGAAGTCGAAAAGAACCCGCGCATGGCGCGATCCTCCATCGGCGTTGTGCCGCAGGAACTGAACTTGGACGCTTTCTTTTCGCCGCGCGAATTGCTTGATTTACAGGCCGGTCTTTATGGCGTGCCTAAAAGCGAGCGCCGCACCAACGAATTGCTGGAAATCGTCGGCTTGGCGGAAAACGCCCACACGCCGGCCCGAACATTATCCGGCGGCATGCGGCGACGTTTGATGATCGCCAAAGCTCTTGCCCATACACCGCCCGTTCTCGTTCTTGACGAACCGACGGCAGGCGTCGATGTCGAGCTCCGAAAATCTCTCTGGGAATATGTAAAAAAGCTGAATGCGACAGGAACAACCATTTTGCTAACGACGCATTATTTGGAAGAAGCGCAGGAATTGTGCGACAGCATCGCCATCATCAATGACGGCGAGGTCGTTGCAAACGACACCAAAAAAAATCTTTTGAGGAAAATCGATAATAAACGTCTGACCGTTTCCGTCGACCGCAACATTACGGAAATTCCCGCAAACATGCGTGCACAAGGATGGGAAATTCAAGACCCCCGCCACCTGACCGTCGCCTACCGTCCAAGCCAAATGGCAGCAGCGGCATCCCTTTTGCGCGTCGCGCAGATGAACGGTTTTGCGATCAACGACCTGACGACCGAAGAAACAGATTTGGAAGACGTCTTTTTGCAATTGACGGGAAAGAAAAAGCCCGCAGCGGATGAGAATAAAGCGCCCCCACCAAGCGAGGACACTTCATCCCCGTTCCGCACACTTTGACAAAATAAAAAACCCCGCAGGTCTCCCTGCGGGGTTTTTATTCTTTAAAACGCAGCGCTTACTCGATAGTAATCGTCACAGCGCGGCGGTTCTGCGCCCAAGCCGTTTCGTCGCTACCGACGACAGCCGGACGTTCTTTGCCGTAAGAGATCGTGTTGATACGTGCAGCGGCAATGCCCGCGGCGACCAAGTAGTTCTTGGCAGCCGTAGCACGGCGTTCGCCAAGCGCGATGTTATATTCGCGCGTGCCGCGTTCGTCGCAATGGCCTTCAAGCGCAACCTTGGTCGAAGAATATTTCTTCAGCCACGTCGCTTGACGATCAAGCGTCGCCTGAGCTTCGGTTGTCAAATCGGATTTATCGAAACCGAAAAACACGCGGTCGCCAACGTTGACAACCATGTCTTCTTGGGTGCCGGGACGCGCAGCGCCCTTGGCTCCGCCGGCGCCGTAGGCTCCGCCTTCACCTTCATCAGTGCCGAGCGTATCGCACGCGGATACGAGAACGAGAGCTGCCGTAAGGCATAAAAGCTTTTTAAACATCGTTTCCCCCTTTAGGAACTTCTGGCGGTGCGGCGAGATCGCCCTTGCCAAGAGTGATTAAAAACAAATCCACGCACGATACCAAGATTCGCCTTAGCGTCTTGCGCAAAACCGAAATTCCATCCACGGCATCATTCGACAAAAACTCAGAAGCTTCGGGAAAATTCTATCGAATGCCGCGCGGGATTGAACTGATGAGGGCAGGGTAATCGGATGCAGATTGTGAATCAAGCCCGAAGGTGGAATTTTTTTGAAAACTAAAAATCAGCCCTTTAAAAGTGGCATGAAGGCAACGTTTAATGCCAACACCCCTCAGATTGTGGCTAAATTGTGAAGAGGCCTCTTAAGAAAAACTCGTCTTTGTCAGCGCCGCCACACGACGTTGTTCATAGTTTGGACCGCTCGTCATGCAAAGCCCAAGCGTCAGACCATACCCGTGCCCCGCTTTCGTATGACCTTCTTCTGTCGCGGCAAGACGGAAATAGCGCATGACGAAAACGCGAATCGCGGCCGTTAAGGATGTTTCGTCCATCTTTTGCAACGAAACTGTCGTGCAGACTTGGTGCATCGTCGACCGTTCACGTTGGCAAATTTCGCGCAATCCATCCCACATTTCAGGCTCTAAACGAACGCTGGTGCGGCGGCCTGAAATAACGACATTTCGACTAACGAGCGTACTACGAGGGTGTTCCTTGCTGACTTCACGCGTTTGTGTGTTTTTGCTGAGAGCTTCGTTTTTAATCATGAGGAACCTCATGAGGTTAGAAGAGAAGTGCACACAGAACGTATACACTCATAGGTTGTATGAGAACACACTTGCGCAACTTTTGCAACATATCTTTGTATTTTTGATTTAAAACAATTTCCGAAGCGGATAACCGCAGAAAAATACAGGGTTATTCAGAATATGGGCGTGAAATTTTATTTCTTATCGCATCCAAAGCGCCCTGCAAAATATAGGCAGCCGCCATCTTATCGACGACCAACTCACGGCGTTTGCGACTCATGTCGCCTTCAACCAAAAACCTTTCGACAGCCGCCGTCGAAAGCCTCTCGTCCCAAAAGACGACAGGAATATTAGGGTCGGGCAAATTTCCTTTTTGGGACAAATTGCGCACAAAGGCGCGCGCCGCTTGCGCTGTCGCGCCTTCGCTGCCATCCATATTTTTCGGCAGCCCGACGACAAAACCGCCGATATTCCGCTCGTTGATAATAGTGACAATCGCCGCAGCATCGGCAGCGAGCTTCGTTCTGACAATCGATGTCAGCGGCGAAGCAACTTTCAAATCGGGATCGGAAACGGCGACGCCCACGACTTTGCTGCCGTAGTCGAGCCCCAAGAGGCACTGGCCTTTGCGCAAAAGCGCGGGGAGTTCGGATATATTGCGTATCATCATCTTGGATGATAGTGATAGCGTGTTTACACCCACTCAGCAAAGAAGTTCTTATGTCTATAGACCAGAAAATTGTCGCCAAAATCGCCAACCTCGCAAGATTGAAGATTCCAGCCGACGAGCAAGCCCATGTCGCAGGCGAATTGAACCAAATCCTGGCATGGGTCGAGCAATTGAACGAAGTCAACGTCGAAGGCGTCGAGCCTTTGGCCAACGTTAACGATGCCTCGCTGCGGATGCGCCCCGATGTCATCAACGACGGCGGCAAGCCCGAAGACATCCTCGCCAACGCGCCCGCCTCCACGGCTGACTTTTTTACGGTGCCGAAGGTGGTGGAATGATTTTTCTTCTCGTCATTCCCGCGAAAGCGGGAATCCAGCGCCGCGCGTCCGCGCGGCACGTGAGGCCGGAGACAAAGAAAACAAAAGTTTTATATGATGTGTGAAAGATGACGAAACTTACAGACTTAACCATTACCGAAGCCCTTGCGGGACTCTCTTCAAAAAAATTCAGCGCCGTCGAGCTTACCGATGCGCATATCGCCGCTGTTGAAAAAGCGCGCGGCCTGAACGCTTTTATCACCGAAACGCCCGACGTTGCGCGCAAGCAAGCGAAAGAATCCGACGGGCGCCGCAGCTCAGGCAAAGCGGGAGACCTCGACGGCATTCCGCTTGCTATGAAGGATTTGTATTGCACCAAAGGAACCCGCACGACGGCCGCAAGCCACATCCTCGAAAACTTTGTCCCGACATATGAATCCACCGTATCGAAAAAATTGTTCGATGCAGGATCGGTTATGCTCGGCAAGGTCAATCTCGACGAATTCGCGATGGGCGGCAGCGGCATCACAAGCTATTTCAAACCCACCATCAGCCCTTGGTCGGGCAAAGACCCCGCCAATGCCGCGCGTAAACTGGTGCCCGGCGGCTCCTCCAGCGGCTCCGCAGCCGCAGTCGCGGCGCGCATAACCATGGGCGCAACGGGTACCGATACCGGCGGTTCGATCCGCGAACCATCTTCTTTCTCCGGCATTGTCGGCATCAAGCCGACGTATGGCCGCTGCTCGCGTTGGGGCATCATCGCCTTCGCATCTTCACTTGACCAAGCGGGACCTATGACCCGCAGCGTAGCCGACGCTGCGCTCATGCTTCGCGTCATGGCAGGATTTGACGAAAAAGATTCCACCTCGGTTGACGTTCCGGTTCCCGACTACGTCGCGGCGCTCGGAAAATCAGTGAAGGGGTTGAAAGTCGGCTTGCCACGTGAATATCGCATCGACGGCCTGAATCCGGAAACCGAAGCCCTGTGGCAGAAGAGCGCGGATATGCTGAAGGCCGCAGGCGCCGAGGTTATCGAAATCTCTCTGCCCAACACCAAATACGCCTTGCCCGTCTATTACATCATCGCTCCGGCCGAAGCCTCGTCGAACCTCGCGCGGTATGACGGCGTGCGGTATGGCCTGCGCGTTCCGGGCAAAGACCTCAACGATATGTATGCCTCAACGCGGTTTGAAGGCTTCGGCAAGGAAGTGCGCCGCCGCATTCTTATCGGCACGTACGTCCTTTCCGCCGGATATTACGACGCTTACTACCGCAAAGCCCAACGCGTGCGCCGCCTGATCCGCAACGACTTTATCGAAGCGTTTAAAAAGTGCGACGTCATTTTAACTCCGGTCGCGCCGAACACGGCCTTCGCCATCGGCGAAAAGCAGGACGATCCGATTCAGATGTATCTCGAAGACGTGTTCACGGTCACGCTCAACCTTGCGGGGCTTCCGGGCATTTCCGTTCCTATCGGCGTCGCCAAAAACGGCCTGCCCATCGGCATGCAGTTGATCGGGCGCGCGTTTGACGAAGCGACACTCTTCACCGCAGCCTCCGCCTTGGAAAAGGCGGCGGCGTTCACGCATAAACCTCCATATACGGCGGGCTAAGAGCTACATTATGATTTTTGTGAAAGTTTACGATCTCGGATATTGTGGCGAAAAATGCGATTTTCGAGAACCGCAGCGCAAGCGTACATTGAGGTACGTGCGCAGCGGAAGCACAGAAAAGCGCGTTTTGCAGCCCAATAGACGAGATCGGGAATAGGATCCACATCATGGCATACGTAACAGGCACGACAGGCGAATGGGAAATGGTGATTGGACTTGAGGTTCATGCTCAGGTCATTTCCAATTCCAAGCTCTTCTCGGGCGCATCGACGACGTTTGGCGCAGCGCCCAACGCGCAAGTCAGCACCGTTGACGCGGCGATGCCGGGCATGCTGCCCGTCATCAACGAAAAGTGCGTCGAGCAAGCCGTCCGCACGGGATTGGGTCTCAAGGCGCAGATCAACATGACGTCGGTCTTCGACCGCAAGAATTATTTCTACGCCGATTTGCCGCAGGGCTATCAGATCAGCCAGTTTACGCAGCCTATCGTCGGCAAAGGCGAAATTCTCCTCGATCTGGCGGACGGTTCGACGCGCACTGTCGGCATCACGCGCCTGCATCTGGAACAAGACGCGGGCAAAAGCATGCACGACCAAAGCCCCAACGAAACTTTTGTGGATTTAAATCGTTCAGGCGTCGCGCTCATGGAAATCGTTTCCGAACCCGACATGCGCTCGCCGGAAGAAGCTGGCGCTTACCTCAAAAAACTTCGCGCAATATTGCGATACTTGGGCACCTGCGACGGCAACATGGAAGAAGGCTCCATGCGTTGCGACGTCAACCTGTCGATGCGCCGCAAGGGCGACGACAAGCTCGGCACGCGCGCCGAAATCAAGAACGTCAACTCCATACGCTTTGTGCAGCAGGCCATCGAATACGAGGCCACGCGTCAGGTTGAAATTCTGGAGGGCGGCGGCTCCATCGTGCAGGAAACGCGCCTGTGGGACACCGGCAAAGGCATCACGCGCAGCATGCGCTCGAAAGAAGACGCGCACGATTACCGCTATTTCCCCGACCCCGATTTGCTGCCCCTTAAACTCGACCCGAAAATGGTGGAGCGCGTCAAAAAAACGCTGCCCGAACTGCCGGACGACAAGAAGGCGCGGTTTATCAGCGACTACGGCCTTAAGCCCTATGACGCCTCGGTTCTCGTCGCCGAAAAAGCCTCGGCAGATTTTTTTGAAAAAGTCGCCAAAGGCCGTGACGGCAAGCTCGCCGCCAACTGGGTCACAGGCGAATTTTTCGGCGCGCTCAACAAAATGGGCAAAACCATCGAAACCAGCCCGGTTTCTGCCGACGCGCTGGGCGGCTTGGTCGAACTCATCAGCAACTCGACAATCTCCGGCCGCATCGCCAAAGATGTGTTCGAGGAAATGCTTAAAACCGGAAAATCCGCAGCCGCCATCGTCGATGAAAAAGGCTTAAAGCAGGTCACCGACACCGGCGCGATTGAAAAAGCCATCGACGCCATCCTTGCCGCCAACGCCGACAAAGTCGCCGAATACAAATCGGGCAAAGACAAGCTCTTCGGCTTCTTCGTCGGTCAGGTCATGAAAGCGACGGGAGGAAAAGCTAATCCCGCGATGCTGAATGAGCTGTTGAAGAAAAAACTGTTGTGAACCGCCTAATACTAAGAAAGCAATAGACGACGAAGCCAACAGGGCAATGCTGAACAAGCTTCTGGAGAAGGGTTTATCGTAGTTTTGGCCAAGTGCGGGGTGCGTAAAATAATCTTCGTTTCGTCATATCCAATAGCATCTTGAATAACAGTTTTTGCACCATTGAGAGAAAATTCTGTTTCCTTGTAATCACCCCCAGATAGATAGTAACGAACGACAATTTTTACCCCGCCAAACAACTTCCAAAGTGAATTTTTCTCTGTTATTCCCTCTGCATCGCTTCCATGCCACAAAATGCAGGTAAACCATTTCGGGTTCCAGATATAAAGAACAACGCCTAATCCCTCTTCTGTCAGTTCCTGATCCCCCTGCAAATTAACAGCTTCCTGTGAATCTATCCGGTACATAGGGGCAACTTCGCGCGAAATCTTTTCGGCCAGACCATCGGGCAGAGCGAAGGTCAGCCAAACGCTGCCATTACTTGCTCTTTGGATTGCCAATTCATATCCATCAGCATTCAGAGTCATAGCAACGCTTTTAACTTCGTCGGTCATGGAGTCTTTAGTCGTATGCGACCGCCATGCAGTCTGCGCATTTGTCTGAATTGTTTTCGTCAAAATCCACCGCCTGTAGGGTTTAACATAGAGTACAGAATGATTAATTTTTACGCAACCCGCCTTGCCTTTCAGCGAGACACCTTAAATGTAATGTGCCACCCTCTCAACTCGTCACACCGGCGAAAGCCGGTGTCCAGATTGAAATCTTTTTCTATCCGCAAACGCAATGTCCGGATATTTTTACATCCTCGCCAACAAACGTATCGGAACCCTATATTCCGGCGTTACGAATGACCTAACCCGCCGCGTCTCAGAACACAAAACAGGAGCCACAAAAGGTTTCACGTCGCGCTATAAAACCCACAAACTGGTCTATTTTGAAGAATATGACGACATCACCGAAGCCATTCACCGCGAAAAATGTGTTAAAGAATGGAAACGCGAATGGAAGCTTGAATTGATAGAAAAATTCAATCCCGATTGGAAAGATTTGTATAACAATTTTATTCAGCTATAGTTTTCAATCTGGACACCGGCTTTCGCCGGTGTGACGACTTACGGAAAGTATCGTTATAAATGCCTGCATCTAAAAACACTCCGCCCTCCGAATTCTCCCTCCCCGACACATCCGTCTCGGCGCGCAAGCTTTTCGACATCGACACCGACTGGCAAATTCCCGCCTTCTCGCAGAAGTCCGAGCACGTGCCCGACATCGACACGGCCTATCGCTTCGACCCCAGCACGACGATGGCCATTCTTGCGGGCTTTGCGCACAACCGCCGCGTCCTCATTCAGGGCTATCACGGCACGGGCAAATCGACGCACATCGAGCAAGTCGCGGCGCGGCTCAACTGGCCCTGCATCCGCATCAATCTCGACAGCCACATCAGCCGCATCGACCTGATCGGCAAAGACGCCATCGTTCTGAAGGACGGCAAACAAGTCACCGAATATAAGGAAGGCTTGCTTCCGTGGGCGCTGCAACGCGCCTGCGCTTTAGTGTTCGACGAATACGACGCAGGCCGCCCCGACGTGATGTTCGTCATCCAACGCGTGCTGGAAGTCGAAGGCAAGCTAACGCTGCTTGACCAGAACCGCGTGATTACGCCGCATGCGGGTTTTCGCCTGTTTGCCACATCGAATACGGTGGGGCTCGGCGACACCACGGGGCTTTATCACGGAACGCACGCGTTGAACCAAGGCCAGCTCGACAGATGGAACATCGTTGCGACGCTTAATTATCTTCCCGCCGAGGAAGAAGAAGCCATCGTGTCGGCCAAGGTTCCGTCCTTTGCAAAATCCGACAAAAAAGAAACTCTGCAAGGCATGGTCGCGCTTGCCAATCTTACGCGGCAGGCTTTTATGCAAGGCGACATTTCAACCGTCATGTCGCCACGCACGGTTATCACATGGGCGGAAAACGATGACATTTTCCACGATCTCGCGGCAGCGTTCCGCCTCAGCTTCCTCAACAAGTGCGACGAAAATGAGCGCGCAGCGGTGGCCGAGCTTTACCAACGCGCGATGGGAGCGGAACTGCCCCTATGATTTTAAAGACCCGTCATTCCGGAAACCACTTACTCTCCTTCTTCGTCATTCCGGAAAATTCGCTTTTTTGCACTCGGCAAAAAAGCGAATTTATCCGGAATCCGATTTGTTTTTCTTTCGGTGAATTATGACCCCCGCCTCAATCAACGAAATCTTCCGCCACCTCTCCGCCGCTAATCCCAACCCGCGCACGGAGCTCAACTCCGTCAACGCCTACACGTTTCTGGTCGCCGTCGTCCTTTCGGCGCAAACAACGGATAAGGGCGTGAACAAAGCGACCGCCGCGCTGTTCAAAAAAGCCAAAACGCCCCAAGCGATGCTGAAGCTCGGCGAGGCGGGACTTAAAAAATACATTAAGACCATCGGCCTCTATAACGCGAAGGCCAAAAACATCATCGCGCTGTCGAAAGCGATCATCGAAAAATTCGGCGGCGAAGTCCCCTCCTCGCGCGAAGAATTACAATCGCTTCCGGGCGTCGGGCGCAAAACCGCGAACGTTGTTCTCAACGCCGTGTTTAAGCAACCCGTCGTGGCCGTCGACCGGCACGTGCTCCGCGTCTCAAACCGCATCGGCCTCGCCAAAGGCGAAACACCGGAGGAAATCGAAGAACAGCTTATGCGCGTCGCACCAAAAAAATGGCTCAATCACGCGCATCACTGGCTCGTGCTGCATGGACGCTATATCTGCACGGCTCGCGCTCCTCATTGCCCCACGTGCCCTATCCGCGATTTGTGCGCTTATAAGAATAAAACCAAATAAAGCGCGTTGGGACACGCGCGTTGGGGACACAATAAAATGGGCTGAAGCCCCTGCTCCCTATTTTAAAAGGGGCGTTGACGCCCATTTTATTGTGTCCCCCGTGCCTCATTTTACTGACCCTAGGTATTCTTACCCCTCCGTTGCCGGTATCTGTACAACAAATTTTGCGCCGATAATGTTGCCCGCCTCGTCCTTGCGGTTTTCGGCCCAAATGCGCCCGCGATGCGCCTCGACGATCTGTTTGGAAATGCTGAGGCCAAGCCCCGAATGCGTGCCAAATTTTTCGGCCTTCGGGCGTTCGCTGTAAAAGCGGTCAAAAACCGCATCAAGCTTGTTTTCCGGAATCCCGGGGCCGCTGTCCTCAATTTCGATTTGAACATACTTTCCGTCGCGCATCGCCGAAAGAATCACGGTGGTGCCTGTGTGCGAAAACGAAATCGCGTTATCGAGCAAATTCTGGAAAACCTGCGCCAAGCGCCCTTTCACGCCCAAGACGCGCAAATTATCCCCCGTCGTTTTAATAACAATGCGCGTTTTCCCTTCGCCTGCGGCATTTTGGCTATAATAATTCTCCATCTGGGCAAGCTTAGCGCCGATATCGACGGTTTCGAACTCGGCTCTCCCCAATTCGGCGTCAAGGCGCGACGCATTCGAAATATCGGTAATCAGGCGCGTCATACGATCAACGTCGTCGCGGATAATCAGCATGAGTTTCTGCTGCGCGGCGAGATCCGTCACGCGCGCGACCGTCTCGACGGCGCTACGCAAAGAGGTCAGCGGATTTTTAAGCTCGTGCGCGACGTCGGCGGCAAAGTGTTCGATGTCGCCGATGCGCTGCGCCAAAGCGGAAGTCAACGCGCGCAAAGCGCCCGACAAATCGCCGATCTCGTCGTGCCGCGAGGTCATATCGGGCAAAACATTGTCCCGCAATAGGTTTGAAAAACCTGAAATTCCCATCTGATCCGATTGCCCTCGGCGAAGATGCTCCGCCGCTTGAGCCAATTGCGTCAAGGGCCGCGCAATCGCGCGGGAAAGATAAAACGACAGCAAAATCGTCACGCCGAGCGTGATAAAGAAAATCTGAAGAATATTGATGCGCACGGCATAAATGGCGCGGTCGATCGACACGTCCGTTCTCGACATCATCACCGCGCCAAAAACGCGGTTGCCGTGTTCGATCGGCACGGCCACGGCCAAAATCAAACCGCCCTTCTTGGTGCTCCATATTTGCGTCGCATCGTCGCCGCGCAACGCGCGCGACGACACGTTGAAAACATTGCCTCTCTGGGTCGCCTGTCCATAGTGGGGATAGGCGCGGCGCTCGTGAATAAAGTCGATGGCGTCGAACACGGCAACAATCATGCGCGCGCCCCAACTGACGGGTTCGTCATCGGAAACGAACAACTCATCGACCTGCATCTTGTCGCGCTGGCTCGCAAATAAGTATCGGGTATCCGCCAGAAGTGTTTCCGACGCGCTGAACAAGCGCGTCCTGTTCTCCGTCGCCTCGGCCAGATGCTGAACCATCAAACGCGCCAGAAGCGGCGACAAAATGCGTTGGCCATGTCTGTCGACGACAATCGCGTTTTCGACGACGGCGGAAGCCACAATGCGCGCCTGCGATGACATTTCTTTAAGCTCGGTCGCGATAATGCGGTCCTGATAATTTCCCATATACAAAATGCCGCCGACCAATATGGCGAGAGCCATGACGTTGACCGCTAAAATGCGCAGCAACAAAGGCGATACCGCGCGTTCGGGGCGTGCGGAAGAAACAGGAAAATTTTCTGAAACTATTTTAGACAAACAACCCTCTTCAGACAAACAACATCCAGTATTGAATTTGGTCACTAAGACCATATTCTCCCTTTTCCCTCCCCCTCGCGGGGCGCGAAAGGGTGTTTGCCATAAGCCCCCCAGTTGTAAAAACGCGCAGGGAGGGGGGAGAACGACCAGGATACACGGTTATTATTTACTCCTTATACCTATACCCCACACCGTAGAGTGTCTCTATCTGTGAAAAATCGGGGTCGATTTCCTTGAACTTCTTGCGAAGGCGCTTTACATGGCTGTCGATGGTGCGATCGTCCACATAGATCGCCTCGCCATAGGCGGCATCCATAAGCTGATCGCGGTTTTTGACGTGGCCGGGACGCGCGGCAAGCGCCTTGACCAGAAGGAATTCGGTCACGGTCAAATCGACGTTTGCGCCTTTCCACGTGCAAACATGCCGGGCGCTGTCCAGCGTCAAATCGCCGCGCGTAAAAACGTCATTGGGATCGTTGGTTGCGGGTTGCAGGCGAGCCTGCTCGCGGCGCAAAAGGGAGCGAATGCGCTCGATCAGCAAACGCTGCGAAAAAGGCTTCTTGATATAATCGTCCGCGCCCATGCGAAGACCCATGATCTCGTCCACCTCTTCGTCTTTCGAGGTCAGGAAAATCACGGGCATCGGAGCCGTCGCCCCGCCCTGCCTGAGGCGCTGCAAAAGCTCCATCCCGTTCAAGCGAGGCATCTTGATATCGAGAACGGCCAAATCCGCCGGCTTTTGGGTCAAGGCGCGCAAAGCTTCCTCGCCGTCGGCATAAGTGCGAACGGCGAACCCTTCCGCCTCCAAGGCCATCTGCACCGAGGTCAGGATGTTGCGGTCGTCGTCGACAAGAGCGATGGTCTGCGGCATAAAATCTCCTCTGCTTAGGGAATAATAGTCTGAACCGATTTTAGCACCGTCATTCCGCACGAAGCGCGAGGCAAACGCCGAGCGCGGAGATGCGGAATCCGATTTGTTTTTTCCTAAGAGTTTTAGCTATCTTAAGGGCAAAATTACGGCTTTTTCACGAAAAAGGCCACAATGAACGGGTTGCGTGCTCAAAAGCCGAAAAATAAAGGCTGAAGGCGCGTTATGTCAGTCCGTATTTGGGGTCTATTTTACGTGCTTTCTCGCCCAACCCTGCGCCACATATCGCTTCGAATAAACTGAAGAATAAAAGAACCGTACAAACTTTCGCAGTTTTATCAAAGCATTGAAAGCCTTGGTTCATGCTTTATCTTTGAACGGTTTTTCATACTAATCGAACAAACGGTTATGTTATATCTTGGCCACAAGATTCGATTGAAGACAGCGTCGGCTTCCCTTTCCTGTGAACCGTAGGATTTTCATGACTGCCTCCGTGCACTCGCTTAATGAAGGCGCCAACCCCGACATGCGTTTAGGCAGCCTCGAAGTTCGTCTGGCCGAAACCGCCGACGACGTCGAACGCGCGCAAGAGCTTCGTTACAAAATCTTTTATGAAGAGATGGGCGCCAAGGCGACGCCGGAGATGGCAAGCGTCGGCCGCGACTTCGACAAGTACGACGAGCACTGCGACCACCTTCTGATTTTCGATCATGCGCGCAAGGATAAGAACCCCGTCATCGGAACCTATCGCCTGATCCGCAGGGACGCCGCCAAAAAATGCGGCGGATTTTATTCAAGCTCCGAATATGACGTTTCGCGCCTTGTCGCGTATCCGGGTGAAATTCTTGAATTGGGGCGTTCGTGCATCGACTCTGAATATCGTACGCGCCCTGTCATGCAATTGCTGTGGCGCGGACTTGGTCACTATATCGCCAGTCATAACATCGCGCTGATGTTCGGTTGCGCGAGCCTGCCAGGCACGGATCCTAAGGCGCTAAAGGTGCCGCTATCTTACCTATACCACCATCATCTGGCGCCTCCCGCGCTGCTCACACGAGCTTTACCGGAACGCTATGTCGATATGAAGATTCTGCCGCGCGAGGCCTTTGACCCCGACACCGCCTTCGAAGAGCTCAAACTCGACCCGCGCGGCGGCAATAACAGCCTGCCGCCCCTCATTAAAGGCTACATCCGCGTGGGCGGCTTTGTCGGCGATGGTGCCGTCATCGATTATCAATTTAACACCACGGACATCTGCATTATCGTCAAAACCGACCTGATGACCCGTCGCTATAAAAAGCACTACAATTTAGGCGATGATTCCGAGATTGTAATCCCGTAGATTGATTTTCATTCCCGTTCTGTGCCACTAATTGCGCATGAAAAGCATGGACGACATTATTTCGGCAATCATCGGCGCCTTCAAAGCGGCGGGATTTCTCTTGCTTATTCTCGTCATGTCCCCGATTGCGTTGGCCTTCAAACGCTGGGCCCCCGAACATCCTTTCAGAATCCCCCGCCTCTTCCATTTCCTGTTGTTGAAGCTTATGGGCGTCCGCGTGCGGGTTCACGGCGCGCCGTCCTCCGCATCGCCGGTTTTGTTCGTTTCGAACCACACGTCGTATCTCGACGTTCCGGTTCTCGGCCATATCCTATCCGCAGGTTTTGTCGCCAAATCCGAAGTGGCGGACTGGCCGGTGTTCGGATTCATGGCGCGGGTGCAAAACACGGTTTTCATTGAGCGCCGGAAAACTTGCGCGGCGGATCAGCGCACGCAGTTGCAGGAATATCTTTCCAAAAAGCGGGATTTGATTTTGTTTCCCGAAGGAACGTCGACGGACGGGCTTGAAGTCCTGCCGTTCAAGAGCGCCCTCTTCAGCATCGTCGATGACTCGACCGAAGGCCAGAATATAACGGTTCAGCCCGTTTCGGTGACGTGCGTCGAGCTCGACGATTTTCCGATGCTCCGCGAGGAACGCGCGGAATACGCTTGGTACGGCGACCTGTCCATGGTTCCCCATTTATGGAACGCCTTTCAGCACAAGGGTTTTTTGGTCGAAGTCATCTTCCACGCTCCCTTCACCTACGCCGACTATCCCAACCGCAAGGACTTAGCCGTCGCGTGCCAGGACGCAGTGACCAAGGGCGTCAAGCAGTCGTTGGCGCACCATCAGTCCGCCTGAACAACCGCAAAAAGGCTCCTATGGGAATGGATCATCAATCCTTTTACGACGACAAGAAAAAGCTGCGAAACGCGGTCATTCTCAGGTTTTCCCTGGTCGCCTTTATTATGGCGTTCCTTTTGTTTTTCTCCGCCGGCTCCATCCGTTATTGGCAGGCTTGGGTTTATTGGGGAACGCTGGTTGTTCCGATGATTTTTTTCTGCGCGTATTTTCTCAAGAACAATCCGGCGCTTCTCGAACGTCGCATGAGAATGAAAGAAAAAGAAAAGTCGCAAAAAATACTCATCAAAACGTCTTTTGTCGTGTTTATCGCCGTATGGGTATTGCCGGGATTGGACTACAGGTTCCATTGGTCGTCCGTCCCAACGGCGCTCTCCCTCGCCACAGACGCATTTGTGCTGGCGGGATATCTGCTCTGCTTTTTCGTAATGAAAGAAAACGAATACGCCTCAAGGATCATCGAGGTGGAAAGAGGCCAAAAGGTCATATCGACGGGGCCTTATGCCTATGTTCGCCACCCATTGTATTCGTGCGGAAGCATCATTTATCTTTTTAGCCCGCTGGCGCTCGGTTCCTTTTGGACAATGTATGTTGCGCTTCTTATTCCGGTTATTTTTATAATCCGCCTTCTCCACGAAGAATCTTTTCTGAAAAAAGAACTCAAGGGATACGCCGAATATATGCAAAAAGTGAAATACCGCCTGATACCGTATATCTGGTAGGAAAATGGAATTGAAGAAACGCAAAGTGTTTATCCATACATGGGGCTGCCAGATGAACGCGTACGATTCCGGCCGCATGGCGGATGTCGTCGCGCCGCTCGGGTACGCCCTTACAGGCGACGCCGATAGCGCAGACCTCGTCATCTTCAACACGTGCCACATTCGCGAGAAAGCGACCGAGAAGCTGTATTCGGAATTAGGCCGCCTGCGCCCCTTGCAGGAAGCCAAGGCCGCCAAAGGCGAGCGCATGCTGCTGGCGGTAGCGGGCTGCGTCGCGCAGGCTGAAGGTGCTGAAATTCAGCGCCGCGCGCCCTACGTCGATATCGTTTTCGGGCCGCAAACGTACGCCCAACTGCCGGAAATGATCGCGCACGTTATGCGCAAATCTGGCGGCGTCTTAAACACGGATTTTCCGGCGCAGCCAAAATTCGACTCCTTGCCCGAACATCAGACAAGCGGCGTCAGCGCTTTTCTGGCGATACAGGAAGGCTGCGACAAATTTTGCACGTATTGCGTCGTGCCGTACACGCGCGGCGCTGAATATTCGCGCGCGCCCCAAGCGATACTTGCGGAAGGCCTGAACCTTGTGGCCAAAGGAGCGCGTGAAATCACGGTTCTGGGTCAAAACGTCAACGCCTTCCACGGCGAGGATAAAAGCGGCAAAACATGGAACCTTACCCGCTTGCTGTCCCGCCTTGCCGAAATTCCGGAGATCCTGCGGCTCCGCACGATGACGTCGCACCCGCTCGATATGGACGATGAGCTTATCGCCGCGCATCGGGACATTCCGAAACTCATGCCGTTTTTGCATCTGCCCGTGCAAAGCGGCTCGAACGCCGTTTTGAAAGCCATGAACCGGAAGCATACGCGGGACGATTACCGCAAGCTTGCCGATAAACTGCGCGCGGCGCGCCCCGACATCGCCTTGTCGTCGGATTTTATCGTCGGCTTTCCGGGCGAAACCGACGCCGACTTCAAAGACACGCTGGCGCTCGTGCGCGACATCGGCTTTGCCCAAGCGTTTTCGTTTAAATACAGCCGCCGCGCCGGAACGCCCGCCGCAGGCATGAAAAACCAAATTCCGGAAGAAGTCATGGACGCGCGCTTGCAGGAATTGCAAAACCTGCTGCACGATCAGCAAACAAAGTTTAACGAAAGCATGGTCGGAAAAACAATCTCGGTTCTCTTCGACGACAACGGGCAGCACAAAGGCCAAGTCTTTGGCCGCACGCCCTACCTGCAACCGACGTTTATCGAAGCCCCGCCGGAAGTCCGCGCCCAAATCAATGGCCGGGAAATCAACGTCAAAATCACGGAAGCCCTGCCGAATAATCTGAAAGGCAAAATCTTGAAAGATATTACGTAAAATCTTTTGGCAAGCCCTGCGGATAAACGCGGGCGAATTTGGCGGCATCAAGTATCGTTCGACGAGTCTGCTTCACAGCCTCGGAAACGATCGGGCGAAGCTTGCTGGATTCAATACGATCAACGCTGTTTTCCATGTCCACGACGACTTCGAGCGCACCCTTCACCAAACGGCGGTTTGTAGCAAGTATTGTGAAGAGCGTCTCATTCGGCGCCATACAACACATCGTCGCAATTTCTTCCGAAGTCCTACCGGACTCTAAATACTGGTCAACCAAATCAACCATCGCTTTATCCGTATAGAGCGGAAGGAAGGCAGCCTCCATAGTGCCTTTCGTCAATTCGGAATTTGCTAATTTTGGAGACGCCAGAATGGTCTGCCGGACAAGCCTGAGCGTATTGACGCGAACCAGGTTAGCGTCCTGCAGGCCGGGGCGCTTCCATTCTCCGTCCTGCCTGATAGCATTTACAAAATATTCGCGAATAGGGTCGGTTAATTTATGATCGTTTGATTCAAGAAGGGCAAGGACTCTCCCGGCCACCCTAGGAACAGTTTTCATATCGCCAATGCGCGCAAATTTAATGCCCGCAAATATAACGCCTGCAACCACGCCCTCATTCGATAGCTTGGGGTTATTCTTTGCTTGTTCAGGAATGCTTTCGAAAAAATTTGTAAATTCCTTAATGGCCAGATCCCTTTCTTCAGGATCACCGGAAACTCTGGAAAATCTTTGGGCGTAATTTCCCAATTCCATCAGCCTATATACTAAGGCCTTGGTGGGATTTTGATTGGGCATGTTTATTTCCATAATATCTTTCCTTCTATGCCGCTATTTTACCACGCCGCGTTGAAAGCAATTACGGCAATAAAATCTCGTTATTTGTCGCGGCCTTGCATCCGTGATAGAGTTAATAAAATTTAACTCTTTTATCGGAAATCGGGGGAGTTCATGGGCAAAGCAACATCATTTCCGTATCTGATTATCGGCTCCGGCCGCGCCGCGACGCACTTCAAGCATTATCTGGCGCTCAAAGGCATCCCTTACGCCGACTGGAACCGCAAAGAATACACCGAAGACGAACTTCAGGAATGCCTCGCGCGCGCGACGCATGTTCTTTTGCTCATCAAGGATTCCGCCATTCGCGAATTTCGCGATCAGCATTTACAAAATTTCAAAGGCACAGTTCTTCATTTTTCGGGCTCGCTGACCGTCGAGGGCATCGAAAGCTTCCACCCGCTCATGACGTTTGGGCCTTCGCTCTACGACCTCAAATTCTATGAGAAGATTTATTTTGCCGCCCAGTCAAAAGAAAGATTCCGTAAGTGCTTCCCGAAACTGGCCAATCCGGTTTTCGAACTGAAAGCCGAAAACAAAGCCTTTTATCACGCGCTATGCGTCATGAGCGGAAACTTTCCCCAAATTCTATGGCACGAATGCCTCTTGGCCTTCGATGAGCTGAATATCCCGACAGCCGCTCTTTCGCTTTACCTGCACAAGAACTTGGAAAACTTCATGGCCAATCCCAAGCAAAGCCTGACGGGGCCCTTGGCGCGCAAAGACTGGCAGACGATCCAGAACAACATCGACGCCCTGCCGGATCGCCTAAAGCCTCTCTATTCCGCTTTTGTTGATTTCTATTTACCTAACGGCGGGAAATCTTAAAAAGCGCCGTCGTTCTACATAAAACGCTTTCCAATAAACCCTCTCCGCCCTTGGGGGAGAGGGTGCCGCCGCGAAGCGGCGGCGGGTGAGGTGGTTCTTTCTTCGTCATTCCGCACGAAGCGCGAGGCGAAAGGCCTCGCTCGCAGAAGCGGGATCTGATTTATTTAATTATTCCCTCTCCCCCATCGGGTGAGGGGGCTTTTTGCTATCGTGCATCAAAGCGCGTGTGCCTTCGCGCTCCGCACAGTATTTTTCAGCAAACACGTAATCGTCATCGGCCCGACGCCGCCGGGAACCGGCGTAATCGCAAAGGCGCGATTTTGCGCCGTTCCAAATTCAACATCGCCGACCAGTTTCGTGCGGCCTTCGCCGCTCAGAGCGCGATTGATGCCGACATCAATAACGACGGCGCCTTCTTTAATCCACGCGCCGCGCACAAATTCCGGCTTGCCGATGGCCGCAACAAGAATGTCGGCGCGCCCGACCTCGTCCGCCAAATCCTGAGTGCGCGAATGAGCGATAGTCACAGTGCAGTTGGCCTGCAACAATAATTGCCCGACCGGCTTACCGGCGATATTCGAACGCCCGATGACAAGCGCCCGTTTTCCGGACGGATCCGGCAACGCCTCGCGCAACAAAATCATGCAGCCCAAAGGCGTGCACGGAACAAACCCGGGCAAGCCGAGGCAGAGGCGTCCGACATTGACGGGATGAAAGCCGTCAACGTCTTTTTCGGGATCGATAGCGACGATAATCTTTTGCGCGTCGATATGCGGGGGCAACGGCAACTGCACAAGAATGCCATGCACGCTTTTATCCGCGTTCAAACGCCCGATAAGCTCAAGCAAATCGCTTTCCGTCGTCAAGGCGGGTAAAGTGTGCGAAAAGGACTTAATTCCGGCGTTTTCCGCAGCCTTTATTTTGTTGCGGACGTATACCTGGCTGGCGGGATTATTGCCGATCAAAACAACGGCAAGCCCCGGAGATAATTTTTCAGCAGCGATTTCTTCGGCAAGTTTCTGGCGTATAATTTTTGAAATCGCCGCGCCATCGAGGATACGCGCCATGTCAAAGAACCATCAGATGGCGGATGAAAGACTGTAGAAAGAAGATGGCAAAAATGAGCACGAGAGGCGAAAGGTCTATCGCCCCCATGCTTGGTAAGACGCGGCGAATCGGGGCTAAAAGAGGTTCCGTGATTCGCGCCAAAAGGTCGCCCACGACGTGCACAAAGCGGTTATAAGGATTAACAACGCCGAAAGCGACCAGCCAACTAAGGACGGCGCCGACGATCAAAGCCCACACATACAAATCAAGCAGCGTGTAAACAACTTCGAGCAGGGCTGCGAAAAAAGCGTTGCCAACAGACATGAAGAAACCTCGCTAACGACCGGAAAACGCCTATTTATGAGGCATTTTTAAAGCTTTGGCAAGAAAAGCCGGAAACGCGCTTCAAAGCGGGACGATCAGAACTTGTCCACAGGGCACCCTCCTCTCCTCACATTTTTTCTTAATTATACTTTCAAGAAACCCTTGTGCCCGTGCGTTTTTTTGTTTGCCAAGTCGCTTTTTTTCAGCTTAGGTAATTGCAATAAGACCTCTTACAGAACCCGCTTAAACGCGAGAAATGCTCGGGGTCCATTCAACCTCTAATTAATGGAGCCACCAATGGCCATTACACAACCTACCGTCACTTTAAAGCAGATCTCTGCCGAGATCGCGCTGAAGTATGACATTTCCAAGAAGCAAGCGAACGAAATGTTCTGCGACACGCTCGTGGCGCAGCTCGTCAAGAACCTCAAGAAGGGCAATCGTATTCGCATGGCTGGCCTCGGCATTCTGCAGGTCAAGAAGCGCGCCGCGCGCATGGGCCGCAACCCCGCAACGGGCGAAGCGATTTCCATTCCCGCGAAGAAGAAGATCGCCTTCCGCGCCGCGAAGGAACTGAAGGAAGCAGTAGGAAAATAAAATTGTTTTCTTTGGTTTGCCAATCGGCAAACCATTAGAAAACATTTTATCCCCGCGAAAGCGGGGATCCAGGCTACCTTCTCAAGAAAAACCCGCCTTGGAAACAAGGCGGGTTTTTTATTGATAGCCCGTCATCCCCGCGACCCGCCTAGGCTCGTCATTCCCACTCAGCGAATCCAGCGCCGCGCGTCCGCGCCGCATATGAATAATCTTTATTTAACCGACATCCCCATAAAGCTCCTTCGCCCTTCCCTCAAACGCCTCAACCATCTTTTTCAGCGCCTTGTCGAAAAACACCGTCATCGCGGCGTGCAAAAGGGGCGAACGGAAATCGAAATCGACGTCAAAGAACACTTCGCAGGTCTTGGGGTCTATGGCTTTGAACGCCCATTTGGTCGACAAATGAGATAAAGGCCCCGACCTGTAATTGACGGTAATGGCGGTGGGGCGGTCAAGAACGACTTGGGACGTGAATTTATCGCTGAAGAGTTTCGTGCCCACCACCATATCGGCGACAAGGCCGTCCTTGCCGCGGCCAATAATCCGCACTTCCTTGCACCAGGGCAGAAATTCGGGATACCGCTCAACGTCCGCAACCAGATCGAACATCTGCTCGATGGCATAAGGAAGAACGCGGGTTTCTGAATGTTGAGGCATGGCTGTATAGACAGAGTGGCCTGCCACCCGATGCTGCGAAGCAGCGTAGAATGGCGCGAGTGACGGGACTTGAACCCGCGACCTTCGGCGTGACAGGCCGACGCTCTAACCAGCTGAGCTACACCCGCGTATAACAAAACAACCGTTTTGGTTAGCAGGCGGCAAGGTTTAGGCAATACATACCCCCCCTGTCAACCGCGAATTACCGTAAATACTGCTGACTCGACAATATATTCAAAGACATGATAATGTTTTGTTAAAATTAATTCATATTTTGAGGCCGAATATGCGCAAATCCTTTCAATTTCCGGCACTTCCACACGCGCCTGATAAAGAAGCCCGCTCTTACGTTTGGCAAGAAATATCCGGTTTTCACAGCTCGGCGCTGAGCACCTTTTTCTATGAATTAACCGCCGCCAAAGCAAAGGCTTTGATGCACGAAGACGGTTTCGAATGGAATGATTTCCCCGAAGCTCATAAAGCTTACAAGCAAGAAGCGCGGGACATTCTTTTCAGACTTCAAAAACTTCCTAAGCTCGATACAACCCTTCTTGCTGTAACCATACCGTTCTTCCCCGACATTATTCGCCTCGCTCAACCGGCAAACGCCTATAGTCAAGGCATCTTCGGGTATCATATCGGTTTGCTTTGGAACGGCGCGCAGGAAGAGGTTCTCGGCATCGCAACGCTCGAAAAAACGGGCAGACCCCATCAAGCCGAACTCGCCTATTGGAAGCATCCGGAGTTTGATGGGGATCTGTTCCGTCTCTCCGTCGATGAATTTATGTCGTGGGGTTGCCGGGTCGGCTACAATGATTTCGTCGCCCACATTGAAATGAAAACGGAAACGCAACGCGGCAATGAAGCTTCGATCCGTTTTGCCAAAAGCCTCGGCTTCATAAAAACAGTCGTGCGCCCGCCCAACGGGTCGAACGGTAACGGTAAGTTCATGCACGTTTTAATATTGAATAATCGGCAGCCTTAGTTTTACTGCCCCATTATTCCTTTAAAGAGCGAATTAATCGCCTGCCCGGCCTTGCTAAGGGGATCGGTTGACAATATGGTTCTTTGAGCCTCTTTCTTGGGGTGTTCAAGCGTATAAACGCAGGCGTTTTGGCCTGCGGGCGGTGTCTGAATTCCCGGCACGTTGCTGCTTATGATATCGGGGTTTCCTTCCATCAACGTATTAACGACATTTTTAACCACGCCCGAAGCGTTGACCGAATACGAAGGCTTTTTCAAAGTGCCCCCGACATGCACCGACGGAATAAGCCCGCCGATATCGACAAGCTTGGAATGCGCATGCAAAGTCATCCCGACCGTTTCGCTGCCCAGGTTGATCTGGCCTTTGGCTAAAACCGTCGATGTCGCGGAGTCGATCAAAATGCCGTTGTCGTTCATCACGCCGCCTCTGACGATAAAGCGCGCCGCAAGGCAATTGAGCGTGCTGTCTTTGGAGGAGACGCTAAAAACGGAAGCCAGAAGGGAAGAAACGCCCGAAGCGGCTCCCGTAAAGATCTCACCCTTTTCAGCGGTCACAAGAATGACGCCGCCAAGAGTCGAAGCTATTTCATGAGAGCTATTGCCTTCGCCCATCAACTGGATATCGGCGCTGGCCTTGCCCGTCATGAAGGATGTCATATTACTCAGGCGCTGCAAATCGCCCAAATCGACGTTCTTGGCGATCATGCCCAAGTCCAAACGCGCAGGCGCCTTTGAAGCATCAAGCGCAATCCTGACATCGACAGGCACGGCGCCGACATAGGCTTTGACGGGTTCCAACAGCAGATTGCCGCCGGATAAAATCAGCTTGGCCCTGACTTTTTTCAACGTGCCTTTGTTGACCGGATACTCGCCAATAGCGATGGCAAGGGCGGCATCGGCGGATTTCAACATGTCGAGCGGCAACGGATCGTTGCTGAAAAAGCGCTTGCTGTCTTGCGCGACGGGCGCTTCCACAACGGCCACCTTGCCTTCGCTGTCTGTTGTCAGAATGCCCGATTTGAAATCCGCAGGATCAAAATGATCGCTGTTCAACGTCCCGCGTAACGTCGGCCTAGCGCCGCCCCACGTCGCCTCAAAGGCTCCCGCAATTTTGGTTTTTCTGGCCGTCAGCTCGTAAGACGAAAAAACGGCTTTTTGAGCCTTGATGTCGATTTTACCCCGCCCCATCACGCTGAAAAGATTGTACGTCCCGTCGATATCGGCGGAGAACGGCTCTATCTTCAACAGATCGGCAATATCCGTTCTAATTTTTGCATCAACAGGCACGCCGTTAACATCGCCTGTAAGCGTTATTTCCGCGCCCGTGGCTCGCATATCCAAAACCATAGAGCGAACATTCGCCCCGCTGCGTTTACCTTCCTTATTCCGGAAACCGAGTTGGCTATTGGCGATTTTCAGTTTGTCGATGCTTAAAGCGGCACCGCGCGCGGAAGAAGCCGTTCCCGTTCCCTTTTCTTTTTCAGTCTCAGGCGCACCGCTTCCGCTAAAATCCCAGTTGTGCTTCCCTTCGGCATCTGTCTCCAAAAGAATGTCGGCATTTTCGATCGACAATTCCTTGATCGACAGGCGTCGATCCAAAAGCGGTTTTGTGTCGATACCCAGCTCCAGCTTGCCGACGTTCGCCAAAAGGGGGCGGCTCGCGCCGGAAGGATTGGCCAGCGCCACATCCTCGACGGAAACCCGAATGCCCTTAAGCCCCAGAGAGAAGGCTATAGACCCGTTCAGTTTGACCGTACGCCCCATTTTCTTGCTGAGCATCTCGGCCAGCTCCGGACGGTAGGCATCGGCATCCATCACGCTGATGCAAAGCGCCAGCGCGGCAAAAACGCCGATGATAAGAAAGATAAGAAAAACAAAGGCTTTAAGCAGTCTCTTCATTTCTAACTTCCGTGTGCTTGCCCCCTATCCCTCTTATTCCCCTCCCCTTGCGGGAGGGGTTAGGGGAGGGGTTAATGGTAGTCGTAAGAACCCTAGGCTTCAGAAAAGTCGGCGTCCGCATTCGTATCAAACCCGAACCACTTCCACGTCTTCTTCATCTCCGACCCTAAAGGAGCCGTCACGTCGATAACCCCTCGGCGCGGATGCGGAATTATGAGCCGCCGCGCATGAAGATGCAATCCCTTGCCAAGCTCGCCTTGAGGGAATCCTGCGGGCATCGGCTTGCCGTAAAGAGGGTCGCCCAAAAGAGGCGTCCCGATAAAAGCCATGTGAACGCGCAACTGATGCGTCCGACCCGTAATGGGCCACATGGCGACGAACGCCGCCTGAAATTCGGCGCGATCCATGTTCTGATAAACCGTGATGGCGTTTTTCGCTTCTTCGTTTTCTTCTTCGGCCTTGTCTTTGTCATCGACGATAATCATCTTCTCGCCGCGCTTGATAACCGCCACTTCAATCCTTCCGCGTTCCGGCTGAGGCACGCCAAGCGTCACGCCCCAATAAATTTTCCGCGTTTCGCGATGCCGGAAAGATTCCGCAAGGCGCGTGGCGGCAAAAGGAGTCTTTGCAACAAGCAGGGCGCCGCTGGTGTCCCTGTCCAGCCGATGAACAAGTTTCGGCTTTCCGTGCTTGGTGTGAGTCAAAGCCGCCAGCATATGATCGATGCTGTTCTTCAAACCCGTTCCGCCCTGCACGGCAAGCCCCGCCGGTTTATTGAGAACGAGCACGTCCTCATCCTGAAACAAAATCAATTTTTTAATGTCGTTCGCATCGCGAGCAGATTTTTTCGCGTTTTCTGCCTTATTGATTTTTCCGTCTTTAGACTCAGCGGCCTGCGGAGGAATGCGTATCTCCTGCCCCACCTCCAGCCTGGTTGCCGATTCGACGCGCTTACCGGCAACGCGAACCTGGCCAGTGCGCAGCAACTTCTCCAGTTGCCCGTGGCTTAACGTCGGAAAATGCCTCTTAAACCAACGGTCAAGGCGGATTCCCGATTCATCTTGCTCGACGACGCTCATTTGCAGTTTGGACATAAGAAAACCTGTGGTAGAAAATATCGCCTTCGTACCACCTTTACCCCTACTTCGCCAATGCCTTACAAATTTTCCCACCAACACCTGATCGACACGGATGTTCTCTCAAGAATGGATATCGAAGCCATACTTGATCTGGCGGACGGCTACGCCGCGCAAAACCGCAGCGCGAGCAAAAGAATGGACAAATGCTGGGGAAAAACGGCCCTGAACCTTTTCTTCGAAAATTCCACCCGTACGCGCACTTCTTTTGAAATTGCCGCCAAGCGGCTGAGCGCGGACGTCATCAACATCCCCGTAGCCCTCAGCTCGACCGCGAAGGGAGAAACGCTGATGGACACCGCGTTAACCCTCGATGCGATGCAGATCGACACGCTTATCATCCGCCATCCGGAAGAAGGCGCGCCCGAAAAAATTGCGAAGCAAGTCAAGGCGCACGTCATCAACGCAGGCGACGGCACGCACGCGCACCCGACGCAGGCGCTTCTCGACGCCATGACCATCCGCCGCCACAAAGGCAAGCTCGACGGGCTGACGGTGGCGATATGCGGCGATCTGGCGCGCAGCCGCGTGGCGCGCTCGAACATCCATATCCTGAAAAAGTTCGGCGCGAATATCCGCGTCACGGCGCCTGATTACTTCATGTCGTCCGATTATCATGAAATGGGTGTGGAAGTGTCCCCGTCTCTTGACGCCGCCCTCCGCGATGCCGACGCCATCATCATGTTGCGCATCCAGCACGAGCGTCCGGGGCTTCCCTTCAACTTTGCCACAAAGCGCGAAGAATACATCGCCAATTTCGGCCTCAGCCACTACAAGCTGAAAGCCGCCAAGCCGGACGTGATCGTTCTGCATCCGGGCCCCACCAACCGAGGCGTCGAAGTGACCGGCGAGCTTGCGGACGACCTCGCGCACAGCGTCATCCGCGAACAAGTCGAAATGGGCGTGGCGGTGCGCATGGCAGTGATCGATTTATTGACGTCTCAGTAGGAATTTTTATGGTTTTTGTAACCAGACATTTCCGTCATTCCGCAAAATTTTCTCTTCGCGCAGCGAAAGAAAATTTATGCGGAATCCGATTTAATTCTTTTTGTTTTTCCCTCTCCGCCGCTTGCGGGGGCGCGAAGCAGCCTTTCCATAAGAAAACAAGTTATGATAACACGGGTGCCGAGCGTCATAGACGCGAGGCGGGTGAGATGGTTTCATGATTATTTCAAGCCTTTCCATTTTTCTCCTCGCCTATCTCTTGGGCAGCATCCCCTCCGGCCTTTTGTTGACACGCGCCGCAGGGCTCGGCGACATCCGCGACATCGGCTCCGGCAACATCGGCGCAACCAACGTCCTGCGTACCGGCAACAAAAAACTCGCCGCCCTTACCCTGCTTCTCGATTTTCTGAAAGGCGTCGTCGCCGTCCTCATCGCGGCAGCTTTTGACCCCGCCCTCGCCCAGATTGCGGCTCTGGGAGCCGTGATGGGACACATGTTCCCCGTCTGGCTCAAGTTTAAAGGCGGCAAAGGCGTGGCGACAGGCATCGGCGTTATCACGGCGCTGCATCCCCTGACGGGACTCGTCACGCTCATCGTCTGGCTTCCCGTCGTCGCCGTGCTGCGTATTTCTTCTCTGGCCACGCTGATCGTCGCGTTTTTCGTGCCGTTGCTTCTGGCCTCTTTCGGACGAGCCGACCTCGTGCTTGTATCCGTCATCATCATCGGGCTTATTTTCTTCAAGCACCGCGCCAATATTCATCGCCTTATTAATCGCACCGAACCCAAAATCAACCTGAATAAAAATGCCCCGCCACCCATTTAATACCAATCTGTCAATGAAATGACTCTTAAAGTAAGATATAATTTCCCTCCCCCTCGCGGGGAGGGTCAGGGAGGGGGGAGAGCGACTGGGAAATAGCGCCGATTATTTTGAACTGTACCGCCTCAACTACAAGTCAAGAATTAGGGTCGTTGATATAAGTGCACCGCATAAACTGGATAACAAGCATGGAAATCGTCAAAAACAATCAAAAGCGAACCCTTACGCCGTTCCCGTCCCTGACTCTCCATGAATACGACATGCACGACGCAACCATCGGCGGCGGCATTGCCGAGTTGCGCGGGCGCTATCCCGAAAAAGGCTTTGTCACCAACGAAAAGACCAAGGAACTCGTCTACATCCTCTCCGGAAGCGGCAAACTCCTGACTCCGGCTGGCGAGACCGCCCTATCTGAAGGAGACATGGTTCTCATCAGCCCCGAAGAAATTTACGCATGGGAAGGGGAAATGTCCCTTTATATGGCAAACGCGCCGAAATTCGATCCCCAGCAACATAAAACGGTTCCCCCTATTTTAGGAAAGTGATTATGTCGCGACGCCCCCTCAGTGATGCCGAAAAACGCGATTGGCTGCGCCTCGCGCGAACGGAAAACGTAGGCCCCATCACCTTTCGCCAACTTCTGCGGCGTTTCGGCTCGGCGCGCGAAGCGCTCAACGTCCTTCCCTCGATAGCGCAGCGCGGCGGCAAGAAAAACTTCACCCTTCCCTCCCAAAATCAAATCGACGACGAAATCGCCGCCATCGGGAAAATCGACGCGAAGCTCATCGCATGGAACGAGCCTGATTATCCGGAAAGCCTCGCCGCCATCGAAGACGCGCCGCCGCTCATCACGGCGCGCGGCCATACCGAGTTGTTGCACAAGCGCTGCATCGGCATCGTGGGCGCGCGCAACGCCTCGCTCAACGGGCGCAAAATGGCGGAAGGCCTGGCGCATGATTTGGGAGAGCAAGGCATCGTCATCGTCTCCGGCATGGCGCGGGGCATCGATACGGCAGCGCATCAGGCAAGTCTGACGACAGGCTCGATCGCGGTTCTTGCGGGCGGAGTTGACGTCGTCTATCCGAAAGACAATCAGGAACTTTATTGCTGCCTTTCAAAAATGGGCTGCATTATTTCCGACATGCCGATGGGGTGCGAGCCCTTCTCCAAACTTTTCCCGCGCCGCAATCGCATGATCTCCGGCCTCAGCCTCGGCGTCATCGTCGTCGAAGCGGCGTTGCAGTCGGGCTCCCTCATCACGGCAAAAATGGCGCTCGATCAGGGGCGCGAAGTTTTCGCCGTTCCGGGCTCTCCCTTAGACCCGCGCGCTACGGGAACGAACGATTTGATCCGCCAAGGCGCGGTTTTAACCGAGAAAGCTGGGGATGTTTTAGCCCATATCCACGCCATCCCCCGCCTCTTGTCGGAGCCCCCCGCGAACGACTTTGGCGGCATTTCCGGCCCGATTGATGAAAATGAGCTGGTCAAGGCAAGGGCGGAAATCCTTGAGAATCTAAGCCCTTCGCCGGTTTCGGTTGACGAATTGGCGCGACAGTGCCACCTATCCCCGTCTGTCGTCCTCACCGTTTTGCTGGAATTTGAACTAGCCGGACGCGTCGAAAGACAGGCCGGAAACAAAGTTGTATTGATAGGAACGTCGTGTCTCACAAGCTCGTTATCGTAGAATCGCCCGCAAAGGCGAAGACTATTAATAAATATTTGGGAAGCGATTTCACCGTATTGGCCTCCTATGGGCACATTCGGGATCTACCTCCGAAAGACGGCTCCGTGCGTCCCGACGAAGACTTCGCGATGGACTGGGAGCTTGGCGAACGCGCCGACAAGCCGGTTAATGAAATCGCCAAAGCCGTCAAATCGGCAGACGCCGTCTATCTGGCAAGCGACCCTGACCGCGAAGGGGAAGCCATCGCGTGGCATATTTTGGAAGTTCTCCGCGCCAAGGGTCTCGACACGCGCGCGCCCGTCAAGCGCGTGACGTTTAATGAAATCACGAAAAAAACAGTCACGGATGCTATCGCCAATCCACGCGAGATCGATCAGGATTTGGTCAACGCTTACATGGCGCGCCGCGCCTTGGATTATCTGGTCGGCTTTTCCCTGTCGCCCGTTTTGTGGCGCAAGCTGCCGGGCTCGAAATCGGCAGGCCGCGTGCAATCGGTCGCCCTGCGCCTGATCTGCGAGCGCGAATCCGAAGTTGAAAAATTCAAAGCGCAGGAATTCTGGACGATCGAAGCCATCTTCGCCACGGCGACCAATCACAGCGTTCCGGCGCACCTGACGCACCTGAACGGCAAAAAGCTCGATAAATTCGCCTTGCAGACGGAAGCCGAAGCGCAAGCCGCCCTCTCGCTGATCAATCAGCTTTCGTTCAAGGTCGGCACCGTCGAGAAAAAGCAGTCCCGCCGCAACCCCTACCCGCCTTTCACGACCTCCACCTTGCAGCAGGAAGCCTCGCGCAAACTCGGCATGGGGGCAACGCGCACCATGCGCACGGCCCAGCATCTTTATGAAGGCGTGGATATCGGCGGCGAAACCGTGGGTCTCATTACCTATATGCGTACCGACGGCGTGACCTTGGCGATGGAAGCCATCCTGTCCGCCCGCGATGTTATCGCAGAGGATTTCGGAGCCTCTTTCGTTCCCGAAAGCCCCCGCGTTTATAAATCGACCGCCAAGAACGCGCAGGAAGCGCACGAAGCCATTCGCCCGACCGATTTGCGCCGCCGTCCGGAACAACTCGCGCACACTCTCGATAAGGAACAGCTCGCGCTTTATACGCTCATCTGGCAGCGCACGATGGCCTCGCAGATGACAAGCGCCGTCCTCGACCAGATTTCAGTCGACATTATCGGCGACGACAATAAGACCACCTTCCGCGCCACAGGTTCCGTTGTCGTGTTCGACGGCTGGTTCCGGGTCTATCAGGAAAGCGACGACGACGATAAGAAGCCGGACGACGACGGTTACGGCAACATTCGCCTGCCGTCGATGAAAGCGACCGACCCCCTCACCAAAACGGATGTCAAGCCCGAACAGCACTTCACGCAGCCGCCGCCGCGCTTCAGCGAAGCCTCATTGGTTAAAAGGCTCGAAGAGCTCGGCATAGGCCGCCCCTCGACCTACGCGAGCATTATGCAGGTGCTGCAGGATCGCGATTACGTGCGCATCGATAAAAAGCGCTTCATTCCCGAAGACAGGGGCCGCATCGTCACGACGTTCCTCGAAAAGTTTTTCAAGGAATACGTCGAATACGACTTTACGGCAGACCTCGAAGCCAAGCTCGACGATATTTCCGGCGGCAAGCTCGCGTGGAAAAATGTCTTGCGCGAATTCTGGACGGGATTTTCGAAAGCCATCGGCAACACGAAGGACTTGAAGATTTCCGACGTCATCGACGCGCTCGACAGCGTGCTCGAACCCCATTTCTTCCCGCAAACGAAAGACGGCGTCGATCCACGCCTTTGCCCGCGCTGCCAAAAAGGCCGCTTGGGTCTAAGACTCGGCAAATTCGGCGCTTTCTTGGGCTGCTCGAATTATCCCGAATGCCGCAACACGCGCGCGCTCTCTGTCCCTCAAGGCGCAGACGGCCAGCCTCAAATGGCGGGTCCGCGCGAATTGGGCATCGACCCCAAGACGGGACTTCCTGTTTCTGCGCGCGTCGGGCCTTATGGCGCTTACGTCCAGCTTGGGCCCGCGTCTACCCCGCCCCCGCCGGTCGAAGAACCTCCCGCTGATGGAAAGAAAAAGAAGAAGAAAAAGAAAGACGACACGCCGAAACCCAAGCGCGTTTCTCTGCCCAAAGGCATGGACCCGAACCTGATCAATCTGAAAACGGCGTTGCAGTTATTGTCCCTGCCGCGCGAAGTGGGAGCGCATCCCGAAACCAAAGTCATGATTTTTGCGGGCATCGGCCGCTTCGGGCCTTATTTGAAAATGGGGCCGCAGTACAAAACGCTGGCCGAAGGCGACGATGTTTTGAATGTCGGCCTCAACCGCGCCGTTATT
Source organism: Bdellovibrionales bacterium (assembly GCA_041649025.1). Classification (GTDB taxonomy): domain Bacteria; phylum Pseudomonadota; class Alphaproteobacteria; order UBA9219; family UBA9219; genus CAIXLI01. The sequence continues at coordinate 677 of JBAZNY010000012.1, read as the reverse complement.
TTGATGGCCGAACCGAGCAAAGGCCGCTTCGGCCAAGGCGCACCGTCGGGCAAGCTTCTGGGCGAACATCCCGAAGACAAAAAGGCCGTGACGCTCAACAAAGGCCGCTTCGGGCCTTATGTAAAGTGGGGCAAGGTCATGGCGACGGTTACCAAGTCGTATGATCCTGAAAATCTGACGCTCGCGCAGGCGCTCGAAATCATCGAAGCCAAAATCGCCAAAGGCCCCAGCAAAGGCTTCGGCGGCAAGAACAAGAAGGCGCCAAAGGAAACGGAAAAAGAAACGTCGAAGGAACCGGCGAAGAAAGCTGCAAAGAATGCGGCCAAAGAAAAACCCGCCTCCAAAAAACCCGCAAAGCCAAAAAAGCCTAACTAAAATTTCCCCTCCCCTTGAGGGAGGGGATTAAGGGGAGGGGTCAACGGTTAGGTTCTTCCCGCATTTAATTTTTTTGATCCCTTTTCGTAATCGTCATCCCCGCGCAGGCGGGGATCCATCTTTCTTCTTCGTCATTCCGGAAATCGCGCTTTTGCGTTTCGCAAATGCGCGATTATCCGGTGATTGTGATGAAATAGTCAAGCAGGAAGAACCTGCCAAGGGCGATTTGAAGCAAGGATGTGGTTTGCGATGATGATGAGTTTACGCATAGAAGCGCAGAGCGCGGAAAGCTTAGGCTTCCC
>JBAZNY010000011.1:0-57083 GCA_041649025.1 Bdellovibrionales bacterium | reverse complement strand
CCGGACCACGGTGCCGATTGGTGAGGTATGTGAGTACAGCTCTGCGGTCGCACGCAGGGCGCCCGGGCCACGTTCATTTTTGAACGGGCATGCGAAGGTTATTGAGAGCGCGGATTTTTGAGAAACGCTTTTTGAAAGAAAGGATTTTAAAATGAAGTAGTTTTTAGGTATTGAGAAAAGAAGTGAATTCATAAGGAATTCGTCATCCCCGCGAAGGCGGATCCAGTCAGCGCTTCCGTATAATCTGTAGTTTGGATTTTCGATCAAACTCGGCCAAAGCGCTAAAAACACGCTTATCCCCTCAACACCGCGCCCGTTGCCTTGTTGGCGTTCGCCTATATTTTTGCGGCGAGAGCCTTAACGTGCCCGTTCAACCGCCTGTTCAATCGCCATGCGGATAAAGCGTTGATAGGGAATGCCTATGCGCTCGGCGTTGTTTCGCACGGAATCCAGCAAGGGCGCAGGTAGGCGAAGGCTGATCGATTTATCTTTGCGCCTTAACTCGAACCTCATCGGAGTCATGTCGGAGAAGTCGTATTTGCTAAGGTCGGCTGTATTTACGAAGGCTTCCGCCTCGGCGTTTGATTTAAAGTCCGGGAATTTCTTTTTCATGAGCCTTTACCTCCTCCTTGTGCATATAGCGCGCGCTGATGGGTCGGATCAAAAGCAGCTCGCCGTTTTGTCTTGAAGTAAAAACGACAAACAAACTCCTCCCTTTGGCGGTTAACCCCACGGCACGGAACCGCTGCTCCTTCCTTGAGTGCTGAACATCCGGCCCGACGAGCGGCATTCCGTGAAACAGGCTTTCGATTTCGGCAATCGGAACTCCATGTTTTTGGCACTTGCTGCGGTTGCCGCTGTCCCAATCGAAGCCGTCAAATTCCATAACGTCCCCCATCACTCAAAAGTATATCATATTGTATATACAAATGTCAATCATATTTTAAGGGCAACGAAGCAGGGATATAGGCCTATCCCCTCAGCACCGCGCCCGTCGCCTTGTTGACGGAAGCCGCTATCTTCGCGCCAATGGCATCCAATTCGGCGTCAGTTAAACTTTTATCCGTCGGTTGTAACGTCACGCTGAGCGCGAGCGATTTTTTATCCGCCGCGATTTTATCTCCCTCATAGGCGTCGAACACAATCACGTCGCGGATCAGATTTTTATCCGCCGCTTTAACGGCTTGTATCACCTTAGCCGCCGTCACGCCCCTGTCGACCACGAATGCAAAGTCGCGCGAGATGGGCTGCAACGCCTCCAGTTTTAACAAAGCCTTTGCCGTGCTGTTCGAGCGCGAGGCGGGAATGTTGGCAAGAAACACCTCGCATCCGACAACGCCGGCTGAAGCTGAGAACGCTTCCCTCAACTGCGGATGAATTTCCCCGAAATACGCCAAAACGTTTGTGCCGAGGCGCAGTGCCCCCGAACGTCCCGGGTGATACCACGCCGGAGCATCGGTCGTGACTTGCAACCCTGCCACAGGCGCACCTGCCGCCGCCAAAGCGGCAATCGCATCGGCTTTCGCATCGAACACGTCAACAGGTCGCGCGGGCGTTGCCCAATGACGGGGCGTCGATCCGGCGCGCAAAGCGCCCGCGACAATAATCTGCCCCTCCGGCGAGGCGTCCCTGAAAATAGGGCCGACTTCAAACAAGCCGACGTCCGCAAAACCCCTGTCGGCATTGCGTTTTGCCGCCGCCAGCAGATTGGGAAGAATGCTGGGGCGCATGACATCCAAATCGCTGCTGATGGGATTCACAAGCCTCAAATCGGCTTGTCCGCCGCCGAAAACTTCCGCATCCTTGCTTGACAAAAACGACCACGTAATCGCTTCCATCAACCCCTGCGCGGCTAAGGCGCGCCGCGCGAAATGCGCCCGTAAATCTGCGCCGTCGATAGCAACCTTCGTCCCGACATTGGGATTGGGCAGCGACAGCGTGGGCAAATGCTCATAGCCCTTAATGCGCACGATCTCTTCGACCAAATCCGCCGCGCCTTCGACATCTGGGCGCCAGCTCGGAGGAACGACGGACAGCGCAAGATGTTTCTTCGTCACGGCAAAGCCCAGCTTTTCAAGAATATTCATCTGCTGAATTTCGGCGACGTCGATGCCCGTGTGCTTCAGGCACTTCTTCAAATCAAGGAGAATGGCGTTTTTGCGGGGGCTGACGTTGCCCGCTATTTCCAGATTGCTGACGACGGTTTCCCTCGTGCCGCATAAATCCAAAACCAGTTTTGTCGCCATCTCGATGCCCGGAATGGTAGACATCGGATCGACGCCGCGCTCAAAGCGATACCGCGCGTCGGTGGTAACCTGCAACGCGCGTCCCGTCAGCGCAGTGCGCACGGGGTCGAAATAAGCAGACTCGATGAACACTTCAGTCGTGTTTTCATCGCACGCGCTGCTCACGCCACCCACAACTCCCGCAAGGCTCAGCACCCCCGTATCGTCGCCGATAGCAGTCATGCCTGCCTCAAGCGTGTAGGACTTGTCGTTGAGCGCATCGAGCTTCTCGCCGCCCTTGGCGGGCCGTACCCACAAATGACCTTTGACTTTCTTGGCGTCGAAAACGTGCAAGGGCCGCGCATAATCGATGGTCAGATAATTGGTGATATCGACGAGCGCCGATATGGGTCTGAGGCCGACGGCGCGCAGTTTTTTCTGCATCCATTCAGGCGACGTCCCGTTCTTAATATTGCGAACCAGCCGCCCGACAAACAACGGGCATGATTTATCGCCTGCCGGAAAATCCAGTTTTATTTTAATCCGGCTGGTTTCCGATCCCTTGATGGGTTTTGCGTCAAGCGCCTTCAGAATGCCAAGTCCTGCCGCAGCCAAATCCCGCGCAATGCCGTAAACGCCCGCGCAGTCGGGGCGGTTCGGCGTCAGATTGATTTCAATAACGGGGTCGTCATATCCGGCATAAGCGGCAAAGCTCCCGCCCACGGGCGCATCAGAAGGCAGCTCGATAATGCCTTCGTGTTCGTCGCCGATGCCCAATTCATCGACGGCGCACATCATGCCGAACGATTCAACGCCGCGAATGGTTCCTTTTTTCAACGCTTCGCCGGAATCCGGCATCACGTCGCCCGGGCGCGCCAAAACGACCTTCAATCCCGCACGTGCATTCGACGCGCCGCACACGACCGACAGAACTTCCTTGCCCGTGTTCACTTTACAAACGTGCAAATGGTCTGAATCCGGATGCGCCACGCACGCGACAACTTCCGCAATAATAAACGGCGCCAGCTTTTTGCCGGGATCTTCGACGCCTTCGACCTCAAGGCCGATAGCAGTCAGCTTGTCGCATATCTCGTTCAGCGGCGCGTTTGTGTCGAGGTATTTTTTGAGCCATGAGAGAGGGAATTTCATGTTACTGAGCCTTCGTGATCAGAAGAACGGAAACAATGCCGAACGCGATGCCGAGCGCTTTTGTCAGCGTCATCGTCTCATTCATAAACAAAACGGCGACGGCTGCGAAAGCGACCATGCCGCCGACGGTCCAGATCACCTGTGTCCCGATCAGCGAGCCGTAGCGGACGGCGAGGACATAGCCGATATCGATCAAAACAACCGATCCCGCGCATAGCGCCGCGTATTTAAGGGAATGAACGTTTATTCCCTGCATGACATCGGCATTGAATCCGTATTTGGCGGCAAGACAGGAAAGCGCGAGCGCGGTAAGAGCGAAGACGTTCATGAAAAAGAGAAACCCGAACGGGTTGACGGCTGCCGAGCCGATCTTCAAGCCGACGTTGAAAACGACGCTGCCGATGACAATGAAACTGCAAAAAAGAAGCCATAGACCGTTCATAATTAGCCCTTCAATGCGGGGTTGGGAATATCAAGCGGCACAAAGCCATAGTGCTTGAGCCAACGCAAATCGGCCTCAAAGAACGTGCGCAAGTCGGGAATGCCGTACTTCAGCATCGCGAGGCGTTCGATGCCCATGCCGAAAGCGAAGCCTTGATATTTGTCGGGATCAATGCCGCAGTTTTTCAAAACGTTCGGATGCACCATGCCCGCGCCGAGAATTTCCAGCCAGTCGCCATGGTTTCCCAGTTTCAATTCCCCGCATTTGCGCGAGCAGCCGATATCGACTTCGGCGGAAGGCTCCGTGAACGGAAAGTAGGACGGGCGGAAACGAACCGGCAGATCGTCGATGCCAAAAAAGGCGCGCAAAAAATCCATCACGCAGCCCTTCAAATGCCCCATATGCGTGGCTTCGTCGATCACCAAGCCTTCGACCTGATGAAACATAGGCGTGTGGGTTTGGTCGTAGTCGCAGCGATACGTGCGTCCGGGCGCAATGATGCGGATAGGAGGCTTCTGCTTCAACATCGTGCGTATCTGCACGGGCGAAGTCTGCGTGCGCAGAACGGTCTTGCCTTTTTCGGCGTCGGATGAGGGCATAAAGAACGTCGCCTGCATATCGCGCGCGGGATGCGAGGAGGGGATATTCAGCGCTTCGAAATTGTAATACTCGCTTTCGATATCGGGACCCTTCGCAACGGAAAAGCCCATGCTCGCGAATATGGTGACGATCTCGTCAATCGTCTGCGCCGTAGGATGCACGCGGCCTTCCGGTTGAGGGCGCGGAGAAAGCGATACATCAACGCTTTCCTTCACAAGGCGTTCTTGCATCGCGGCTGCGCCCAAAACCTTCTGCCGGGCGTCGATGGCGGCGGCGATTTCATCCTTCAGAACGTTGAGTGCCGCGCCGCGCGCTTTGCGCTCTTCGGGGGCAAGCGTGCCAAGTGTCTTCATCAAATCGGTAATACGGCCTTTTTTGCCGAGCGCCGTAACGCGGATTTCATCGAGCGCCGCGCTTGAAGAAGCTGATGCGATAGACGCGGAAAGCGCGGACTTTAAAGCGCCGAGGTCGTCGGCTGAAGATGCGGCTTGCGACATATATTTTATTCCTGAACGAACGGCAAAAAACGCAACAAAAACGAAGGGTTTTTTATATACCCGTTGCGCGATTCAGCCAATTAGAAAAGTTTCGTCATTCCCGCGAAAGCGGGAATCCAGCGGAGCGCGTCCGCGCGACGCATGACTCAAGAAAGCAAAGAAAAGCGCTGTAATCTTACGATTACAGCGCTTTTTAATCCCAAACGTATCAGCCTTACTTACGAGCCAAAGCCGCCTGAGCCTGATCGACCAAGGACTTGAAAGCAGCCGGTTCTTCGGCGGCGAGGTTGGACAACGTCTTTCTGTCCAGCTCGATTCCCGCGCGCTTCAATCCGTTAATAAAGCGGGCATAGGTCATGCCGTATTCGCGGACGCCTGCGTTGATGCGTTGAATCCACAAAGCGCGGAATTCGCCCTTCCGTGCGCGGCGGTCGCGATAGGCGTAACGCAGAGCCTTTTCGACCTTTTCGATGGTGATGCGATAATTGGTGCTGGCGCGGCCGCGATACGTCTTGCCGAGCTTGACCATTTCCTTGTGACGAGAATGGGTCGTCACGCCCCGTTTAACACGAGCCATAGTGAGTCCCCTTCTTAGCTGTTAGGCAGAAAAAACTTGATGATATTTTCGCCGTCGGTCTTGAATAGGATCAAGCCCTGACGCGCGGTACGCTTCATGTTCTGAGATCTACGGCGCATGAAGTGGCGGCGGTGAGATGCGCCCGACTTGACGTGGCCTGAGCCCGTGACGCGGAAGCGCTTTTTTGACCCGCTGTGGGTCTTCATTTTGGGCATTTTCTTATCCTTACGTTACTTGTTAAAGCGGCCGGGCATGTCCAAAAGCCACGGCTCGCGAAGGAGGGGTTGATAGCCTCTGAATCCCCTGAAAGCAAGGAATTTATGAGACAAAACAGTTAATTTACTGATTTCAGGCCGTTATTTGAGCGCTTCTTCCCGAAAAAGGGCTAAAAAAGGAAACGCTACGAAAAGCCGTATCTTCACAGACGGCAAACGTCGGGCCGTTCGCCATGGTCTCGGAAATAGCCAGTTTAATTGGAGACTTTTTGCTTTTCTTTCTCTTTCCCCTTTTTTTCTTTGGGGTTCGTTTATTGTCGCAAAGCTCATCGGCAACGCAAGGGTGTATCTCGCTTATATGTTCTTTAATAATCATCATTGCCTAAGGCCTAAAAAATAAATTCTAAAATAGGGCAACTTCATTCTAGCCTGCGGAAGGCTAAACCCGAAAGCTTTCATTGAAAAATAATAGGGTTAATACCAGCGGTACAATGAAGTGACTCGCTTGGGTCACGAGCGGTTGCGTGAAGCGCAGGGAAGAAAAGCAAGCGTTTCAACAAGAAACGAGCGGAGCGCAGAGCGAGTGATGTCAAGCTGTGTGGCAATGTTCATTGGTTCTTTGGTATAAGGCCGCTAAACCCGCCAACTCTCATGAATCACGGCAATCCCGCCCGTCAGGTTCGTCCATTTAACGCAATCCAGACCGGCCTTTTCCATGCGTTTGGCGAGCTGATCCTGTGACGGAAACTTCATGATGCTTTCGGCCAAATACTGATAAGCCTCGCGGTCTTGGGCGACGACCTCGCCGATAAGAGGCAGCACATTCATGCAGTAGGTTTCGTAAAGCGGCTTGAGGGAAGGGGCGACGCCCGGGCTGAACTCCATGCAGAAAAAGCGCCCGCCCGGTTTCAACACGCGCGCGGCTTCTTCCAAGGCTTTGTCGATGCGCGTGACATTGCGCAGGCCGAAAACAATCGAGTACATATCGACGCTGCGATCTTCGAACGGAAGTTCCTCGGCATTGCCTTCGACGAAAGAAATCCCTGAAACAACGCCGGAATCGAAAGCTTTGATTTTACCTTGTTCCAGCATTTCCGGATTGATGTCGCAGACTATTATTTGGGCGCGACTACTCTGCGGTACGCTCGCGTCGCTCGCTCCCCGCAACCGTGACTGCGCCTGTTTCTGTATTGCCGCATGGAGTCGAAGCGCAATATCTCCCGTTCCGCCCGCGACATCCAGAAGCGTCATGCCGGGCTTGGGATTCATGCGTCGGACGAGCGCGTCTTTCCACAAACGATGCAATCCGCCCGACATCAAATCGTTCATCAGGTCATAGCGCCCCGCGACGGAAGAAAAAACATCATGCACAAGGCCGGTCTTTTCCTCCGCGTCGACAGGGCGGAAGCCAAACCATTCTGACTCGGGGTTTTGGGGCGACATGGAAAGGCATCATAAAGCAACGCGCGAGAGGCACAAGGCGAGTCGTGTGGGCAACATATTAATCTTAAAAACGACAAGAAACCAAATGAGACCCCCGCCTTCGCGGGGGTGACGGTGTTTTTTTCAAGACTGTTTTCTCAATAATAACCACCGTCATGCCCGCGAAGGCGGGCATCCCATTTTCTTTTTAGAGGGTTACGCAGGAGACCCATTAACCTGTTGAGCTTTCAGCCCGTCTTCTCTACAAGAAGGGGGACAAATTCTTTGTTTTCTCCGGTGAAACATGAGAGTTCCTCCGCGTCCTGTTGTTTTATGCATCCTCGATGGCTGGGGCTATCGCGAGGATGCGCCGGACAATGCGACGACGCGCGCGAATGCGCCGGTGTTCAAAAAATATTGGGCGCAATCACCCCATGCCTTGCTCGAAGCGTCTGAAGAAAATGTCGGTTTGCCCAAAGGCCAGATCGGGAATTCCGAAGTCGGCCACATGAACCTCGGCGCGGGACGTGTCGTCTTTCAGGATTTGCCGATGATTACCTCCGCGATTGAAAAAGGCGAACTGGACGCCAATACGGCTTTGAACAATTTTATTGCGGCATTGAAGAAAAGCGGCGGGACTTGCCATCTTATGGGGTTAACGTCCCCCGGCGGCGTTCACGCGCATCAAGACCACATGGTGGCTCTGGCGAAAGTTGTCGCGGGCGCTGGCATTGCCGTTAACATCCACGCTTTCCTCGATGGGCGCGACGAGCCGCCGCAAAGCGCAGACAAAAACATCCATAAGTTTCTGGGCGATATCAAGGATATCAAAAACACCGGACTCGCAACCGTGTGCGGCCGTTATTACGCGATGGATCGCGATAAAAGATGGGAGCGTGTCGAGCGCGCCTACGCTCTTTTAACCGAAGCCCAAGGAACGCGCGCCGACGACATCCTTAAGGCGATCAAGGCCAGTTACGACACAACGGTTTCGGATGAATTCGTTTTGCCCGTCGTTATCGGCGATTACCAAGGCATGAAAGACGGCGACGGCATTCTGTTTGCCAATTTCCGCGCCGACCGCGCGCGTGAAATCCTGACCGCCTTCTGCGACCCTGCTTTTAAAGGCTTTGCGCGCAAGAAGGTCGTGTCTTTGGCGGCGGTCGCCGGAATGGTCGAATATTCCGACGAGCTGAACAAATATGTGTCCGCGCTCTTTCCGCCCAAGCAAATTGAAAACGGCTTGGGAGAAATTGTTTCAAAGGCGGGGCTCAAGCAATTACGCATTGCCGAAACGGAAAAATACCCGCACGTCACGTTCTTCTTCAACGGCGGGCGCGAACAGACTTTTGCAGGCGAGGAACGCATCATGGTTCCGTCGCCTAAAGTCGCGACTTACGACCTGCAGCCGGAAATGTCGGCGCGCGAAGTCACCGATAAGGTCGTCGAGGCTATCGAAGCCGATACATTCGACCTGATTGTCCTTAATTATGCCAATCCCGACATGGTCGGGCATACCGGAATCCTTTCCGCAGCCATTAAAGCGGTCGAGGCTGTCGATGAATGTCTGGGGCGTTTATTTAAGGCTGTCGAAAAACGGGGCGGAGTCGTTTTACTGACCGCCGACCACGGCAATTGCGAAATCATGGCCGATGAAGCGACAAAAGGCCCTCATACGGCTCATACGCTCGACCGCGTGCCGGTCATGGTTGTAGGCGACCCGAAAATCAAGTCGCTGCGCGATGGAATCCTGGCCGATGTCGCGCCGACGCTTTGTGAGCTGATGCAAATATCTAAGCCCAAGGATATGGAAGGGCGCAGCCTGATAGTTCGTGCATGAAAATAATTTTTGTTCTCTTTGCCGTATTTGTTTTTTGTTGCGCGCCGATTCCGGCGGAGGCCGCGTCGGACGACGAATTACGGAAAATTGAAACGCAACTGGCCAAGCAAAAGCGTCAGGAAAAGGTGTTAGCCGCCGCAGCGCTTGAAGCCAGCAGAGGGCTTGATGAATTGCGCCAGCGCATGATCGCCTCGACCCGAACGCTGCAGGAAAAAGAAGTCGAACAAGAAAACCTCGAAGACAAACTTGATCAATTGACCGACGAAATTTCCGAAAAAAGCAAAACCGCCGACGAAAATCGCCGCCAACTTTCGCTCATGGTGTCGGTTCTCGTCGACATCACAAGCCGTCCGCCCGAAAGCCTGTTTCTTCAGGACAAATCGACGGCGGACCATGTTCACCGCTACCTGTTGCTCCAAGCTGTTTTGCCGAGCCTTAAGGAAAAAGCCGTAAATGCGGCGCGCGATCTCGTGTCGCTTTACAATTTACAGAAAAAGCTGGCCGAACATAAAAGGCTTGTCGCCGCCGCGCACAGCAATTTGGAAAAGCAGCAAAGAAGCCTCGATGAGATGATTGCCACGCGGCAAGGATTTCTCAAACGCACGGAAGAGCAAAAGGCCAACATCGCGCGCCATCTGGCAACGCTGGCCGAAGAAGCGAGCGATTTAAGGCAACTTATGGAAAAAGTGTCGTCGCCGCGCGTCAAGAAGCCGATTTTGCGTGGTGATGTTGCGTTAACCTGGCCTGTGTCCGGAGCCGTGCGTAAGAGTTTTGGCGATAAAGACGCCGACGGCGTGACGAGCGAAGGCCTCACGCTTGCGGCTCCCTCCGGAGCCGCTGTTGTCGCGCCATATGCCGGAAAAGTTGTCTTTGTAGGGCCTTTCCGCGGCTACGGGCTCATCATGATCCTTCAGCACGACAACGGTTACCACACGTTTTTGTCGGGTTTTGGACGCATGGATGCGGAAATGGGACAGGATGTCGAGGCGGGAGAACCTTTGGGCGTTTTGCCTGTTAAGGAAGGCAAAAAAGCCGAGCTTTATTTCGAATGGCGCCAGGGCGACAAGCCGGTTAACCCTGTCGGCGGTTTAGGAAGAAGAAGCAGCATCGAATCGCCCAAACTTTCAAAACTTCCAACCTCTTGATTGACGGTTTTTAATCCTCGTTATAGGCTTTCCTGTAAAGCGATTCGGAGGCGGAACAATGGAACGGCTTAAACAGGCTCTGGAAGAACTCGACGAAGCTATCTTCGTGCTCGAAGATAGGGTTTTATTCGATGCTTCCAATCGTCGCGAAACGTTGAAGAAGCAAAACGAAATTTTCAAACAGGGCCGCCAACGCGAAGTTGAAATTTTGGCGACGACACAAAAGGTTGCCGCGCGCCTCGATCACACGATCGAGCATGTCGAACGTATCTTACACGGCTAACAGCGGGAGAATCCGATATGGGAACGAAGTCCGTCAAATTGGGAATCACGCTTTATAAACGTGAATACGTCATCAACTGCGGCTCGGGCGAAGAAGGCCGTTTGCAGCAGGTGGCGGATTTGGTTCAAAAAGAAATGGAATCCGTCGCCGGTAAAGTCGGAAATACGACCGAGCCCCGCCATCTCATGCTGACCTGCCTGTCTCTGGCCGACAAGCTTTTGGAAGCCCGTAACAAGACGATGAGCGAGATCGACAAGAACGAGGATTTGTTTATTGCTGCGGTTGCTCATCTAAAACAACGAGTTAGCGAGCTTGCTTCTCAAGTGGGCAGAGCGTAGTTACCAACCGGCGCTTGAAGTGACATGTTTGGGTCACGAGCGGTTGCGTAAGGCCTGTCGCTCGCCGGACTAAAAAATCCGCTATTAACGGTAGGTTAGCCCGGCAAGCGACAGGCGAGGCGCAGAGCGAGTGATGTCAAACATTGTGGTGGTTTTCACGAGCCCGCTGGTATAAAACTCTTCCCGGAAGGTTCCTGCGCGATACGCTAGGTAAAATATCCCCGGGGCCGATAATTAGAACCTCTAGGGAGCTGTCTCTGTCGTGGCCGTGGTCACGTTATATGGCGCCCACCTGCTTATGCAGGCCGCGGAGGAATTACGCCGACGGTCGCTGTGGTGCCTTCCAATTTCTCTAACGCGCCCAGACAGAAGAAAAACAGGAACTAAATTTTGGTTCTTTCCCTCCGAGAGCAAAAAAAGAGTCTTCGTGCAGAGGCGCGCGAGAAGCGAAGCGCAAACAGAGATATCAACGAAGACTGTGCGGACAAACTGGCTGACGTTTTTCTCCTGCATTTCTCGCTTCCGCCGGGAGCCGTTGTTGTCACCTATGCCCCCATCCGCGATGAGATAGACCCAAGCGCCTTGAATGAATCTTTGCGCGCGAAAGGATATCCGCTCGCGCTGCCGATCATTATCGGAGAAAACAAGTCCCTGATTTTCCGCGCCTATGAAAAAGGCGACAAGCTTCTTGCAAATCCGTTGGGTATTTTTGAGCCCATGTCTTCCGCGGCCGGAGTTGAGCCGGATGTTCTTTTGATCCCCATGCTGGCGTTCGATCGCGCGCGCAACAGGCTGGGGTATGGCGGCGGCTATTACGATAGAACCATTAAAAAGCTTCGCGCGAAGAAACCCATCCTCACCATCGGTCTCGCCTATTCTTATCAAGAAGTTGACAAAATCCCGATAGGAACGCACGACGTTCCTGTGGATAAAATCGTCACGGAACTTGGCACTTTTTAACACGCTTTTGCCACATTTAAAGCCGTAAGATGGTAGCAGCAAAATTCCTTTTTCCCAAACCAAGGAGCGAAGCATGACCACGACAACCAAAAAAAGTATCGGACTGACGGTGTTGGCTCTTTCTCTGGCCATGAGCATGCCGGCTCATGCGCAAACGGCGGCAACGACAGCCGCGCCTCCTCCTGCGCCCATGATGGGAGGACCGCAGCACATGGGTCCCGGAAACGGCGACCCCATGAATCAGGAGTTTCGCGAAGAAATGGAAAAGAACCGAGCCGAACGGCAAGCTCTGGACAAAGAGCTTAATACGCTTTTGGACAAGTGTATCCCGACTCCCAAAGGTCAAGCTGACGCGTGCAAAAAAGAAAAAGACGATTGGCGCGCGCACGAGCAAAAAATGAGAGAAGAGATAAAGGCGATGCATGACAAAAGGCAAACCATGCGTAAAGAAGGAATGGAGATGAGAAGGCAGGGAATGATGCCTGCCGGAACAGGTACGCCTCCTCCGGCCACGGCTCCTGCAGCGCCGGCAAAGTAAGATTATAAGAAGTAAAAAGGGCGATGCTCTCTTTATAGGAGAACATCGCCCTTTGTTTTTTTAGCCAAGCTTAGCTTGCTTTGTGCGCCTGCTTGTGGACGTAGCTTTTTCCACCCTTATGAAACTTTGCTCCAAACGGCCTTTCATTGCGGTGTTTGTTGCCCTGCGGGCGGTCGCTATGAGCCTGTGCGCCGCGAGGCTTATCGCTGCGCGAGTGCTCGGTAGGAACCCGATCTTCGCGCGGTTTGTCATCGCGCGGGCGGTCGCTGCTGCGGGGACGATCACCCTCAGGGCGTTCGCCTCTCGGCTTATAAGCATGGGGTTTGTGGCTCGGTTGATACTTGCCATAGGCCTGTGCGCCGCGAGGCTTATCGCTGCGCGAATGCTCTGTATGACCCCGATCTTCGCGCGGTTTGTCATCGCGCGGGCGGTCGCTGCTGCGGGGACGATCACCCTCAGGGCGTTCGCCTCTCGGCTTATAAGCATGAGGTTTGTGGCTCGGTTGATATCTGCCGTAGGAACGTTCTTCGCGAGGCGCGTCTTCACGGGGGCGGTCGCTGCTGCGGGGACGATCGCTGCGGGGACGATCACTATGGGGTTTATCGCTACGCGGGCGGTCGCCGTGCGGACGCTCGCTAGGGGGATTATCGCCATGCGAACGCGCGCCATAGGGCCTTTCGCCGCGAGGCTTATCGCCGTCGCGCTTCCAGAACGGCTTGCGTTTTCCGTCGCCGCTCCTGTTGTGCGACCTTTCTCCGCGCGGGGCCGGACTGTTAGCGGCCTCACCCCCGATCAAGCGTTGAATCGCGCGCCACCTGGCGCCATCGGCAGAGGTCACAAAGCTAATAGCCTGGCCTTCGGCGTCGGCACGCGCGGTGCGGCCGATGCGATGGATGTAATCTTCGGGGGCCATCGGCACGTCGTAATTGATGACATGGGCGATGTGCGGAATATCAAGCCCGCGCGCCGCCACGTCGGTCGCGACCAGAATGCGATAGCGCTCATCGCGGAAATTCTGGATAACGCGGTCGCGGCGTCTTTGCTGAAGATTGCCGTGAATGGCGTCCGAGCGATGGCCGTCCTTGTTCAGGCGGTCGGAAAGCTTCTGCGTTCCCCACTTGGTTTTGGCGAAGATAATGATGGAGCCTTTGCGCGCCTTAATCTGCTCGATCAATTTGACGTATTTTTCGGCGTCGGTGACGCTGATCATCTCCTGCTTGATTTTTTCTAACGGGGTCGTCGTCGATCCGACGGCGATGCGGACGGGATCGCGCATGTATTTGCCCGACAACTTGACGATATTCGAAGGCAAGGTGGCCGAGAACAGAAGCGTTTGGCGCTCTTTCGGAACGTGCTTCAAAATCCTTTCGATCTGAACGCCAAACCCCATGTCCAGCATGCGATCGGTTTCATCGAGCACGAGATACCGGACGTTGTTTAGTTTGAGGCTCCCGCGTTCCAGATGGTCGTTGATGCGTCCCGGCGTCCCGACGACAAGGCGCGGGCGATGCTGGAGTTGATTGAGTTGCTTGGGCATCGACTCGCCGCCGATCAAAAGCGCCGTGCGGATATCGGCCACGGGAATCATCGGTTCCATCGCCGCGAGTACCTGTCCCGCCAACTCGCGGGTCGGGGTCATGATCAAAGCTGTCGCTTCAGGATGTTCCATCAATCCCGCAATCAGAGGAATGCCGAACGCGCCGGTTTTTCCGGTGCCTGTTTGCGCCGAGCCGAGAATATCCCGGCCTTCGAGCGCAAAAGGAATGGCTTGATCTTGAATAGGGGTGGGGGTCGTAAATTGCATACGCGTAAGCGCATGCAGCAGTTTGGCCGGAAGGCCAAAAGTGTCAAAGGTAGTATGAGACATGAAAGTCTTTCAAATTGTATGGGTCTGAGCCCAATACCAACCGCTCGACAAATCTTGCCCCAGCCGCGGTTGGTATCCGAGCCGATGGACGAGGCGGCGGCTCATGCCGCCGAACGCTTGACGAATTTTTTCAAAACATATGAAAAAGGTAATTCGCCGGGCGTTTAGCATTCGAAGGCTGCTTTCAGCCTCGATAGTCAAAAAAGGAGAGGGGCAACCGGCCTAAACCGATTGCCCCTCGTCCAAGCTTTTAAAGCTCTGAGCGCTTATTAAGCCGCGTCAATCACTTTGAGATTGGCTGCCGAAGTCTTGCCTTTTTCGGTTGCCAATTCATAAGAGAGCTTCTGGCCTTCGCGAAGATCGCGCAGACCAGCACGTTCAACCGCGCTGATATGAACGAAAACGTCTGAGCCACCCTGATCCGGTTGAATAAATCCGTAACCCTTGGTGCCGTTGAACCACTTGACTGTACCTGTCGCCATAGTCTGTATCCTTTAGTCTAGCATTGGCCGGTATCACCACGACACCCGCGCCGAGTTAGCGCCAAAATCACGCAAGCCAAGCTTCGTTCATTTCAGCAACTCCGAGCGCGAGAAAATTAAAACAGCGTTTTTAAGCAACCGTTCAATACCTAGCGCACTAGAGAGTCTCCTAAACTCGCTGGCATAACTAGACAAGAAACCATAAAAAAGCAAGTAAGAAGTGGAAAGGGCTTAAGACGCCGCTTAAACCATCTTATGGAGAATAAGGCGCGATTCTAAGGCGTTAGGTCAGGTCGGGACTTAATTGTTTGCCTTCACGTCAACGCGGTCGGCATTGCCGCCTGTCGTATCTATCCCTTCCGCATGAACGTCGACGCGGTTTTCGGGGATGCCCTTCGACACCAGATAATCGCGCACGGACAAGGCGCGGGTCAGCGACAGACGCTTAGCCGCGCGGGGCGTCGTCCCAACGCCGTCGGCGTAGGCGAAGAGGGAAATCCGCGCCGTCTCGTTCCTCTTTAAAGCGGAGACGAGTTTGTCGAGCGCATCGAACGCTTTTTCTTCGACATTCCCCGATCCGGGCGAGAACAAAAGGGGCGATGTCCCCGTGGCGAGAACAAGAGGCGTGCTTGGCGCGCCGTTTTGCGTGGGTTTCAGCAAAACGGGCTTCGCCGGCATGGGTTCCTGTATTGCAGGAGGATCGACAGGCTTGGACGTCTCAGGCATGCCTGGCGCTGACTCCGGCGCTACGTCGCCTTCAACTTTGGCGGCCTCAGGAACGGGCGAAAGCGCGGGCGTTTGCAAGAAAGATTTCGAAGGCGTCGGAATGGAAGGCTTCTCTTTCAAAACATCCGGCTTTGGAGGAATGGATCCCTGCGGCACGATGCGCGGAGCAGAACAAGAGGCCGAACTTCCGTCGCCCACTCCTGCGCAGGCCCAGACCCACGGCCCGTCGCCGCTCACGGATCCGGCGGCGCCTTTTTTGCACAAGTTTTTAGAAGGGGCGGCTGTGGCGGATATTCCGTTCGAACTTCCGCAAACTCCGTCGACGGACTTGATCGTCGCGCACGAGACTTTTTTCTTGCCCTTACTGCACGTCCACTTCCAGGGATTTTTTCCGAGAACCTTGCCTGCTTTTCCGCCCTGACAAAGATCGGAAGTCGGTTTTGCTTTTGCGGGTTGTCCGGAAGCTGTGCCGCAAGCAAGAGCGGGCACGGGAACCTTGGCGGACGCAGAAGCTTTAGCGAGTGATTTAGGGAGTTGCAGGAACTGCCCTGTCTTGGAAGACGCCTTCTGGGGCGATTCCGTATCAGGTTCTGCGAGCGATAGCGTTTTGCAGGACGACAGTGCGCCTGCGTTATTCGTGCAAGACCACGTCCACGGCCCGTCGCCGTTCACGGCGCTGGCGGAGCCTATGCGGCAAAGGCCTTTCTCGGGCGCTTCATAGGCCATCGTTTCAGCCGCAACGCCGCAGAAATCGTTAGCGTCGCGAGGGGCTGCTTCCTGAGGCGTGGGAGGCAAGGCTTCAGCCTGAGGAGCGGGTTGTTCTTCGTCGTCGGAAGCAGAAGACCCAAAAACAGAATCCCAAGTTCTCGAAAAGAAATTGGAGCTTTCTCTTTCCCCTTTTTCGCGGACGGCTTCTTTTTTGCTCTGTTCAGCTTCGTCCGGCTGTATTTGAGCGGCAAGCGCCGTGCAGGCTGCGCTTGGATTTTCGTCTTCATCCGAACAGGAGGACACGCGGGGACCTTCGCTGCTGGTGACGGCAGGCGCTTCCTTCTCTATCTTTAATTCAGGGGCGGGCGCGGCTTCGGCCTTCGCTTCGGCGGGCTGTTTTAGAACGTGAGCGGGGTCCGCCGCTTGAACTTTAGAGGCTCCCGGAGGCGCGCAGGTGTTGGTTACCCAAACATCTTGCAACGTACCGTCCGCGCAATTTCCCCGTGTTTCGCCGGAAATTTTTCCGAAAAAAGTTGCCGGATAACCGGCTTCGCCGCAGCTCTTTTCCCATTTCTGAACGGACGAAGTGCAAGGCGCTCCCGAAGCTGTTTTTAAAGGCGCATCTGCGGATGTGCCAAGAGTTTTCGGGGCTTGGCCGGGTTCATAAGCGACGCCGGAACTATGAGAACCCGCGACGGAAGGCGAGGGAGCTGAAGAGGAGGGAGTCGGGGCTACAGGTGACATCTGCGCTTGGGCGGCAGGCGCGGGAATTTGCGGCGCTTGAACGATAGTCGGAGGCGTTGCCGACGTTATGCCGGCTTTTTGTAAAACGGTCTTCAGCCCTTCCGACATCATCAATCCGCTTGTGGACGGTATGGCGGGCGCTTTGGGAACCGCGCGGGGGTGCGCTTTCAGAACATCGTCTAACGTCATGCTTCCTGCGGCAATTGGCGCGCTGAGATAGTTTTGTGTCGGCGACATTTCCATCGGCAGGGCTTCGTTGACAAAGGTCTGCACGGAAGGCGTCGTTGCCTCAGCGTTGGCGGCTGACGCGCCCATGCCAAAGACAAAGACCGAGACCGCCAACAAACGGCTGGCGTAAAGTGGGGACCGCAATGACATGTGTCGACCGTAACCCATATAGAATCAGGAGGTTACATTTCTAAACCGCGATTGTATCAAAGGGAAGCCCTTATTGGTTAGAGGCGGTCTTCCTATTGTTTAATAAGGCTGAAGCCAAACCTTCCCTTGACTTGATCTTGCTTTATGTTTTACCACCACAACCTCTCTGGACAGGCCTGTTTTCGGGGCTTGCCTAGGGTAAGCCCAGGTGGCGAAATTGGTAGACGCACTAGCTTCAGGTGCTAGCGGCCGCAAGGTCATGGAAGTTCGAGTCTTCTCCTGGGCACCACTTTTTGCGCAAAGCACAAAAAGTGTCACGCCGATGCTCTTTTGAGCGACCTGTCCTCCGTGGCTTTAGCGAAAGAGGAAGGTGAGCTATTCATCATTCATTTCAGGGACAGAGCCGCCCATGCAAACACGGCAGTTGCGTGGCATTGGTCTTTTTGTCTATATGTGCGAAAGCAGTATTTGGGGGTTGTTAGATCAGAACATCTGATCTTCTGTCCTTTGGTTCCGTTGGGAGCTTTTCTACTTTTCAGCAACTTGAATTTGAGGAAAGAATCATTAATAATTTAGCTGATCAATATTATCGCACAGAATGATTGAAAATATATCATACTGCGTTATCGGTTGACGTTTATTTTATCAATTGTGTAGAACGTCCCCTCATTGACATGGATTTGTTTTCTTCTACAACGAATTTCTTCGTCATATGATTTTGATTCACTCAAAAAAGGAAAAAATAATGCGTATTGCTATTATTTGCGGCGGCCCCGGAGCAGAGCGCGGGATTTCCATTAATTCAGCTCGGTCCATGTTGGATCATTTGCAGTCGGATACAATCAAGATCACGCCGTTTTATTTTGATGTGTTCATGAACATTTATGTTCTCTCGATCCACCAGCTTTATTCCAATACGCCTTCGGATTTTGACTTCAAACTTAAAAACAGCGCGCAAAAAATATCCAAAGAGACGTTTATTCAAGAACTGAAACAGCATGATCTAACCTTCCCCCTCATACACGGAATTTTTGGCGAGGATGGGCAATTGCAGCAATGGCTTGAAGACAACAATATTCCCTACATCGGCGGCACGGCCAAAGCCTGTAAAACGGCTTTTCCTAAGGGAAGCGCCAATAAAATTCTTGGCGAAAATGGTTTTTACACCATCCCATTCGCTATCGTGGACAAGAACGACCCGAAGCAAGCGCGCTCGATGATCGAGGCGTTCTTCAAAAAACATAATCTCAAGAAAGCCATCATCAAGCCGACATTGGGCGGCTCCTCGATCGGAACTTATGAGATTAATAATACCGATGAGGCTGTGGAGGCGCTTAAGACATGCGTCGAGCAAAAGCTTCATGTGGGCGACGAATTTATTGTGGAACCTTTCTGCCGGGGCAGGGAATTCTCGACCATCATCATACAAAACAAGCACGGCAAGCCCGTCGCGTTCGTTCCGCACGAAATTGAAATGATCAAAGGCGGAAAGATTTTCAGCTATAGAAAGAAATATCTGGCGACGGACTCTTCCATCTTGCATTGCCCACCAAGATTTCCCGACGAGCAAATTGAAGCCATCCAAAAAGGATCCGAGAAAATATTTTCTCTCTTCGGATTCAAAGATTTCTTGCGTGTTGACGGCTGGATACTGGACGACGGCAACATACTGTTCTCAGACATAAACCCCATCAGCGGTATGGAGCAAAACAGCTTTATCTTCAAGCAAACGTCGCGGGTCGGATTTAATCACGCGTCTATCTTGGCGCACATCGTCTCCAATGCCTGCAAAAGATACAATCTGCAGATTCCCGCCTCGCAAAGGGACGCCGTAACCGAAAAAAAGAAAAACGTCTTTATCCTCATGGGCGGAAAAACGGCGGAGCGTCAAGTTTCCATCATGAGCGGAACGAATGTTTGGCTCAAACTCAGAAAATCCAAAAAGTATTCCCCAATCCCCTTTCTCATGGATAAGGAAGGCGTGGTTTGGAAGCTTCCCTATTCCTTTGCCCTGGATCATACGGTTGAAGAAATCCGCTTGACGTGTGGAGAGGCCGAAAACATCAATGCTCGATTGGCGCCGTTGGCCAAAAAAATATACGAGAAATTGGACATTCCCAATAACTTCAGCGTTGAGGACAACGCGCCCCGCTCGATGACTCTTGACGCCTTCTGCACCGAAGCGAAGAAAAACAACGCGTTCGTGTTTAACGGACTGCATGGCGGCGAAGGCGAAGACGGCCGTATTCAGGAGATGTTAGAAAGGTATGGCCTCATTTATAACGGCTCCGGCTCCAAAGCCTCAAAAATATGCATGGATAAGTTTATAACCGGACAGCTTGTTAACGGACTTAAGGATCCGGATATATCCTCCCTGCCCAAGCGGCAATTTAATATTCAAACCGCGACCCCTCAAGAACTTGAATCTATCTGGAAGGACGTTTCGGCTTTTGGCGCGGATAATTTTGCGATTAAGCCGCTTGCGGACGGCTGCTCTTCCGGCATCGTTCGTCTTTACACGCTCGATGAATTTAAAACGTACGCGAAAATTGCGGGCAACCCCAAGAACGAAGTTATTCCCGCAGGCACGTTCAAAAATCAGGATAACGAAGTCGCCTTGCCGCAGGATAGAAATCCGCAGTACTTCATCGAACCCTTCGTTCAGGTTGACTACATTCGCGTGGTTCATAACGACATCGTTTATGAGAAAAAAGAAAACTGGCTGGAATTTACGGTCGGCGTTCTGGAGAAAGCCGGAAAATACCACGCGCTTAATCCCAGCATTACCATCGCTGAAGGCGAAGTCCTAAGTTTGGAAGAAAAATTCCAGGGCGGAACCGGCGTCAACATTACGCCGCCGCCGGATGACATTTTGAAGCCTGAATTCAGGACGAAAATCAAAACCGGCATCGAAAAGGTGGCGCAGGCGTTGGGTATCACAAGCTACGCCAGAATAGACATCTTCTTTAATCTGGCGAGTGGGAAGATGGTTATCATCGAAGCAAATTCGTTGCCAGGCATGACGCCATCGACCGTCATTTATCACCAAGCTTTGACGGAAGAGCCGCCGCTCCTTCCTCTCGAGTTTATCGAGAAGATTTTAGACAATAGAGTCGAAGAGGGGTCAAAGAGGGTCTGCGCCTAAGAACAAACTTTCTTCGGAGATAAGCCGTGAAATTTGAGCTTAAAAAGCTGACCGAGATTCTGTCCGGTACTCCCGACGGCGGAATCGACCCTCATCTCGTTGTTGACACTTCTCTGGTTTGTTTTGACTCGCGCAAGCTTGCCAAAGGTGAAATATTTTTTGCTCTTGTCTCGAACAAACAAAACGGCGCGAAGTACATAAGCGATGCGATGAAAAAAGGAGCTGTTCTCGCGATTGCCGAAAGCAACCCCGACAACGCCAAAAATGTGATTTTGGTGAAAGATTCCCTTAAAGCGCTTCAGGCTTTGGGCAAGTATGTGCGCTCCCAATACAAAGGCTTTGTCATCGGAATTACGGGGAGCTCCGGAAAAACGACGTCCAAGGAACTTGTCGCCCACATGCTTTCGGCCTTCGGCAAGACGTACTGGGGCGAAGGCTCTTTCAACAATCATATCGGGACGCCTTACAACCTGTGCAGGCTCGATTTCGATGCGCCTTATGCGGTGTTTGAGATGGGCATGGATCACGCGGGAGAAATCTCCGCGCTCGTCGATATGGTTCGTCCTAATCTTGCCGCCGTGACGAATATCTTCCCCATGCACATGGAGTATTTTAAAGAATTTAAAGACATTGCCTACGCCAAGGCGGAGATTTTCGAGAAAGTGGTTCCGTATAAAAACCGCAGAGTGGCGATCATAAATGCCGACGCGAGTTTTGTGGATGACGTGCTCATCCCCCAGGCTAAGAAACAGGGGATAAAGGAGATCATCACTTTCGGCAAGAAGGGCCAAATAAAGCTCAAGAATTTTGCAATTAACAAGGACTGTAAAACCGGCGTTGATATAGAAATTGACGGCAAGGCTTATCATCATGCGGATCTGGGGCTTGGCGAACGCTTTGCCTATAACGCCACCTTCGCCGTTGCTGTGGCTTTTGCGCTGGGATTGGATATCGTCAAGGCGCTGAAGGCGATTGCGGGTTTTGAACCGCTGAAAGGCCGCGGGAAGATTTCAACCGTTACCCTCCGCGGGTTCGATATCACTCTTGTTGACGACTCGTATAACGGCCATCCGGAAGCCATGCGCTATGCCATTGCAACGCTGGGAGAGATTCCCAAAAACGGAGCAAGGAAAATAGCCATTATCGGCAAAATGGCTGAGATAGGCTCTGCTGCCGAAGAAGAACACCGATCGGTCGGGAAAGTTTTGGCCGTTTCCGATGTCGATGTCGTCATTGGGGTTGGGAAAGAAGCGAAGTATATCCTCGATGAAATTCCCGATACAAAAACAAAAATCTTTAAAGAAAACATCGATGGATTGTTTGAAGAACTGATAAATTCCATTCTTAGGCCTAATGACATCGTTTTAATTAAAGGCGCTCATTATTCTTCAAGGGTTTTTGAATTGGCGGATAAGCTCTTGGGGATTGGCCAGAAATAAATAGGAATTCTTCCGAAGCCGATGGTAAAATTAAAAAAGACCCCGAGGGAAGAAGTCAATGTCATACGGCGTGAATTACAAAATTCCTATCATTGAACGAAATTCCGAAGCCGGAAGTTACAAAAAAATACCCTTCGATTTAAAAAACCCCCGCAGCGCAGAGCCTCTGGTCAAATTTTCTGATTTTGGAATTGCTTGCGACGACTTTGCGGCACGGTCTATCTGCGGAGACGATCCGTATAAAGAAAAAATCGGCGGAGCGACCCAATATGTTTGGGGGCGTGAAACGGTGGCGGAGAAATTGGCGCGCGTGAACGTGCTTTTGCGCCCGTCGGGGGTAGAGGTTATGGTGTGGGATGCCTATCGTTCAATTGAAAGCCAGAGATTTTTTTGGGACTATTATCTAAGGCAAGCAGCGCGGCGTCTGCCTCAGGCGTCGGAAGAGGAAAGGCGGCGCTATGCGGTGACCCTCGTTTCCGATCCCACCGGATTTTCTCCTTCGGATTCTACGACATGGCCCATCCATGTGTGCGGCGGAGCCGTCGATCTTGGCTTGCGCGATCTAAAGACAGGGGAATTTCCGGATATAAGCGCCGGGTTTAATGAGAAAGGCCGCATCCCTCACAGCGATGCTTTAGAGCGCAAACTGCAGGCGCATGAAATTACGGAGGACGATCCTCGTCTTCTTCGCCGCCGCCTTTTGCATTGGGCAATGGCGCAAGAGGGGTTTATAAACTGCCCGTTCGAATACTGGCATTTCGATTACGGAGATCAGATGTATGTGCTGTATTCACAGTTGGTTGGTCTGCCAAATGCGCCCAAGGAAGCTTGGTACGGCTATGTCGAGTCTCCGGAATCTGAAGGATAAGGCTTTTTGAAAAACGAAACGACCATCGCTTTTGAAATAATCGGAACGCCGCTGAATGACGCGTCCATGCTTATCGTATGGGGACACGGCTGGGGAATGAACCGAAGCTCTTTTAAACCTTTCGCCGATACGCTTTCGGGACGAGCCGCGCATATGCTTGTCGATTTTCCCGGTTTCGGATTGTCGCCGCTTCCTCCGCCGGAGTGGGGCACAGCACAGGTCGCCGATGCTTTGGCGGAGCTTATTCGGTCGTACCGGTTTATCAAAAAAATAGTCTATGTAGGGCATTCTTACGGCGGCAGGATTGGAATCCAGATCGCTTCAAGACATCCGGATTTGATCGACGGCCTTTTTCTCGTCGGATCGGCGGGCTTGCCGCGCAAACGCAGTATCTTGAAAAAGATGGAGATGTTCGTTCGCGTATACACCTTTAAAACATTAAAGCATCTTGCTCTGCTGTTTGGCCTGAATGTCGAGGTCTTGCGTTCGAAATTCGGTAGCCCCGATTATCGGTCTGCGGGCCCCTTGCGGGCTATCTTTGTAAAGATTATTTCCGAGAACCTGTCCGAGGAGGCCGGACGAATTAAATGTCCCGTTTACCTCGTTTATGGAAGGCATGATACCGAAACGCCGCCGGAGATTGGTGAAAGACTGAAAAAAATTATTCCCAACGCCACTCTTACAATTCTTCCCGAACAGGATCATTATTCCGTTCTTGGCGAAGGGAGACATGTTGTGATTAAGCGGTTGGCCGATTTTATGGAGAGCTTGGTATGAGCATCCTTTTCTCATTTATTGTGTTCGCGGCTTTTGCTTTTTTCGCTTATCGCAGGCTGCTTCAATATCTGCATATTTTTCAGCAGGAAGAATATAAAGCTTCTCCTTTCCTGTTCTGGATTGTTGAAACGCGGTCTTTCGATAAACGCGTATCGTTGACGCTTCTGGCTCTTTTCCTGATTTTGTCTGGACTATACGCCTTGATTCCGGCGGGAGCGGTTGATCTTCTTGTGGCCGCAGTCTTTGCCTTTTTTTCGCGAATTGAAAATGATCCGCGAAAAGTCGCCAAGAAAAAATTGGTTCTGACTTCCCGCGCCAAGCGCATTTTCGGTATTGCGTTCGGCTTTTGTTTGATCGCGGGCATCGCCATCGTCTGGACGAAGGCTTCTTTGTTCTGGATTCTTGCCGTGCAATTTGTGCCGTTATCGCTGGCCTTGGCAAACGGTCTTCTGATACCTCTCGAAGCTCACATCCAAAAAAAGATTCTTGCGGACGCGGCGTCGATTTTGACTCAAGTGAATCCGAAAACGATTGGCATCACGGGATCTTTCGGAAAAACATCCGTCAAACACATTCTGGGGCATATTCTGGAAGTGGATGCGCCGACCCTTTATACGCCCGGCAGCATCAATACATTGATGGGAATTTCGCGAATTATCCGCGAAAATTTAAACTCTCAAATCCGATATTTTCTGGTGGAAATGGGAGCGTATGGCCGTGGCTCTATCGAAAAATTGTGCCGTCTGACGCCGCCGCAAATCGGAATTATCACGGCGTTGGGCGAGGCGCACTACGAACGCTTTAAAACGCTGGATTCCATTGCACACGCGAAATTCGAACTTGCTGAATCGGTTCTTTCCCGCGGCGATGGGAAAATGATCGTTCATGAAGATGTTTTGGCGCAAGAATATGCCCGAAACTTTGTCGAAAAACATAGAGAGGCTTTTTTGATTTGCGGCCGCAGAAGCGATGCCGACTGTGTCATCGGAAAGATCGATCAGACGACTTCGGGGCTGACGGTATCGGTTCAATGGCAAAAACAGGAATTCAGCCTTTTTGCGCCTTTGTTCGGAGCGGCTCATGCAAACAACATGACTGTTGCTTTTGCCTCGGCTTTGGCATGTGGCGTTGCGCCTGAACGCGCCTGTGCTGCTCTTCGAACCGTTCCTCAAATTCAGCACAGGCTTCAGGTTGTGCCGGAGTCCAATGGAACGATTTATATAGACGACGCCTACAACTCAAATCCGCGCGGGTTTGAAGCGGCGCTGGATCTTTTGGCGGCGCTGGGAGCGGAAAAAAAGGCGCGTCGCATCCTGATCACCCCCGGCATCGTGGAATTGGGAGAAAAAAATGACGAGATACATCGGGCTCTCGGCATAAAAGCGGCTCAGAACGCCGATGTGGTTATTGTCGTTAGATCGGACAAAATCCCCGCTTTTGCCGAAGGATTCCGTTCATGCGCGAAGGACAAGCAGATCCATCTGGTTGCCAGTTTCAAAGAAGCGCGGGCGTGGCTTGAGAAAAACGCAAAACCTTCCGACATCCTTCTTTTTGAAAACGACCTGCCGGATGTCGACGAAGCCAAGCTGGCTTTATAACGGCGCTGGATTATTTATTTTATTTCAGAGAGTTGGGAAGGGGAACGCTCCTTCGGCACATTTTAGCAATTTCAGCTGCCGACGGCGGCTTTTGGCCGAGTTGCCACGCCACATTAAACCCTTGTCTATAACCTTCGGCTAAAGAGGATGAGCGAATGACGACGATGTGCGGAGATTTCTCATCGACAAACGACATAAGCGCAAGGCAATCGCCGAACGCATAGAAAGCCGTCGGTGACGCCGGTTGTTTAGGGAGCCAACGGAACTCAGCATAGCCGTACGTCGCAAAATGGCTGATCGTCGTAAGAATTCGAAACGACAATAATTTCTTTTGATCAAACAATCTTTTCATGCGCTTCATGTGCAGGTATGGGTCTTTGCCGGAGCGATATTGGTAAAGTATCGTTTCATCGTAAATGCTGACGCAAACGTTGCCGCCGAATTGATTGAGATGCTCATAAAGAAAATCATAAAAATCACTGAAACGTTCAACACCGTCAAAAACATCAATATCGTTTGGCTTAAAGCACACACCTTGATGATCGGAAAATTCCACACCGTGCGCGTTAAAAACTTCTAACAATTTGTTTGCCGTGCGGGTCTCGGGTTCGTTCATGCCGTTTTCAAAACGGTGAAGCGTCGGCTCGCTAATCCCGGAAGCTTTCGATAACTCCGCTCTCGACCAATTAAGAAGTGCACGGGCAGCGCGGAGCTGAGAAGGAGAAATTTTGGGCATGGTGAGATAAGAACCCTAGCTCTGTTTGATATAAAAATTATCATATGATGCAAGTATTTGACAATAATTTCCTCAAATAATATAGTTCTAAAGAGAGCGTCATCAAGGAAAGTAATAGAAAACTAAGGATAATGCGGTATATTAACGTCTGATATTTAAGGGCTTTATTTAGAGGAGAGAATAATGGTTTCGAAAGTTGATCCTACCCGCCCCATACCCAAAGACTCTAATTTAAGTCGCCCCGAAGATGGGGAGAGCGTCAATATTGTTAAAGAATTTAATGAACGTCTTGCTGCTTATGAAGCGCTTATCAAAAGTCATAAATATAGCCACTGTGCTGATGACCTTGTATTTGAAGAAAGAAGGAACTTAGCACATTTTATAGAGAAAATCCCGGATAGAATAACATCTGTACCCCCGGGACTAATGGAAGCTCTGAATAGCATATATTCTCGCGGCTGGGGAGAAAAGTATAACCTTTATTGGTATGGGGCCCCGGTAAGAACAGGGGATCGTTATGAGCCAGTGTACGTTTCCTCTTATTACAGTCCTTTGGATTATGCCATCAACCGGATTGAGAGGGAGCATCAGCTTCATTTCAAAATGCTGGATATTGAGAAAAAAATGGAAAGAAGCCCGCATAGGCCGGTTGTTTTTGCAGGGCAAGTCGCGACTAGGTTTAGAACACGTGTAGAAAAGTGTTTTGAAAATATAAGCTGAATTTTCCGTCAAGTTTTTTTCATACAATACTTTCAGGCATTAAAATTTTACGATAGAGGCTATATACTTGCATTTTTTGAGCCTAGACCCTAAAGAAGGGACACTCCTTCCGGGTTTCTGGTCTCCATGCGTCTCCTGTCCGCCATTTTGTCGTTGATGTTGCTCGCCGCTGGCGTGGGGGCCGTCATCATCACGGCTGTATTTTCCCATTATAATAGAGACTTGCCCCAATTCGGCTATCTAAAGGACTATCAGCCGCCCACCCTAAGCCGCATTTACGCCGATGACGGGCGCATGATGGCTGTTGTGGCGTCAGAGCGTCGCTTGTTCGTCGCTTTCGATGCCATACCCGCGCGCGTGGTCGACGCGTTTTTGTCGGCGGAAGACACCAATTTTTACGAACACAAGGGCGTCGATTATATGGGCATCGTGCGCGCGGTGTTTATCAACCTATCCAATCTTGGCCGCGAACGGCATCCCATGGGCGCATCGACCATTACGCAGCAGGTCGCCAAGAATATGCTGCTGACGAACGAAGTTTCAATCGCGCGCAAAGTGCGCGAGATGATCTTGGCGACGCGGCTTGAAACGGCGCTTTCCAAAAACCGCATCCTTGAAATTTATCTCAATCAGATTTTTCTCGGCAACCGATCATACGGCATCGCCGCAGCCGCGCTCAACTACTTCAACAAGTCTCTCGATGAATTGACGGTCGCCGAAGCCGCGTATCTCGCCGCATTGCCCAAAGCGCCGAACAACTACCATCCCGTGCGCGCGCATGAAGCGGCCATCGCCCGCCGCAATTGGGTGATCGAGCGCATGGAAAGCAGCGGCCGCATCACGGAATCCGAGGCCGAGCAGGCGGAGCAGGATCCCTTGGAAACAAGGATGCGCGACGTGGAAGAAAGCGTCACTGCCGATTATTTTGCCGAAGAAGTCCGTCGCCAGTTGGTCGACAGGTTCGGCGAGGAGCCGGTTTTGGAAGGCGGCCTTGCCGTCAAGACTAGCCTCGATCCCAAACTGCAAAACGCGGCGACAAAGGCTTTGCGGGACGGCCTTCTGGCTTATGATCGCAAAGCGCGCGGATGGCGCGGGCCCGTCGATCATATGGCGGATTCCGCCGATTGGCAGGCGAAGCTTAAAGAAGTCCCCATTCCCGCCGGCGCGGAAGCGTGGGAAAAGGCCGTTGTTTCAGGCCTTAAGAACACCGAAGCTCTCATCGCCTTTGCCGACGGCAAACGGGGTCGCATTCCGTGGACGGAAATAAACTGGGCGCGGAAAGAGCTTGCCAATAATAAATTCGGCCCCGCCATTCATCAGCCCTCGGACATTTTAAGCGTCGGCGACGTCGTGATGGTCGAGCGTGTAAAATTGAACGAGCTTGGCAAGCCGTATCCCGAAAACTCGTTCACCTTGCGGCAGGTTCCTATTGTGCAGGGCGCTATCGTCGCTCTTGATCCCCACACGGGGCGCGTCTTTGCGATGAATGGCGGCTTCAGCACCAAGATCAGCCAATTCAACCGCGCGACGCAGGCAGAGCGGCAGCCGGGGTCTTCGTTCAAGCCGTTTGTATACATGGCGGCGTTGGACAAAGGCTTTACGCCTGCGAGCATGATTTCGGACACGCCTTCGGAATACGTCCAAGGGCCGGGGCTGCCCTTGTGGAGGCCTGAGAATTACGACAACGAAGGGGGAGAGCCTTTGCCGCTGCGCGTCGGCGTCGAAAAGTCTCATAACGTCATGACGGTGAAATTAGCCAATGCCATCGGTATGCCCGTTGTCGCCGAATACGCAAAAAAATTCGGCATTGTCGACGATATGCCGGAGCTTTTGTCTTTTTCTCTGGGCGCGAAGGAAACAACGCCGATACGTTTGGTCACGGCTTACGGAATGATCGTCAACGGCGGCAAGAAGATTACGCCCAGCATCATCGATCGTGTGCAAGACAGCAGCGGCAAGACGATTTGGCGCGCGGACAACCGCGAATGCAAGGATTGCCGGTCGGAAGGCTGGACGGCGCAAATCACGCCGCCCGACATTCCCGATACGCGCGAACAGATTGAAGACCCCCGGACGACGTATCAAATGGTCAATATTCTAGAGGGCGTCGTCCAACGCGGAACGGCGGCGCGCTTGCGCGACATCGATTTTCCGCTGGCGGGAAAAACGGGCACGACCAACGACAGCAAGGATGCGTGGTTTATCGGTTTTACGCCCGATCTTGTGTGCGGCGTTTATGTCGGGTTCGATAATCCCGTTCCTTTGGGCTCGCGCGAAACCGGCGCTTCCGTGGCCGTGCCGATTTTCCGTTCCTTCATTATAGAAGCAATTAAGGACAAGCCGCCCATTCCGTTTCGCATGCCGCCCGGCTTGCGCATGGTGCGCGTTGATCCGCACACCGAAACGCTGGCATTGCCGAGCGATAAGGAAGCAATCTGGGAATCTTTTATTCCGGGGACAGAGCCGCAGGAAGGCCAAGACCGCCCCATTCTCGACGTGACTGAATCAGGCGCGGCGAGCGAAGGCGCTGCGGCAGTCATGGGCACGGGCATGATGCTTCCGCCTGCGCCGCAGCAACCCGATCTGCAAATACCGGATGCGCCTGCGCCGGAATCTTCGACAGCGCCCATGCCCGCGACATCGGGAACGGGCGGGTTGTATTAGGGTTGTAGTGTCAATTTTTTCTTTCGTCATTCCCGCGAAAGCGGGAATCCAGCGCCGCGCGTCCGCGCGGCTTATGAGGCTGATAATATTATAAAAAACAAGAAGTTTTCAATCTGGACACCGGCGAAAGCCGGTGTGACGATCATTTAGGAAAGTCTAATCGGTTGAATATTTCAGGTTCTTTACTATATCCTTAACTCTTACTTACAAAATATCGGGTCGGCTAATGAAAGGCTCGTTGAAAAGGACATCTTGTGAACAACAACTTTGGCAAAAATCTCGCGTTTCTCCTCATCATCGGAGCGCTGCTAGCGATGCTGTTCAATACGTTTCAATCGGGCGGCAAAGCGGAGGCGCCGACGCCGATGCCTTTCAGCGATTTCATGAAAATGGTTGGTGAAGGCAAGATCGCCGACGTTTCGATCAAGGGTCCTGTTGTATCCGGCCATTTGCACGAAGGCGGCGTCGGCTTCGAGACGTATCTGCCTCCCGATGCGTCGGTTACGGACAAATTGTTGGCCAAGGGCGTCAAGGTTGTCGCGCAAAATGAAAATGCGGATGGGCCGAGCTTCTGGGGCTTCTTCCTCAATTGGGGTCCCGTTCTTTTGATGGTCGGCGTCTGGATATTCTTCATGCGCCAGATGCAGGGCGGCGGCGGCCGAGGCGGCGCAATGGGTTTTGGGCGCAGCCGCGCGCGGATGCTGAACGAGAAAACCGGCAAGGTCACGTTTGAAGACGTTGCCGGTATCGACGAGGCCAAGCAGGAATTGCAGGAAGTCGTCGATTTTCTGAAAGACCCGCAGAAATTCCAAAAACTCGGCGGCAAAATTCCGAAAGGCGTTTTGCTGGTCGGCCCCCCGGGCACAGGTAAAACGCTGACGGCGCGCGCCGTGGCGGGCGAGGCCGACGTGCCGTTCTTTACGATCTCCGGTTCCGACTTCGTCGAAATGTTCGTAGGCGTGGGCGCGTCGCGCGTGCGCGATATGTTCGAACAGGGCAAGAAAAACGCGCCCTGCATCATCTTTATCGACGAAATCGACGCCGTCGGGCGTCATCGCGGCGCGGGTCTCGGCGGCGGCAACGATGAGCGCGAACAAACGCTCAACCAATTGCTTGTCGAAATGGACGGGTTTGAAGCCAATGAAGGCGTTATTTTAATTGCGGCGACGAACCGCCCTGACGTTCTCGACCCCGCGCTGTTGCGTCCGGGCCGTTTCGATCGCCAGGTGGTCGTGCCGAACCCCGACATTCTGGGTCGCGAGAAAATCCTGAAAGTCCATATGCGGAAAGTCCCGCTTGCCGCGAATGTCGATCCCAAAGTAATTGCGCGCGGCACGCCCGGCTTTTCAGGCGCGGATTTGGCCAATCTGGTCAACGAAGCTGCTTTGATGGCGGCGCGCGCCAACAAAGCCGCCGTCGAGATGGCTGACTTTGAGTATGCTAAAGACAAGGTGATGATGGGCGCGGAACGCCGGTCGATGGCGATGACCGAGGACGAGAAGAAACTGACGGCTTATCACGAAGGCGGGCATGCGCTGGTCGGCCTGAATGTTCCGCAAAGCGATCCCTTGCATAAGGTCACGATTATCCCGCGAGGCCGCGCGTTGGGTCTGACGATGAGCCTGCCCGAACGCGACAAATACGGCATGACATATACGGAAATGACCTCGCGCATCGCGTTGATGTTCGGCGGGCGCATCGCCGAAGAGATTATCTTTGGCAAGGAAAACGTCACGACCGGAGCCTCGAGCGACATCGATCAGGCGACGTCCTTGGCAAGGCGCATGGTGACCGAGTTTGGCATGTCCGATAAACTGGGTCGTGTGCGCTATAGCGCGAACGAGCAGGAAATCTTCCTTGGCCACTCGGTCGCGCAGCAGAAAAACGTTTCTGAATCGACAGCCGAAGTGATCGACCAGGAAATCCGGCGTTTGGTCGAAGAAGGCGAAACGGCGGCTAGAAAGATATTGACGGAAAAGATCGGCGATTTGCACACAATCGCGAACGCGCTTTTGGAATTTGAAACGTTGTCGGGCGACGAAGTGAAAGCCCTGCTGCGCGGAGAGAAAATCGTTCGCAACAATGACGAAAAAGCGCAGCCTGTCTCCGTGTCGTCAAGCAAGCGCGGCTCTGTTCCCGCAGCGTCGGGGGAGGCAAAGCCCTTGACCCCCGTAAAGCCGATTACGGTTTGACATGGCGGATGCAAAAGCAAAAAAGCAACCGGCGGGAAAGCCCAAAAAAGGCGGGGGCAAGTTCAAGTTTATTCTAGGCGCTATTATGATTGCCGTTGCGATGCCGTTTATGTTGGCTTCTGTAATGTTGCTTATAGCAGGGCTTGTTCCGACCTATGTCGCTTACGCGACGGACGACGATCCGGATAAAACGGGAGCGACGTGCGTTTGTGCGATGAATCTTGCGGGCATTTTCCCCTTTCTGATGGATTTGTGGATCAAGGGGCAGACGCCGAACAATGCCTTGCTTATTCTAAGCGATGCCAACAGTTGGCTTGTTATTCTGGGCGCGTCCGCCATCGGCCAACTAATCATTTACGCCGTGCCGCAGGCGATTGCGACGATGTCCCTGACTCATGCCGAGGGGCGCATCAAAACGCTGCGCAAGAACCTCGATTTTCTGAAAGACGCATGGGGGCCGGAAGTCGGAACCACAAAGCCTGTCGAGCAAATTGCCGAAGATTAGGGCGTTTTAACCATATTCAGGCTCTTTTATTGCTTTGCCGGAGAGAATATGCTCGCGGCAGAGTGTTTTGCTGTTTTTTTATCCATATATTCTTATGAGGCTCGACATGATGAATGACCCCGACTTGGAGCTAATCCGAACAGCGGTAGGAGATCTCAGCAATTACTGTTTTGGGATTCCGGTACAGGGAAAAGGTTCGGACATATCTCAAAATATTAAAAAAAACCACGCTTCGTTTTCAATCGACATTGATGCCAAACGCCTGAATCCTGGAAGCCACCATCAAAGAAGCGCGAGCGAATTTTTGAAAATTCTGCGTGATGCCGGGGCCGAAGATGTCTCGGTAGGTGTTTGCGATACACTCTCTGCCATTCTTTTCAAGGTTCCTTACGCTCCCGGTTCCGCAGTCAATTTTAACAAGGCTCTTGATAAAGTTGTGACGGATGATTTTGTGAACGGCCTTTCAAACGATCTCGAGAGAAGAAGACAGGCGGCGATTTGCTATCTTGGCCCCGTAAGGGGAGATATTGCTGAGAGAAGGGGAGTAAAGAGGACAATGAATTCAAAAGGCATCTATGTTTATTTGTAAGGGCACACTCTGTAGTAATGCTCTTTTGAGATCACTCCTCTCTTACGCCGCCGCGAACTTCTCTAAATCCGCGTCCTGAATATCATAATTGCCGTAGACGTTTTGAACGTCGTCGTTGTCTTCCAGCGTATCGATAAACCTCAATAATACCTGTGCGCTCTCGCCTTCCACGGGCGTTTCGGCCTTGGGGTACCACGTCAGTTTCGCGCTTTCCGGCTCGCCGAATTTCTTTTCGAGCGCATTACGCACGGCGCCAAAATCTTCGACCGTGCACGTGACAACGTGCGCCATCTCATCGCTTTCGACATTCTCGCCGCCCGCGTCAATAACGGCTTCCAGCATCGCATCGGCTGATGCAACCTTGGCGGGGAAAACGATTTCGCCGACGCGGTTAAACATAAAGGCGACCGAGCCGCTTTCGCCCATCGTTCCGCCGTTCTTCGAGAAAAGCATGCGCAATTCCGCCGCCGTCCGGTTACGGTTGTCGGTCAACGCCTCGACGATGATCGCAATGCCGCCCGGCGCATAGCCTTCGTAACGCACTTCTTCATAAACGGATGAATCGTCGCCGCCCGGCGATGCCGATTTAATGGCGCGGGTGACGCGGTCGCCCGGCATGCTGGCTTTGCGAGCTTCCTTAATGGCGGCGCGAAGGCGCGGGTTGTGCGCGGGGTCGGGCAAGCCTTGCTTGGCCGCGACGACAATTTCACGGGCGAGCTTGCTGAAAATTTTTGAACGCTTGGCTTCAGATTTACCCTTCTGATGCATGACGTTTTTGGCGTGTGAATGACCTGACATAATCCCGTTCCTATACCAGAGGCGCTTCGCGTGATGCCGGGGCGAAGAGGCTAAAAGCTGATTAGAGATGCGTTGCTAGCATAAACCGAAAAGAGAAGCAAAAAGGGGTTTTCTGAGGCATGCTTGCCAGCCTCTTCCGAATCATAGTTAATGGTCGGCTATAGTCTTATTCAAATTAAAGAGGTCAAAATGGGAGCCCCGGCAAGCACGCTAAGTTTTCAGCAACTCGTCCAAATTGTTAGGATATTGGGGGTTCCGAAAGAGCTGACCCCTGTCGCTGGTTGGTTGACTCCGAACGAGCAGCAAGCGCTTTACGCCCTTGCCTATATCCTTGAAGGGCCTTTTCTTGAGATAGGCTCATGGGTAGGAAAATCCACGTCGATTATTTCCCGCGCCATTCGGGAATCCGGACAACGCAAGAGGTTTGTGACAAGCGAACTTAATCCGACGCTTGCCAATTATAAGCCGTATAAAGACGGCATGGGCTTTTTTCTGCCCGCCGACAGCGACGTTTGCCTCGGCTTTGTGACGATGGAAAGCTGGGAAAAAGAAATGAAGCCGGTCATCGCGGGCTCCGGCGGGGTTGTTGGCGCGCTGACGGCAAATCTGAAAAGCCTCGACTTGCTTGATCTCGTCGATATCCACGTCGGCAATTTCTCCGGCGTTCCGAAATTGGATTATCATTTCATTTTCTCGGATGCCATGCATTCGCCGGACGAAATTCGGGAAGCGTTGCCCGCGCTTCGGGAAATCATCGGTGGGCGAAGCGTTATTCTGGCCGCGCACGATTGGACTGCGGATAACGAGAGGTTCCTTCGCGGGGCATTTCCTATTGTCGATGCCGTGCGGTACGACTCGCTTTTCGTCTGCCAGATCGACCAGGAAAAAGTGGGCTAAGCCCCCGCAGGGCAGACGTTACACATTGAATTTAAAGTGAAAAACGTCGCCGTCCTGAACGATGTAGTCTTTGCCTTCTTGGCGTAATTTTCCGGCTTCGCGTGCGCCTGCTTCGCCTTTGTACGTGATGTAGTCGTCGTAGGCAATCGTCTCGGCGCGAATGAATCCGCGCTCAAAATCGGTGTGAATGACGCCTGCTGCTTGCGGCGCGAACGAGCCCTTCTTGACCGTCCACGCTTTGGATTCTTTCGGCCCCGCCGTAAAGAAAGTGATGAGATGAAGTTTGTTGTATCCCGCGCGGATGATTTTATTTAGTCCCGGCTCGGAAAGATCGAGTGATGACAGAAATTCTTCCTTCTCTTCGGTGCTTTCCAACACGGCGACTTCGGATTCAATGGCGGCTGCGATGACAACGCACTCCGTGCCTTCGGCTTTGGCTTTCGCGGCGACTTTTTCGGAGAGCGCATTGCCTTTGGCGGCGTCTTTTTCATCGACATTCGCCACGTAAAGAACGGGCTTCGATGTCAAAAGCTGCAACTGCCGCAGGAGTTCCAACTGATCTTTCGGTAGCCCCGGAATGATTGTCCTTACGGGCTTTCCTGCTTGCAACGCTGCAAGCGCGGGTTCCATAACCTTCAGTTGTTCGATGGCTTCCTTGTCGCCGAGTTTTGCCTTTTTATGCCCGCTGTTAACGCGCTTTTCGAGGCCATCGAGATCGGCGAGCATCAACTCGGTATCGACTGTTTCAATGTCGCGGATGGGGTCGACCGAGCCTTCGACGTGCGTCACATCGCCGCCTTCAAAACAGCGCACGACGTGGATGACGGCATCGACCTCTCGGATGTTGGCGAGAAACTGATTGCCGAGGCCCTCGCCTTTGGAGGCGCCGCGCACAAGGCCGGCAATATCGACAAATTCCAATTGGGTGGGGACGATCTTTGCCGAATGGGCGAGCGCGGAAAGCTTGTCGAGCCGTTCATCAGGCACGGCGACGATGCCGATATTCGGCTCGATGGTGCAGAACGGATAATTGGCAGCCTGCGCGGCCGCCGTCGCCGTCAAGGCGTTGAACAAGGTCGACTTGCCGACATTAGGCAGGCCGACGATTCCGCAATTAAAACCCATGACAAATTCCTTTTGTGCAAACCAAAAGGATATAGTCGGTTATGGTGCTTAGAGCCAAGGAAAATGTTGTTTAGCGTGCAGCTGACAACTTAACAGCCGGTTTTGCGGACGTTTGTTGATTGTTGCGCTTTTGGGGCGCGGGGTCGTTGAATTTCTCGCCCCAGTCTAGCCTTTTTTTCGCGTTTATGAGGCATATTTCCGTTCCGTCGTTGGAATCTGTCTTAACGGGAACAAAAACGACTTTGTGTTCGTTGTAACTCTTGGGCTCCAGGTCTCCGGCGATACTGAGAAGCTTGTTGACGGCTTCCTCGCCGGTCAAGCCTTCAAAATTTTCAAAGGGGCTTTCCAGATGTTTGTTATAACCGACGCTCGCTTCTGTAAGAAACTTGATCGTCCATAAACCGTTTTCACCTTTTATTGCGCACAGATGGGTAAAAACGGAGCCGTGATCGCTCTTATAAGTCTGGTCTCCTGCGTGAATTATTTTGATTTCAGAGAGGGGAACCTTCGGCTTGCGTATTTTCGCAAGACAATCCGAAACAAGATCCGCAGCAATTTCCGAAAATAAACCCATAGACCCGCCTTGACAAAAAGAGTTGCGTGTAAGTCGCCATTTTATGAGGTAAAGGGCGAAAGTAAAACAATTATATATAGTTAAACTCGTTTTTATCCGGCGAAAAACCGCGCCAGACACAAAGGGTTAGAGGTCATCTGAAGCCCCCAAGGAAAAACGCAGTTATCCCCTCGGTAGAAGGTTGGCGTCAGGGTTTGATATTTCTGGATCAAACCCAGGTTTGTCGGGAGAAGGGGCATTAAAGCCTTCTCCATCCCTAAGTCTTTTCATGACGGTTTCAAGGGATAACGATCCCTCGTTGGGGGCGTCTACGCCGAGAAAGAACGTATATTTGCCCTCGGAGGAAGTGAGCCCGCGTAATTTATCCCTGACGCAGCCAAGCTGCTCGACAACCTGTTCGTTCGTAAAGCTTCTTGAATCCGCTAAGTAGGGAGAATCTTTAGCACCCCCGCTTAAAACGGAAATTTTCCATGAACCTTCGGTCAAGTCGGCGCTGAGAGTAAGAAGATGAAAGGAGGGACGGTTAAATCCCTCGGCGCATTTGGCGCTCCAGTACCCGCCGTCAATTCGCGTTATTTGAGACAGAAAAATCTGCGTTTCCGGATTTTTCGACAACGACTCTGAAATAATTTTTTCCATGTTAATTTCCTAACAATAAAGGCGGCGTAAATAACTTTCGGTAATTTATAAAGCTTCTCCGTAAGTTTGAACACAAAATTTAATGGTTAACCCGCCGTCTCTAACCAAGAAAAAACCGTGCCAGCCATAGGGGCTTAACGGGCGCTAACAGCAGGAAAAGAAGGAACATCGCGCCTATTCCGGCAAGCATGCTGATTCCCGTTTTTCCCGTTTTCTGCTTAAGCGCGTATTGCATTTGAGGAAACCGGCTTTGCAGCGCAAGGCGGGTCGAGACATTCAGAATAACCCAGCTTACCCCAAGGGCGAGCGCCAGAACCGCAAAATCGAGAGCCATCGCAAGATTCGGGTTCACCCCGAGCATAAGATGCCCCTCAAGACCCTTCATGAAGAAAATGTAGAAAAAAGCCGAAGCTGCAGCGCCGCAGAAGAGCGCCATGATCGTCCGCGTCTTCAGCGTTGTCTTTTTGACGGCCAGATGCAGATCGCTCAGGATGGTTCCGATAACCTCGGACGACAGGCCGAAGGGATAAAGCCTGCGCACGTCTTTTTCGTTTCCCTTGCCCGCCACGGACAGTCCCAGAATTTCTTTAAGTGCGCGCGCGCCCAATGCTTCTTCAAGCGGCGTTTGGCCGAAAGCCGCCATGCGCAATTTATCGCGCCAAGGCTTAAGCGTGTGGTCGAGGAAATTCGGAATGCCGGAAATCGCGCAGCGTTTGCCGACGGCGGAGACAAGGGACTTTTTGCCGCCCAAATCCATTTTCATTTCGGCGTAAGGCAATGTTGCGGCGTAAAACAAAACGGGGATTCGACCGTTGGAAGCTTCGGCGTCCTGCTCTTCTTTTGTGGGTTCAAAGACCTTAATGTCCGCATGACCCTTGCCCAGATTGGCGATGCCGATGCGGTCAAGCCCGCGCCTGAGGCCGCTGGGCAAGTCTTCGGACAAAAGGACAAAATGCGTTTCTGCGCCGCAAGCAACGCCGATTTCCTGAGTTATCAAGCCTGTTGCGCGACAGGTGGCGCAGGGAGTTCCGCGATTGCCGTTGCAGGTGGGGCAGGGCAGTTCGCCGCGCATCTGGCAAAAACGGCACGGAGCGGTGCGCGTTCCGCTGCAGATCATGCAAGGTTGCCCGGGTTGTTGGGGATCTTCGCCGCGTCCGTTGCAATAATAGCAGGGCTCGCGGCCCGTGCCTTGGCATTGGGTGCAAACGACGAGCCCTTTGCCGAGGCAGTGTTCGCACAGAAGCGTCTTTCGACCTTGGCAGCTGGGGCAGGTTTCCGTTGCTGCAAAGATGACGGATTTTTCAGGCAGCTCGACTTTAGCGGATTCAAGTCCCCAGCCTTGGCTTTCGTGTGCCTTAAGTTCTTTGACCGTCGCGGCGACCCAATCTGGATTTTTACGAAACTCTTGCTTGTGCCTTTCGACGTTGCCTTGCAACGCCGCAAAACCTTCGACTATTTTTCTGTCTTTGCCTTTGACGCCTCCAGGATGGGAAATGCTTCCCGTTTCGCACATCGGCGAAATTTCAAGCTTTCCTTTAAGTGTGAGGGTTTGTTCCTTTGTCTCGAATACGGAGATATCGGAAGGGTTCAGCCCGTTGCCGGTTGCGACCTTTTTAAGGCGCGCGAGCGTACGTTGGGCAAGGGTGGGGACAGACGGTTGCGTCGGTATAGGGTCAGCCACGAAAAGTTTCGCTCACAGATAAAACAGGAAAAACAAGGCTACCACGAGATGCACTTTTGACAAATACCGTTACAGGCCGCGCCGATCATCCTTCAAATAAGCCTTTAAAGACAAGGTCTGCATGGTCTTCTTTGGCAAGGTTAAGAACGGCGTACAATCAGAGAGGGGAAGCAACGGAGGCTTCTCTTGGAGCAATCTTACATGCTGGCGATTCAGGCGAGGGGCTTATCGCTGCCGCCCTTTCCGCCATTTCAAGAATTTCTTTGGAAAAATCGCGGTTTTTGATTAAACGCTTTGAAGGATCCGAAGCGTCCGGAAAAGATTGCTGAAAATGATGTTTTTGGGCTTCATCGTAAAGCTGAGTCAGTTTTTCAATCAGAACCGGCGTTATCTCCGCATCATTTACCGCAAACACCATCTTAAGCGCCGCAAAGCAATGTGCGCGGATGTCTCCCCGATGTTCGAGGCCAAGGTCGATGAATTGGTCGGCCAGGCCTTCCTTTTTTGCGGACTCGGGATTGTAAAAGAGAAGCGCATTTAAAATTTCGATACGGAAGATGAGAACATCCTCGTTTAAGTTTTCTTTTTTAATTGAAGACAGCATTCTCTGGGCATAAACGGTTTTTGCCATAGGGGGATTCTCTTTGAACGTATCTTTCAGCAGCGCAGAGATTTGCTTGAGCGTTCTTCTATCGGTGCCGTTTTCGATATGAGAAACCATCTTCTCGACAATCGTTTCCGGGGTTGCCTTTGGCCTTCTCTGAAGGGAAAGAAGCAAGCTTTTAAAATCATTTATCGAAAGCGTTTCTATGTTCTGAAGTCTATGAACAATTTCGGCTTCGGATAGCGGTTTCGCCATTACAGCCTCCAAAATGAATTAAAGAATAATATGTTTTATCGCTTTCGTTTTGTTATACCGCATATCAATCGTGTATAAAAAGGCTTCTGTCCAAATTAAGCTAACACATTCAAACGGCTCGTTTCTTTCCCTTCAAATACGCCGCTAAATACTGACCCGTATAGCTTTCCTTAGCCTGCGCGATTTCTTCGGGAGAGCCAGTCGCGACGATCTTGCCGCCGCCGTCGCCGCCTTCGGGGCCGATGTCGATAATGTGATCCGCCGTCTTGATGACTTCAAGATTATGCTCGATGACGATGACCGTGTTGCCCTGATCGACGAGCGCGTGAAGCACCTCCAGCAATTTATGAACGTCGTCGAAATGCAAACCCGTCGTAGGCTCGTCGAGGATGTAAAGAGTCTTACCCGTCGCGCGGCGCGCCAGCTCTTTGGCCAGTTTGACGCGCTGTGCCTCGCCGCCGGACAGGGTGGTGGCCGCTTGCCCGATCTTGATGTACGACAACCCGACGCGCGCGAGCGTCTCCATTTTATTGCGGATGCTGGGAACGGCTTTGAAAAACTCCGCGCCTTCTTCGACCGTCATGTCCAGAATGTCGGCGATGCTTTTGCCGCGATAAAGGATTTCCAGCGTTTCGCGGTTATAGCGTTTGCCCATGCATTCGTCGCAGGTGACATAAACGTCGGGCAAAAAGTGCATTTCTATTTTGATTGTGCCGTCGCCTTCGCACGCTTCGCAGCGCCCGCCTTTGACGTTGAACGAAAAACGCCCCGCGTTGTAGCCGCGCGCCTTCGCTTCCGGCAATCCCGCGAACCAATCGCGGATGGGCGAGAAGGCGCCCGTGTACGTCGCGGGGTTCGAACGTGGCGTGCGCCCGATGGGCGACTGGTCGATATCGACGATTTTATCAATGAATTCAGAGCCTTTAAGGCCCTCGTGCGGCAGGGGAAATTCGCGGGCGAAATTCAGTTTCCGCGCCAAAGCCCTGTAAAGCGTTTCGATGACGAGCGTCGATTTGCCGCCGCCTGAAACGCCAGTGACCGCCGTAAACGTGCCGAGCGGAAATTTTGCGTGAATGTTTTTCAGGTTATTGCCGGTTGCGCCCAGCACTTCAAGCCACATGCCCTTGCGCGGTGCGCGGCGCGTCGCCGGAATGGGAATGGATTTTTCGCCCCTCAGGTATTGTGCCGTGATGCTGTCTTTGCACTTCATCACTTCCTGCGGCGTTCCGGCGGCGATGATATGCCCGCCGTGGACGCCCGCGCCCGGGCCGATGTCGATCAGGTAATCGGCGTTGCGAATGGCGTCCTCGTCGTGTTCGACGACCAAAACAGTATTGCCGAGATCGCGAAGTCTTTTAAGCGCTTCGAGAAGCTTGTTGTTATCGCGCTGGTGCAGGCCGATGCTGGGCTCGTCCAAAACGTACAGAACGCCCGTCAGTCCCGACCCGATTTGCGAGGCCAGGCGGATGCGCTGGCTTTCGCCGCCCGACAGCGTTCCCGACTTGCGCGAAAGGGAAAGATAATCGAGCCCTACTTTGTTCAGAAATCCCAGGCGTTCGTTGATTTCTTTCAAGATACGCGCCGCGATGTCGCGTTGCTTGGACGTCAGCGACGACGGCAAGTCCTTAAACCACGAGGAGGCCGCCTTAATCGAAAAATCCGTTACTTCGCTGATGTGCTTGCCCGCGATTTTTACCGCCAATGCCTCCGGCCTCAGGCGCAGGCCGTGGCAAACGTCGCAGGTTTTGCTCATCTGGTATTTGGCAAGCTCCTCGCGCATCCAGTTGCTGTCAGTATTCCGCCAGCGGCGCTCGATATTGGGGATGACGCCTTCGAACGGCTTGTTGTGTTTATAAGAGTGATTGGCTTCGCGGTAGGTAAACTTAACCGGCGTGGCGCCGGTGCCATATAATAGGGCTTTCTGAAAATCTTCTGGCAGCTTGTTCCACGGTGTGACCATGCTTTGCTTGTACGTGCGGCACATGGCCTCAAGCACCTGCATGTAAAAAGTCTTCCACGGCGCGATGGCTTCGTCGGCAAGGCACGCGGTTTTATCGGGCACGACAAGGTCGGGGTCGAAATACAGTTTTTCGCCCAGCCCGTCGCATCCGGGGCACGCGCCATGCGGATTGTTGAACGAGAACAGGCGGGGCTCGATTTCCTCAATCGTAAAGCCGCTGACGGGGCATGCGAATTTCGATGAAAATGTCGTTATTTGCTTTGCCGCAACATCTTCGACCAGCAAAAGCCCATCCGCTAGTTTCAGCGCGGTCTCAATGGAATCCGGCAGGCGGTTGTCGAGCGCCTTGCTCACAACAAGGCGATCGACGACGACCGCGATGTCGTGCTTCTTTTTCTTGTCGAGCGCAGGCGTTTCCTCGATATCGTAAATCTTGCCGTCGACCTTCACGCGCTGAAAACCTTTTTTGCGCAAATCCTGAAGTTCTTTTTTGTATTCGCCTTTGCGACCCCTTACGATGGGCGCGAGCAGCATGATCTTGGTGCCCTCGGGCATCGCGCGAATGCGATCCGCCATTTGCGTGACGGTTTGGCTTTCAATCGGCAAGCCCGTCGCGGGCGAGTAGGGGATGCCGATGCGCGCATAAAGAAGGCGCAGGTAGTCGTAAATTTCCGTGACCGTGCCGACGGTCGAACGCGGATTGTGCGAGGTCGTTTTTTGCTCGATGGAAATAGCGGGCGAAAGCCCCTCAATGCTATCGACGTCCGGCTTCTGCATCATCTCAAGAAACTGGCGCGCATAGGCCGACAGGCTTTCGACATAGCGGCGCTGACCTTCCGCATAAATGGTGTCGAAAGCCAGCGACGATTTTCCCGATCCCGAAAGCCCCGTAAGCACAACAAGCTTATCGCGCGGAATCGTCACGTCGATATTCTTGAGGTTGTGTTGTCGCGCGCCGCGAACGTGTATTTCTGTTTGCATAAAAAGGAATATGGGGAAAGAGGAAACAAATTGCGAGTCCTTGGCGCTAAAAACCGTTGTCATTCCGGAAAATTCGCTTTTTTGCACTTCTTGCAAAAACGTGAATTCATCCGGAATCCGATTTGGTTCTCTTGCGGTAAGACAAACAAATCGGATTCCGCATAAACGCGCATTTTGTGTAGAACAAAAAGCGCGTTTTGCGGAATGACGAAGAATATTAAAGCCAAAGAGCAAGATTCATTGTTCTTGCTTTGTTCTTTTTTATACTCTATAACTTTTCTGGACTCAAGGGGGTTATTGGCTAGAGTCCCCTCTCAACATTTTTACTCGGAGATTCCCATGGCTGGCAGCGTCAACAAAGTAATTCTCATCGGCAATCTGGGGCGCGACCCCGAAATCCGCAGTTTCCAAAACGGCGGGCGCGTAGCCTCGTTCTCCATCGCAACGTCCGAAAGCTGGAAAGACAAAACGACCGGCGAGAAAAAAGAAAAGACCGAATGGCATCGCATTTCGGTTTTGAACGACAAACTGGTGGAAATTGTCGAACGCTATATCAAGAAGGGCTCCAAGCTCTACATCGAAGGGCAGCTCGAAACCCGCAAATACACCGACAAAGACGGCGTCGAAAAGTATACGACCGAAGTCGTCCTCCGCCCGTATCGCGGCGAGATCACAATGCTCGACAGCGCAGGCTCGCGCGGCGGCGGCGCCAACATTCCCCCGCCAGCCGAAGAGCAAATCGCGGGCGCATCAGGCAAGAGCAGCGGCGCGGATTTGGACGACAGCATTCCGTTCTAAGCTCATGATGGGAATTTAAAATGCATTTATTGATAGCTGCGATATTAGTTTTGTTGGTCGCGGCTATTTATAAGTATTGGATAAATGCAGTATATGCTTCGCGGATAAGAGCTTACCGTTTAGAGTACGAAGAGCATGTAGTGGCTCTTATAAAAAATAAGGCAACGTGGGATTTTGTAAAGAAATGCCCTGCAATTAAGGAGTTAATAAAAAGAGCCAATATTGATGACCAAACACTCAGTCGTGTAGAACCTGTTGGCTATAACTACGTCCAAAATCAACGATTTTCTGTTTTTGATAACATTAGTGCCAATGATAAAGAAATTCGGTCTCATGTTATTAAGGCTTTCTACGAGGCCGAAGGAGTTTTTGAAACCCGAAAGAGAGAAGCCAGAGATCTATATTATTGGACAGAGGTAATAATTTATTTGCCATCAAAGATTTTGTCCTACTTGGGTTTTTCAAATGAATTGTTGGGACGTATTGCAAACGTCATTGGTTGGTGCGCTGAATTTCTAACAGTTGCTGATGGTTTGAATAAATTTTGGGTTCAGTATGGGCAAGTTTTGAAGGGTGTGTTTTAAAGTTAGTTTAAGAATCCTCGTCATACCGGCGAAAGCCGGTATCCAGTTTGAAAACTTTTTCTTTCGGCAAGCGCGATGTCCGGATATTTCTACATTCTCGCCAGTAAGAAAAACGGAACGCTGTATTCGGGCGTGACAAATGATCTGGTTCGACGCGTGTTGGAACATAAAGAAGGAAAGATAAAAGGCTTCACTTCCGAACATAATGTCAAAATGCTCGTTTACTTTGAGGAGGCAGAAGACATAACCGATGCCATTCAGCGCGAGAAATGCGTTAAAGAATGGAAACGTGAATGGAAGCTGGAATTAATAGAAAAATTTAATCCCGATTGGAAAGACTTGTATAACGACATCCTTCAACAGTAGATTTCAATCTGGATACCGGCTTTCGCCGGTATGACGAGTGTTTTTAATGTCTGATACAATCTTCACTTTCTTAAGTTGCAACACTATGAGTATCTCATGCCTCAGGTAGCCCTCATCTCCGGTGCGGACAGCAATTATTTCCCGT
The DNA here is from genome assembly GCA_041649025.1 of Bdellovibrionales bacterium. Classification (GTDB taxonomy): domain Bacteria; phylum Pseudomonadota; class Alphaproteobacteria; order UBA9219; family UBA9219; genus CAIXLI01. The sequence goes on along the minus strand of JBAZNY010000011.1, from coordinate 13,307 downwards.
TGCTGCTGGAATGGATAAGTTCCGTTCGCGCGTTCAAGGAAAGCGAAGGCATGGACATTTGCGTGATCGATGCGGGGCTGACGCCCGAACAAATTGCGCAACTCAAGCCCTTCGTCAAATCCATCGTCAAACCCGAATGGCCCGCCGGTATTCCCGCCAGCAAAACAAAGGGGAATGATCGCCTTAAATCCTGCGTCTGCCGCCCCTTCATCCGCGAGATGTTCAAGGGCTACGACATCTATATGTGGATGGACGCCGATACGTGGGTACAAGACTGGTCGGGTGTGCAAATGTTTCTCGACGCGGCGGCGCGTAAAAAAGACCGCATCGCCATCATCAACGGCGCCGATCGAAGCAGCCCGAAACAGGTCAGAGTCAAATGGCTTTGGCGCTGGCCGTATCGCATCGCCAATTTCTATTTTTCAAATGCGAAAAAGGCGTTCGGTTTTTCGATTGCGAAAAAGCTTTGCGACCGTTATGTCATGAACGTGGGGTGCTTTGCGCTATCCGCTGCCGCGCCGCATTGGGAGCGCTGGCAAAAAAATATCGTGACGGCGGCGACCAAAGGAAAACTATTCACGGCGGAACAATTGACCTTGGGCGTGATGGTTTATCTGGAAGGGTATAAGGCCGAGTTCCTTCCGTCCTATGCGCACTGGTTTTGCGACAATCCCCCCTTGTGGGATGCGCAGAAGAAAATGTTTGTGGAACCCTTCACGCCTCACGAAACGCTTGGAATCCTCCACCTCTGCGGCGTCGATGCCCAGCGCGCGAGCCGGAACGCAAAATTAAAAGTTGAAACGACGGACGGCAAAAGCATAGAATTGAGCCTCCGTTATCCTCATTTTGCCGCGGGTGATTTAGAATCGGAAAAGCCGAAACGTGGTTAAAAGCCTTTGATGCGCGGGACAATTTGAGCTTCGCAATTTTTAGGGAATGACGTAAATATAAGTAAAGATTCTGGTAATATAAATGTCCCCTTCCTCCTTTATCCACTTGCGCGTTCACTCCGGCTATTCGCTGGCGGAGGGCGCTATCAAGGTTGTCGAGGAAAAACCCAAAGACGGCTCGACGCTGCCGCGCAAAGACCTCATCAAATTATGCCTCATGCACGATATGCCGGCCGTCGCGCTGACGGACAAAGGCAACTTGTTCGGTGCGATGGAATTCAGCCAGGCAGCCGCTGAAGCCGGCGTGCAGCCCATCATCGGTTGCCAGATCGCCGTTTTGCGCCCTGAACAGGCGGTACTCAAGACCATGACGCGCGACGGATATGACCAGCTCGTTCTTCTTGTTCAAAACGAAAAGGGCTATCGTAATTTGTCGGTGCTCGTCTCGTTGTCCTATGTCGAGCTTGATCGCGCCGATCCTTTTGTGACGGCGGAAGAGCTTGCCAAATATTCCGAAGGTCTTCTGGCCCTTTCGGGCGGCACGGAAGGCGAGATTGGGCGTTTGCTGCTCGGCAATCAAAAAGACGCGGCGGAAGTTGCCGTCAAAAAATACGCCGAACTTTTCAAAAACCGCTTTTATATCGAAATCACGCGGCATCATGGCGGCGTCATCGGTGCGAACGAACAGCGCACAGAGCGCGAGCTGATAGCCCTCGCGTATAAATACGAGCTTCCGCTGGTGGCGACGAACGACGTGTATTTCGGCGAGCCCGATATGTACGAAGCGCATGACGCCTTGCTGTGCATCGCGGACAAGACGGTGGTCGCGGAGAAAAACCGCCGCCATATGACGCGCGATCATTATTTTAAATCCGCCGCCGAGATGCGGACTCTTTTCGCCGATCTGCCGGAGGCATGCGACAACACGCTCGTCATAGCGCGGCGTTGCGCCTACATGCCCCCGCTGCGCAAGCCGATTTTGCCTGCGTTCTCGACAGCCAAGGGGCGCGACGAGTCTCAGGAATTGCGCGCGCAGGCCAAGGAAGGCCTGAAGGCGCGCATGGAAGCTGCGGCAATTAAAGATCGCAAGCCTTACGAAGACCGCCTGAAATTCGAGCTGGATACCATTATCAATATGGGTTTTGCGGGCTACTTCCTTATCGTTTCCGATTTTATCAAATGGTCGAAGCAAAACGGCGTTGCGGTAGGCCCCGGACGCGGTTCGGGCGCAGGTTCCGTCGTCGCCTGGTCGTTGCTCATCACCGACCTCGACCCCCTGCGGTTCGGTTTGCTATTTGAGCGTTTTCTAAATCCCGAACGCGTGTCCATGCCGGACTTCGACATCGACTTCTGTCAGGAACGGCGCGACGAAACCATTCGCTATGTGCAGCAGAAATACGGCTCCGATCGCGTCGCGCAGATTATCACCTTCGGCAAATTGCAGGCGCGCGCGGTGTTGCGCGACGTGGGACGCGTGCTCGCCATCCCTTACGGCTATGTTGATAAAATCTGCAAGCTTGTGCCGACAAATCCCGCCAATCCGGTCACGCTGGGACAGGCGATTGAAAGCGAGCCGCAGTTGCGCAAGATGCGCGACGAGGACCCGATAGTCGCCCAGATGATGAATGTCGCGTTGAAGCTCGAAGGCCTCTTCCGCAACGCCTCGACGCACGCGGCGGGCGTCGTCATCGGCGACAGGCCGCTCGTCGAATTGGTGCCGTTGTACCGCGACCCCGACTCCCAATTACCCGCGACGCAGTTCAATATGAAGACCGTGGAGTCGACGGGTCTCGTCAAGTTCGACTTTCTGGGATTGAAAACGCTCGACGTTTTGCAGATGGCGGTCGAGCTTCTGAAAAACCGCGAAATCGATGTCGATCTGGGGCATCTGCCGCTCGATGACGCCAAAACATACCAAATGCTGGCCAAAGGCGACACAACGGGCGTGTTCCAGCTTGAAAGTTCGGGCATGCGCGACGTTCTGCGCAAGATGAAGCCCAATAGGTTCGAAGACATCATCGCCCTCGTGGCGCTTTATCGGCCGGGTCCGATGGACAACATTCCGACGTACATCAAACGCAAAAACGGCGAAGAGGAAGTCGATTATCTGCATCCCTCGTTGCGCCCCATTTTGGAAGACACGTTCGGCATCCTGATTTATCAGGAACAGGTTATGCAGGCGGCGCAGATTTTGGCGGGGTACAGCCTCGGCGCGGCCGATTTGCTGCGACGCGCGATGGGCAAAAAGAAAGCCTCGGAAATGGCGGCGCAGCGCGCGAATTTTGTCAAAGGCGCAGGCGAGAAGCATAAAGTGAAATCCGATCAGGCCGGGATCATCTTCGATCAGATCGACAAATTTGCAGGCTACGGATTCAACAAGAGCCACGCAGCCGCCTATGCGCTTGTCGCGTATCAGACGGCGTACCTGAAAGCCAATTATCCGGTCGAGTTTTTCGCCGCCGCGATGAATTTCGAATTGGGAGACACCGATAAGCTCAATGTGTTTCGACAGGAACTGGCGCGCAACCGCATTACATTGTTGCCGCCTGACATCAATCATTCTTTTCCGAAGTTTGCCGTTGAAGTGTCGTCGGGAAAAACCGCCATTCGTTACGCCCTGTCCGCCGTCAAAGGCGTCGGCGAGGCAGCTATGCAAGGGGTCATCGCGGCACGCGATGAGGGCGCAGTCGCGGTTGTGAGCGGCGCATCAGCGCCGGTCACAGAGCAGTCGCGCCCAACAAAAAATAAACCATTCACGGACTTATTTGATTTTGCCGAACGCATTGACCCGCACGCAGTGAACCGCAAACAACTTGAAAATTTGGCGGCTGCTGGCGCGTTTGACAGCCTCAATAAAAACCGCGCGCAAGTCATTGCAGGCATCGACGTGCTTCTGAAACACAGCCAGCATAAAAACGCAGAAGCCGCAAGCGGGCAGGCTAATATGTTCGCGGAATCGACTGATGCCGCGCATCCGCCTTTGCCGCCCGCCAAGAATTGGGACGACCTGACGCGTCTTCAGCATGAATTTACGGCGCTGGGCTTTTATATGTCCGCGCATCCTCTGGACAATTACCGTGCGCTTCTCGATCGTATGGGCGCGGTGCAGGTCAGCAAGATCGCCGACAAACAAGGGGCCTCGTCATCTCGCTTCAAGCTCGCGGGCATTGTCGTGTCAAAGCAGGAGCGCACGTCCAAGCAGGGCAACAAATTCGCGTTTATCCAACTTTCCGACGGAGGAGGCGCGTTCGAGGTCACGGTGTTTTCGGAATTGCTTGCGGCGAAGCGCGACGTTTTGGAAGTGGGACAGGCCGTTCTCATCGAAGCCGACGCGCAAGCCAACACGCAAGGCGGCGGAAGAAACTTTGAAAACGGGTCGGATTTAAGGTTTATCGCGCGGAATATCGAGTTGCTTTCCGACGTCGCGGCGCGCGCGGCAAAGGGCGTTCGCATAAAATTATTTGAGCCTTCACCGATTGCGGAAATCCATAAACTTCTGGCGGCAGCCCCTAAGGGCCGCGCGCAGGTCACGCTTGCGCTGGAACTAGACGACGGCGAGGAAGCCGAAGTCGAATTACCGGGAGGCTGGCTGCTGAATGAAGCCACCAAAACCAAACTCCGCCAAATCGGCGACGGGCTGGAAGTCGTGGAGTATTGAACGGGATATAAGGTTAACGCGTTTTGAGGATTGTTTGTCTGTCAGTTTGGTACTAATAAAATTATATCTTTTTCGGTTACGAATTCCTTTTTTACGGAGCCATAGTCATGAGAGCCAAGGAAAATTCAGTACCTCTTCGCAAGCCAGAAAATCTGCCTTATCTCAGGCCGACAAACCCCATTTCCATGGGCGGATATGAGGAAGATCATGACGATCTTCCGGCGGGCGGGTCGGATATATTGATGGAACAATCAAGATATCTGGAGGAAAAGGCCGAGCTTGAAGCTGCCATTATGGCGCCTAAAAACCGCTGGATCAAAGAATATGCCGATATGCTCAAGCAGGTCCGCCGCGTATCGGACGAATTGTTGCAAGCCAAGCTCATTAATGCGTGGTTCAACGTCAAGATGCATTTTGATGACGACGAAGCACGCATTTTCAATGAAGACGGGCCTATCCGTTCGCTCCATGACGCGTTGATCTATAGTAAGGGAATTCCTTCGCAAACAGCCAAGTTGAAGCTCTTTTCGCTGGAAAAAGTTGGCTTTAAACACAATGACATTCGTTATGTTGCAGAATATTATTATAAGGGCGGAGACAGAGAAGATCATTTTATCGGTGAGTCGGATAAGGACGGGTCGAACCCCTTTCGTTGTAATGGTATGCATGCCATTGCGGTTGCCCACATTGGCGAGAATACGTGGGCGCTCGACAACAAAAACGAGAAGCCGATTAACTGGGGAATCGATGATGAGGTCCGTTGTCACCTTTCACAGACGGAGGCGTGGAATTACGTCTTGGATGCTGCGGAAATCGAATCCGCCGCGACGCATCTGAACATTTCACAAAATAGCTTTATCCGCCATAACCCGTGTTGCTTCAGATGGAAGGCCCTCTATAGGCCGTTCGCCGAATTCAATTCGACGCAGGCTGCTGAATATAAGGGAATAGACCATCCTCTCCACGCTCCGTTTTTCCCGGCTCAGGCGCTCAACGCTCCCGAAACGAGTGTTACACTGACTCACGCTGAAATAAAAAAGATCGACGTTTGCGCGCTTATGGCCTCCGCATTCTCGGCGCATCACACTTATAAATCGGGCTCCGACGCGGCGTACTTGGATGCGCCTCCACGGCCTCCGCGTGCGTGGCCCGGAAAACCGCGTAAGGGCGATAAAACCGTAAGCCTTCCCTTAAGCCAAAGCTGGGCTAGATTAGTGTCGTAACTTCGCCACCTTATCGAATTGGATCAGGTTTTCGATAAGCGCGGGCAGGTCTTTCAACTTCACCATATTCGGCCCATCCGAGGGAGCGTTGTCGGGGTCTTCGTGGACTTCCATAAATACCGCCGCGACGCCAACGGCCACTGCCGCGCGCGCATGATAAGAAACCGCACAGGAGGGAACCCGTCGTTCGTGCCCCCAAAACCCAGAGCTGGGCCAGGTTGATCGCTTAATCACAAGTTTGGTTAGAAGTGGTTGAATACTAAGAACATTTTTTTCAAATGCGGTTTTTTAGTTTCATGGCTTTGTGCTATGAAAAGAAGACAGGTTTTAGTTATTGAAAAGTAATTTTTTAAGATTTTTCAATTCGTGGAGATTACATGGAAAGCGAAAAACCTCTCGAATACGCGGATTATTTTCCGCCAGCGAGACCGGAAACAAACCTTTCTCTAACGGAACGTCTGCGCCCTCATCGGGGAGAAATCGCCGCAACTTTGTTTGCCTCATTCCTTGCGGGGTTTTGCTTTACGGCACTTGCTTCAGGCAATCTTTCGGGCTTCTGGGGTTTTTGTTGTGCGCAAATAGTGGTGGGGTCTGCGCCGTTGACGGTTGCGCTTGTCGATGACATCGGCAATAAACTTCAAGGCGGAAATAACAAACCCAATAACCCCGCGCCGACGTATGTCTAGAGCTTTATCCGGTCAGATAGAATCAAGAACCGCTCTCTCTTTTCCCTCTCCCCCATCGGGGGAGAGGAAGCAAAAACTTGGGCTTACGAAGTAAGTCCATAGTTTTTGCAGGTGAGGGGGCTTCTTCGTCCCCTGTTCTATCTAATCGGAAAATGCCCTAATCCTACTTCTTCGCCACTTTATCGAAAGCCATCAGGTTTTCGATAAGCGCGGGCAGGTCTTTCAGCTTCACCATATTCGGCCCGTCCGACGGCGCATTGTCGGGGTCTTCATGGACTTCCATGAACACGGCTGCGACGCCAACGGCGACGGCGGCGCGCGCCAGAACGGGCACAAATTCGCGCTGTCCGCCGCTTGTTTCTCCCTGGCCGCCCGGCTGCTGCACCGAATGCGTCGCATCGAACACGACGGGATAACCGGTCTGCGCCATAATCGGCAGGCTGCGCATGTCGGAGACAAGAGTGTTGTACCCAAAGCTCACGCCGCGCTCGCACAGCATGATTTTATCGTTGCCGGTCGAGGCGATTTTCGAAGCGACGTTCTTCATATCCCACGGAGCCAGAAATTGCCCCTTCTTGACGTTGATGACGCGGCCCGTTTTGCCTGCGGCAATCAGCAAATCCGTCTGGCGGCATAGGAAAGCCGGAATTTGCAGAACATCAACGACTTCGGCAATACGCGCGCATTGCTCGCGCTCGTGAATGTCGGTCATGACGGGAAGCCCCGTCTCCTTGCGGATTTCGGCAAATATCGGCAAGGCTTTCTCAAGCCCGATGCCGCGCTGTGTCTTGATCGACGAACGGTTGGCTTTATCGAACGAGGTTTTATAAACGATGCTGACGCCGTACTTTTCGCCCATTTCTTTAAGAACGGCGCTTGTTTCTAAAGCATGAGCGCGGGATTCCATCTGGCACGGCCCCAAAAAGAAAACCAAAGGCAGATCGTTACCGACTTTAATCGTGCCGCGTGAGGGCAGGGGAATTTCAACGTGTTTAATCATAAGGAAGCTTCCTTCTTGGCGCGGGCGTGATAGCTGTACCAGCTGACGGGTATTGCAAGCACGTAAAAAACGCCCGCGACGGAGAGAGTCATCCACGTATTGGTGATCAATCCTGCAACAAGCGCGGCAGAACCTGCGAAAAGAGGGGCGACCCAAAGCGGTTCGATCCTCCATCCCTTAGGGGCGAACGTCGGCAGGCGGCTGACCATCAAACCGCCGACCAAAAGCATCCAAAGCGAATAAACGAACGGAGGAAAATGAGCGGCCTCGCCGAACTCAAGAAAGAAAGCGAGAGGCAACAAGCCTAACGCCGCGCCGGAGGGCGCCGGAACGCCCGTAAAATAGCGCTTGGCCCAAAACGGCGTGTTGTGGTTGTCCAGCATGGTGTTAAAGCGCGCAAGGCGCAGCGAGCAGCACACGGCGAAAACCATGACGGCGATCCAGCCAAGTCCGCCGCCGTCTTTAAGCACCCATTCGTACATGATAAATCCGGGCGCGACGCCAAAGCTAATGGCGTCCGAAAGGCTGTCCAGCTCTGCGCCGAATTTGCTCGCGATGTTAAGCATACGCGCGACGCGCCCGTCCAGAACGTCGAAAATGGCGGCGATTAAAATAGCCAAGACCGCAAACTCGAAATTTCCCTGCATCGCAAAGCGCATGCCCGTCAGGCCGGAGCAAAGGGCAAAAACGGTCAGCATGTTGGGAAACAAACGCGTCAAAGGAAGGTCTTTGACGACGTGGCGGGGCGGAGTTTCTTGCTCGTTTGTCATAGGCGCACCTCTCCCTTACGGGCATCTTCGGTTGAAAGAAGATCGGCAAGAACGGTTTCTCCGCCCAGCATAGTCTGTCCCACGGAAACCAAGGAATGCACGCCGAGCGGCAAATAGATATCCGTGCGGCTACCGAAGCGGATAATACCGAAACGATTTCCCGCCTTGACGGATTGGTTGACGTGCGCGTCGCAGACAATGCGGCGCGCGATAAGCCCTGCGATTTGCACGACGCCGATGTTTTCGCCCGCATGCGGATGCTGGCCTTCCAGCATGATCGTCAGAGCCATGCGCTCGTTATCGACGCTGGCCTTGTCGAGCGAAGCGTTGAAAAATTTTCCCGGCCTGTAATGGCGGGCGATAATCTTGCCGTCGGCGGGAATGCGGTTGACGTGCACGTTAAAGATATTCAGAAAAATGCTGATGCGCGCTCTAGGCGCGTTGCCAAGGCCGAATTCCGCGTCGGGGACAACGTCTTGAATAGCCACGACAACGCCGTCCGCCGGACTGACCATAAGACCTGCGCGGGCGGGGGTTACGCGTTCGGGGTCGCGGAAAAAGTAAAGACACCAGGCCGTCAGAACAAGGCCAACCGAGAAGAAAAAACCGCTGATGAAAGACAAAATAAAAGTAACGCCCGCAGCGATGCCGATAAAAGGCCAGCCTGCGGGGTGGAAGAAATCAACAAACTTATCGTATTTCATGACTTTTTTTCTCGGTTAAGGGCGCGGATAATTGAAAAAGACTCGCAAGTTCTTGACACGAAGGCGTATTAACGCTGTCATAGGCCGCGAAGTCTATGATATCTTCTTTACGAATCCAACTGTAAATCCCGCCTGTTCCGGAAGCCCCTCTTATGTCGGACTCCACTCCCAAGGACACCCCTTCCGCCCCCGGCGGCCCCTCGACGGATGTCGGGAGCCTGCTGCAGAGGTTTGACGAAGAAGTCTCAAAAACCCCCTCCAAGACGTTGGAGCGGTTTTGGTTTGGCTTCGGCGGACTGAATTTTGAAGTGCGCCGGATCAAGCAAGACGAAAAGTATCTTTTTTTAGTCAACGCCGACATCGGTTACATACCGTTCAGCATCGAATCCAATGAGCGCAGAGAGGCGCTTAAGACAATTCTCAGGGCTTCGCAGGTTTTGCATAAAGTGTGTTTTGACGTCGACGCATCGAATAAAATATCGGCAAGGGCATTGTTTGAAGCGCCCGAGAATATTTCCGCAGATTATATATTCTATCCCCTCACCATTTTTATGCAGGAAGCGCGCCCCTATATCGAACTCATCGGTAAATATCTTTTTGTGTCCCCGCCCCAGCCACCGCCTGCGCCAAAAGAAAATCCCCCGGAACCGCCCGTTGGCGAAGGCGGTTAGCTTCTTTTTAGTAAATGTCGTATAGACTGCGACAGAAGGCTTGTTATTTCTCAATCAATGAAAGCAGAAAACATATCTTGATACTCTCATCTGTATGCGTTTATTGCGGATCTTCTAATAAAGTCGCGCAAAAATATAAAATGTCGGCTCAAGCCATCGGCAAAGAGTTAGCCCGCCGCAAGCTGCATGTTGTTTTCGGCGGCGGCCAAGTGGGGCTGATGGGCATTCTTGCCACTGCCGCGCTGGAAGAAGGCGGCACCGTCATCGGCATTATTCCAGAACATATTCGCGAGCGGGAGCTTCCAAGCGACAGATTAACCGAATTGCACATCGTTCCCGACATGCACACACGCAAACGTATGATGGTCGATCACTCCGACGCCTTTATTATTCTGCCCGGAGGCCTCGGAACGCTGGACGAGATGTTTGAACTTTTGACGTGGAAAAAGCTTCAGCTTCACAACGACCCCATTATTATATTAAATCAAGATGGCTATTGGGACGAGATGATCGCGCTTATCAAAAAAACGGTCGCGGAGGGATTCTCACAACCCCCCGATCTTGATTTGTTTGAGGTGGCCACAAGCGTCGAAGAGGTCTTTACCCTGCTCGACAAACACATGTTCCCGGGCAAAGAAACCCTGACGGGGCGGATGTAAAAATATTGATATTTTACAAACGGTTACATAAAGCAAGGACATCTATTCCTTGCGCAAGTATTTTTAATATACTATACTTTCAGGGTAACTTATTACCTAAAAAGGGAAACTTAGCATGATCAGACAGCTTCGTGGTGAAACAAGCGGAACAAGGACTCGTTTTGCTCAAGTTATATCTATTTCGGCTGAGGGCATGAATCTTGGCGAGGTACGAGGCGAGACCGTTAAAGAGGATCCTCGTAACACTCTTTTTGTAGTAAATGCGGACGCGAAAGTGACAGATGGCCCCGACACTGCATCTGGCGATGAAGCCCGCGCAAGGTCAATGAGTAATCCGCGATACGTATCTGGCCACCACTGTAAGTAAACCGCCGATATCCAATTGCAAAAACTTTTAACCGCTTAATACCCAAAAAGGAAATACAGCATGAGCTTTGAAATGGATGAAATTCAGGCGAGACGTCTAACCCCGCCAGGGAAGAGGTACATCGACTCCTGTGTCATATCTACACCTGTAGTTAAAAAGGATGATCAAGGCGAACCGCAACCACAGCCTCGCGACGGAACAACCGATGCCGTTATCGTAGGAAAATATCAGTACCCGCACTGTGATGCGTAAAGCCCTTAATTCTCGATTATAAAACCCCTAGCATGCTCGCGACGAGCGGATGCCGCACGATATCATGGTCGGTCAGGCGCACGATTGAAACGCCTTTGACAACCTCAAGCCTCCGCGCAATGTCGGTGAGCCCCGACAGGCCTTCCAGCAAATCGCTTTGATCGGGGTCGCCCGTCAAAACCATCGTCGAATGCCAGCCAAGGCGCGTCAGCAACATTTTAATCTGGTTATAGGTGCAGTTCTGCGCTTCGTCGATGACGACAAAAGCGTTGTTGAGCGTCCGCCCGCGCATAAAACCGACGGGCGCAATCTCAATCGATCCCTCCGCCAGAAGTTGTTTAAGCCTTTTGCCGCCGATGCGGTCGTTAAGCGCGTCGTACAGAGGCCTTAAGAACGGCGACATTTTTTCCTGCAGATCGCCCGGCAAAAAGCCCAGTGTCTCGCCCGCTTCAATGGCGGGGCGAGACAGGATAATGCGGTCGACGCGTCCTGCTTCAAGAGCTTCGACGGCTGCCGTGATGGCAAGATAAGTTTTACCTGTGCCTGCGGGTCCGAGCGCGACAACAAGATTGGTGTTGGCCATGGCATCCAGAAGAAGGGACTGATTGGCGTTCTGCGGTTTAACTTTGCGGACGTAAGCCTGATCGCGGCGGTCAAAGGCGGGGCTGTTGAGCGGATCCCAAGGAGAATTTCTTCCATAAAGAGGTTCGACGTTATAATTTTTTTCTTTGCGGTTTAAAGACTCAAGACGATGCCGCTTGCCCATGGATACTCCTTGGTTTGAGGAAGATAAAAGCGCAGACGCAAAACAACGCGCCGCAGGGAGGCGATGAAAACGATGCAACGGGGAGTACGGAAGAGACCGAGCCGAAAGGGGGCTTTAAAGAAGAGAGGGCTGGACTGAACTGATTAATGTTCCTGCCTCCAAGGGTCTGAAATAAAAAGACCTTTTCACTGATTCTGATTCTAGGTTTTTCTGGTTAACAAACGGTTACGGACGAAGGTTTTCTTTGAAATATGAGGCGCATAGCGTGATTTTCTTGACAGCGCGGAAGGTAATCCTTAGTTTGCGGCCTTCTTCGAAGAAAGTAAGGAATAGAGTTATGAAAGTTGCCAACTCGCTCAAGTCGCTGAAAAAGCGCCATGCTAATTGCAAGGTCGTGCGCCGCAAGGGTCGTACCTATGTCATTAACAAAACCAATCCCCGCTACAAAGCGCGTCAGGGATAATCCGGTGGCGTCGTGACCGCCCCTCGCAATATTGTCATCACGGCTACAAACGATCTGTATCTTCCGCTAGCGCTTGGCCTGCTCAGGTCTTTGCGCGCGCTCTGCTTTTCCGTCCCTTTTGATATCGGCGTTCTGGACGTCGGCCTTGGCGAAAACGCCAAGGCTCAGCTTGCCGCCTTTGACGTCAAAATTGTTCCGGCATGCGTCGATTTCGAATACCCCGATCGCGAGGCATGGGAGAAACAGCTTCAAGGCTTTCGCGCCATGACGGCGCGGCCTTTCCTGCCAAGTTATTTCCCGGACTACGATGTTTATATGTGGATAGATGCCGATGCCTGGGCGCAGACGCCGGAAGCCATCGACACGATGTTGGCCGGAGCAGGAGCCGAGGACGACCTTTTTATCGCCTCCGAAATCGACCGAGATTACAAGCCGTATTTTCTCAGCTCTCAGCCGTGGGAATATCATCTGAAGTGGTATCGCGCGAATTTTCCGGCTGATGCCGTCGCCAAAATTTCCCCCCGCCCGATGCTCAGCGACGCCGTTTTTGCGATGCGCGCAAATTCTCCCGTATGGAAAGCGTGGAGCGATGTTTATACAGCCTGTTTGCAGCGTGTCGCCAAAATGACGCGCGAACAGTTTATGGGCGATCAATTAAGCCTGAATATGGCTGTTTATACGCAAGGATTTCCCCTGAAGATTATGCCGGCGGAGTTTAATTGGCTGACTCTTTACGCGTTGCCGATGTTCGACGAAGAAAAGAGCCTTTTCGTAAGGCCGACGCCGCCTCGAACGGCGATTTCCATCATGCACCTGACTCACGCAAAGAAGGTGCGCAGTTTCGACATTGCGACGACAAGCGGCGGGGTCGTATCCCGCACTCTCTTAAACGAAGCAAAATAAACTTTAATTATTTGTTGGTTGATTAGAAATAACGCTGCCGTAATCCTAAACGTGTTCCCCTCCCCTTGAGGGAGGGGTTAGGGGAGGGGTGAGAGGTTAGGGTTATCCAATACTTTCTACAGATTTCCTGCGGCAACCACCAACCCCGCCCCTAGCTTTGTTATCACTGCTAGAGCGTTTTCCTATCATACGAGATAGCCTGAGTTGTTGAGATAAGCGGCGCATTCTGAGGGTGATATAGACCTGATGATGCGAGCGATGGCTTTGTAGAGGGCAGAGATAGAGCGTGCCGCCG